>CAJUHR010000013.1 GCA_910586255.1 uncultured Lachnospiraceae bacterium | reverse complement strand
GCAGTCAGCCGGACAGGGAACGGCAAAATTTTTTACACTTCTTTTACTTCTTTATATCACATGAGCAAACAGTTGTGGAGCTAAACTATGGTTAGGATTTATAGGGAAAATAATAAAAAAAGTGCTTGCAATCATACCATAATTATGGTATGATTATGGATAAATAAGGGGGTGTGATGTTATGCCGCAGATTATTCCAATCAAAGAATTGAAGAACACCTCGGAGATATCCGAATTGTGTCATAGGACGGAGGGACCGGTTTTTATTACAAAGAATGGATATGGAGATATGGCGATTATGAGTATGGAGATTTATGAGAGCATGGCAAAGCAGCTTGCCATGTATCAGGATTTGGAGCTGTCTGGAAAGCAAGCGGAGGAAGGACAGGTGAAAGATGCCCGGAAGTCATTGGCAGAGATGAGGGCGAAGTATGGGATATAGGTTGATTGTGACGGAGCGGGCGGAGGAGCTGCTTGACAGACTTGTGTATTATCAGCTGTTTGAATTGAAGAATGAGCCGGCGGCCAATCGTCTTATGGATGGTATTGAGAGTATCTATGGCCGCCTGGAGTGCAATCCGCTGCAGTTTCCGGTAAGCTGTGACGAGTATTTGTATGACAGAGGATACCGGGAAGCGGTAGTTCCGGGGATGAACTACATAGTAGTGTTCAGTGTAGCCAATCGGACGGTTACCATATTGGGGATTTTTCATCAGCTTAAGAATTTTCGGGGAAGATTTGTTGCAGAGAGATGATTCAAAGACTATTCGGTCTTTTATCTGGCGTGTCGCCTTCATTCAGGATTGAGAACGAAAAATACAAAAAGAAAGAAAAACAGTTGACTTTTGAGAGAGAATGTACTATGATGAGGTTTAGAGAAGAACACTTGTTCGCATGGAGGGTAATATGAATAAGGATGATAAGTTAAAAGCACTGGATGCGGCCATTACACAGATAGAGAAGTCTTATGGTAAAGGATCGATTATGAAGCTGGGAGATTCCCGCACCAATATGAATGTGGAGACCGTACCCACCGGCTCTCTCAGCCTGGATATTGCACTGGGACTGGGCGGGGTACCCAAGGGAAGGGTGATTGAGATCTACGGACCTGAGTCCAGCGGTAAGACCACCGTGGCTCTTCACATGGTGGCAGAGGTTCAGAAGCGGGGAGGGATTGCCGGGTTTATTGACGCGGAGCATGCGCTGGACCCTGTGTATGCCAGAAATATTGGCGTGGATATTGACAATCTGTATATTTCTCAGCCGGACAACGGCGAGCAGGCTTTAGAGATCACGGAGACCATGGTCCGTTCCGGCGCGGTGGATATCGTGATTGTGGACTCTGTGGCGGCTCTGGTTCCCAAGGCTGAGATTGACGGCGAGATGGGAGACTCCCACGTGGGACTACAGGCGCGACTGATGTCCCAGGCTTTAAGAAAACTGACCGGTGTGATCAGCAAGACAAACTGTTCCGTGATTTTTATCAATCAGCTCCGGGAGAAGGTGGGTGTCATGTTTGGCAACCCGGAGACTACCACTGGCGGACGGGCTTTGAAGTTTTATGCCTCCGTGCGTCTGGATGTGCGCCGGAAAGAAGCCTTGAAGCAGGGAGGGGAGATGATCGGCAACCATGTGTGTGTAAAGGTTGTCAAGAATAAGATTGCCCCGCCCTTTAGGGAGGCAGAGTTTGACATTATGTTTGGTCAGGGCATATCAAGAGAGGCAGATATTCTTGATCTGGCAGCCAAAGAGAATATTGTGGAAAAGAGCGGCGCCTGGTATGCCTACAATGGGGTAAAGATCGGACAGGGGCGGGAGAATGCCAAGAATTATCTTCGGGAGAATGCCGGGGTGTGCGCCGAGATCGAGCGGAAGGTCCGGGAACAGTACGGGCTTCAGGGTGATGTGGTGATAGCGGAGGCAGAAGCAACCCCGGCGCCTGCTCCGGCTGCGGAAGCAGACAAAAAGATAAAGGCTAAGGATGAATAGCTCATATTCGGGGGCTGTCTCTGCCGGGCGACCGTTCAGACAGCGTCCGGTGCGGGATTGCGCTCTCACTCTTTTGGAGCGATGCGACCGGACCGCCAGCGAGATGCGCAGAAAGCTTAGGGAGCGGGGATATTCCGAAGACGATATAGAGAATACCATGATATTTTTGGAGGAGTACCGCTATATAGACGACAGGGAGTATGTACGGAGGTATATCCGCGCTTATTCTGCCAGAAAGAGCATATCCCGGCTTCGGGGAGAGCTGGCGCAAAAGGGAATTTTGAGGGAGCTGATTGATGAGGCCTTTGAGGAGAATCCTGTGGATGAGGATTCCCAGATATCCTACTGGCTCAGAAAAAAGGGGTATGTCTCCGGCCAGGAGCTGCCCCCGGATCAATATCGCCGGCTGACGGCTTTCCTGGCCAGGCGCGGTTACCCCTATGAAGCCGTCCGCAGAGTGATGGCACAGCTTGAGGAATAAGTGCAGATGGTACCTGTTTTTTGCCTGAATGGTCACATTCGGCCGCTGGAAAAAGGTTGGAAAAGCCTTTAATTTACTTGACATAGTGCACAAAACAGTTTAAAATTGAGATGTTGTATTCTTGTACAATGAAAACTAAATAAGGAGGTGCTCCTGTGTCAGAGACAGCGACTTTAATTGGTACAATGCTGGGGATTTTTATCATTGTGCTGGTAGTTGTGGCATTTATTATCTGGAAGCTTGCGATCAACCACCGGATCAAAACCTATGAGAGCAAGGTTGGGACCGCAGAAGAAAAGGCCAGAGAAATAATAGATGAAGCGCTAAAGACGGCAGAGACAAAGAAGCGAGAAGCTCTCCTAGAGGCGAAGGAAGAGTCTTTAAAGACTAAGAATGAGCTGGATAAAGAGACAAAAGAAAGACGGGCAGAGCTTCAGCGCTATGAGAGACGTGTACTGAGTAAGGAAGAGAATTTAGACAAAAAAGCAGAGAACATGGAAAAGCGGGAGGCAGGCATTGCCGCCCGGGAGGAAGCCTTGAACAAACGCAATGCGGAGGTAGAGGCATTGTATGACAAGGAAATGCAGGAACTGGAAAGAATATCTGGTCTGACCACAGAACAGGCCAAGGAATATCTTTTGAAATCTGTAGAGGCAGAGGTCAAACACGACACTGCCCGGCTTGTCAAGGATTTGGAAAGCAAGGCAAAGGAAGAGGCAGACAAAAAAGCAAGGGATTATGTGGTTACCGCCATTCAGCGATGCGCGGCGGATCACGTGGCGGAGACGACCGTGTCCGTAGTGCAGCTTCCCAGTGATGAGATGAAGGGACGCATCATTGGACGTGAGGGACGGAATATTCGTACCCTGGAGACAATGACCGGGGTGGAGCTGATTATTGATGATACGCCGGAAGCGGTGGTGTTGTCAGGTTTTGACCCGATCCGGCGGGAGGTCGCCAGGATCGCTTTGGAACGCCTGATTGTAGATGGACGGATTCATCCGGCCAGGATTGAAGAGATGGTTGAGAAGGCGCAGCGGGAGGTGGAAGCCAACATGCGGGAGGACGGTGAGGCCGCTACCCTGGAGGTAGGGATTCACGGGATTCACCCGGAACTGGTGAAGCTTCTTGGCAAGATGAAGTTCAGGACCAGCTATGGACAGAACGCACTGAAACATTCCATGGAGGTTGCCCAGCTGGCAGGCCTTTTGGCAGCTGAGGTAGGTGTGGATGTCCGCATGGCAAAGCGGGCTGGTTTGTTACATGATATTGGTAAGTCCATCGATCATGAGATGGAGGGATCCCACGTACAGCTGGGAGCTGATCTGTGTAGGAAATACAAAGAATCAGCGGTTGTGATTAATTCTGTGGAATCTCATCATGGCGATGTTGAGCCGCAGAGCCTGATTGCCTGCATTATCCAGGCTGCTGATACCATATCCGCAGCAAGGCCTGGTGCAAGGCGGGAGACTCTGGAGACATATACAAACAGATTGAAACAGTTGGAGGATATTACCAATTCCTTTAAGGGAGTGGATAAATCCTATGCGATTCAGGCCGGCCGGGAGGTTCGTATTATGGTGATTCCGGAGCAGGTGAGTGATGACGACATGATCCTGATGGCCCGTGAGATTTCCAAGCGTATAGAAAATGAGCTGGATTATCCGGGACAGATCAAGGTAAATGTGATTCGGGAATCCCGCGCCACAGACTACGCCAAATGATTTTGAATACAAAAGGCTGCTTTTTATGTTCGCCTCAATCATTTTGCTGATTGGGTCGGAGACTGTGTATATAGCCTGCAAAAGAGTGTCTGAGATTCATTTTATTATAAGAGATGGATTTCAGGCATTTTTGTTTTTAGGGAATGACAGGGTGAAAAATGGATAGCCAGAGGGCTATCTTACGATTTATGTTTAAAAATTACAAAATAGGGAAATTGCTTGACAGTGAGGAAAAAATGTAATAAAGTGAAATCAAATTTGGAAATTAAATGCGAGTTACAGGAAAAGGGGGAAGTTGATGCGTGTCTAATTGGAAGAAAATATGTGGCCTCACTCTTACGGTGACGATGTTGGCAGGAATGATGACAATTTCTTCTTTTGCCGCAAAAAGAAAAAAGATTTCGTCAGTTACTGTTGATGTGGAAGCAAATATTGAGTTGGGTGCAAAATACGGGGACGAGGAAATTGAAATAGACGTTCGGGGAAAGCATTACAATTATGATTATTACGAGATTGAGAATTTCGGCTTTGAATGGGTGGAGGACGATGTTCCGGAGATTACTATTTATTTGAGCGCTGATGAGGGATACTATTTTTCTCTGACAAAGGCCAGCTCGGTAAAGCTGACCGGGGCTACTTATGTGAAAGCCACCAAACAAAGCTCTTCGGAAATTCTGGCCCTGCGGGTGAAGCTGCCCTCCATGCAGGAGATGGTGGGGAAGGAAACCCAGGTGATGTTGACGGACGGAGGCTTCGCGGTCTGGGACGAGGTTTTGGGAGCCGGTTCCTATGAGCTGCGTCTGTACAGGAACGGGACAGGAATCGGAGCCACCTATCAGAGTACAGAACAAACCTTCTATGATTATACAGATCAAATGTATAAGCCTGGTTCTTATCAAGTAAAGGTCCGGGCAGTCAATAAGCAGAACCAGGAAAACAAGGGTAAATGGATGGAGTCAGAGGTTCTTACCATTTCCAATGAAATGGGAGATGCCATACGGAACGGGACGGTTCCGGGTATTCCTATGACAGGAGAATGGAAGAAGGAAGGGGACCTTTGGTGGTATCAGCACGATGACGGAACCTACACTCAGAATAACTGGGAGCAGATTGATAAAAAGTGGTATTTCTTTGATGAGAACGGATATATGAAGACCGGTTGGATTGAATGGGACGGAGAGAGATACTATTGTAAGGAGGATACCGGGGAGATGCTGACAAATGGCACCACCCCGGACGGATATATTCTTGACAAGAACGGGCATTTAAAGAATAATTGATTTTTACAAAAATTTTCTTTGTTATAGGGTTCGCCGGTTCAGGACTCATTGATGGATTGACTTTTGGCCCCGCCAGGAATGGCGGGGTCTTTCATTTGGTAAACTCGGTAATATTCTTTCGTATCCTGGTTTTTTACGGTTTCGGAGCGATTCATGGCAAGAAATTTGATTAGTTCATAGCAATCGATCCAAATCTCGTTATTTCCGTCTTTTTGCGACTCGTCAAAGATAAGCTGCATGCCAAAGTGAAGATGCGGTTCATCGATATTGTTGGTGTTTTCCGTAGAGCTGTAACCGGTTCGGCCCAGGTATCCAATTACATCCCCGGCCTGAACATAGCTTCCCTCCTGTAAGGTTTTGTGGTAGGGATAGTTTTTTCGCAGATGAGCATAGTAGTAGTACCGCTTTTTGTCAAAGCTGCGGATTCCCAGCCGCCAGCCGCCGTACTGGTTCCAGCCAATTGCTTCCACATAACCGGATTCCACAGCAATCACAGGGGTTCCAACCTGCCCCATCAGGTCATGCCCCAGATGCTGACGCTTGAAGCCATAGCTGCGGGAGACACCAAAATCATCATAATCATTGTAGGGATAGTTTTTGGCGATGGGGGAGAAGGCTTTGAGGCCATATTTGGTGACCCAGACAGGTTCTTTAGTGGCTTCGTCCGGAATCTGGACTTCGTAGACACCCGTCATTCCGCCTAATACCGCGCCATAAGCATTTAGGTAATAGGAATAATATTTCATGTCAGCAGTCAGTTCCTCCATGGAAGCTCCATCTTGCATCTTTTGAACCAATGCATCCATATCGCTTTCTTTGAAACGGGAAAAATCTCCTCCATACCGGGCGCCTAAGTAAGCCAAGAGCTCCAGCCAGTTAAAATGCAGCTCCTGACTATAGGAATCCACATCATATCGGAGAGCCTGGCGCATAGCCCCGGCAGTCACGTCAAAATCCACCCATTTGATATAACCTTTTCCGTTGGAATCACTGGCTTTCGATGCCTGGGAGGAAACTGACTGAGATTCATCTCTTAAGGAGGAAGACTTATGGGAAAACATTTCCCGGACCTGGTCGGGAAGCCGGGAAGGCAGTGCGGCCACTAAGACGGTCAGTGTAATAAGCTCTGCCAGAATGAGAGCGGAGACAGGTTTGTGTCTGAGGTGAAAGCGGTTAGGCTTCATTTCGATATCCTCCCTTTTCCACTGGCCCTGCAGGCAGTGCTTTTTTGTGATGCAAAGACAGCAGAGACTGATGGTATTTTTGTATGTGCTTATGTATATGCAGAGAAAAGGCAGAATTATGTCCAATCAGACAGGAAAGAATTTCTATCCCTTATACTGTGGGGGCCTGCGCAATAAAAATAGCAGTTCAGATGGTCTGAACTGCTATAAGGCGATGATTTCCCGGTCATTGGGAACATAGAGATTGCCGGTATAAAACTGCCGGCCCTCTGCTGTATAAATCTCTTTACGGCGATCAATGGATTTGTCCTCTGTGTGCCATAATACCAGATTGGGGATGGAAAGCTCTGTAGCCAGCCGGCAGGCATCCATCACTGTGCTGTGATGCTTTTCGTAGGGCTTAAACCGGTCCCGTTCACTGTACAGACAGAAGGCTTCATGAAGCAGCCAGTCGCTGTTTTCCACAAAGGGACGACAGACCGGATTGTAGGGCTCATCCCCGGCACAGGTCAGGCGGCGGCCGTTGGTCAGTCTGGTGGTAAAGCCATATTGTATGGCTTTTGTAGAATGGATATCAAAAAATGTCACATCATAATCCAGAATGGTATGGGTTTCGCCATCATGAATCGGAATCAAATGGATTCTGTCTCCAATGACCTTGTAAAGCTTGCCCTGAAGCGTCAAACGGCACAGGGTATCAATGGAGGGAACCAGATCAGGATGGCAATAAATATTCAGATCACCCGGATAAACGTCAGTCTTGATGCACGTGGCGATAAAACGAACCATCCACACAATGCCCAGAATATGATCCGTGTGCTCATGAGTGACAAAAATATGGTGAATCTGGTCAAAGGAAACTTGCATATCCTCCAGAATGGACAAGATTCCGTTCCCTCCGCCGGCATCGGTCATGAAGAAACGGCCGGCATTATCGCGGATGGCAAAGCAAGTGTTGTAGCAGCGGGTAACAGCCGCGTTGCCAGTGCCGAATACGTACAATTGTTCCATGGGTGAACCTCCTTTTGAAGTATATCCGAAAGGAATATTTTAAAAAACCGATAAAATGTACATATAAAAAGTACATTTTACCGGATGAATGGAGACAATAGGACTCGAACCTACGACCCTCTACACGTCAAGCAGATGCTCTCCCAGCTGAGCTATATCTCCATGAGAAACATTATAAGCGAAAAGACGTTATTTGGCAAGGGGATTTTTGAGATAAAATTTGTACAAATTATCGCATGGCTGAATAGTTACCAAAATTCATGAAAATTTCATTGTGAATTTCAGGAAAAATATGGTACTATAGTGCTGTATGGGGGATTTCCACAAGGCTCAAAAGGGAGAGAAACAAAAAATCTGTGATATTAATACGGTATTTGGAGGGTAATATGAGAGATTTGGCATATCTAAAATTGTTGGCAAGGGATTATCCCAGCGTGAAGGCTGCTTCCAGTGAGATTATTAACCTGATGGCAATCTGCGGTTTGCCTAAGGGGACGGAATATTTTTTCAGTGATCTTCATGGGGAATATGAGGCTTTTATCCATCTGCTGCGCAGCGCGTCTGGAATTATACGGGAGAAGATTCGGGATACCTTCGGACATATTATACCAGAGGAAGAGGAGGTGGAGTTAGCTAATCTGATTTATTATCCGGACAGGAATTTGGCAAGGCTTACTCAGGAGGGGAAGAATACAGAGGATTGGCAGCGGATCACCATCTATCGTCTGGTGCAGATTTGTAAGGAGGTTTCCTCCAAATATACCAGATCAAAGGTCCGCAAGAAGATGCCGAAGGAATTTGCTTATGTGATCGATGAGCTTCTTCATGTGGATTATAATGATGATAACAAACGGGTGTATTATGGGGAAATTATTCATACGGTAATCGAAACCCAGGTGGCAGACACCTTTATTGTGGCGCTGTGTGTTCTGATTCAAAATCTCACGATTGACAGTCTGCATATTATTGGAGATATTTTTGACCGGGGGCCCCGGGCAGACATTATCATGAACGAGTTGATGAATTTCCATGATGTAGATATTCAATGGGGGAATCACGATATTTCCTGGATGGGAGCAGCCACTGGCAATGAGGCTTGCGTGTGCAATGTCCTGCGGATAGCCATCAGCTACAACAGCTTTGATGTGCTGGAGGACGGATATGGGATCAACCTGCGGCCTCTTTCCATGTTTGCGGCGCGGGTGTACAAGGATGATCCCTGTGCCCGTTTTATCCCTAAGATTCTGGATGAAAATATTTATGATGTGGTGGATCCGGGGCTGGTGGCAAAGATGCACAAGGCAATTGCCGTAATCCAGTTTAAAGTGGAGGGTCAGATCATCAAGCGCCATCCGGAATATGAGATGGATGACCGGCTGCTTTTGGAGGCTGTGGATTTTAAAAATAAGACTGTGACAGTGGCAAGAAAGGAACACCCCATGCTGGATATGAATTTCCCTACCATTGATCCGGAAAATCCTCTGAAGCTGAGTAAGGAGGAGGAAGAGCTTCTTCATACCCTGGTTCTTTCCTTTAAGCACAGCGGCCTTCTCCACAAGCACATCCGTTTTATGTATTCCAACGGAGCACTCTATAAATGCTATAATGGAAATTTGCTGTATCACGGATGTATTCCTATGAAGGCAGACGGAAGCTTTGAGGTAATGAATTGCGGTGGGAAGCTTTTAAGTGGCAAGGCGCTGATGGATTACATCGGTGAGGAGGTACACAAGGCCTATTTTCTCAAGGAGGATGACCCGGAGAAGGGTAATGCCAGGGATCTGATGTGGTATCTCTGGTGCGGGGCAAAGTCTCCGGTATTTGGCAAGGATCGTATGACCACCTTTGAGCATTATTTTGTGGAGGATAAGACTACTCACAAGGAAAGAATGAATCCTTATTACCAGCTGAGCCAGAAGGTAGAAAATTGTGAAAGAATTTTGGAGGAATTTGGACTTTCCGGAGATGGAACCCATATTATCAACGGGCATGTGCCGGTGAAGATCAAGGATGGAGAGACCCCGGTTAAGGCGGGAGGAAAGCTGTTCATCATAGACGGAGGTCTGTCTAAGGCATATCAGAGGCATACAGGGATAGCAGGCTATACGCTCATTTACAATTCTCACCATCTGGCTTTGGCAGAGCACAAGCCCTTTGACCCAAAGAAAGAGAGCACGCCCAAGGTGTCTATTGTGGAAAAGGTGAAAAACCGTGTTATGGTGGCAGACACGGACAAGGGTGAGGAGCTGCGTGCCAGGATTGCAGATTTAAAGGAACTGGTGGCCGCCTATCGCCGGGGAGATATTAAGGAACAGATGTCGAGAAGCTGAGGAGACAGGAATGGATAGAGAGGAATTTCTGCAGGGGCTTACAGAAGCGCTTGCCGGCCAGGTGCCGCCGGAGGTGCTGCAGGAGAACCTGAAATATTACAGGAACTATATTAATACAGAAACCGGAAAGGGCCGGACAGAGAGTCAGATTATGGAGGAGTTAGGAAGTCCCCGCCTGATTGCACGGACCATTATTGACACAACGCCAGGCGCCGGAGAGGGAGCCTATGAGGATTACTATGCAGGCAGGAGTCCGGGAACGGGCAATAACGGCACGGGGGGCGGCAGCCAGAAAAGAGGAGATGGCGGAAGCGTTCACTATTATGACTTAAGCAAGTGGTACTGGAAGCTGATTGGGATTGTGGTTGTGATTGCAGTGATTGCTTTGGTGCTGATGGTAGTGGGAGGTATCCTGAGTCTGGTGATTCCGATGCTTCCTGTAATCGGGCTTGTGATTTTGATTATGTGGTTTGTAAGAGGCGGCGGGCCTGGTTCCCGAGGGTGAAGGGCGGGCCCCTAAAGAATATGGATATTGATTTTGCGGAGCGGCATAGCCTGGGGGCTATGCCGTTTTTCTGAACAATTGTTAACAATGAATCGTAAAAATTTGCCCGGAAGGGTTGACATAGAAAATTTTTAATTGTATAATGCGATTGTAACAATATTTAACATTTATGTAATATTTAGAGCAAATTGTTAATAGATGAATGTCAAAGAATGGAGCAGAAGAATGAAAAAAATCGGATTATACATGACAGCAATGATGATCACGGCAGGAGTTGCGATGTGGGAAGCACCTTTCCTTGCCCATGCGGAGCCGATGATGGTGGAGGCCAGTGAGATTGAGGGGGATATAGAGGATACGGAGGAGGAAGATCAGCAGTCGCCGGTGATGGAGGCGGCCTCAGAGGCTGACGACACCGCGGATTCCGGACCGGACTTGGCAGTTCAGGCTCAGGCGGAGATAAAAGCCCAGGAGGAAGCCGAGGCTGAGGCTGCCAAAAGCATAGTCAATGTACGTCAGAATCTGGTGAACTATGCATTGCAGTTTGTGGGAGGTCCCTACCGGGCCGGAGGAAACGATCCTCACACAGGCGCGGATTGTTCCGGGTTTGTAAAGTATGTGATGCAGAATGGAGCCGGGGTGGCTATGAATCGATCATCTTCCACTCAGGCTACTCAGGGAAGGGCGATCAGTGCAAATCAGATGCAGCCTGGTGACTTGATTTTTTATGGAAGTGGTTCAAGGATCAATCATGTTGCCATGTATATTGGCAACGGACAGATTGTACATGCATCTACATACAAGACCGGAATTAAGATTTCCAACTGGAATTACCGGGCTCCTGTAAAGATTATCAGCATGTTTTGATTGAATGAGACAGACAAGACAATAAAAAATTAGAAGAAAGAGTCAGACGGGCGGGCAATGAAAACGTAATGCCGGAGAGATTGAGTGAAATCAATGCTTTCCGGCGTTTTTATATGTTCTGTGACACTTATTTTGATACTATGAGGGAATGAAGGGCAGTTGCTACATTCTTGTGTTTGTTTGGATAAAGATGGCCATATATGTTGTTGACCATCTCAACAGTATCGCCTATCCGTTTCGCGATCAGGAGAGGGGGAAACCCCATTTCAATAAGTAAAGATACATGGCTATGGCGGATATTGCGGATTCGGATATGTTTCACTCCGGATGCCTTGCAGGCTTTGCCCATAGCGGTACGGAGCTTGGAGCGGGTGAAGGGAAACAAGCGGCCCCATGCTTGGATATCATATATCTGCCTAAGGTAAGCGCGAAGCTGCTCTGTCAGGAATGGGGGCATGGTAACGGTTCGTATGCTGTTTATTGTCTTCGGTGAAGTCCAATCGGTAAAATAGGTCTTAACATGCCAGCCAAGAAAAAGCCAGGCAGGGGAGCTGCCTGGCTTTTTGAGGGGAGTATAAATAATTAATAAGGCTGAAGAAAACGATTTAAGGGAAATCATTTTCTTCTGTTTTGATTATACTAAATCTGTACACAAAAAGCAAATGGAAATAATAAAATAAAAAAATGTTTCGGACGAGAATAAAATGTCCCTAAAAAGCCATACTACTCTTGTAACAAATCCATTAACCAGCAGGAGGTAAAATCATGAAAGACAATTACAGTGATATGGATAACAGCAAGAACTGCAACAACAGCCGCAACAACAATCAGAACAGCAGCCGCAACAGCAGCCAGAACAACAACCAGAACAACAGCCAGAACAGCAATCAAAACAGCAGCCGTAACAGCAGCCAGAACAACAATCGCTAAATTTCTGCGGAAAAAATCAAAAACAAACACGGTTACAAGCATCAAAGGCAGAGTAAAGCTGCCGGATGGAAGGCCGTCCCGGGACAAGGGACGGCTTTTCTACATATAATGGAAGTAAACCGACTAAACAGGCAGTAAATCATGTGGTATGTAATTAGTGTAGCACAGTTGGAGCAATATCTGGATGAGAATCGATGGATTTATCTGGTGGATATGCGGGACAGAGCTTCTTATATGCAATCGCATATTCGCGGAGCAGTAAATATACCGGATGAAGAGTTTTGGGGACGGGTGGGAGAGCTTCCCACAGACCGGCTGATTGTTTTGTACTGTTACCGGGGGCCCCGGAGTATGTTAGCAGCACGGCAGTTGGCCCGCTATGGATACCAGGCAGCTGATGTGTGCGGCGGATTTGAGGCATACAGGGGGCGGCATAAGGTGAGATAGGCAGTGAAAAGCGGTGGGTTAAGTGAGATTTCCGACTTTATGTATTGGCTGTGGGCCAATCCGAAGGGTGATTGGCCCGAAAGCGATTTTCATACATTTCAATTATTTTCGCCGGGTTTTTCAAAGGCTTTCGTTGACAATCCCTTGGCCAGGCTATAAAATAGTACTGTCAAGAAGCAACCGTACAAACGGTCAGGAGAAAACAAAATGAAATATATGTTTGCATCAGATATTCATGGCTCTGCATGGTATTGCCGCAGGCTTTTGGAGGAGTACCGCCGATCCGCTGCAGAGCGTCTTATTTTATTGGGAGACATTTTATATCATGGTCCCCGCAATGACTTGCCGAGAGAATATGCTCCCAAGGAAGTGATTGCCATGCTGAATGAAATAAAGGATGAGATTTATGCGGTTCGGGGGAATTGTGAGGCCGAGGTTGACCAGATGGTTCTGGATTTCCCGGTGATGGCGGATTACGGAGTTTTTGTGCTGAACGGATTGACATTTTATGCCACTCACGGGCACGTATTTAACCAGGATCACTTGCCTCCCATGAAGGCCGGAGACATTCTGATTCACGGACATACTCATCTGTTAAAGGCAGACAGGATAGGAGACTACTATGTTCTGAATCCGGGTTCTGTCTCGATTCCCAAAGGAGGTAATCCGGCTACCTATGCTATTTTACAGGACAGGCTTTTTCAGATTTTGGACTTTGACAAAAATGTAGTGAGGGAGATAGATTTCTCATAACCAGTACATTGTTCGGCAAATAACCGGACCAATCCCACAGAGTGTTTTTTGGGGTGTACAGGTCAAAGCACGCAGGTGTAGCGGGGCTGCGCTGAGGCTTTTTTACCCGTGCAATCGAGAAAACAGGCAAGGGATTGGTGCGGTTATTTGTAAAACGATGTGCGGCTTTTAGAAAGGCGATATATGGCAGAAAAAAGATATGAGTTGATGGCTCCCTGTCATTTTGGCATGGAAGCGGTACTGAAAAGAGAGATTCTGGATCTGGGATACGACATTACCCAGGTGGAGGATGGCAGGGTGACATTTTTGGGAGATGCCGAGGCAGTATGCCGTGCCAATATTTTTTTAAGAACCACAGAACGGATTCTGATTAAGGCAGGAAGCTTTCGGGCCACCAGCTTTGAGGAGCTGTTTCAGGGAACAAAAGCGGTTGCATGGGAGGATTTTATTCCCCCGGATGGAAAATTTTGGGTAAAAAAGGCAGGTTCTGTAAAAAGTAAGCTGTTTAGTCCTACAGATATTCAGTCAGTGATGAAAAAGGCAATGGTAGAACGGATGAAGCAGGCTTACGGCAGGGATGTGATTCCGGAGACGGGAAGCAGCTATCCGCTGCGGGTGTTTCTTTATAAGGATCAGGTGACCGTAGGACTGGATACCACAGGGGAGTCTTTACACAAAAGGGGGTATCGAAAGCTGACCAGCAAGGCACCGATAGAGGAGACTCTGGCAGCGGCTTTGATTATGCTGACACCGTGGAATCGGGACAGGATTCTTGTGGATCCGTTTTGCGGAAGCGGGACATTTCCTATTGAAGCGGCTATGATGGCAGCCAATATGGCGCCGGGGATGAACCGCTCTTTTCTCGCAGAGGACTGGAAGGAGCTGATTCCCCGCAAATACTGGTATGCTGCCATGGATGAGGCGGCGGAGCTGGTGGATGATTCCGTATCTGTGGACATTCAGGGGTACGATGCGGACGGAGATATTGTCCGCTCGGCTCGTGCCAATGCAGAAGCAGCAGGCGTGGGGCATATGATTCATTTTCAGCAAAGACCGGTGGAGGTGCTTAGTCACCCGAAAAAATACGGATTTCTCATAACTAACCCGCCTTACGGAGAACGGCTCGAAGATAAGAGCAGCCTTCCTGCGTTGTATACGCAGCTGGGGGACCGATACAGAGCGCTGGATGCCTGGTCTGCATATATTATTACGGCATATGAGGATGTGGAAAAGTATATGGGACGAAAGGCAGACAGGAACAGAAAGATTTATAACGGGATGATGAAAACCTATTTTTATCAGTTTCTGGGGCCAAAGCCGCCTAAAAGGAATGGAAACAATGAGGAAAATAGCTAAGGCCCTTTGGCGATGGGGCATTGGGGGATTGATTATCCTTTTGCTGGGCGGCTGTGGTTTTTTGTACAGGGAAGTTCCGGGCGAAAAGCCTGCACAAAGCAGACAAGCCAATGGAAAAGACGGGGAAACCAGGCAAATCCATGGAGAAGACGCAGAAAACGAAAACGCAAAAACAGAGAGCCCGGAAGAATCCCCAGGAGAAGGAACACAGAAAATGGAATCATCTGAAAAACCGGGGACTTTTCGGAGAAGAGACTCCAGCCGTATATGGAATTCACCCTCAAAGAGGGAGGAGCTTTATTCGCTGCCAGGGGAGCAGCTTCAGATTTTGAGGTGGAGAGCTTACTGGCTGCGCAAAGAGAGGTTTAACCGGATTCTGGAGAGTGAGGAGAAGCTTCCCGCCCGGTATGATGCCAGAGAGGAGGGGCGGACGGCTTTGGTGGAGGACCAGGGGGAGCTGGGAACCTGTTGGTCGTTTGCTTCCCTGACAGCCCTGGAAAATGCCCTTCTTCCTAAGGAGGAGTGGGATTTTTCTGAGGATCACATGTCTCACAATCCCAATTTTGCCCTGGGGCAGAAAAAGGGAGGGGAGTACACCATGTCCATGGCATATTTGCTTTCCTGGCTGGGGCCTGTGACAGAGGAGCAGGACCCTTACGGCGATGGTGTTTCACCAGAGGGACTTTTGCCTGTCAAGCATGTTCAGGAGATTCGGATTTTGCCGGAGAATGACAGGGAGATGATCAAGCGGGGAGTGTTGGCCTGCGGAGGCATACAGAGTTCTCTCTACACTACAATGCAGAATGGTCAGAGCCAATCAGAGCATTATAATGAGGAAACCTGTGCCTACTGCTATCCCTATAAAACAGAACACAACCATGATATTGTGATTGTAGGCTGGGATGACAATTTCCCCAAGGAAGCTTTTCGGACAGAGGTGGAGGGAAACGGCGCCTTTTTGTGTGAGAACAGTTGGGGAAAGGAATTCGGAGAGAATGGTTTCTTTTATGTATCCTATTATGATGCCAATCTGGGAGGAACCAACATTATCTATACGGGAATTGAGAGTACGGATAATTATGGCGGGATATACCAAAGCGATCTGTGTGGTTGGATTGGGCAAATGGGATATGGGGAGGACACGGCATGGGCTGCCAATATTTACACAGCCAGTCAATCGGAAGAGGTGGCGGCTGTAGGATTTTATGCTACCGGGGAGAATACCAGCTATCAGATATATGTAAAAGGCCATATATCACAAGACCCGGCTTCTCAGCTTAAGGACAGACCCAAAATTCTGGCCGAAGGAAAGCTCAGTCAGGCCGGCTATTATACGATTCCTTTAAACAAAGGGGTTTCGGTAGATGCCGGGGAACGGTTTGCTGTTGTCATTCGTTTGACCACTCCGGGAAGCGTCCACCCGATTGCCATTGAGTATGATCCGGGTGACGGAAAAAGCCATATTAATCTGGAGGACGGAGAGGGATATATCAGCTTTGAAGGTGCTCACTGGGAACGGGCGGAGGAGAAGCAGAGCTGCAATATCTGCCTGAAGGCTTACACGATTCGTAAAAATACGGAGGATAATTTATGAAGCACAGGATTATATTTGCTACTGGAAATGCCGGAAAAATGAGGGAGATTCGCCTGATCCTGGGAGATTTGGGCTGTGAAATTCTGTCCATGAAGGAAGCAGGAGCAGATCCGGAAATTGTGGAAAACGGAAGCTCCTTTGGGGAAAATGCTGAGATCAAGGCCAGGGCGGTCTGGCAGGAGACAGGGGATATTGTTTTGGCAGATGACTCTGGTTTGGTGGTGGATTATATAGGAGGAGAACCGGGAATCTATTCGGCCCGCTATATGGGGGAGGATACCTCCTATGAGATCAAGAATCAGAATATTATTGACCGGCTGAGTGAGGCAAAAGAGGAAGAGCGCGCTGCCCGGTTTGTCTGTAATATTGCGGCTGTGCTGCCCGATGGGAGTGTCATACATACGGAGGAAACCATGGAGGGGAGGATTGCCTATGAGCCGGCCGGCAGCGGCGGTTTTGGATATGACCCGATCCTGATGCTTCCGGAATATGGGGTCACATCTGCAGAGCTGACCATTGAAGAAAAGAACCGGATCAGTCATCGGGGCAAGGCGCTTAAGGCCATGAAGCAGCAGCTGAAACGAATTCTTGGGGAGGAATCCTGATGAAGATTTTGATAGTAAGCGATACACACCGCAAGGATGATAATCTCAAACAGGTTATTGAGGAGCAGGCGCCGTTGGATATGCTGATTCATCTGGGAGACGCAGAGGGAAGCGAGATAAAGATTGCGGAATGGGTCAATGAGGGCTGTCAGCTGGAGATGGTCATGGGGAACAATGACTTTTTCTCATCTCTGGAGAAGGAGATTGAGCTGGAACTGAATGGCCACAGGATTTTTCTGACTCACGGACATTATTATAATGTATCCCTGGGAGTGGAAGGGCTGTACCAGGAGGCTGTGGACCGGGATTGCGATATCGCCATGTATGGTCACACCCACCGTCCATTTCTTGAGAAGCGGGGGGAGATAACTATATTAAATCCCGGAAGTCTTTCTTACCCGAGACAGGAGGGGCGAAAGCCCTCCTATATGCTGATGTATATGGAGGAGGATGGAAGTGTGCGCTATGAGCGCTGCTTCATCTCTTAGAGACCGGCAAAGCGTATGGGACTTTGAACTGGAGGATCTGGAAAACTGGGCAGCTCTTAAAGGTCCGGATATATGCTTTGCCGGTGGAAACAGACATGACAACGAATTGCTGAAATTAACCCGGAAATTTTTGCATTTTTTAAGGAAAATTTTTGGTTGACAAAGTGGAGTGATTGTTATATAATGTTTCTTGCGTTGGTCAACAGTGGTTGGTGATGCAGGATGACAGCATTCCATATATCGGGGTGTGGCTCAGTTTGGCTAGAGCGCCTGGTTTGGGACCAGGAAGTCGCAGGTTCGAATCCTGTCACCCCGATTGTACCGTGCAAATTATATATAGTATGCAGGTGTAGTTCAATGGTAGAACACCAGCCTTCCAAGCTGGATACGTGGGTTCGATTCCCATCACCTGCTTTTTTATTTGCCCCGACATTCAAAACAGGAACAAGAAAAGCCCCCAACAATACACAGGGGGCTTTTCTTGGCTCTTAAGATAAGCTTTTAAAATAGATTTCTTAAATCAATCGCTGTCATCCAGACCAGTGGCCTGTATTTTCTGAATATCTGGAAGGGCAGACAGCATAGGCTCCACATTAAGGCCGCGGATACGGCGGTCCACATAGTTCTTTGTAATCCGGCACACCACCGGCGACAGGGCCAGCACGCCGATTAAGTTGGGGATGGCCATCAGTCCGTTGAAGGTGTCGGACAGATCCCACGCTAAGTCCAGGCTCATGGTTGCTCCTCCCAGGATGAAAACAATGAAAATAATGCGGTACACAATAATGGCGCCGGAGCCGAATAAGTACTCAAAGGCCTTGGAACCATAATGGCTCCAGCCAAGTACTGTGGAGAAGGCAAACAAAAGGATAGCGATGGCGATAAATGCCGGCCCTGCCGCTCCGAACACCTTTGCAAAGGCTTCTCCCACCAGAGCGGAGCCCTCGGCATCACTGATCACCACACCGGTATCCAGATCCACAAGGCCGGAGGTCAGCACTGTGAGAGCAGTCAGGCTGCACACCACGATAGTATCGGCAAATACCTCAAAGATTCCCCACATCCCCTGACGGACCGGCTCCCTTACATTGGAGCTGGAGTGTACCATAACCGAGGAGCCAAGGCCGGCTTCATTGGAGAATACTCCCCGTTTCATGCCCCAGGTAAGAGCCATTTTGACGCCGGATCCCACGACTCCTCCGCCCACAGCCTTCATGGCAAATGCTCCCTTGAAAATAGAAGCCAAAGCAGGGATAATCTGATCTCCGTTGACAGCGCACAAAATTACTGCTCCGATAATATAGAAAATAGCCATAAAGGGAACCAGCTTTTCCGTGACAGACGCAATGCGCTTGATACCGCCTAAGACCACCAGACCGGCCAAAATCATCAGCAGGATACCGGAAACCAGGTTGGGAATGCCAAAGGCGGCCTTCATATTTCCGGCAATGGAGTTGATCTGACTCATGTTGCCGATGCCAAAGGAGGCAAACAGACAGAATACGGAAAACAGGACTGCCAGTATGGCGCCTGCCTGTTTCATACCGTGTTTGGAGCCCAGGCCGTCCCGCAGGTAATACATGGCGCCTCCGGACCACTCGTCTTTGTCATTCTTTTTGCGGTAATAGATACCCAGCACATTTTCTGAATAATTGGTCATCATTCCAAAGAAAGCAACGATCCACATCCAAAATATCGAGCCGGGACCGCCAAAAAGCAATGCAGAGGATACACCTACAATATTTCCGGTTCCGATAGTGGCGGCAAGAGCTGTACACAGAGACTGGAACTGAGAGATGGATTTGTCATCCTTATCCGTGTGCTTTGTGATGTGTTTGTCTGTAAAAATGCTGCCCAGGGTATGCTTCATCCAATATCCAAAGTGAGAGATTTGGAATACCTTGGTAAGAACTGTCATCAGGATTCCGGTGCCGACCAAAAGGATTAGCATGGGAATTCCCCAAACAAAATTGTTGATAATGCCATTGATATTGGTGATAACTTCAATCATACGTTTCCTCCTCTGATCTCATACATTAAAAAGCAGGGGGAACAATCCTGTTCCACCTGCTCCATTGCAAATGATCCAATCTGTATTTACGCACTTTTAATAAAGTAGCATAGCGGGCAAAAAATGTCAACAAAAAAGTGGCTATTCGTCAAAAAGTGCTTGATTTTTGAGTTGTGATATGATAGAATGTAACCTGTCGCCGAGTGGCGGGACCTGTTGGATGAGAATTTAATTTTGAGTCTGTAGCTCAGCTGGATAGAGCAACGGCCTTCTAAGCCGTGGGTCGGGGGTTCGAATCCCTTCAGGCTCGTTGCACAGCGCAGGAAAGCGCGGTGTGGTATTATGGTGGGTATAGCGCAGCTGGTTAGCGCGCCAGATTGTGGCTCTGGAGGCCAAGGGTTCGAATCCCTTTATCCACCTTAAAATTCCTTCGGGAATTTTTTTTTATCATGATTGTACGGAGTGGGGGCTGTCCGGAAAGATTGAGGCAGTCTGCATGGCCGGAATCATGCGGGTGTGGCGGAATGGCAGACGCACCAGCCTTAGGAGCTGGCGGGTGACCGTGCAGGTTCAAGTCCTGTCACCCGCATATTGGGCTATAGCCAAGCGGTAAGGCACAGGACTTTGACTCCTGCATTTCGTTGGTTCGAATCCAACTAGCCCAGCTTAAAACCCTTGCAAATACGGGAAAAACCTGTATTTTGCAGGGGGTTTTTGAATTATACTTTTTTGTGTTATCCGGTCAGTCTCTTGTGTCATAGCGTGAAAATCGGGCATATTTCTATACAATCCCTATACAAATTTTATACTAACGCCCAATGACCTTAAATATTAGCAAGGTATGCCTGGAATATGGTGTTTCAGGATTGCGGGAGCATGAAATGCGGGGCAATCCGCGGTATCATAGGGGGCAAAATACCTTTTATCCCCAACATCTTGATATCCTTTCAGGAAGATATACGGCAAGAAGCAGATTGGGAGTCTTCATAATTTCCTCACATTGCCATCAAAGGACAGTCACATTTCTTTTTTATAATACAAGACAAAGAAGAGAGGCTGTGAAGGCAAATGAGTATAAAAGGAGAGAATGGAGATGGAACAGGAGATTTTTAGACGCTACGAAAAAAAATATATGATTACCAGACAGCAGTATCAGGAGCTGATGAGTCGGATGATTACTCAGGTGAAACCGGAGCAGTATGGATAGAAGGAGGAATTTTGTATTTAAGCGGGCCGGTAAGCCATGGGGACGGAATTTTGGATTATAATGGGCAGGCTTCAATAACAGGCGGTACCGTGTTTGCCGCAGGAAGCTCGGGATGATGCAGACCTTTGGAGAGAATTCCACGCAAAACTATCTGGTGGTGTACTGTGAGGAGGCACAGCAGGAGGGAACTGTAATTCGTCTGACAGATGGAGAGAACCAGCTTCTGAGAGAGTATGCGCCCCCCAAATCCTTTGATACAATAATTATCAGTGCCCCGGAGCTGAAAAAAGGAGCTGTTTACCATTTGGCTTTGGGAGAGAAAGCAGATACAGGTATGGAGATTGAAGTGACCAATGTAGAAACCGTCTGGGGAAAGCAGGGTGCCAATACAGGCATTCATGGAGCTCATGGAGATTTCCGGAAACACAGAGGAGAGCCGCCGGAAGGAAAAGAACCGCCAGAGGGAGTGGAGTTCCCGAAGGGAAGGGAGCCGCCAGATAGAAAAGAGCTGCCCGAGGAAATGAGTCTACCAGAGTAATCGGAAATTTAGGGGCAGTCCGGCCAGCAACATCGTCAAGTTTATCCCCGAGAATATTCAGCTGGGAAAAAGAAGAGGGCGGCGCTGAGAAAATTAACTAATGCGTTTTTGCCAACGACAGGGTATGCTTCTCCGCCAGATAATCAATCACCGCCTGCATCTGGGGGGAGAGCCACTTGTCATGGTGATAGAGAAGCTGCTTCCAGATGTCGATTTCAAAGTCATTGATTTGCAGGTAACGGATTTTGCCGGAAGCCACGGCATCCTTGGTCACATAATCCGGCAGGAAGGAGATCCCCATCCCCTGTTCTACCAGGCGGCAGATCAAATCCGCGTTGCCAGTCTCAAGAATCGGCTGGATTTCCAGGGACAGGGATGCCAGCTTTTCATCCATTAGCCTCCGGTAGCTCATCCCTTTTTCCGTAAGGAGAAAAGGATATGCACTCAGCTTTTCCAGGGAAAGGCCATCATCAGGAAAAGACTGGCAGGCGCCTGCCACAAAATGGGCGCTGACCTTTTCCTCGCTGGCAATCCGGTAAGTCCGGTCATAGATGTGCTTATCCAGAGTGTACACCATGTCCACCTCATTCTGATTTAAAAGGCGGAACATTTCCTCCGTGCTGGCGGAAATAATTTTTAGTGTGATTCCGGGAAATTGACTGCGGAACAGGGGAAAATCATCCTTTAAGAGCCAGCTGCACAGAGAATCGGCCATGGCAATACAGATATGGCCGTTTACTTCCTGCTTGCTGTGAAGCTGCTTTTCCATCTCCTGAGCCAGTCTGCGAAACCGGTGGGCGTATTCCAGAACCTCCCTGCCCTTTCCGGTGAGGGAAACCGTGTGATTGACCCGCTCAAAGAGGGGAAAGCCAAGACTTCTCTCCAGCTGCTGAATCTGAAAGGAAACGGTGGACTGAGAATATCCGGTCTTTTTTGCGGCGCGGGTAAAGCTGGAAAGCTCAGCAACCTGTATAAATGTCTCAAGATTTTTAATTTCCATATTCATATAATCGAATTTTTCGTTCCTTTTAATCAAGATTATCAATTTTACAAATGAATATCTGTAGTATATAGTAAAAGAATAGAAATTGCAAGGCTTACCGGAATGGAGGGAAAAAATCGCGTATGGAAAAGAAAAAGGGGAGCAATCCCCCTTCAAAGCAACATAAGACAAAGATTCACGAGAACGGAGGATTTCAAAATTCCCTGGGATTTGTCCTGGCCTGTGTGGGATCGGCTGTGGGAATGGGAAATATCTGGCTGTTTCCCTACCGCTTAGGACAATATGGCGGCGCGGCATTTCTGATTCCTTATTTGCTGTTTGTGGCATTGTTTGGCCTGGTGGGACTTTCGGCGGAATTTGCGATTGGACGGCGGGCAGGAACAGGGACACTGGGCTCCTACGAGTATTGCTGGGGCAGAAGAGGCAAGGGGAAGGTCGGATATATTTTGGGGTGGATTCCCCTTATGGGTTCTCTTGGAATTGCCATTGGATATTCGGTGATTCTGGGATGGGTTTTGCGCACTCTGGCGGCGGGAATTACAGGCCAGCTGTTTTCTGTTGATTCCGGCAGCTTTTTTGGAGAGATTTCTTCGGCTTTTGGCAATATTCCCTGCCATGGGGCCGTGGTGGTTATTGCCTGCGGGCTTCTGATTGTGGGGGCTACAAAGGGCATTGAAAAGGTAAATAAAGTGCTGATGCCGGCCTTTTTCGGCCTGTTTGTGATTTTGGCTGTGCGGGTGTTTTTTCTGGAAGGAGCCGCAGACGGCTATCGATTTCTTTTTATTCCCAAATGGGAGTATCTGCTGCGGGCGGATACCTGGGTGATGGCTATGGGGCAGGCCTTCTTTTCCCTTTCCATCACCGGTTCCGGTATGATTGTGTACGGTTCCTACCTAGGAAAGGATGAGGATATTCACAGAGCATCGGTGAACACTGCCTTTTTTGACACGCTGGCAGCTATGCTTGCAGGACTGGCCATTATGCCGGCTGTGTTTGCCTTTGGCATTGAACCGGCCAGCGGGCCGCCTCTGATGTTTATCACATTGCCTCAAGTGTTTGCCCAAATGCCTTTGGGAAATGTTTTTGCGGTGTTTTTCTTTGTCTCTGTGGCGTTTGCGGGAATAACCAGTCTCATCAATATGTTTGAAGCTGTGTGCGAATCCTGGCAGACCCGGTTTGGAATGTCCCATTCGGCCATGGCCGTGGTGTGCGCGGTAGTGGCCTTTGGCGTTGGAGTGTTTATGGAGGATGGAGACAAGGTGGGAAAATGGATGGATTTTATCACGATTCTGGTGGTTCCCTTCGGAGCCTTGCTGGGAGCGATTTCCATCTACTATGTGCTCGGGTGGAAGGAATTGGGGGAGGAACTTTCTCTTGGCAGGAAGAAGCCGGTGAAAGCGTGGTTTGAAAGACTTGGAAAATATGTGTATGTGCCTCTGGCGATATTTGTTTTTGTGCTGGGGATTGTATATGGAGGAATCGGATGAGGCAAATGCAGGCGCCGGGGAAATATTCCCGGCGCCTTTCTATAGCTTTCCCCAATATAAGGTTTTATCCTCCTGCACGCGGGATATTTCTCCCTTGTCATAGAGATATTCCACACAGGAAAAGGTCTTTGTGATGATCATCTTGGTCTGCATAATATTCTTCCACCCAAACTCATCTTCCGCTCCATAGGCAAGGAAAGCGATTTCACGGGTAGTCATAGGAGCCCTTTGGGTGTGTATGATCTGACGAATCACATCAAGCTTTTTTTGGTATGCCTCCAGAATTTTGCCGGGGACAGTGCCGTCACAGCGGTAGGCCCTTTTGTGGGACGGATGGATCATGTATCCTCCATAGTGGGCCTTAAAGCTTTCCAGGGAGCGGAAATAATAATCCAGAAGATGCTCGTCCGGATAGGCGGTGCCTACAATGGGAATAATACCGTCAATAAGCTGATCGGCAGAAAAGACCAACCGATGCTCTTCATCTACCAGCCCCATCTGTCCGTAGGTGTGGCCCTTTAAATGAATCGCCTTTAAGTGATAGTCCCCGTAACAGAAATCCATGCCGTCCCGAATGGGAACATACCGGTAATTTTTCAGCTCATTAAACATGGACTCCCTTGTCTCCTGCTGAACCCGGCGATTCAGCTCCATGAAGCGATTCCAGAGTATCGGCGTCTTTTTTTCTGTGATTCCCACGGTGGAAAGCACGTGAACCTGCTCCTCCATGGCCTCAGGATTGTTATTGTAATACAGGCAGTCGTAGAGATGGCGGTCCTCCTCCGGATTCATGAAGATCCGGGCGCCCCGGTCTGCATAAAAATTGGCCAGGCCTGTGTGGTCATGATGCTTGTGGGTAAGAAAAATGTCCAGTTCATCGTATCGAATCCGATGTCTGACTAAAAGTTCGTCCATAATTTCCTTGTTTTCCTTGGTACGATAGCCGGTGTCGACCATCAGGCTTCTGCAGCTGTCCTTTCCGGGAATCAGAAAAATATTGATGATATCGGAACGGTTCGTGCCGTTATACAGCTGTATCTGAAATAATCCGGGATAAATTTCGGTCATAGTATTGACTGGCCTCCTTAAATAATATGGAAGGTGAATGAAACGTATTATTTTTGCTATGATTATATCAGCTTTTTTCCAGGAAGTAAAATATAATTTCAGAGGTTAAAGTTCACAGGGCGGGGAAAAGCGGATAAAAGCAGGCGTCAAGCTTGCTTATAAGACTGATTTTATCCACTTTTCCACATCGGGCGAACGCACGATGCTTCTTGTTCGGCATAAGCCGGACAAGAAGATGCCCCCGTAAACAGTAACGAACAGTAATTTTCAGAGGAAGGCTGATGGAAAAAGTCTTTGATTTTTGTGGTTTTTAGGGTAAAATGGAAGTGCTATCAGGGGAAGCTATTAAAATAAACTGAGCAAGAGGCGGATTGTGAAGCTGGATGGGGGAGAATATGTTCCTCATTGGGGAGCGATTATCGATTGCTTATCCGAGATGCTGAGATAAAGAAGAGTCTGGCAAAAAAGGGGACGCGCCTATGAAAAAGATATTTGTATATTATTTAAGGCCCTTTTACCTTAGGATGGCGTGGGGGTTTGTTATAAAATTTGCCGGTACATTGATGGATTTGTTCTTACCATGGGCATTGGCATATATGATTGATACGGTGATTCCCGCTAATGGAAGGCGGGAAATTCTCTTGTGGGGGATTTTTATGCTGCTCTGTTCCTTGCTGGCAGTGACCTTCAGTGTGGTGGCCAACCGGATGGCATCCAGGGTGGCGGGGGATGCCATCTATGTGATCCGTCAGGATTTGTTTGCCAAGGTGATGATTCTCTCCGACCGGCAGACAGATGAGCTGACCCGGCCGTCCCTGATTTCCCGTTTGACGGCTGATACATATAATGTCCATCAGATGTTGGGGCGAATTCAGCGGCTGGGTGTGCGGGCGCCGATTTTACTGATCGGGGGAATCGTCATGACGCTTATGTTAGACCGGGTGCTGGCAGGCGTGCTTTTGGCAACGCTGCCTCTCCTTACATTGGTTGTGGTGATTGTGTCAAAAAGGAGTATTCCTTTATATGGGAGGCTTCAGGAAAGCCTGGATGAGTTTGTGCGGCTGGTGAGGGAGGATATTGCAGGAATCCGGGTGATCAAGGCTCTGTCCCGGGAAGATTATGAACGCCGGAGATTTAAGGAAATTAACCGGCAGGTTGTGGAGCGGGAGAAAAAGGCAGCCATGACAGCCTCGGCCACCAGTCCGGCCATGAATATTTTGCTGAATTTGGGACTGGTGGCAGTGATTGTAGTGGGGGCGCTGCGGGTAAATGCCGGAGTGTCTGAGGTGGGAAAAATTCTGGCGTTTATGACATATTTTACAATTATTTTAAATGCTCTGCTCTCCATCTCCAGAATGTTTGTGGTTCTTTCCAAGGCGGCTGCATCGGCGGAGAGGATCGGAGCCGTTCTGGATGGAAGGGACGAGAAAGAGTGGGGGATCGGGGAGGAAGAAGCCGGACAAGAGCCCAAAAAAGGCACGGTTCCTCACATCGCTTTTGACCATGTATCCTTTTCGTACAATAAAATCGCGGACAATCTGACGGATATCAGCTTTTCTTTAAATCACGGGGAGACATTGGGGATTATTGGCTCCACCGGATCGGGAAAAACCACTGTGGCCAATCTTCTGATGGGTTTTTATGATGTGGACAAAGGGAGCATAAGGATTGACGGACAGGATATCCGCACCATGGCCCTGTCCCGGCTGCGCAGCCGGTTCGGGGCGGTTTTTCAGAATGATGTGTTGTTTGCGGGAGGAATTTATGAGAATGTGGATATGGGCCGGAAGCTTGATAAAGAGCAGGTGCAGCAGGCTGTAAGGCATGCGAGGGCAGAGGAGTTTGTGGAGGAAAAAGGCGGAATTGGGGAAAAGCTTGATATTCGCGGGGCTAATTTGAGCGGAGGGCAAAAGCAGAGGCTTTTGATTGCCAGAGCCCTAGCGGCATCTCCGGAGATTCTTGTTTTGGACGATTCCTCCAGCGCTCTGGATTATAAGACCGATGCGGCGCTGCGCAGAGAGCTAGGGGAGCATTTTGCCGCAACTACCTGTATCATTATTGCCCAGAGGATTAGCTCGGTTATGGGCGCGGATCACATTCTGGTGTTGGAGAATGGGCGGGCCGTTGGCTATGGAACTCACCGGGAACTGATACGGGACTGCCCCATTTACCGGGAGATCGGGCGTTCCCAGATGGGGCTTGGGGAGGAGGAAGCGTACAGTGCATCATAGCAGAAGCGAAGGGGCGGATGTTAAAGGACCGGCCATCCGGTACCTTATGGAGCGGCGGGGGACTTTAAGGCGGATGGGCGGCTATCTTTTTCGTGAAAGAGGGCTTTTATCTCTGGCGTTTTTTATGACCATTACCAGCAATGCTCTGGCTCTTTTGGGGCCTTTGCTGTCGGGATTCGCGGTGGATGCCATTGAGCCTGGGGCCGGACAGGTGGATTTTGAGCGGGTGTTTTTTTATGCCAGATGGATGGTTGTGTTTTATGTTTTGTCTGCACTTTTGTCCTATGGCTTATCGGTGATGATGGTTACCGTAAGCCGGAGGGTGGTCAGAAGGATGCGGGAGGATGTATTTGACAGGCTGCTGTCTCTGCCTGTGGGCTACTTTGACCGTCATCCTGCGGGAGATGTGATCAGCCGGATCTCTTACGATATTGATGTGGTAAACGAATCCTTGTCCAGCGATCTGATTCAGATGCTGACTACAGTGATCACAGTGGCGGGGGCCTTGCTTATGATGGTGGTGATTTCCCCTTATCTGGTGCTGGTGTTTTGCTTTACCGTGCCTCTATCGGCCTGTATTACCCGCTTTATTACAGGAAAAACCCGCCCTCTGTACAGGGCCCGCTCCAAGGCTTTGGGACAGCTCAACGGATTTGTGGAGGAGAAGGTGACCGGACAAAAGACCATCAAGGCCTACTGTGGGGAAGAGATGACGGTGAGGCAGTTTGCCGGGAAGAACCGGGTGGCAGTGGAGGCCTACTATAGGGCCGAGTACTACGGAAGTACTGTGGGGCCCATGGTGAATTTCATCAACAATCTGTCATTGTCTCTGATCAGTGTTTTCGGCGCTTTCCTTTATCTTCTGGGAATGATGAGACTGGGGCAAATCTCTTCCTTTGTGCTGTATTCCCGGAAGTTTTCAGGGCCGATCAATGAGCTGGCCAATATTGTCAGTGATCTGCAGTCGGCGGTGGCGGCGGCGGAGCGTGTGTTTGGTCTGATGGATGAGCTGCCGGAGGAAGAGAAAGTGACCGGACAGAAGCAAAAAAGCAGGGGAAAGAGGGAAAACAATATCCATGGGAGAGTGGATCTGTGCCACGTGAATTTCGGATATGAGTCGGGACGGATAGTTCTGGAGGATTTTAACCTGCAGGTGGAACCTGGGGAAACTGTGGCCATTGCCGGGCCTACGGGGGCAGGGAAGACTACCTTTATCAATCTGCTTATGAGGTTTTATGATCCTCTCTCAGGAAAGATCCTGGTAGACGGAAGGGATATCTGCGGATTTGCCAGGCGGGATCTGCGGGGAGCCTATGCCATGGTGCTGCAGGACACATGGCTGTTTCACGGGACGATTTATGAGAATCTGGCTTACGGGCGGGAGCAGGTCAGCCGGCAGGAGGTGGTGGCAGCCGCAAAAGCGGCCCACATTCATACTTTTATTATGCAGCTTCCCGATGGCTACGATACAGTGCTTAAGGAGGATGGGGCAAATATATCCAAGGGACAGAAGCAGCTTTTGACTATTGCCCGGGCCATGCTGCAGGATTGCCGGATGGTTATTCTGGATGAGGCCACCTCCAATGTGGATACCCGGACCGAGGTGCGGATTCAGCAGGCAATGAGCCGTTTGATGGAAGGAAAAACATGTTTTATCATCGCCCATCGCCTGTCTACCATAAGAAATGCGGACCGGATTCTTGTGGTGGACAGGGGGAGAGTGGCGGAGCAGGGGAATCATGAAGAGCTTATGGAGAAAAAGGGGGTTTATTATCAAATGTATGAGGCGCAGAGAATGTAGCGGTATATATTGCGGCCCGAGCAGCGTTGTGTCTGATTTAAGCCTTATTTAGCTGAAGACCGATAAGCCCCGCCATAAACGTCATGGTTCCTGCCACTATATAAATACTGATTTTTTCGTGGAAGAACAGCACTCCCCACAGAATGGCAAAGATTACCATGGTGCTCTGGAGAATCGGTACCATATAAAAGGGAACCAACAAAATGGCGCGGGCGTTTAAGTAAAATCCGATTCCGGTGATAAATCCGAACATCAGGATTCCTGCAATACACATCCGATCCGGGTGAACGCCTGCAAGCTCACCGCCGGCTATGCCGGAAAGCAGGGGCAGCAGGGCCAGGATGCCGGACATTGCAAATATAGATAAGTTGCTGTCAATAATATCCATCCGGTCAGCGATCATTTTCTGGGACAGCACATGACAGCCGGCGCAGAAGCCGGACAGGATAAAGAGCCCTGTAAGCAGAATATTCTCCTGGAAAAAGCTTTCCAAAGGCCGACCGTTCCA
The DNA here is from genome assembly GCA_910586255.1 of uncultured Lachnospiraceae bacterium. Lineage (GTDB taxonomy): Bacteria > Bacillota > Clostridia > Lachnospirales > Lachnospiraceae > Brotaphodocola. The sequence continues at coordinate 69,831 of CAJUHR010000013.1, read as the reverse complement.
GGAAATGCACAGTACACCGGCCATACACAAAAGGATGCAGAGCAGCTTTTTGGGAGGCAGCTTTTCTTTAAAGAGAAATACGCTGGCCAGGGTGAGAAAAACCGTCTGGACAGGCTGAGTTACAATGTTGCCGTAGGAGGGGCCGTGGGAGAGGGCGTAGTTCTCCGTTAAGTAGGCTGCCCACTTTGCAGCGGCGCCAAAAAGGATCCAGCCGGCCACCAGGCGCGCGGTTGGGAAAAAGTCTTTTCGGAAGGGCTGACGCTTGACGGCCTTGAGCAGAAGGAGAAAGAAGACGCCAACGGCAAAACGGAAAAAGGTTATGTAGGCAGGGCTGAAGGTGGGGCTGATTAGTTTTACACAGGTGCCGCCGAAGCTGAACATCAGGGCGACACATAAAAGATAGAAATATCCCATGGGAGTGTCCTCGTTTTATATATTTTGCCTGTCTGATACCGCGATTAACAGCGGGGAAGGACAGGTGATTTTTTGAGTATAGCACATTTTCGGGGGCTCGTCATGGGGATTATGACTTTCAGAAGGGCGTTTATGCAGAAAATGTTAAAAATTCTAAATTTTTTCTAACCTCTATTGACACCATGACAGGGTGTCATTATAATGAGTGACAGATTGTCATTAAAAGTGACAGTCTGTCATATTCCTGTTGGCGGGAGTGTAGTCTTATTAAAAAGGCTTAGCACTCGAAGCATACATGATAAAGGAGGATTCATCGAAGGGGAGGAAAAAGCATGCCTACAAAACGGTTTTACCGTCTGCCTGAATCAAAGAGGCAGGCAATAAGGGAAGCGGCGCTGAAGGAATTTGCCAGAGTGCCCTTTGACAAGGCGTCTATCAATCAGATTATCCGCAATGCGGATATTTCCCGAGGCAGTTTTTATACATATTTTGTAGATAAACAGGATATGGTGGAGTTTTTGCTGAAGGATACTTTTGAGGAGATGCAGAGGCTTTGCAAGGAGGAGTTAGACAGCAATGGCGGAGATTATTTTGCCATGGTGGAAAGGATGTTTGAATATTTTGTGGAGGAGCTTCGCAAAAATCAGGATATGGTGAGCCTGGCACGGAATATTTTTTCAGACAAGGCTAACAATGAGCTGGTTGGGATGAAGGGCTGGCCCAGCCCGAAGTGTGTGGCCATACCGGGAAGTCCGGCCAGGTGGATGGTTGAAAATGTGGATTTGAACCGTTTTCGGTTTGAGAAGGCGGAGGATTTTTTTCCGTTGGTCATATTGGCAATGTCGTCCTTAGCGGTTGCTCTCAAGCAATACTATGAGTATCCGGATCAGCTGGAGGAGATCCGAAGCTCGTTTTTAAAAAGTTTGGATATTTTAAAGTATGGCACCTTAAAAAGGGAAACGGATGAGACTGTCTGACCGGTGGAAGGGACAGCGGCGGAATATCGGAAAAGCCCCGTAGATTTGGTTAAACTAAGATGAAATGGTAAGAGGAGATGGCAATGAAAAAAGGAATAATTATTGGAGGAGTTGTGGTGGTGGCCCTGGGAGCTGCCGTGGTGGTGCCCCGCCTTATGCGGCCCAAGGCAGTATTAGAGGAGGCGCCGGTGCCGGTGGTGGAGGTAGAAAAGCCCCGGCCGGCAGACATTGTGCTGTACCGGAATCTGGTGGGCACGGTAGAGCCATCAGATGTGGTGTACATATACCCAAAAGCCGCCGGTGAGATCACGGATGTGTTTGTGAAGGCCGGTGATGTGGTTTCGGAGGGCCAGGCCATTTGCCGTATTGATACCAAGCAGGTGGATTCGGCCCGGCTCAGTATGGAGGCGGCAAAAACGGCTCTGGACAATGCCAATGCAAATTTGGCAAGGCAGCAGGCCCTCTTTGCGGCAGGGGACATTGCCTCCGCCACCTTTGAGCAGGCGGAGATGCAGGCCAAGAGCGCCCAGATCCAGTATGACCAGGCAAAGCTCAACTATGATTATCAGATCGAGTTCAGCAATATTACTGCTCCTATCGGCGGGGTGGTGGAGCAGTGTGATGTGGAGGTTCATGACAATGTGGCCCAGCAGTCTTTGCTCTGTGTGATTTCCGGAGAGGGAAGCAAGGCAATCACCTTTTCGGTCACAGAGAAGGTGGTGGATCAGCTGAAGACAGGCGATCCTATAACCATTGAGAAAAACGGGAAGGAATACCAGGGTGGCATTACGGAGATCAGCAGTATGATTGATGGGGCCACCGGCCTTTTCAAGATCAAGGCGTCCGTGGAGAACGGAGATGCTCTGCCAACCGGTTCGGCGGTCAGCCTTTTTGTGGTTTCTGACCGGGCTGACCAGGTTATGAGTATTCCTGTGGATGCCGTCTACTATTCCGGCGGCGATGCCTATGTGTATACCTATGACAACGGAATCGTGCACCATGTTCCGGTAGAGGTGGGAATCTATGATTCCGAGAGGGCTGAGATTCTGTCAGGAATCGGAAACCAGGATCAGGTGATCACAACCTGGAGCTCAGAGCTTTTGGAGGGGGCCCAGGTGCAGATAGCCGGGAGCGCACCTGCGGGAACAAAAAACGGTGAAGGCAGTGAGAATGTGCAGACAGAGAGCACACAGGCAGAGTAGGAGGAATATCAGCTATGGGATTAACAAAATCAGTCCTCAAACGGCCGGTCACCACAGTGCTGGTGGTCCTGTGCCTGATTGTGTTCGGTATGCAGTCCGTGCTGTCGGCAAAGATGGAGCTTATGCCGACCATGGATATGCCCATGCTGATCATTGCCACCATATATCCGGGAGCAAGCCCGGAGGATGTCAATGATCTGGTGACTACGGAGATCGAGGATAATATCGGTTCTTTAAGCGGCGTGGACACCATCCAGTCCATGTCCATGGAAAATATGTCCATGGTGGTTATTCAGTATGACTACGGCAAGGACATTGATGAAGCATATGATGATTTGAAGAAAAAGATGGATGTGCTGGAGGCCAGCCTTCCGGATGACTGTGAGTCCCCGGTGGTGGTAGAGCTGAACCTGGACGATATGGCTTCCGTATATCTGTCCGTGAACCACAAGACGGAGCCAAACCTTTACAACTATGTGGACAACAAGGTGGTTCCGGAGCTGGAAAAGATTACCACGGTCACGGATGTGGATGTGAGCGGCGGCCAGGAGGAATATATCAAGATTGAGCTGATTCCGGAAAGGCTTGAGCAGTATCATCTGAACATGAATTCCATTTCCCAGGCCATCGGAAGCGCCAACTTTACCTATCCGGCAGGAGATACGATTGTAGGCGGGCAGAAGCTGTCGGTCAGCGCCGGAATCGAGTATGACACCATGGAGCTGCTAAAGAAGATTCCGATTTCTCTGGGCAATGGCAATGTGATTTACTTAGAGGATGTGGCAAATGTCAGGAATTCTTTGAAAGACGCTACCGGTGTGGCTCGCTATAATGGCAGGGACACCATTTCCATCGGAGTGAAAAAGCAGCAGAGCGCCACGGCAATGGAGGTTTCCAGGGAGGTCAACCGGGTCATTGAGGCCCTTCAGGCTGAGGATGAGAACCTGGAAATCGTGGTGGTCAATGATACCAGTGATTCCATTCAGTCATCGCTTAAAAGCGTGATGCAGACCATGGTCATGGCGGTTCTGGTGTCCATGGTGATTATCTTCCTGTTTTTTGGAGAGATCCGGGCGTCACTGATTGTAGGTACGTCAATTCCGATCTCGATTCTGGCTGCTCTGATCCTGATGCAGGCCATGGGCTTTACGCTGAATGTCATCACCCTAAGCAGCCTGGTTCTGGGCGTTGGTATGATGGTGGATAACTCGATTGTGGTGCTGGAAAGCTGTTTCCGCTCCACAAGGGGAAAGGGGATTGTCGGATACCGGGAGGCGGCCCTTCAGGGAAGCGAAGTGGTGCTTCAGTCCATTATCGGCGGCACGGCTACCACCTGCGTGGTATTCCTTCCCCTGGCTCTTTTGGAGGGAATGACCGGACAGATGTTCAAGCCCCTGGGCTTTACGATCATTTTCTGTCTGCTTGCTTCCCTGATCAGCGCTATGACTATTGTGCCCCTGTGCTATTGTGTGTTCCGGCCTCAGGAGAAAGAAAGCTCCCCGGCAGGGTGGATTCTTTCCAAAATGCAGGACAGATACCGCGGCATGATGAGGGTTGTTCTTCCGAAAAAGATCACAGTAGTGGTGCTGTCGGTGGTGCTGCTGGGAATCTCCATCTGGATGGCGACCCAGCTTCGCATGGAACTGATGGTGGCGGATGATACGGGAACCATCACAGTCAGCATTGATACCCGTCCGGGTTTGAAGGTGGATGAGACAGATAAGATCTTACAGCGGGTGGAGGCGATCATATCCCAGGATCCGGATCTGGAATCTTATATGTTATCCTCCGGCGGCAGCGGCATGAGCATGGGCGGCGGAGGCGCCACTCTTACGGCTTATCTGCTGGATGACCGCAAGAGGGAGACGGATCAGGTTGTAAAAGAATGGAAACCCTTGCTGAACAAGATTGCAGGTGCTAATATATCCGTAGAGGCCTCTTCTTCCATGAGTATGATGTCCTCCGCCGGCGGAGTGGAATATATTCTGCAGAGCACTCAGTATGACGAGCTGAAGGAGGTGTCAGACCAGGTTGTTGACGAGCTTCTGGAGCATGAAGAGGTGACAAAGGTTCACAGTACCCTGGAGAATGCGGCCCCGGTGGTTAAGCTGGACATTGACGCGGTGAAGGCCAATGCGGAGAATATTACCCCCATGCAGATTGCAGGCTCTGTCAGCAATATGTTGGGCGGAGTTGAGGCCACCACCCTGGAGGTAAACGGAGATGACGTCAGCGTGATGGTTGAATATCCGGATGATGAGTATGATACCATTGACAAGCTCAAGGGGATTGTGCTGACTAACAATGCAGGCGCCTCTGTGGCTCTGACGGATGTGGCCTCTGTGGGATTTAAGGACAGCCCGGCCACCATTAGACGGTCGGACCGGCAGTACCAGGTGACGATCACCGGCGATCTGCAGACCGATGATCCCCGTCTGATTGATGAGATTGAAAACAGGCTCTATGACGAGGTGATTGCAAAGCATATGAGCCCGACCCTTTCCCGTGCAGTCAACAGTATGGATGAGGCCATGGCCAGAGAGTTTGGCAATCTGTTCGGGGCGATCGGCACGGCGGTATTTCTGGTATTTGTAGTCATGGCCGCTCAGTTTGAATCGCCGAAGTTTTCCATTATGGTGATGACAACCATCCCGTTTGCGCTGATCGGTTCCTTCGGACTTTTGTATGTGGCGGATGTGCCTATCAGTATGGCTTCGCTTCTGGGATTTCTGATGCTGACGGGAACCGTGGTAAATAATGGTATTCTCTATGTGGATACCGTGAATCAGTACCGGCAGGAGATGGATCTGCACACAGCGCTCATTGAGGCGGGAGCAACCCGTCTGCGGCCGATTATGATGACCACCTTGACAACGATCGTGGCCATGATTCCCATGGCAATGGCCTATGGCGATAGCGGCAAGAGCATGCAGGGCCTGGCTCTGGTGGACGTGGGAGGATTGATTGCATCCACCGTTCTGGCTTTGCTGATGCTGCCCGGATATTATCTCTTAATGAGCGGACGAAAGAAAAAGAAGGAGCCCAGCTACGATTGACGGAGAAAGGTTTTGATTTTGAGAGGAGAAGTGGATGAAAAACTGGAAACAGATAATTTCCCTTGGCATGGCAGGCGCGATGCTTGCCTCCATGCCGGCTGTATCATACGGAGCGAGTCCTGAGTTTGCCCGGTCAGAGGAGGAATGGGCAAGGCTTCGGGATGATGTGCTTGAGTATGATGAGATTGAGGACCTGATTGCAGAATACAATGCCACGGTTCAGACAAATCAGCTGGATTTGAACGAATTTAAAAAGAAATACGGGGAGACCAAGGATGATGTGTCAGCCAAGTACCGGGACATGGCCAATGAGATTTACGCCAGCGTGGACTATCCGGATCCGGACGATCCTATGTACGGGATGGTGGTCAATTCGGTTCTGATGGCTGAGATTCAGGCAAAGAACATGCTGCAGCAGGCAGACGACAATCTGGACGACAGTGAGATTATCTATCTGAATTACAAGCAGGCGGAGAAAACCCTGGTGACGGTTGCCCAGAGCAATATGATAGCCTATGCCAAGGGACAGCTGCAGCTTGAGCAGGGGGAGGTGGCTCTTTTACAGGCTCAAAGTGCCATAGCCAGCACTCATACCAGGCAGGCCAACGGTCTCGCCACCCAGGCGGAGGTGCTGAGTGCCCAGGAGGCTTTGATGACGGCAGAGCGGAATGTGGAGTCTGCCCGGTCAGGGGTGGAAAATGTGCGCCAGAAGCTTTTGGTTATGCTGGGGTGGAGGTTTGATGCCCATCCGGAGATCCGGCAGATTCCGGCAGCGGATCCGGCCAGAATTGTGGGGATGAATCCTCAGGCAGACAAGGCTTTGGCCATTGAAAACAATTATACCCGAAAGGTCAATTTAAAAAAGCTTGCCAATGCAGCCAGTCAGAATGTGATTGACAGCCTGGAAAAGACCATTGCTGACAATGAGCAGAAAATCGGGTCCTCTCTGGTGACCAATTACCAGAATGTGCTGACCGCAAAGCTGGCCTATGACCAGGCTGTGGCAGAGCTGGATGTGGAGCTGAGAAATCTTCGCTCTCTGGAGGTGAATTTTGGCCAGGGAAATGCCAGCCGGACTCAGTTGGAGAGCCAGCAGTACGCGGTGCAAAACAAGCAGCTTGCGGTAAAAATTGCCGATATGAATCTGTTTCAGGCGATGGAGACCTATGACTGGGCGGTAAACGGGCTTGCAGGCACTTCCTAATTAGTCAGACATCCGAAAGGAGACAGGATGAGAAAAATGCAGGACAGAGGCAAAAGAGCAGTCGGACGGGAGAGAAAAAGCCCGGCGGCAACAATTGTGGCCGGGAAGCTGGTTAGGGCAGAAGCAGTCGGAAAGCCGGCGGCAGCCGTGATTCTGACAGCGGTTTTGCTGGCAGTACCGGTCATCCCGGCGCAGGCGGCCCCGACAGGGCCCGGGGCAGTGCCGGAGCCGGAGGAGTATAGCGCCGAGACTTTGGCGGGACTGCAGGATAACAGGATTGAGTACGATGAGATTCCGGATCTGGTTCACGCGTATAATCCGGATATCTCTAAAGCGTGGGACACCTATATGGACAGCCGGGAGGACTTTGCTGGTATGGTCACGGAGCTGGAAAGCCAGTATAGGACGGTGAAGCAGATGGCGGACGGGTATGTTTCTGCCGGAAAGCTGATGGGAAGTCCCATGCTGGTGGCTACCGGCCGTCAGCTGGATAAGACCTATCTGGGGGTTGTCCAGGGAATACGGGACACAGTCAACGAGTGGGAAACAAACCGTCAGGCCACCAGCGCCTTAAGGCGGGCGGAGCGGCAGGTGGTGGCAGGGACCCAGAGCGCCATGATCGGTTATGAGACCATTCGGCAGAATATTGCCACTCTGGAAACTATGGTACAGCTGTACGAGCAGCAGGCGGAGATGGCGGCAAGGCAGGCCGCCCTGGGTATGGCCACGGACAATAATCTTGCCAGCATAAACAGCAGCCTTTTGGGAGCTCGTGCTCAGCTGGCCGCCTTGAGAGACCAGCAGGAGAGTGTGAGACGAACCTTGTGTATGCTGTTGGGCTATGACCCGGATTTGGATCCGGAGATCTGTCCTATTCCGGAGTTTGACCTAAGCCGGCTGGACGGAATGGATCTGGAAAAGGATACGGTAAAGGCGATCGGCAATAATCAGACACTGATTGCCCAGCGCACTTCCGCCAAGGGCAATACCAATGATCAGACCGCGGCCCGAAGCCGGATGATCGAGGAGGGCGATGAGAAGCTGACGATTGAAATGCAACGGTTATATCAGGATGTTCAGGACAAGAAGGCGGCTTATGAGGCGGCTAAGACCGGGCTTGAGGCTGCAGAGCTTAATCGGGCCGCATCGGAGCGGCAGTATCAGCTGGGGCTTATGTCCCAGGTCCAGTATGTTGGGACGCAGATTTCCTTCTATCAAAAGAAGGGGGAAAAGGAGTCGGCTAATTTGAGCCTTTTGCAGGCAATGGAGAATTATGACTGGGGCGTGCTGGGGTTTGCGGCGGTGAGTGATTGAGGGGGATGGAATCAAAAAGGTCAGGCGGGAGCCTGGCTTTTTTGGGAGTTTCTGAGTTTTAGGGGGTATCTGAGCTGTGGCGGGAGAATAGGAGAAAGCGTATTTGGAGCTTTGGGCGCTCGTTTTGCAGAGCAAGCCAGTCCTCTTCTCCTACTGCTTCCTTTAGCCTTTGGAGGCTTTCCTCTGGTGTGGCTACGCAGGCGCTGTCAATGAAACAGAATTGGGGGTAAAGGACACACCACCAATTATGTCCCTTCCCCTTGCCCAATGTAATGCGGGCCGCGTCATAGTAGCCGCAGGGGAATACAAGGCGGCCGTAAACACGGGTTGGGAAATAATCATTGGCAAGCTGCAGGCTGGCATGGTAGTCAAAGCCCTGTTTTTGCAGATAATAATCTGTTAGCTGCTCGATTTCGGCGCGGTTTTTTTTGAGGCAGGCAATGGTGTCTGCCTTATCGGCCTGGTCTGGCAGGTGTTTTTTTAGGTAATCCAGAAGCAGGCTTCGCACCTCCAGCTTTACCTGCTGATCTTCCCGGCTGTCGCTTTCTGCCAGAACATGAAACCGCAAAACAGAAGGCGCCAGCCGCCCTGCAAGGGCCTCCTTCTGACTTTGAGCCCATCCCTGGGAAAGGAGAATCGCCAGGAGAAAGCAGGTCAGTGAAAGCAAAAAACACTTCCGGACAGAGCCGTGCTCAAAACATGGCATGTAATATCCCTGCGGGACATTTTTTTTGCGGGAAAGCCCGGATGGGGAGAAGTTGTGGATTTTGTGGTTTGTGCAGACAGGTTTCATTATATTGTCCTCCTGATTTATGTTTGAGGCGGTTTTTGGAGCGGATGACGGATCAGACATCCCTTAAACTGCCGCTTATGTTTTAATTTGAAAAAATACACTTTTCTGGTTCCACTTTCAAGTATTGACAGATATGGTATAATTAAACGTAACAATTGAGTTTTCCAAAAACCTTCAGGAGGATTTTATACATGTCAAAAAAAACCATTGCAGTTCTGTTTGGCGGTCAGTCATCTGAGCACATTGTTTCCTGCATGTCTGCTGCCAATGTGATTGATCAGATAGATACCCTGCGCTACGATATTCTGCTTATCGGCATCACGGAGGCAGGCCGCTGGCTGCGGGCGGATTCTGTTGAGGATATTCGATCCGGAGCCTGGCGGGAAAGCCGGGTCGAGGCCGTCATCTCACCGGATGCCACTGAGAAATGTGTAATCTTAACGGAAAACGGGGAGAGCCGCCGGATACCCATTGATGTGGCCTTTCCTATTCTCCACGGTCCCTACGGGGAGGACGGAACCGTCCAGGGACTTTTTGAGATGGCGCGGATTCCTTATGTGGGATGTGGCGTTTTGTCCTCAGCTGTCTCCATGGATAAGCTGTACACAAAGCTGATTGTCAGCACTCTTAAAATCCGCCAAGCTGCCTATGTGCCGGTTTTGGCGTGGAGACTCAAAAAGGATCCGGATGCTATTGTCAGCCAGATTGAGCAGAGCCTTCCCTACCCGGTGTTTGTCAAGCCTGCCAATGCCGGCTCCTCCCGGGGAATCACAAAGGCAGAGAACCGTCAGCAATTGCTGGAGGGGCTTAAGGAGGCGTCAGGACACGACACCAAGATTCTGGTGGAGGAGGCCATTTCGGGCCATGAGATCGAGTGCGCGGTCCTGGGCGGCGGAGATAAGCCGGTGCTGTCCTCCGGTGTGGGGGAGATTCTGGCAGCAGCAGATTTTTACGATTTTGACGCCAAATATTTTAATGAAGAATCCTGCACGGTGATTGATCCCGAGCTGCCGGGGGATTCGGCCGAGAGAGTGAGAAAAGCGGCCGAGCAGATATTTAATGCAGTGGATGGCTACGGCTTGGCTCGGGTGGATTTCTTTGTGAAGGAGGACGGGGAAATCGTTTTTAATGAGATCAACACCATGCCCGGTTTTACCGCTATCAGCATGTATCCGATGCTGTGGGAGGCCCGGGGACTCTCAAAGAGAATCCTGATTGACAGGCTTATTACATTGGCATTTGAGAGAAAATCGCGGTAGAAGATACGGGAAAGGATAAGCGCAATGGATAAAAACGCACCGGTGGGGGTGTTTGATTCGGGGGTTGGCGGGCTTACGGTTGCCAGGGAGATCATGCGCCAGCTTCCCGGGGAAAGAATCATTTATTTCGGCGACACGGCCAGGCTTCCCTATGGGAGCAAATCCAGAGACACGGTGATCCGTTACTCCCGGCAGATTATTCGTTTTCTGCGCACCCGGGATGTGAAGGCGATTGTGATCGCCTGCAATACGGCCAGCTCCTATGCTTTGGAGACCGTGCAGGCGGAGGCGGATATCCCGGTGATCGGTGTGATCAATGCCGGGGCCAGGACGGCGGTCTGCGCCACCCGAAACGGAAAGATCGGGGTGATCGGCACGGAAGGGACTATAGGCAGCGGCATCTATACGGAGGTAATGAGAGGAATGCGGCCGGATATAAAGGTGTACGGCAAGTCCTGTCCGCTGTTTGTGCCGCTGGTGGAGGAGGGGCTTTTACATGATTCGGTCACGGATGAGATTGCTTCCCGCTATTTAAGCGAGCTCAAGGGGAAATACATTGATACCCTGGTGCTAGGGTGTACCCATTATCCTCTGCTGCGCTCCACCCTTCGCCGTCTGATGGGGGAGGAGGTAACCCTGGTGAATCCGGCATACGAGACGGCCCTGGAGCTTAAAAAGCTGCTGGAGCAAAAGAATCTTTCCCGACAGGGAGCCTGCCTTTTGGAAGAAGAAAAGTACCAGTTTTTTGTCAGTGATCTGGCAGAGAAATTTACTAGCTTTGCCACAGCGATTCTTCCCGGGCAGGTGAAGGAGACCAAAAAGATAGCCATTGAGGAATACTAGTATAACCCAAATCAAACAACAGAGGGATAAGTATATGACACGAGACGTACTGATTCGGATCAGCGGCCTGCAGACCTTGAATGGTGAGAGCAGTGATGTGGAAGTGATCACCTCCGGAGATTACTTCTACAAAAATGGTAAGCACTACCTGGTTTATGAGGAAGTGATGGAAGGCTTTGAGGGAAATGTCCGCAACACAGTGAAAATCACGCCGGATATGCTTGATATCCGCAAGAGGGGAATCATTGGCACCCATATGGTCTTTGAGCTGGACAAAAAGAGCCAAACCCGCTACGCCACGCCTTTGGGAGACATGGTGGTGGAGTTAAACACCACACGGATCCGTTTGGAAGAGGAGGAGGACAGTTTAAAGGTGGCAGTGGATTACTCTTTGGGTATCAATTATCAGCATGTGTCAGATTGCAGCATTACTATGGATATCTGTTCCAGACAGAAGGCAAAGCTTGAGCTGTAGCGTGAAAAACGTTCACACCCAATAGAAGCAAAAACGGATTCCCCGGTTGGAGAATCCGTTTTGATTATTTACTCTTTTTGCTCTTTCCCTTATCTTTGCTGCTCTTATTTTCGTTTTTATTCTGGCTGTCATCTTTTTTAAACCGTGCAAAGAATCCCTTTTTCTTTGGCGGCGCCACAACCGAACCGCCCCGAACGCTTTTGATGTCGGTTATGTAGATTCCGCTGACCACAACCTTCGCCTCCGCTTTCACCGGAAGCATGGCAAAAACCTTCTCGTCCGCCATCAACGTCATAACTCTGGGGCCGACCTTTGCCTTGACCACGGGAACTTTTGCCCACCGCATATATTTGGGGGTCTGTTCATAGACCATCTTGGGAAGTCCGGCATCCCGGATTTTCATTTTCTTCTTATCAATAACAAGCATGGACACGGTTTGCTTGGCCGCCTCCAAAAGGGCCTGCTGTTCAACCTGGCGCTTTTCCAGCTTTCTTCCCAGAAAATAGAGAACAGCCAGCACGATCGCCGCAATGACCAGGATTACCAGCAACACGTTAAAAACGGTGGACATTGTCATGGGGAATACCTCCGATATGCTCTTTTGGTTAGATGAACAGGTAAAAACCTGCCTTGACAGTATATCATTTTTTTGAGAATTTTGCAAGAAGAAAAAACTTGACACCTTGACAGGGCTATGATATTATGGAATGTGCTCTATTGTGGCATCATGGGACTTTTGCGCCCTGAAAGCGCCGCAAAATCAATATATAACAGGGGTGAACGTCAATGGAGAAAAGCAGAATGCGCCCGGTATCGGCCGGGAAAAGCGTTAGAATGAGCTTCTCAAGGCAAAAAGAAGTCCTTGAGATGCCGAACCTGATTGAGATTCAGAAGGTCTCCTATCAGTGGTTCCTGGATGAAGGTCTGAAGGAAGTGTTTGAAGATATCTCCCCGATCTCTGATTTTGCCGGGCATCTGAGTCTGGAATTTGTGGATTTTAACTTGTGCAGAGATAAAGTAAAGTACTCTATCGAGGAATGTAAAGAACGCGATGCCACTTACGCAGCACCTTTAGAGGTGAGAGTAAGACTTTACAATAAGGATAAGGAAGAGATCAATGAGCATGTGATCTTTATGGGTGACCTTCCGCTTATGACGGATACCGGCTCTTTTGTAATCAATGGAGCGGAGCGGGTTATTGTCAGCCAGCTGGTGCGTTCCCCCGGCATCTACTATGGCATTGGGCATGACAAGGTCGGCAAGGAGCTCTACACCTGTACGGTGATTCCCAACCGGGGCGCCTGGCTGGAATATGAGACCGATTCCAATGATATTTTCTATGTCCGGGTGGACCGTACCAGGAAGGTGCCGGTGACGGTTCTGATTCGTGCTTTGGGCTATGGCACCAATGCGGAGATTCTGGAGATGTTCGGTGAGGAACCGAAGCTTTTGGCAAGCTTTGGCAAGGATACCTCCGACAACTATCAGGACGGCCTTTTGGAGCTGTATAAGAAGATCCGTCCCGGAGAGCCGCTGTCTGTGGACAGCGCGGAGAGCCTTCTCAACAGCATGTTCTTTGACCCCAGGCGCTATGACCTGGCCAAGGTGGGCAGATATAAATTTAATAAGAAGCTTCATTTTAAAAACCGTTTGAAGGGACAGACCCTGGCGGAGAATGTGGTGAATACGGATACGGGTGAGATTCTGGCGGAGGCAGGCGCCGTGCTTGATAAGGATCTGGCAGAGGCCATCCAGAATGCAGGGATTCCCTTTGTCTATATCCAGGGGCCGGACCGCAACTACAAGATCCTCTCCAACATGATGGTGGATCTGGCAAAACATGTGGATTTTGACCCGGAGGAAGCCGGGATTACGGAGTTAGTATATTACCCGGTGCTAAAAACTATTCTGGAAGAAGCTGGCGGAGATCAGGAGGCTCTTAAGGAGCTGGTGCACCGCAATGCAGGGGAACTGGTTCCCAAGCACATTACCAAGGAAGATATCCTTGCTTCCATTAACTACAATATGCATCTGGAAGGCGCCATCGGCACTGCCGATGACATTGATCATCTGGGCAACCGGCGGATTCGTGCCGTGGGAGAGCTTTTGCAGAACCAGTACCGGATCGGCTTGTCCCGCATGGAGCGGGTGGTCCGGGAGCGTATGACCACCCAGGACATGGACGGTATCACGCCCCAGTCCCTGATCAATATCAAGCCGGTGACGGCTGCGGTGAAGGAGTTCTTTGGAAGCTCCCAGCTGTCTCAGTTTATGGATCAGAACAATCCCTTGGCGGAGCTGACCCACAAGAGACGTCTGTCTGCCTTAGGCCCCGGCGGTCTGTCCAGAGAGCGGGCCGGATTTGAGGTTCGTGACGTTCACTATACTCATTACGGCAGAATGTGTCCCATTGAGACCCCTGAGGGTCCCAACATCGGTCTGATCAACTCCCTGGCCACCTATGCCCGGGTTAATCAGTATGGATTTATAGAGGCTCCTTACCGGGTGGTGGATAAGACAGACCGGATGAATCCGGTGGTTACGGATGAGGTGGTTTATCTGACTGCTGACGAGGAGGACAACTTTATTGTGGCTCAGGCAAATGAGCCTTTAGATGAGGACGGCCATTTTGTCAGGAACAACGTTTCCGGCCGTTTCAAAGAGGAGACATCAGCATTTCAGAAAAGCTCCATCGATTTGATGGACGTATCGCCCAAGATGGTGTTTTCGGTGGCTACCTCCATGATTCCGTTTTTGGAGAACGATGACGCCAACCGCGCGCTGATGGGATCCAACATGCAGCGTCAGGCCGTGCCGCTTTTGAAGACGGAGGCGCCTGTAGTGGGTACCGGGATTGAGGCCAAGGCGGCTGTGGACTCGGGCGTGTGTGTGGTGGCCCGCCACGCGGGTGTGGTGGAGCGTTCCGCCAGCAATGAGATTATTATCCGCAGAGATGACAATGGAGGCCGGGAGGTCTACCATCTGACTAAATTTAAGAGAAGCAATCAGTCCAACTGCTACAATCAGAAGCCGATTGTCTACAAGGGAGACCATGTGGCAGAGGGTGATGTGATTGCGGACGGTCCCTCCACTCAGAACGGCGAGATTGCTCTGGGAAAGAATCCTCTGATCGGTTTTATGACCTGGGAGGGCTACAACTATGAGGACGCGGTTCTGCTCTCTGAGCGCCTCGTGCGGGAGGACGTGTACACATCGGTCCACATTGAGGAATATGAGGCAGAGGCCCGCGATACCAAGCTGGGGCCGGAGGAGATTACCCGGGATGTACCGGGCGTGGGCGATGATGCCTTAAAGGATTTGGATGAGAGAGGAATTATACGGATCGGCGCGGAGGTGCGGGCAGGAGATATTTTGGTGGGCAAGGTTACTCCCAAGGGAGAGACGGAGCTGATTGCCGAGGAGCGCCTTTTGCGGGCTATTTTCGGTGATAAGGCCAGAGAGGTCCGGGATACTTCCCTGAAGGTGCCTCACGGCGCCTACGGCATTATTGTGGATGCCAAGGTGTTTACAAGGGATAACGGAGATGAGCTGTCTCCCGGTGTCAATGAGACGGTTCGTATCTATATTGCTCAGAAGCGTAAGATCTCCGTGGGCGATAAGATGGCCGGACGTCACGGCAACAAGGGTGTGGTTTCCCGGGTGCTGCCGGTGGAGGATATGCCGTTTCTGCCTAATGGGCGCCCCCTGGACATTGTGCTGAATCCTCTGGGCGTGCCGTCCCGTATGAATATCGGGCAGGTTTTGGAGATTCATTTAAGCCTTGCAGCCAAGGCTCTTGGATTTAATATTGCGACCCCGGTCTTTGACGGGGCGGACGAGAACGATATTATGGATACATTGGGCCTTGCCAATGATTATGTCAATCTGTCCTGGGAAGAATTTTATGAGAAGCACAAGGATACAGTGAGGCCTGGTGTTATGGAATATTTGGGCTCTCATCTGGAGCACAGAGAGCTGTGGAAGGGTGTGGAGATCAACAGGGACGGTAAGGTCCGTTTGCGGGACGGCCGGACCGGGGAATATTTTGACAGTCCGGTTACTATTGGCCACATGCATTATCTGAAGCTTCATCATCTGGTAGATGATAAGATCCATGCCCGCTCTACGGGACCCTATTCTCTGGTGACCCAGCAGCCTTTGGGCGGTAAGGCCCAGTTCGGCGGACAGCGTTTCGGTGAGATGGAGGTGTGGGCTTTGGAGGCCTATGGCGCTTCCTACACGCTGCAGGAGATTCTGACGGTCAAGTCAGACGATGTGGTGGGACGTGTCAAGACTTATGAGGCGATTATCAAGGGCGAGAATATTCCTGAGTCAGGGATTCCAGAGTCCTTTAAGGTGCTGTTAAAGGAGTTGCAGTCTCTCTGTCTGGATGTGCGCGTACTGCGGGATGACAATACGGAAGTAGAGATCGGTGAGAACATCGATTACAGTGATACGGATCTGCGCTCCATTATAGAAGGAGACCGGAGCTATAATCAGGAGGAATCCTTCGGTGCCTATGGCTATCAGCAGCAGGAGTTTGCTGACGGAGAGCTGGTGGATGTGGACGGCCAGGATGAGGAAGACGATGACAGCGATTTTGACGATTATGAAGATGATTCTGATTTCGATGATCCTTCCGATGATATGCTGGATTAGGAAGGCGGTTCCGGTATGGAATTGCTGTGAATTTAGGAACTCAATATAGAGAGGAGTATCGCTCATGCCAGAGACAAATGAAACTTATCAGCCGTTGACATTTGATGCCATCAAGATTGGTCTGGCCTCTCCGGAGAAGATTCTGGAGTGGTCCCATGGCGAGGTGAAAAAGCCGGAGACGATCAATTACCGGACACTGAAGCCGGAGCGGGACGGTCTTTTCTGCGAGAGGATCTTCGGGCCCAGCAAGGACTGGGAATGTCACTGTGGTAAATACAAAAAGATCCGCTATAAAGGCGTGATCTGTGACCGGTGCGGGGTTGAGGTGACCAAGGCCAGCGTCCGGAGAGAGCGTATCGGTCATATTGACCTGGCGGCTCCTGTATCCCACATCTGGTATTTCAAGGGGATTCCCAGCCGGATGGGGCTGATTCTGGATATTTCTCCAAGAGTCTTGGAGAAGGTGCTGTATTTTGCATCCTATATTGTACTGGATAAGGGGCAGACCAGCCTTCAGTATAAGCAGGTTCTTTCTGAGAAGGAGTATCGGGAGGAGCTGGAGAAATGGGGCTACGGTGCATTCCGTGTGGGAATGGGAGCAGAGGCGGTGTTAGAGCTTCTGCGGGCCATTGATCTGGAAAAGGAGTCTGAGACTTTGCGCCGGGAGCTGCGCGATTCCAGCGGTCAGAAGCGGGCCAGGATCATCAAGCGGCTGGAAGTTGTGGAGGCGTTCCGCAATTCAGGTAACAAGCCGGAATGGATGATTATGACAGTGATTCCGGTGATCCCGCCGGATATCCGTCCCATGGTACAGTTGGACGGAGGCCGTTTTGCCACATCTGACCTGAATGATCTCTACAGAAGAATTATCAACCGGAACAATCGTCTGGCAAGGCTTTTGGAGCTGGGAGCACCGGATATTATTGTTCGTAATGAGAAGCGGATGCTGCAGGAGGCGGTGGATGCTTTGATTGATAACGGACGGCGGGGCCGGCCGGTGACAGGACCAGGCAACCGGGCATTAAAGTCTATCTCCGATATGCTAAAGGGCAAGCAGGGGCGGTTCCGTCAGAACCTGTTGGGCAAGCGGGTGGACTATTCCGGCCGTTCTGTTATTGTGGTGGGACCAGAGCTAAAGATCTATCAGTGCGGTCTTCCAAAGGAGATGGCTATTGAACTGTTTAAGCCCTTCGTGATGAAGGAGCTGGTGCAAAACGGTACAGCCCATAACATTAAGAGCGCCAAGAAGATGGTGGAGCGCCTTCAGTCTGAGGTGTGGGATGTGCTGGAGGAGGTTATCAAGGAGCATCCGGTGATGCTGAACCGGGCGCCTACCCTGCACAGACTGGGCATTCAGGCATTTGAGCCTATTCTGGTGGAAGGTAAGGCCATCAAGCTTCATCCGCTTGTGTGTACGGCCTTTAATGCGGACTTTGACGGGGACCAGATGGCTGTCCATCTGCCTCTGTCGGTGGAAGCCCAGGCAGAGTGCCGGTTCCTTCTGCTGTCTCCCAACAATCTGTTAAAGCCCTCGGACGGCGGTCTAGTGGCGGTTCCTTCTCAGGATATGGTGCTGGGGATCTATTATCTGACCCAGGAGCGTCCGGGAAGCAAGGGGGAGGGAAAGGCCTTTAAGAGTGTCAATGAGGCGATTCTGGCCTATGAGAACGGAGTGGTTACCCTTCATTCCAAGATTAAAGCCCGGGTGGAAAAGACCATGGAGGACGGCTCCGTAAAGAGTGGCATTGTGGAGTCTACGGTTGGGCGCTTCATTTTCAATGAAATTGTACCTCAGGATCTGGGGTTTGTGGACCGGAGTCAGGAGGAGAATTTGCTGAAGCTGGAGGTGGATTTCCACGTTGGCAAAAAGCAGCTGAAGCAGATACTGGAAAAGGTGTTTAACGTTCACGGGGCCACACAGACAGCCATAACCTTAGATGATATCAAGGCCATTGGATATAAGTATTCCACTAGGGCGGCCATGACGGTTTCTATTTCCGACATGACGGTTCCGGCTTCCAAGCCTCAGCTGATTGCGGATGCGCAGGCGACTGTAGACAAGATTGCCAAGAACTTCCGCCGTGGTTTGATCACCGAGGAGGAGCGCTATAAAGAGGTAATTGAAACCTGGAAGAATACAGACGATCAGCTGACCCATGACCTGCTCAGCGGTCTGGACAAATATAATAATATCTATATGATGGCTGACTCGGGAGCCCGTGGTTCTGATAAGCAGATCAAACAGTTGGCAGGCATGCGGGGATTGATGGCAGATACCACCGGTCACACCATTGAGCTGCCGATTAAGTCCAATTTCCGTGAGGGACTAGACGTACTGGAATATTTCATTTCCGCCCATGGAGCACGAAAGGGATTGTCGGATACGGCACTTCGGACGGCAGACTCTGGTTATCTGACCCGCCGCCTGGTGGATGTATCTCAGGATCTGATCGTCCGGGAGGTGGATTGCTGTGAGGGCAGGGATATTCCGTTTATGGAAATCAAGGCCTTTGCTGACGGCAAGGAGACCATTGAGAGTCTGCAAGAGCGCCTGACCGGCCGCTATATTGCAGAGACCATCACGGACCCGGATACGGGGGAGGTGGTGGCGAAGGCCAATCATATGTGTACTCCCAGGAGGGCAGCCGCCGTTATGCGGGTGCTGGAAAAGCAGGGGAGGGATTCGGTCAAGATCCGCACGGTCCTTACCTGCAAGTCTCATGTGGGCGTCTGTGCCAAGTGCTACGGAGCCAACATGGCTACCGGACAGCCGGTTCAGGTGGGAGAGGCAGTGGGCATTATTGCCGCTCAGTCTATCGGGGAGCCGGGCACTCAGCTTACGATGCGTACCTTCCATACAGGCGGTGTGGCCGGTGGTGACATCACTCAGGGTCTTCCCCGTGTGGAGGAGCTGTTTGAGGCCAGAAAGCCCAAGGGTCTGGCGATTATCTCCGAGTTTGGCGGAGTGGTTACCATCAAGGATACAAAGAAGAAGCGGGAGATTGTTGTGACGGATCCGGAAACCGGCAATTCCAAGACCTATCTGATTCCCTATGGATCCAGGATGAAGGTTCAGGATGAGCAGGTGATCGAGGCCGGCGATGAGCTGACAGAGGGAAGTGTCAATCCTCATGATATCTTAAAGATCAAGGGTGTGCGGGCCGTGCAGGATTATATGATCCGGGAGGTACAGCGTGTATATCGTCTTCAGGGTGTGGAGATCAATGACAAGCACGTGGAGATGATCGTTCATCAGATGCTAAAGAAGATCAAAATTGAGGAGAGCGGCGACAGCAATGTGCTGCCGGGCACCTCCATGGATGTGCTGGATTTCAATGAGATGAATGAGGCGCTGATCGCGGACGGAAAGATTCCGGCAGAGGGCAAGCAGGTAATGTTAGGTATCACCAAAGCATCTCTGGCCACGGATTCCTTCCTGTCAGCCGCATCCTTCCAGGAGACCACCAAGGTACTGACAGAGGCGGCCATAAACGGAAAAGTGGATCACCTGATCGGATTGAAAGAAAATGTTTTGATTGGTAAGCTGATTCCTGCCGGTACGGGCATGAAGATGTACCGGTCCGTAAAGCTGGATACGGATTTTGCCATGGATGATGAGATCGTTCTGGGAGAGGATGAGGATGTAGTTCTTACCGGCGATGGCGAGGATATCGCAGAAGAGGCTCCGGAGGTTTTCGAGATTGACGAAAATGAGGAGCCGGAGGATGTGACCGATTCGGAGGACATGGAAGCGGACGATAGTCAGGAGCCGGAGGAAGAAGATGTGCCACAAGAGGATGAAGAGTAAAGATCCAAGGGAAATTGCAAAAGAATAAGTGAACTAAAAGACAGGTCCCCTGTGGCTTTGGTCCCCGGGGGGCTTGTTGTGCGGGAATGGTAAAGGGGAACGGCTATGATACAGGAGGCGGCAAAGTTTGCTACAAGGGCACATGAGGGGATGCTGCGCAAGGGCGGTAAGATGCCGTATATCTATCATCCCATGGAGGTGGCATTGCTTGTTTCGCGGATGACAAAGGATGAAGAGGTTATTGCAGCAGCGTATCTGCACGATGTGCTGGAGGATACGGCCGTGACTCCGCAGGAGTTGGGACAGATGTTTGGAGAGAGGGTTCTGGCACTGGTTCAGGCGGAGACGGAGGATAAGTCTATGACCTGGGAGGAACGAAAGGCTCATACTATTGAACATCTGGGAAACGCGTCTTATGAGGTAAAGCTTTTGACGCTGGCGGACAAGCTGAGCAATATGCGGGCTACGGCAAGAGACTATCTCTGCATGGGGGATGAGCTTTGGGCCCGGTTTAATGAGAAGCGGAAGGATTGTCACAAGTGGTATGCCAAGGGGATTTTGGACGGATTGCGGGATATGGAGGAATATCCGGAGTATCAGGAGTATAAAGATTTATATCAATTTGTTTTTGGGGCTTGAAATATCAGGCTCCTTTTTGTATAATAAAAAGTGTTTCCCGCTGCCGGATCTCGGCAGGGGTCTGAGAGGCTGATCAGTTCTTGATCGGTTTTCCCATGAAGCTTACTTTAAGGTTATTTTTGCTTTGAGAAAGAGTGTATTGTGTCCGGGGGATGTATTCTGTGAAGCAAAAATCAGTGTAAAAGGAGGTTGTATTTGAGAAAAAACTTAAAAGAAAACAGGATGGAAGAGGAGAAAAGGAAAAGGAACCGGACGATTCAGCTTCTTTTGTGGACCGGTCTTGTTTTGGTTCAGATGATGGCGGTACAAAAGCTGGATGTGCATGCCATGGCCAGACAGGAGGAGGGGCGATTGGAAGAAGGATCCGGGCAGGCGGTTACGAGCGGGGCCGCTGACGCTCTGGAAGATGAGGAGGAAAGAATCACCGTCTGGTCAGACAGCTTTGACCGTCAGGAGAACTGTCCTGTCCCCGAAAGTATTTATACTGCCGGGGAGGGGGATATGTATCGGCTTCTTTCCTGGGAGGAGGAGCCGGTTCAGGTTCCGGCCAGAAGCTATCCGGTGGAGAGAGAGGAGATCATTGGACCGGCAGAGGGAATCTCCCGGCTTCCTGAGAGTATTGTCACAGAGGTTGAGGAAGCCGGAAGAACCATTAAGGTATCCTGTCATCTGAAGGAAAAGACGGTTATGAGGGAGGAATGGCAGGATGGCTTTCAGTTCCCGGTTGTTTTTCACGGATATGAGGCGGGACATTACTGGCTGGGAGACCGCCTGATTTCAGGGGATGGAGAAAAGCCCTGTCTGGATGGCTGTGAGGAGCTTCTCTTAAAGGAGATAGGATTGTCCGGGGAGGATTACCGGATTGAGGATGTGCGGTGGGACGGGGAAGCTTATGTGGATGAGGAGGGGCAGCTTTGCCGCAACGGGACTGCCTTTGGTCAGAAACGAATACGGGATTACCGTGCAATATATGTCGGAACCGCAGAGCTACCAGCATATTGCCGGTGGAGGACGAAAGCGGTCTATGAGCCGGTCAGAAAGGAAGCGATGCAGGAGACAGAAGGGGAGAGCGAGCCGGTGTTGGTGGAGCTTGAGGAGACCCGGCCGGCTGCTGCTGCCATAGAGGAGCCTCTGACTATGTGGGAAAGGATCAAGAGAACCCTGCTGGTGACCATTGCCATAGGGGCGCTTCTGTTTTTCGGAGGGCTGGTGGGCCTTGGCATAGTGTGGGTTGTCCGGCTGTTTATGCCTTATAGAAAAGGGCAGAGAAGAAGGCAGTGATTATTCGTTGTATTTTCCTGGATAATGGAGTAAGATATAGGGAGATATAATCTGGAATAGAAAAAACGTTTTAATGGAAATTTAAAAATATTTGAAAATGAGGCGGACGAAGCATATCGGGATTTAGAGACAAAAATAATTAAAAAGGAGATAGAAGGATGATTTTTATTGAATACCCCAAATGCAGCACCTGCCAGAAGGCAAAGAAATGGCTGGACGCCCACGAGATTACCTATGAGGACCGTCACATTGTGGAAAATAATCCCACTATGGATGAACTGAAAACATGGAT
This sequence comes from uncultured Lachnospiraceae bacterium, assembly GCA_910586255.1. Classification (GTDB taxonomy): domain Bacteria; phylum Bacillota; class Clostridia; order Lachnospirales; family Lachnospiraceae; genus Brotaphodocola. The sequence goes on along the minus strand of CAJUHR010000013.1, from coordinate 47,615 downwards.
TGAGCGCTCCGGGCTGGAGGTGAAGCGGTTTTTCAATACCAGCGGAATGAAGTACAGGGAGCTGGGGCTGAAGGACAAGCTGTCCGAGATGGAGGAAGAGGATAAGATTCTTCTTCTGGCCAGCGATGGGATGTTAATAAAGCGCCCTCTGGCGGTGACGGAGGACAGAGTTTTGGTGGGATTTAAGGAGAAGGAATGGGAGGCGCTGCTGTAATGGGATACGGTTGAACAGATATGGCAGAGGATTTGCTGATCATCTGCCATATCATAATCCCGGATATAAAAACTAAGTTGCGATTTTTATACTCCGCCAGCGCAGGCCTTATTCCAGGGATTCCCTCAGGGTTTTCACAGCCTGGATGACAGCCGTGGGCAGCAGGGCGAAGATAAAGATCGTAAGAAGCTGGTTTAGGCTTAAATCCGCCACGGCGAACAGCACCTGCAGGCCGGGGAGAAATAGTACAGAGGCCAGCAGCACAACGCCTGCCTCAAAGGCCATAACACTCCATAGATTTCCCCGAAAGCCAAGGCGCAGGATGGAGTGCTCGCTGCGGCAGTTAAAGCCATGAAGGAGCCGGGCAAGAGTCAGGGTGGAGAAGGCCATGGTGCTGGCTGTCCCGGCGCCTCCTGTCTCCAAGCCTAAGTGATAGGCTGCCATGGTACACACGGCAATCAGAAGACCCTGAAGCAGGATGCCAAGGAGAAAGGGACCGGTGAGGATTCCCTCATGGGGATCTCTGGGCGGCTGATCCAAGAGCCCTTCTTCCTGAGGCTCCATGCCAATGGCAATAGCGGGAAGAGAATCAGTCAACAGGTTTATAAACAACAGATGAACCGGCGCAAAAGGCATGGGAAGGGCCATCAGAGAGGTGTAGAGCACACTGAGGATTCCGGCCATGTTGCCTGACAGGAGAAACTGAATGGCATGACGGATATTTCGGTACACATTTCTTCCGTTGGCCACTGCCTTGATGATGGTGGCAAAATTGTCGTCTGTCAGAATCATGGATGCCGCATCCTTGGAGACCTCCGTTCCGGTAATTCCCATAGCCACCCCGATATCTGACTTTTTAAGAGCTGGAGCATCGTTGACGCCATCCCCGGTCATAGCCACAATGTGTCCCCGGGACTGCCATGCGCGGACGATGCGGATCTTGTGCTGAGGGGACACCCGGGCGAATACGGAGATCCGGTTCAGGTTTTGCAAAAGCTGGCTCTCATCCATGGAATCCAACTCTGAGCCGGTAACTGCCAAGTCTCCCTTACGAAAAAGGCCGATCTTTTCGGCAACAGCCGTGGCAGTGACCTTGTGGTCTCCTGTGATCATGACCGGACGGATACCGGCGCGGCGGGCATTAGCCACGGCAGTGCGGGATTCTACCCGGGGAGGGTCCATCATGGCGGCCATGCCCAGAAAAACCAGATTATTTTCTAAATCCGAATCGCAGCTTTGGTCCTCCTTAGCTTTCCTGAACGCCATGGCCAGAACCCGAAGGCCCTGACCGGACCATCGCAGATTCTGTTCAATAAACTGATGCTTTAAAGGGCCGGTGAGAGGGCGAACACCAGCTGTGGTCAGAATCTCGGTGGACTTTTCCAGCAGAATATCTGGTGCGCCTTTTGTAAAAAGTATCCGTTGGTCATTTATTCGGTGCAGGGTGCTCATCTGCTTCCTTTCTGAATCAAAGGGCAGCTCCCCTAAGCGGGGCAGCTCACTGCGCAGAAGAGAAATATCCATGCCGGCCATCTGGCCCATTTCCAGAAGGGCAGATTCCGTGGGATCCCCAGACAGATGGCTGGAGGCAGAGGGATCAGGGAGAATGGCATCATTGGCAAGAACCGAGGCGTAGAGCAGATACCGGTGTACAGGGTGGAATGAATTTAGCTGATGAGGGGAGAGGAGCCGGTTGTCTGTAAAAACCTCCTGAACACTCATTCGGTTCTGGGTGAGAGTTCCGGTTTTGTCAGAGCAGATGACGGATACGCATCCTAAGCTTTCCACAGCTTTTAGATCCTTTATGATGGCATGCTCTTTGGCCATGCGCTGAGTTCCCATTGCCTGAACAATGGTCACGATTGAGCCAAGAGCCTCGGGAATGGCCGCCACTGCCAGGGCAACAGCGAACATTAAGGATTCCAGCAGAGGAGTCTGCCGGTACAGACTTAAAATGAACACCAGGGCGCAGATAAGCAGGATCATGGCAGCTAAGCGGCTGCCAAACTGGTCAAGGCTAATCTGAAGAGGGGTCTTTTTTTCCTCCGTATCATTCATCAGAGATGCGATTTTTCCGATTTCCGTGTTCATGCCGGTAGCGGTGATCACAGCCTTTCCTCTTCCTCCCGTGATCAGGGAACCGGAAAAAATCATATTGCTCTGGTCAGCGGGCTGCATCTGGATGCCGTTAAGCGCGGCGGTCTGCTTTTCCACATTTTCAGATTCGCCTGTGAGAGAGCTTTCGTTTACCATAAGGCCGTGGCATTCTAAAAGACGGCCGTCAGCTACCGCCAGATCCCCGGCTTCCAGCAAAAGAATGTCTCCCGGTACTACCTGGGCGGAGGGAATTTCCCATGTCCGGCCGTCCCGGACTATGCGCGCGGCCGGGGAAGACAAGGCCTTTAGGCTGTCTAAAGATTTTTGTGCCTTTTGGTGCTGAACAGTGCCAAGTATGGCATTGAGCAGAATCACCGCAAAGATTACAACAGTGCTTTCCACATTGTCTGAGACCATTGAGATCAGGGCGGCAATGATCAGGATGATTACCAAGAGATCTTGAAACTGTTCCAAAAATATCTGCCACGCTTTTTTATGTACCTGCTCCTTAAGAACATTTTCCCCTGTCTGTTCTAAGACGGCCATGGCCTGCTGGGACGAAAGGCCGTTTTCTGATGAATTTAGCTGTTTTAAAACCATTTCCTTCGGAATCTGATACCAGTCGTTCATATTGTGATCCTTCCCTGTCAGAGGCCCCAGGCACCACGGATGTTGCGGTCACAGTTCCGGTACAGCATTGTACCAGGCGAGTATGGGTGCCGAGGCCTCCTGGAATCCGGCTTTATATAAATGTATGAACGAAAAAAGACCTTTCATACATAAAAACAGGCCTCTGTATGAAAAGTCTTTGATTTACCTTCGGCCATGGCAGGCTGTAAAATGGCAGTATCAGCGAATCCGCTCCGGGAAGCCGATCTTTTTCTGCACCTTCCGCAGCGTTTTGTTGGAGAAATACCGGGCTTTTTCGGCATTGTTTTTGATAATGCCGTTCAGATAATCCTTGTTTTTGCTCAGATCATCGAAGCGGTCCTGAAGCGGCTTTAACACAGAAACAACCGCCTCGCCTACAGCCGTCTTAAAATCGCCGTAGCCCCTGCCGTCAAACTCCTTTTCTGTGTCAGCAGGAGTTTTGCCGGTGCAGGCACAGTAAATATCAATCAGATTGTGAATACCCGGCTGCTCATCGCAATAGCGCACGCAGGCTTCCGAGTCGGTAACAGCCCGCTTGAATTTGCGCATAATGGTATCCGGGTCATCCATCAGGTAAATGCTGGCATTGGGGTTTTCATCGGACTTGGACATCTTTTTGGAGGGATCCTGCAAACTCATGATTTTAGCGCCCACCTTGCCGATGTAGGCCTCCGGAATGGTGAAAACATCTCCGTAAATGGCATTGAAGCGCTGGGCAATGTCCCTGGTAATCTCCAAATGCTGCATTTGGTCAATGCCCACAGGAACAACATCTGACTGGTACAGAAGAATGTCAGCGGCCATCAGTACCGGATAGGTAAACAGGCCGGCATTGATATTGTCAGCGTGCTTGGCGGCCTTGTCCTTAAACTGGGTCATCCGGTTTAACTCTCCCATGTAGGTAAAACAGTTGAGAATCCATGCAAGCTCAGCATGGCCGCTGACGTGGGACTGATAATAAATACAGTTTTTCTCCGGGTCAAGTCCGGCGGCAATGTACAGAGTCAGCAGGGTTCGGGCCCGTTTGCGCAGCTCTGCCGGATCCTGCCGGATTGTGATGGAATGCATGTCCACAACTCCATAGAAGGTCTCATATTCGTCCGCAATGCTGACCCAGTTTTTCAGAGCGCCCAAGTAGTTGCCCAGAGTCAGATTGCCGGTTGCCTGCATACCGCTGAATAGTACTTTTTTTCCATCTAACATGATCGTTTATTCTCCTTAATTTCAATGAGTTAAGTGTATCACCCGGGGGAGGAAATGTCAACAAAGGGGCGGAGACGGACAAGAAGATGCCCCCGTGAACAGTAACAGCGTGTTTGCCAAATCATTGGGCTTGCGGGTATATCTCCGGGATTAGGGAACAAAACGGTAGCCTAATCCGCGGACGGTGACAATGTACCCGGGCTTTTGGCGGTTGTCCTCGATCTTGCCCCGAAGTCGGTTGATGTAGACCATAATGGCATTGTCATCAATAGCTACCCGGGTGCCCCACACCTGTTCATAGATCATTTCCTTGGTGTATACCTGCCCTGGGTGCTGCAGAAAGAGAAGCATCAAAGCCGCCTCCCGGGTGGAGAGAACCAGCTCCTCCTGGCCTTTGTAGAAGCGCATGGTGGAATAATTATAGGTAAAGGGTCCACATTCCAATACATCGGGCTTTTGCAGAATGAGATCCCGATTGCGGCGGATCAGGGCCTTGACCTTGGCCCCTAACACTACCGGCCGAAACGGCTTGGTAATATAGTCATCGGCTCCTACGGAGAGACCGTACAGAGAGTCATAGTCTTCATTTCGTCCGCTGACAATCATGACGGGAGTTTTGATTCCCTGGGCCCGCAGGCGTTTGATCACCTCAAAGCCTTCCATATCACCCAACATTACATCCATTAAAATCAGATCATAGGTTTCCTGAGATAAAAGCTGCAACGCCTCGGCTCCGCTGCCGGCAGCAGAGGTTTCCATCTCATTGCTGTGCATGACTTTCTCTAAAAGCTTGCGAATTGCCGGATCATCATCAACGATTAAAATTTTGTCTGCCATGGCAAAAGCCTCCCTTTTGAAAGTAGTATTATGGCAACGGGGCGAAAGCCTGGTTTGTCTCGGCCGCTGCCCGGGTGGGCGATTCTAATGAAAAACAGGAATAGGCGTTGAAAATATTATAGTATTAAGGTAATCTTAAGTCAATAGAGGGTTCAATACTGTTGCGACACATTATGGAGGAAAAAGGTTTGATGGAAAATCGTGAAAAGGAAAGGCCCCGGTTCTGGTGGGCAAAGAGAATACTGGCTATGGTTCTTGTGGTGGTGCTCACTGCGGCGGTCGGCATTGGAATGGGAATCTGGAATGAGTACCGGGATTCGGTGATTGACACGCAGAAGAGACAGCTGCTGCTGACCGTGCAGAGCATGGGCGAGAGTATGGAGGTGTTTATTGAGGAGTATGCGGCAGATCTGGACGGGCTTTATCAGACGGCAGGGGCTGACTGGGGACCAGGGGCAGAGGGTGGAACGGTCCGTTGGCAGTCTGGGGATATTCTGAAGGATTATGTGGATACTCATGGTTCTTTTGTGGATGACGTGATGGTGGAGAGCAGGGACGGGACAATTCTTATAAGTACCAGAGATTTAAGAGTCCGCCATATTTATTCTTCCAGCCGCATGGGAGACGGTAAGAGTTTGCAGCTGGCAGAGATGGAAGACGGAGAGATGAGCCTGATTTTGAGAATGGAGCTTCCAGACGGGGCAGCGGTGTCCATAGTCCTTGATCTGGAACGATATTATCGGACATTGCTTCGGGGGCTTCGGGTGGGAACCAACGGATACATGGTGTTAAAGGATAAGGACGGGATCATATTGATGCATCCGGAGCGGGCCCAGTGGGGGATTCAGGTTATTGACGGGCGGATGGAGATGTATCAGGATTTGGATTTGCAAAGTCTGGAAACTATGATTGACCATCAAAAGCAGGGAGATACGGGGGTGGAGGAATACTATTCCTATTGGTGGACGGAGCCGGGTTATCCCCGGGTGCGCAAGATCAGCGCCTACTGCCCGGTAAGAACGGGAGAGGATTTTCTGGTGCTCAGCGCGGTGATGGATTATGATGATATATACATTCCGGTGGCAAAGGGAGTGTTCCGGCTGGTTCTTTTGTTTCTGATTTTTTTTCTGGTGATGGTGGCTATGGCCTGGTATATTTTGCAGATGATGCTGCAGCAGAAAAAGGATACAGAACAGATAGCCTATCTGACAGAGTTAAATCGTATTTTGGAGGAAATGCATCGAAGCGAGGAGCTGATTGCCCATCAGCAGCGTCTTCAGATTATGGGAACCATGACAGGGGGAATTGCCCATGAATTTAATAATCTGCTGACACCGATTATGGGATATGCAGATTTACTTTTGATGGATTTTGAGGAGGGGTCAGAGCAGTACGACAATACCATGGAGATCTATGAAGCGGCAGAGAAAGCCAAGGAGATTATTCAACAGATTTCCTCCTTAAGCCGCAAGAATATGGAGACTGCCTATAAAAATACCAGCAGCACCAGGATACTGACCCGGGCGCTGAAAATGGTACGTTCGGTCTGTCCGCCTAATATACGTCTGACGGAGGAGCTTAGACTAAATGAGGAGAATATTTTGTGTAATGAGACACAGATTAACCAGGTGATTCTTAATATCTGTGTGAATGCCATTCATGCCATTGACCATTCACAGGGGGAGATTGTGGTCCGTGCATGGGCTGAAAAACGGGAGGAGCTTTCTGTGGTTGCTCCCTCGGGACGGGGTTTGCCGTCATTATCAGAGAGCTGGGACAATTACATATGCATAGAGATTCGGGATAACGGCTGCGGTATGAGCCGGGAGGTGATGAACCAGATATTTGATCCGTTTTTTACCACAAAGAAGGGAGGCAAAGGGACCGGACTGGGACTGGCGCTGGTGGAGCAGATTATTAATTCCCATAAAGGAGGTCTTCGTGTGGAGAGCGAGCCTGGAAAAGGAAGCGCGTTTTTTATCTGTCTGCCGGTCAATGAGCAGAGTGATGACAGGGGGAATGTCATAAACACAGATGGTTCGGGAATAAGAAAGGATTTTGAAAAAGAAGCATCCCATAAGACGGTCCGGCTGCTGATTGTAGATGACAATCCTAAGGTGCTGCGTCTTTTGGAGAAGGATGCGGCCCGGCTTAAAATCTCTCTGGAGTGCCGGATGAATTTTGAAGAGGCCCGCAAGGCGCTGGAGGGGCAGGGCCGGGAGGAGACGGGGCGGGAAGCGCAAGTCCGGACAGAAGAGAGCCGGGAGGCGCAAAGGCAGCAGGAACAGGGACCGGAGGCGCAAAAGCAGAAAGGGCAGGATAGGCAGCAAAAGCAGGAAGGGCAGGAGGGCTTTGACGCTCTGATAGCAGAACAGGAGATTAACGGAAAGAGCGCCCTGGATTTCTGCATGTCCATTCAGGGAAAATATCCGGATATGATAAAGCTGGTGATGGCAGACTGGGTGAACAGAGAATTGGTGGAGGCAAAGCAGCGCAGATTTATAGACGGATATATTGACAAGCCGGTATCTGTTTCTTCTATACTGAGAGCATTGAAGGAACACAATAATCTTAATAATCTGTAAGGAAAGGATTACAAAAAATTCAGGAAACGCCATAACTGTTGTAAGCTTCGCGGGATATACTCTCCTCATAAGAAAACAAGAGAAATTAGGAGGAGGGAACATCATGAACGAAACTATGCTTGCACTTTTAGGATTTGCAACCATCATCATGATCATTGTGCTGTTGTTGAGAAATGTGACTGTGCCGGCAATCGCGTTTATCGGGGTATCTACAGTCACGGCGCTGATCTTGGTGCTGACAGGAACCTTTACCATCGGAGAAATGGGAGATTTTATTTCCGCAGGTGTTAAGGGCGTCCATTCCACGGCATCACTCTTTATTTTTTCCGTTATGTTTTTTGGAATTATGTCGGATGTGGGGATGTTTGACAGGATCATCAATGGGCTGATGAAGAGGGTGGGAAATAATGTGGTCGGCGTTGCCTTTATGACCTGTATTATTGCCATGATCGGCCATTTGGACGGCGGCGGCGCTTCCACCTTTCTGATTACCATCCCTGCCATGCTTCCGGTGTATAAGAGGCTGAAAATGCGCCCCACCACACTGCTTTTAATCTGTGTGACAGCTATGGGTGTTATGAACCTGCTTCCCTGGGGCGGTCCTACCATGCGTTCCGCCTCCGTTCTGGAAATCGATGCAAACGTATTGTGGATGAAGCTTTTGCCCATGCAGATCGTGGGAATCGGCATTGCACTGTTTACCGCTTTTTTCTGGGGGACCGTGGAGAAGAAACGGGGCGCCGGCGAGAACAGTACATTGGTTTTGGATGATATGGAAGAGCCTGAGGAGCTGGCAGAGGCATCTGCCTCCAATGATCTGGCCAGGCCGAAGCTGTTTGCCTTTAATGTGGTCTGGACGCTGTGCATTATCGTGGCATTGATTTTCCTTGATGTGCCGTCCTATTATACTTTTATGATTGGCTGTGTGGTGGCGCTTTTGGTCAATTATCCGGGGGCCAAGCTGCAGGGCAAAATTATCAAATCCCATGCAGGTCCTGCACTTACCATGGCTTCCACCATTCTTGCTGCCGGTGTGTTTTTGGGAGTGCTGGAGGACAGCGAGATCATGAACCATATGGCAACAGTGCTCGCTTCCTTTATTCCTCAGTCCATGGGACGTTTCCTGCCGCTGATTATTGGTGTTTTGTCCGTGCCGCTGACCCTTCTCTTCTGTACCGATTCTTATTTTTACGGCCTTCTTCCGGTGCTTATCGGTGTTGGCAATCAGTTCGGCGTTGACCCGGCCCATACGGCGATCACCATGGTGGTGTGCCGCAACTGCGCCACCTTCATCAGCCCGGTAGTGCCTGCCACCTTCCTGGGCGTAGGACTGGCCGGGGTGGAGATCAAGGACCATATCAAGAGCTGCTTCTTCTGGATTTGGGGCGTGAGTATTGTCTGTATGATTGCAGGGCTGGTGCTGGGAGTGCTGACCTTCTGAAAATAGAGTTATCGCGGCAGCCGTTTCAAAGGGGTATCCGAACTGTTGCATATTGTAAAATGCGGTTTAAAGAATGAAACTTGCGATATTGGCCGTGGTGTGATATTATGATAATGTACGAAAGCGGAAATATCAAAGGATGGTTACAGTATTCGGATTACAGGCGAATAATAAAGAGATTATAAAAAATCCGCGGATATCTTTGCAGATATTCGCGGATTTGTACTTTTGCGATTTTTTCAACAAGGGGAAGGGGTAAATGAAGGAAAAAAAGGTAACAATCAAAGACGTGGCTGCATTGGCAGGGGTATCAATCAGCTCTGTATCCCGCTATTTGGCAGATCCCAAGAGTATCCAGCCATTGGCGGCCTATAATATTAAAAATGCAATCAGGGAACTACAATACGAACCTAATTCATTTGCGCAGAATTTGAAACGGGGAAAGTCTAATGTGATTGGAGTTGTTGTGCCACACATGGAATATTTCTTTGGCAGAGTATGCGCCGTTGTCAGTGATTACTTTTTTGAGCGGAAATATGTGACATTTATTTGTGAGACGGACAGCGATGGACCGAAGGAAAGATTCTATATTCAGGAATTGTTAAATCAGAAGGCAGCCGGAATCATTGTGGCTCCCAGCGGACAGAATACGGCATATTTACAGAGCGTGACAAAAAACTACAAAAAAATGATTGCCATTGACCGGCTAGAAGAGATTGGGTGTGATATTGTGCTAGAAAATCACCGGGAAAATGCATATCGGCTTTTAAAATGGCTTTTAAAGAATAAACCGTGTGATCAAATTCTGATGTTATTTGGATGGAAGGACAGCTATGGAACCCGTATGAGTCTGAGCGGATCCACACAGGCTCTTGAAGAAGAAGAAAAACCGGAAGAAAAAATTTTGCGCGTATACACATCCCGGAAAAGTGAAGAGGTGCTGGAAGCACTTGATCGGTTTGTTCAGAGAGTAAAAAAGGACGAAAGACCATTGATTGTTGCTTTTGGGTCAGATATTCTGGAATATGTGGTCATGGGGCTTCATCAGCGTTATCCTGATTGGATTGGTTTTACGGATGTGGGCGGCTTTGCCCAGGCAGGAACTTCGGACAAACTGGGAATAGAATGTTCTATGATTATAAAGAATCCCCATGCAGTGGGTATCACTGCGGCAGAGGTGCTGTATCAAAAAATTCTTGGTGAAAAGGAGGAGGCAGCCCCAAAAATATATACGGTAAAGGTTCAGGAGCAGTTTTAAAAATACAAATAAATAAATGTTGTTTTGCTGATGAAACTGAAAACGTTCTCAGTAAAATAAAATGGGAAAATAAGGATGTTGTCGCGAAAAATCCAATAAAATCATGCAAATTATACAATAAAATCATTGACATCAAAGGAATATATTGTTATACTTACGATGAAAGCAAAAATTATAACTGAAAACATTTTCAGAGGAGGGCGTCAAAATGAGAAGAAAAGTAGTGGCATTAATAAGCGCTGTTGTGTTGGCAATGACAGGGTGCGGAGCTTCACCGGCGGAAAAACCTGCCGAGACGACTGCGGCAGCGTCTGAGAAAAAGAATGAACCGGCTGATTCAAAAAACAATGAGGTTGAGAAAACAGAGGCAGGGGGAAGTTCCTTTTCGCCGGAAAAGGACTTTAATATCCGGGTTCCGTTTGCTGCCGGAGGATCGGTAGATACGATTGTAAGGATTTTCGGGCAGGGACTTCAGAAAACCTATGGCAATTCAGCCATTATCAACAATATGCCTGGAGCAAACGGGGCAATTGCTGCCGCAGACCTGGATTCAGCAAAAACAGATGCCACGGAGCTTATGGCCGGCGGAATTGCAATGTTTGCCTTAGCTCCATTGTTTAACAAGGATGTCAATTTAAATATGGATGATTATCAATTTGTCAGCGGACTGATAGAGGAGGACATGCTGTTATTTGTGGATCCTTCCCGTTCTAAGATTGAGGATTGGGCTGGTTTCCAGGAATATGCAAAGAATAACCGGATAATTTTCGGATCAAACACTCCCGGGGGAGCAACGCATCTTCTGGCCACCATGCTGTTTGGCGAGAGCGGCATAGAGGCAGAGGCGGTGACTTCTGACGGAAGCGCCAAGGATCTTTTGGCATTGGCAGGAGGGAATGTAGTCTGTACGGTTGCTCCTTCCTCTCTTGGCGCTCAATATGTGGAGGAGGGCACATTGCTTCCGATTGCGGTATTTTCAGAGGAGGCATATACGGGCTATGACGGGCTTGAAGTTCCTACGGTAAAATCCTTGGGATATGATATTGTGTTTAAAAGCTGCAATTTCGTTATGACAAAGAAGGATGTTGACAAAAATGATGTGGAAGCTGTACGCCAGGCAATGATCGATTACAGTGAGACGGATGAGTTTAAAGAATTGGCAACTAATGCAGGGTATACTCCCAGCTTACGAAGCGGAGAAGAGGTTCGGGAGATCGTTCAAAATGCGTATGAGATGTGCCAGGGAGCGTATGAGAAATACTATGCCAAATAGTTAGAAACCGGCTTCCAAACGATTCAGAAAAGCAAAGAGCAGATGTTACAAGGAGGATAATTTGGATGTAGACAGTTGTGACATCTGCTTTTGCTTGCATTAGGAAGGATTTTAAAAATGGCTTACAGAAAAGAGGGTAAAATGAAGATAGAATATCGCGCCAATCTGGTTGCGGGAATTGCCAGCCTTATTTTGGGCCTCATCTGCATTTTGATTATTCCCACACAGATTTCGGAGGATTTTGCGGAGACATACGGTATAACTTCAAAGACCGTGCCTTATGCGGTGGCTTATCTGTGGGTGATCTGCGGGATCATATTGATGGCTCAAAGCCTGGTTCTGAAAAAGGACCAAATAAAGGTTTTGAATGTAAAGAAGGAATTAAAAGCAGTGGAGTATATGCTGGTGCTACTGGTCTATGCTTTCCTGTTCAAAAAAAGCTTTTTACTTTCAACTATTGCTCTGGGGATTGTTACGCTGGCCTTTTCCGGCGACCGCAAAAAAATACATTATGTAATTGTGACAATGGTTGTGGTGATTTTGTATATTTTGTTTACAAAGGTCCTCCATGTTCAAATGCCGTAATGGCGGCGATTGGAAATGGCGGGTGAAAGGATAATGACAACATGAGAAAACCGAATGTTATTTATATATTGGCAGATGATATGGGCTATGGGGACGTGTCTGCATTTAATGAAAGGTGCGGCTTTCAGACGCCGTGCTTGGATGAACTGTGCAGGGAGGGGATGAGCTTTTATGATGCCCATTCCACTTCAGCGGTATGCACGCCGTCCCGGTACAGTATACTTACGGGACAATACTGCTGGAGGTCTATGTTAAAAAAGGATGTTTTGCAGGGATATGACAAGCCGATTATAGAAGAAAATACCAGTACGGTGGCTGGATTTTTACAAAGGCAGGGATACCGGACCGCATGTATAGGAAAATGGCATTTGGGCTTAAACTGGGCGTTGAGAAATGAGGAGGATAAATATTCCGTTGACTTTACAAAACCGGTTGCAGACGGGCCGACAGTCAGAGGCTTTGACTATTTTTACGGAATCAGTGCATCCCTGGATATGCCGCCTTATGTATATATTGAAAATGACCGTGTGTCGGCACTGCCGGACAGGATTGAGTCAAATGAGTGGGAACGGGGGAACAGCTACAACAAGAAAATGTTCCGCCAGGGACCAGTGGGAAAGGATTTTCGCCATGAGGAGGTGCTTGAACATCTTCTGGAGAAAACAATGCATGTGTTGGAGCTGTGGAAGGGAGAACCGTTTTTTGTGTATTTGCCCCTGACGGCGCCCCATGGGCCTATTCTGCCGACAGCGGAATTTGAAGGGAAATCAGGGACTACGGAATATGGGGATTTTGTCCTTATGTGTGATATGATTGTGGGAAAAATCAACGAATGGCTTAAGGCGCACCATTTGGAGGAGGATACCATATTGATTTTTACCAGCGATAACGGAGGAGCGCCGAGAGCCAATTATCCGGAATTGGCCCAGTATGGCCATAATCCCAGCTATATTTTTCGCGGAGCCAAATTTGATATTTTTGAGGGGGGACACAGGATTCCACTGATTGTTAAATGGAAGAATCAGATATGCCCGGGAAGCGTTTCAAAAAGTATGACAAGTCTGATGGATCTCTATGCCACCCTTGCCGATATTTTGGAAGTGACGTTAGAGGAAGGGGAGGCTAAGGACAGCGTTTCCGCCTATTCGCTGTGGAAAGGCGCCAAAGAGGGGAAAAGACAGTACATGATTCTCCACTCCGTTAACGGGTCCTTTTCCATAAGAAACGATAAGTGGAAATTGATAATGTGTCCGGATTCCGGCGGAAAGAGCAACCCTCTTCCGGGAGATGTGCCTTCCCATTTTCCTGACAGGCAGCTGTATTCCATGGACGAAGATGTACGAGAAAGAAAAAATGTGATTACGGCTCACCCGGAAATTGAAGAGGAGCTGTTAAAGGTGCTTGTTGACTGTGTTGCAGGCGATGTCAGTATTCCGGTTTGAGACCGGGAAGGGAAATATCTGGGAGATAAAATATGAAACGATATGAGAGACCCTTGGTGTTGGAAACCAATAAGATTGCTTATTTGATTCCAGGCGGGAAATTAATCAACCGGTTTTTAGGGGAGCCGGAGACAGAGACCTTATATTCTCAGATGTGGATTGCCTCGGTTGTGCAGAGCGCGCTAAAGGGGGCAGAAGACAGTCGCTCCTTTTTTGTGGAGAACGGAAGAAAATTTTTTTTGGGAGAGGAATTGGACAGGGAGCCAAAATTGTATTTGGGCCAGGATTTTTATGATGAATTTGGCGTGACAACGGGATTTTTGCTGAAGCTTTTAAATTCCAGAGACCGTCTTTTGGTACAGACCCATCCAGACAAAGAAAAAGCTGGAAAATATTTCGGCCTGCCTTTTGGAAAAACAGAATGCTGGCATGTTTTAGACACAGAAGCTGACAGAACAGCATATGTCTGGGCCGGGTTCTGTCCGGGCGTCACCCGGGAATATTTTTTGAAGCTGGTTAAAAATCAGGACACGAAATCGATTCTCAAATGCCTTAATCGGTTTGAGATCAAAAAGGGGGATACCATTTTTATACCGGCAGGAACTCCTCATGCTTTAGGCGCTCACAGCCTGGTGGCAGAGCTTCAGGAGCCGGTCGATATCACTCTGCGCGCGGAACGGTTCCGGCCGGACGGTTCAGAACTTCCGGAGGAGTCCATGCATTTAGGAATCGGCTATGATGGCCTTTTGGACTGTTTCGATTTTCAGTGCTATGATGAATACGCCATGAGACAACGCATTTTTTTAAGGACGGAAAAGCGCAGCGCTTTCTGGGGAAGAGAGGAGACGCTGATTGACAGAAAAACCATAAAAAAATTTGGAATGAGACGGCTTTGGTGTACCGACATGACGGAGAAATTGGAAAATGTCCCGTTTACCGTGGCGCTGGTTTTAGGCGGAAGCGGATGGATTGAGTCTCAGAGTGCAGAAAGCCAGAGCATCTGCCGGATTTCGATACAAAAGGGAACGGAATTATTTTTGCCGAACGGAATGAAAAAATATCGATATATTCCGGACGGAGCACTGGAAATCCTGGAATGTGATCCGCCGATGCTGGAAAAAAACCATAATTAATTTTCATTGACTGGCGGATTTTGCGGGAAATATTATATGTGGCAAGGAGGGTTATATGAGTCAGGTGATTGCGGAAGCACTGGCAAATCTTTTGACAGTGGAGAATTTGATTTTTGTTAATATCGGTATTTTTGTCGGTATATTGTTTGGGGCGATTCCGGGTATGAATGGGAATCTGGCCATAACGGTGCTTTTGCCGTTTACCTTTCAGATGGGGACAGTTCCTGCGCTTTTGATGTTGACAGCTATTTTTTTCGGCGCAAATTTCGGGGGCTCCATCAGTTCTGTTTTGATCAACACACCCGGAACAAACGCGGCGGCGGCAACCTTGATTGACGGGTATCCCATGTGCCAGAAGGGACAGCCTAGGCGGGCGCTTGATATGGCATTGGTTGCTTCCACCTTTGGCGGTCTGTTCAGTGCTCTTTGTCTTTTGTTTTTTGCACCTCAGATCAGCAAGGTGGCAATCAAATTTGGATCGCCAGAGTATTTTGCATTGGCTTTGTTCGGACTGTCAGTCATTGCTTCGGTCAGTGGAAAAAGCCTGGTTAAGGGTTTGATCAGCGGGGGGCTGGGAATCCTTCTGGCAACGGTGGGGATTGATTCGGTCAGCGGCCTTACCCGGTTTACATTTGGAAATTTACGTCTTTACAACGGAATTAAAATGCTGGCCGTGCTGCTGGGAGTATATGCGGTGTCGCAGATGATCGGCCGCATTAACAGAACCGAGTCAGTGGTAGCCTCTGAGCTGAAGGAAACAGATAAGAATGACCGGATTACAAAGGAGGACTTAAAAAATACATTTTCCACTATGCTGAAATCATCTGCCATCGGAGCCTTTATCGGAGCGATCCCGGGAACAGGCGGAGGAATTGCTTCCTTTATAGCGTACAATGAGGCAAAGCGCTGCGCAAAGCCGGGAGAAGCCTTTGGAGAGGGTGAGATAAAAGGCGTTGCGGCTCCGGAATCTGCCAACAACGGTGCAACGGCTGCCACTCTCATCCCTCTTTTGACGCTGGGGATTCCTGGTGACGTGGTAGCTGCTACTTTGCTTGGAGCATTCACCATGCACGGTCTGGTGGTGGGGCCAAAGCTCTTTGCCAATTCTGGCCCGATTGTGTATGCTGTCCTGATCGGATGCGTGATTTCGCAGATAATTATGTTTCTCCAGGGAAAATATCTGCTGAAGCTGTTTGTAAGGATAACCCATGTTCCGCAGGATCTTCTGACAGCTATTCTGGTTGTGATTTGCTGTGCCGGGGCATTTGCCATCGGCAATTCGGAATTGGATGTATATATTATGCTGCTGTTTGGGGCGGTTGCCTATTTTATGCAGAAGGTGGAATTCCCTCCTGTGCCGATTGTGCTGGGGATGGTACTTGGGCCCACGGCGGAGTCAAACTTGCGCAATTCTCTGGTAATGTCCGGCGGTTCCTGGTCCATTTTTGTGAAGCGTCCCATCTGCCTGGCATTTATAATTCTTACGTTTGTTTTGATTGTGCTCTTAAAGAAGGGGGATGAAAAACAGAGAAAGGCCACCAGCCGTTTTATGAAAAACGAAGAGGAGGGGAAATCGGAATGAAAAAGCTGTGGACAGATTTACATAGCAATATCCATCATAATCAAATGGGTGAATTAGATAAATGGGTGGAGCATGCAAGAAAAACCCTGGATTTCTGGCCGGTGGCTTATTATCCGTTTCAGATGATCAAAACGGAGACAGGAGCCGGCCTGGAGGATCTGTGCGACAAAGATGAGATAGAGAAGGATTGGGAAATTCTGCGGAAGAAGACAAAACAGGTCAATGAAGAGGGCTATCCTATGTTTATGGGATATGAATGGCAGGGGGCCGGTTTGGACGGGGATCACAATGTGTTCTTTCTGGACAACGCACAGGATATGAAGCATCCGATGCGTTATGAGGAATTAAAAGAAGCCTGTCAGAACACAGAGGCAATAGCAATACCTCATCATGTGGCTTATCAGCTGGGAAGCAGAGGGAAGAACTGGGATACTCATGACGAAGCTTTTTCTCCTTTTGCAGAGATTTATTCCAGCCATGGGTGCAGTGAAAATGACACCGGATGTATGGATATGGAACGCCATTTGCACATGGGGCCCAGAACAGGAGAAACCTGCTATGAACGTGGTTTGGAAAAGGGGCTTCATGTAGGATGTATTGCGTCAGGGGATAATCACATCATTCCCGCGGTCTGCGATCATGGCAGCATGTGTGTTCTGGCCAAAGCGCTTACCAAGGAGGCAATATGGGAGGGAATGAAGGCCAGAAGGGTATACGGAGTCAGCCGGAGCCGGATGGATATTGATTTCACGGTGGATGATCAGCCAATGGGGGCTATTGTGCCGGCAGGAGAGCACACCATGGCTTTTTCTGTGAAAGCGGCTGACGCCATCGACCGGGTGGAGATTTTGAAGGACAATGTGCTTGAGGAAATGGTAGTCCATTCCGGAAGCTGGGAGCGCAACCGGCCCGGGGATGAAGATACAGTCCGGGTGAAATTTGCCGCTGAGTTCGGCTGGGGCCCCAACCCAAGATTTTATAAAGATATGCTGGTTAAAGAGTGGGAGGGGTACCTGGCTGTGCCGGGGCGCCTTGTCTCTATAGAAAAGCTGTGGAACAGCTACGGGCAAAGACTGTATGATGTGGCAAAGAACAGCTGCCGGTTTCATATGACCACATATATGTCAACAACCACAGGGCATTGGATGGGAGCCAGTATGGTTGTAAAGGAAGGTTTTGTCTTTGAGGTGGAGGGAAAGCCCACAGATGAGCTGTGCCTGAAGGTAGATGATTACGAGTATCGTTTTACAATCCGGGAGTTGATGGAGACATCCCGTATTTTGCCTCAATATAAGGAGAGCGTGGAGCTGGCAGAGAGGGTTTACGGGAAAGTCGATCATTACCGGGATGATTTTTACTGGCACAATGCATATAAAACCCGTCTTCGGCAGGCGGTGCCGGAGGCGGCATATACGGTTAAATTTGAAAAGCGTATTTTTATGGAGCCGGGGAGCCAGTACCGGATTCGGGTCTGGCTGAAAAACGGCGACAGGGCATGGGTATCGCCTGTGTTTGCAGAAAGGGGTTAGAAGGATGAAGGATATATTGGTGTTTATGAGCGATCAGCACAGTCCTCTGTATTCGGAGTTTGGGGGAGGTATGGCGGAGACACCGGAGTTGAATCGCCTTTGCGAGGACGGAACAAGCTTTACGGAGACTTATACATCCTGTCCTCTGTGCGTGCCGGCAAGAATGTCCATGCTGACAGGCCGGCTTCCGTCCGGGAACGGCGTGATGGTAAATTTAGACACTATCCCTGATATAATGCCTACATTTCTTCATCCCTTTGTAGCGGCAGGCTATGAGACGGTTCTGATCGGACGTATGCACTTTGTCGGGAAGGATCAGAGACATGGCTTCACGAAACGTCTGGCACAGGATATGACGCCGGTCACATGGAACAGGCCGGTTGACCGGATGAGACGGGAGAGAGGCGTTTTTGACGGAACCTATGATGCGCGGGGATGTGTGAGAGTGATCGGCGGAGGAGAGACGCCGGTAGTCAATTATGATGAGATGGTGACGGCGGCAGCGCTTGAGTATCTCTCGGAAGAACATGAAAAACCTCAGCTGATTGTAGTGGGGACCTATGCGCCTCATTTTCCTTATGTAGCGCCAAAGGATTTATATCAGAAGTATCGTCATCGGGTCCGGCTGCCGGAGCTGTTTCATGAGACGCCGGATTACATGAATCCGATTCTGATAAACCGAAAAAATGTGGTGGACGAGGAAACTGTATTGTCGGCACAGGCAGCGTATTTGGGTCTGATCACGTATACGGATCAGAAGGTTGGACAAATCCGCCGTGCATTTGATAAGTATACAAAGCGCAGAGGCAGCGAGGCTCTGTTCTGCTATCTTTCGGATCATGGAGATCAGGCGGGGGAGCGAGACATTTTCGGAAAGTGTACATTTTTTGAGAAGTCTGCCAAAATTCCCATGATTTTTCAGGGAGATGGAGTGCCGAAGGGCAGGAAGGTATCTGCCCTTGCCAGCATCATGGATCTGGGACCGACCTTGTGCAGCTGGGCAGGGGTGAAGCAGGTGCCCGGTACGGACGGAGAGTCTCTTAACCGGTTTTTTGAGGAAAAGAAAGACGTTGCAGCAGACGGGCGGATGATTGTAAGCGAAATGCTGGAACGGGATAAGGGAGAACTGAGGGTTGGCCTGATGCTGCGGAAGGGATGTTTTAAATATATGGTGTACAGCGGATATGAGACACAGGACATTCTGTTTGATTTAGTACAGGATCCGCAGGAAAAAAGAAATGTGATTGATCAATATCCGCAGGTGGCAAAAGAGTTTCGGAGATACTTTGCAGAGGGAGACCTTTTTGCGGAGATAGAGGAAAATCAGAGAAACCGGGCTCTTGCCGTGTCGTGGATGACTGCCTGGGAAAAGCAGGTGGGGATCGATGATTCGGAGCGATGGAGTTCAAATCCGGATTCGGCAAAGGATTATCCGGTTGTCCAATAGAATGAGGGAGGTGAGATCAGTGAACGTATTATATTTAAATACCCATGATATAGGAAGATATCTTGAGTCCTACGGATATCCGGTTAAAACACCGAATTTGCTTGAGCTTTCCAGGGACGGCATGACATTTGGTCAGATGTACTGTGCCAGCCCCACCTGCTCTCCCAGCCGGGGAGTTCTTTTGACAGGGCAGTATGCCCATGCCAATGGTCTGATCGGTCTCTCTCACAGGGGATTTCAGATCAATGGAGGACACCATCTGGCCAATTACCTGAGAGAGCACGGATATGAAACAGTATTAACAGGTGTTCAGCATGAGATAATTCTCCATCAGGAGGAGAAGCTTGGCTATGATTTGTGCCTTAACCCAAAGGAATATTACCGGAATGACATGGCAAAGTGCGATCTCTATACCTGGCAGGATGAACT
Organism: uncultured Lachnospiraceae bacterium; assembly: GCA_910586255.1. GTDB lineage: Bacteria > Bacillota > Clostridia > Lachnospirales > Lachnospiraceae > Brotaphodocola. Next base: position 27,909 of record CAJUHR010000013.1, on the reverse strand, counting down.
GGCTGCAGAGCAGGCGGTTTTTTATCTGAGAAACCGTAAAAAGGGCGGAAAGCCATTTTATCTGGCTGTGGGGTTTGGAAGCACCCACAGAGATTATCCCAGGATTCCGGAGGATTATGAGGTGGATTATGTTCAGGTTCCAAAGCCGGTTCCCAATCTTCCCGAGACCCGGCAGGATATGGCGGGAATGTTGATTTCACTTGAAAAGGTTGATTCTCTGTGCGGCGATATTATCCGAACCTTAAAGGAGATAGGAGAATACGAGAATACGCTGATCCTTTTTACCACGGATCACGGACTGCCTTTCCCCATGATGAAATGCAAGCTGTATGATGACGGAACGGGGGTGGCCTTTTTGCTTCGCTATCCGAAAATGAAGAGAAGACATGGATTTAGCGATGCCCTTCTTTCCCAGGCTGATGTATTTCCCACGATCTGCGAGATTCTGGGACTGGAAAAACCGGACTGGCTTCAGGGGAAATCATTTCTCTCTGTAATTGAGGGAGCCTCGGAGGAAATCCGGGAGGAGGTGTTTGGGGAGGTGAATTACCACGTGGCTTATGAACCTCAGAGAAGCGTCAGGACAAAGCGTTACAAATATATTGCGAAGGGGGATAATGATTACGGGCAGAGTCCGCCCTGCCATGTGGATGACAGCCTGTCAAAGGAGGTATTTCATCGGGCGGGATATTTTGAGAATGCTGTGCCGAAAGAAGAACTGTATGACCTGATGCTGGATCCTCAGGAGCGCTGCAATCTGGCGGCCAATCCGGATTACTGCGGGATTCTGGATGATATGAGGAGGAGACTGAGCTTGTGGCAGCAGGAGACGGAGGATCCACTGCTGACAGAGGGACGGGTAAGTCTTCCGGAGGGAGCGATCTGCTGCACAACCGATTCCTATGGGCTTAATGAACAGGTGATTTTGCCGGAGTGCAGACATGCGCTGGAGCATTTGCGGGGAGTCCTTCAGAATACGATTCGTTAAAATTTTTGCCTCATAAAAATGCAGCTCTTTGACTTTTTGTTTTCAAAGCCGAATAGCTGCATTTCTGTGTCCTACTTTTTCATGGCCTCTTTTACATCCTTTTTAAACTGCTTCCAGGCATCCTCATTTTCCACATAATACTTAGGGCAGTTCTTGCCGTTGATATCGTAGTGGCGTATCAGGTCCTTGGAGGTTAGGTTCAGCTCCTTGCAGAGCCAGGCAGTAAGCCGGACCAGGGAATCGTAGGTGGGCTCGCTGAATTTTCCGGTGTCGTCCGGATGGCACACCTCGATGGCCAGAGTGTCAAAATTGCGGGAATTGCTGGCATAGGTGATTTCGCTTATGGGGATGCACTGAATGATCTCCCCCTCCAGTCCCACAATAAAATGGCTTCCGCCCACAGTGCCGGGCTGTTGAGGATCCTGGTCGGCCAGATTATCAAAATAGCGGCGGTTGGCTTCTGCGGAGGATTCGGTATTTGCCACATAGTGAATGACTAAGTTGTTGACCTCTTTTAAGGTTACATCCGGGCGGGAGAACAAATTTTTGCGTATAAAATTCTGCTCGATCCATGAGGGGATCTCAATGTCCTTTAAATTGACGGTATTAGAACGCTCATAGCCCCAGAGACGGTAGCCTCCCCCCAGGCCGGCGGCAACACCGATGGCCAGAGCCAGCAGAGGAATCACTGCTTTTTCCGTCAGGAAACCGCCTTTTTTCTGTCTGCTTTTGGACGAAGAACGGCGGGATCGATCCTTTGGATAGCGGATAATCTGGCTGTTGTTTTCCCTGCTGCGGGAAGAAATCTGCCGGATATTCTCATAATCCTTTTCAAAAATATCATTGTTTCTTGTCTTGTCTCTCCTGCTTTTCATTATGTACTCCTTGCGGCTGTCTTTAATTCCGTTTTAAGATTATTCATCAAAGGTATGTTTCTTTCTAAAAATATAGGCATTGTTCACGGGAAACCTGTGAACATAACAGCATATGCCCGTTTGAAATTGCTTGCAACGATATGATTATACCACTCTCATAGCTGCTTTTGAAGACTTTATTTTATCTGTTTACACAATAATGCAGCAAACTCGTTGCTGTTCACGGGGGCATCTTCTTGTCCGGCTTACGCCGAACAAGAAGCATCGTGCGTTTTTCCCAGCCCCGTGAACTGCAACACAAACTCCTGAGAGAAGGAAAATCAGGCGAAGTTCCTGTCATTTCTACTTGTAAATACCCTTCCACTTGTTATATAATTATTGTTGATTGTGCCGGTACGGAAAAGGTTTCGGGGTTGTGTTGTCTGGGACGGATATCTTGAGGCAGAGCGCAGCAGACAGGCCAACAGGAAAAATACCGAAGCCAGCAGTTGTAAAGGATACCGGTGCCGGAAATAATACGGAGGGCAGCTTCAGGTTATGAATGATAAAAAAGGGGTACAAAACACACAGCAAAAAAATAGAAACGTAAGTGGCAAGGCGGGCCAGCCTGCCGGCAGCGGCAAAAAAACAGAAAAGAGTAAGGGAAAGAAGGCGGCTGTCATTGCGGCAGCCGTATCCTGCGGCCTTGTTGCAACGGCAGCCGCCGCATATACATATTTAAGCTTACAGTATCGGGACACCTTTTTTCCAAATACGGTTATCAATGGCCTGGATGCCTCCGGCAAGACGGTGGACCAGGTGAAGCAGATGATCGATGACGGGATGGAGGCATATACGCTGATTCTGGAAGAGCGGGGCGGAAAGGAGGAGCAGATTTACGGGGACGAGATCGGGATTCATCCGGAATATGACGGTTCTCTGGAGAGGCTTTTAGAGGCCCAGGAGCCTTTGCGCTGGGGGCTTCATTTGATGGAAGGTTCCGAGCACACCATTGAGACAATGATTGCATGGGATCAGGAGAGCCTGGATAAGGCTGTAAACGAACTGGAGTGTATGGATGAGAGCAAGACGGAGCTTCCCAGGGATGCATACGTTTCCCCGTATAAGGACGGGGTTGGCTATGAGATTATTCCTGAGGAGGGAGGCACCCGTGTGGTGCCGGAGAAGGTCCGTCAGAGTGTTTCTGATGCTATTTTAAATCTGAAGGACAGGATTTCCCTGGATGAGGAGGGGGCTTACGCCAGAGCGCGGATTACGGCGGAGAATCCGGAGCTGGTGGCTCAGGCTGAAAAGTGGAATGAATGGGTGAATGTGGCAGTGACCTACCATTTCGGAGACCAGACCGAGGTGCTTGACGGGGATACCATTCATACCTGGATGACAGAGGATGAGGAAGGGGGGCTGGTGCTGGATGAGGATAAGGTGGCAGAGTATGTGAACAATCTGGCCAAGACCTATGACACGGCATATCAGCCAAAAACCCTGAAGACAGCCTACGGAGATACGGTGACGATCACCGGTGGCAATTACGGGTGGAGAATCAACCGGAATGCGGAGGCAGCCGCCTTATCGGAGATCATCCGTTCCGGAAAGAGCCAGGAGAGAGAGCCGGTCTACTCCCAGACCGCAGCCTCCCGGGGAGAGACCGATTATGGAAATACCTATGTGGAGATTAATCTGTCGGCACAGCATTTGTACTACTATGTGGACGGGGAGCTTTTGGTGGAGTCGGATTTTGTTTCCGGAAATGAAGCCCGGGGAATGAGCACGCCGGCAGGGGCGTTCCCGCTGACATATAAGCAGCGCAATGCCACCCTTCGGGGACAGGGCTATGCCACCCCGGTATCCTACTGGATGCCCTTTAACGGGGGGATCGGAATGCACGATGCAAGCTGGAGAGGAAGCTTTGGCGGACGGATCTACAAGACCAACGGTTCTCATGGATGTATTAACCTGCCGGCTTCTGTGGCAAGAACCATCTATGAAAATATTTCCTCCGGGATTCCGGTGCTCTGCTACCACCTGAACGGCACAAACGGAGGAAAGACATCATCTTCCGCACCGAAGCGGACTGCGTCAGCAGCACCGGCTGCGGCGCCTGCCGCCAATCCTGCGCCTGCTCCTGCCGAGCCTGCAACAGAAGCGGTGCCAGAAGCGGGGGAAAGCGGAGCAGAGGCATTGCCTGCTGAAGGCGGTAATCCGGCGGAAGCGGGAGGAGAGAACCCGGCGGCAGAGGGCGGTGAAGGCGCCTCTTCGGGAGAGGTCGGTGCGGGAGGCGGGGAGACTCCTTCGGGCGAAGGAGCGGCAGCCTCGCCTGTAGTGGAACCCGGAACTCCGGCCGTGCAGGATACTCCCTCTGGCGTGGTGGTGTCAGACCCGGGAGCAGGAAATTCCGCAGGTCCGGGCGTTCAGGAAGCACCCGGAGGTTCTTCGGGGCCGGAGGGTCCCGGAGGACCGGGGTCCGGCGGCGATTCGGGGATTGTGGAAGCACCGGGAGCATAATAAATATAAAAAACCGGCCGGATACCTGATTGGGTTCATATCAGGTATCCGGCCGGTTTTCTATGCGCACCCAATGCTGTGTTTGCACAGCTTTCTGGTTTTCCGGCAGATTACAGATCAAATCCAAAGTACTTTACAGCATTATTGTAACAGATACCTTCAACAATTGTTCTCAGAGCCTTCTGATCATCCGGGTACTCTCCGTTCTCAACCCATCCGCCTAACAGTTCGCAAAGAATCCGGCGGAAGTATTCATGTCTGGTGTAGGAAAGGAAGCTTCTGGAATCGGTGAGCATTCCGATAAAGTTCCCCAGACAGCCTAAATTGGCCAGGCTGGTCATCTGGGCGGTCATGCCCTGCTTGTGGTCATTGAACCACCATGCAGAGCCCTGCTGGAGCTTGCCTGCGGTTTCCGGACCCTGGAAGCAGCCTAAGATGGTTCCAATGGAGGCGTCATCATTGGGATTGAGGGAGTAGATGATGGTTTTGGGAATCTCATTGGTGGCGCTTAAGGCATTGAGGAAATCAGCCATCTGGGCGGACGGGGCATAATTGTTGATACAGTCAAAGCCGGTGTCCGGTCCAAGCTGCCGGAACATATAGGCATTGTTGTCACGCTTACAGCCGTAGTGAAGCTGCATAGCCCAGCCCAGACGATTATACTGTTTGGCCACGAACATCATGAATGCGGTCTTGTATTTTAACTCTTCCTCCTTGCTGACGGGCTCCTTTGCCAGGGCCTTTGCCATGATGGCATCGATCTCCTCGTCAGAGGCCGGTGCGTACATCACATATTCCAGGGCGTGATCCGATACGCGGCAGCCCATGGAATGGAAGAAATCCAGGCGGTTTAACAGGGCGTCCTTAAGAGAGGAAAAATCCTTAACGGCAATGCCGCTGACTTCAGACAGCCGGGCGATATATTCAGCGTAGTCCGGCTTTTCCACATTGTTGGCCTTGTCCGGTCTCCAGGCGGGGAGTACCTGCACGTCAAAGGTGGGATCCTCGGCGATCTTTTTGTGCCATTCCAGAGAGTCCACCGGATCATCGGTTGTACACAGAAGGGTCACGTTGGAGGCCTTGATCAGGCTGCGGACAGTCCATTTGTTCTGAAGCTGTTCATTGCACAGATTCCATACCTCGTCGGCCGTGTCGCCGCACAGATGGCCGGTGTAGCCGAAGTAGCGCTGCAGCTCCAGATGGCTCCAGTGGTACAGGGGATTTCCAATCAGCTTCTCCATGGTCTCCGCCCACTTTTGGAATTTCTCCCGGTCAGAGGCATCGCCGGTGATATATTTTTCGTCCACGCCGTTGGAGCGCATCTGACGCCATTTGTAATGGTCTCCGCCTAACCATACCTGAGTGATGTTTTCAAAGCGGCGGTCCTCGGCGATCTCCCGGGGATTGATGTGGCAGTGGTAGTCAAGAATCGGCATCTGCTCGGCGTAGTCGTGGAACAGCTTTTTAGAAGCCTCGGTTGACAACAGAAAATCCTTGTCCATAAATGCTTTCATTAGGGTAGTCCTCCTTGATTAAAATTTGGTGGTTGCTCTTTTTATCAAATCGGCGGCTATGGTAGTCCGGCTGGGAACATTGCCGCCGTTGAAAACACCCATCAGGGTATTGATGGTGGTGGTGCACAAAGCCTCGATCTTGCTGTCGATGGATGTCAGCTCCGGGTCTGTGCATATGGCGTAGTTTGAATTGTTGTAGCCGATGATGCTCAAGTCATCGGGAATGCTTTTGCCCGCGGCGTGGGCGTATTTGACAGCGCCTACAGCCAGCGTATCGTCAGAGGCCAAAACCCCGTCAAAGGGCAGTCCCTCCCGGTGAAGGTGCAAAAGCAGATCCCGGGCCGCCAGAATATCCTTGGGACACTGATGAATATATTCTTCCCGCACAGGCAGGCCGTATCCTCCCAGAGCATCCTTATAGCCCTGCAGCTTTCCGGCGCCGCTGTAGGACTGGCTGGTGTACAGATAGAGAAGACTGCGGCAGCCGGAGGCAATCATCTTGCCGGCCGCATTGTGGGTGGCCATCCGGTCATCGCAGAGGGTGGAATAGATATTCTCTCCTTCCAGCCAGCCGTTGACCAGCATGATGGGAAGCTCCCGGGCCGCTTCCAGGATGTAATCATTGTCCCTGGGCTTTGGCTCCACAAATTTGGAGCCGGCCAGAATGATGGCGTCCACCTTTTTGGAGCGAAGCAGGTCAAAATACTTTTGCTTGGTCTCCAAAGACCTGCCGGTACAGCACAAAATAGAATCGTAGCCGTGGCTTCGCAGCCCCTGCTCCAGATAGTAGATCGCATGGGCCAGATAGGGATCCGAGGAATCCGAGCACATAATACCTATGGTCTGTATAGTACCCAGCCCCAGTCCCCGGGCAAAAACATTGGGCGTGTAGCCCAGCTCATCCATGACCTCCAGTACCAGAGTTCTGGTACGTTCGCTGACATTGGGACTGCCATTGAGGACGCGGGATACTGTTGCGATGGAAACACCGGCTTTTCTTGATACATCGTAAATATTCATCAGACCGTCCTCCTTCTTGTCCGGCGCAGTCGGGCAAGAAGATACCCGTCTGAGCTGTTGCATTTCTTCTCAGAGCTGCCGGCCGTACATAGATATAATTAAAACTGTAAGTGCTTACAATCTTTCTTTATTATACCCACCCTGGTGAAATAATGCAAGTGATTTATTGTTTTCTTTTTTTCCTTAATTTATGCTTGACTTATGCATAGGGATTCTGTAAAATAAATGTAAGTGCTTACAATTACCCGAAAAGGAGAAAAGTCATGCAGGATTTTATCAGGATTCATGAAGGTGACAATGTGGCTGTGGCCCTGCGTCCCATTGGGGCGGGAGAGCTGCTTACAGTGGGAGAGCTTCAGATTACTACACGGGAGGAGATTCCGCAGGGACATAAATTTGCTTTAAAGGAGATAGGGGCCGGTGAACCGGTGATCAAATACGGTTTTTGCATCGGCAATGCCAAGGAGATGGTTCCCGCAGGCGGCTGGGTACATGTGCACAATCTAAAGACGGCTCTGGGGGATCTGCTTACCTATCAGTATGAGCCGGTGGAGTCTGCCTTGAAGGAGTCGGAACATGCCTGGTTTGAGGGGTACCGCCGGGCTGACGGCAGGGTGGGAGTACGCAATGAGATCTGGATCATTCCCACGGTGGGCTGTGTCAATTCCATAGCCAAGGCTTTGGAGAAAAAGGCCCAGAGGCTTGTGTCGGGAACTGTGGAGGAGGTAGTGGCGTTTCCCCATCCCTACGGGTGCTCTCAGATGGGAGACGACCAGGAACATACCCGTATGGTGCTGGCAGACATGATCCGCCATCCCAATGCAGGAGGCGTGCTGGTGCTGGGGCTGGGCTGTGAGAACAGCAATATCCCGGTATTAAAGGAATATATCGGGGAGTATGACGAGCAGCGGGTGAAGTTTTTGCAGTGTCAGGATGTGGAGGACGAGCAGGAGGAGGCTATGAAGCTTTTGGAGCAGTTAGCCGCCTACGCCGGAGCCTTCAGCCGGGAGCGAATCGATGCCAGCGAGCTGATCATTGGCATGAAGTGCGGCGGCTCCGATGGTCTGTCCGGCATCACGGCCAATCCGGTGGTGGGAGCCTTTTCTGATCTTTTGATTTCCAAGGGAGGAACCACCATTCTTACGGAGGTGCCGGAGATGTTCGGCGCGGAGACCATTCTTATGAACCGCTGCGAGACGCCGGAGCTTTTTGAAAAGACCGTGTCCCTTATTAATGATTTCAAAAATTATTTTACAAGCCATAATCAGACAATCTATGAGAATCCTTCTCCCGGCAACAAAAAGGGCGGGATTTCTACTTTGGAGGATAAGTCCTTGGGCTGCACTCAGAAGTCTGGCAGCGCCCCGGTCAGAGGCGTGCTGGCCTATGGGGAGCCGGTGAAGGAGAAGGGATTAAATCTTCTCTCGGCTCCGGGCAATGATTTGGTGGCTTCTACGGCCCTGGCAGTTTCAGGCGCTCATATTGTGCTGTTTACCACCGGTCGGGGGACACCCTTTGCATCACCGGTTCCCACAGTAAAGATTTCCAGTAATTCCAGGCTTGCAGGCCACAAGGACGGCTGGATTGACTTTAATGCAGGGCGTATGGTGGAGGATAAGTCCAAGGAAGAGCTGGCCCGGGAGCTGTTTGACTATGTATTGGCAGTGGCCTCCGGACAGAAGGTAAAGGCGGAAGAGGCAGGATTTCATGACATGGCGATCTTTAAGCAGGGAGTTACTCTGTAGGCGGCGGCCTGCCGGAATTTAGGCAATGCTGCACCGGCCGAATAGCTACAATGGAAGGACTAGGGCATATGAAACTGAACCGAACAACACAGAGAACGGTAGAGATATTGAAGCTGGTATCGAAAAATCCGGAAGGGATCACTCTGGATGAGATCTGTGAAAAGCTTAAGCTCCCCAAGACCAGCGCCTACGACATTGTGACCACCCTGGCAGAGATGGGGATGGTCAATGTGGATAGGGGGGCCCGTCAGCGCTATACCATTGGTCTCACAGCCTACCGGATCGGCGTGAACTATACCAACAATCTGGACTTCATCAGCATCATTGAGCCGGAGCTGCGGAGCTTTGCAAAACAGCTGGGAAAGACCGTGTTTTTTGGTGTCCGCTCGGATCACGAGGTGGTATATATCTGTAAGTCCGAGCCGGAGAATCCGATTATTACCACGGCAACCGTAGGCTCCAAGAATCCTATTTACTGTACCTCTCTGGGCAAGGCTATTTTGGCCTACACAGATGAGGAGACAACGAAGCAGGTGGCCGGGCGGATTCGGTTTCACAAAAAAACAGATAATACAATCACGGACAAGGAATCGTTGACGGCAGAACTGGACAAAGTAAGAAGGCAGGGATATGCTCTGGATGCGAGAGAGCTGGAGGACCACATGGAATGTGTAGGCGCGCCGGTGTTCGGCGCTGACGGCAATGTGCTGGGGGCAATCAGTGCATCCAGTCTCTACAAGCCCACAGAGGATTATGAACGGTTGGGGCAGCAGGTGGCGGAGAAGGCCATGGAGCTGTCAAAGCTTTTAGGGTATTTAAAACAGGGAACATGACAAATTGGCCCGCTGATTTACAAGTGGCTGTGAATAGGTAACAGTTCAAGGGTTATCTGAACTGTTGCCAAAAAGGCTGAAAAAGATTGAAAATAAAGGATTTTCCTGTTGACAAATAAGTCGGTAGCTATTAATATGTAATTATAATAATTCGTATTTGTGAAACAGATTCGCATATACGAATAAAAAGAAAAGGAGAAGAAGCTATGAAAAAGGAACAGGTACTGGCAAGAATGAAAGAGGATTGTCTTGTGGCCGTTGTGCGAGCCAAGGACATGGAGCAGGGGGAGAAGGTGGTTGACGCCATCATTGCAGGCGGAATCAACTTTATTGAGATTACCATGACCATGGATGAGGGGAATCCGGTTGACTTTATTGCCGCTATGGCAAAGAAGTATAAGGATAATGACAAGGTGGTTATCGGCGCGGGTACTGTTCTGGATCCGGAGACCGCAAGAGCCGTCATCTTGGCAGGCGCTAACTATGTGGTTAGTCCCGGTTTGAATGTGGACACCATTAAGCTGTGCAACCGTTACCGTGTACCGATGCTGCCAGGGGTTATGACTCCCACAGAGGCTATTACTGCTCTGGAGGCAGGATGCGATATTATTAAGATATTCCCGGGCAATATTGTGGGACCGGCTGCTATCAGCTCCTTTAAGGGCCCCCTTCCCCAGGGTGAGTTTATGCCGTCCGGTGGTGTGGATGTGGACAACGTGGACAAGTGGATCAAGGCAGGCGCCTATGCAGTGGGTACAGGCAGCAGCCTGACTAAGGGTGCCAAGACCGGTGATTTCGCAGCAGTTACCGCCAAGGCGAAGGAGTTTGTGGAGGCAGTGGCAGCCGCCCGTGCAAAATAAAAATTAAATTTAAATAAATTAAGGAGAATAAAACAATGGCAAAAGTAGTGACTATGGGTGAGATCATGCTGAGACTGTCCACCCCCGGCAACGAGAAGTTCATCCAGGCAGACGAGTTTGATGTAAATTACGGCGGCGGCGAGGCCAATGTGGCTGTGTCCCTGGCAAACTACGGACATGAGGTTGAGTTTGTGACCGCGATTCCACAGAACCCCATCGGTGACTGTGCAGTGGCAGCCTTAAGAAAATACAATGTGGGGACAAAGTTCATTTCCCGCAGCGGCGACAGACTGGGCATCTATTTTTTGGAGACCGGTTCAGCCATGAGAGCTTCCAACGTAGTTTATGACCGGGCCAATTCTGCTATTGCCTGCGCAACCGCAGATAAGTTTGACTTTGACGCTATTTTCAAGGATGCAGACTGGTTCCACTTTACCGGTATCACTCCGGCTGTGTCTGATCTGGCGGCAGAGGTTACGGAGGCTGCCTGTAAGGCAGCCAAGGCTCACGGCGTGACCGTGTCTGTGGATTTGAACTTCCGCAAAAAGCTGTGGTCCTCCGAGAAGGCTCAGAAGGTTATGACCAATCTGATGCAGTATGTGGATGTGTGCATCGGCAATGAGGAGGATGCAGAGAAGGTTCTGGGCTTTAAGCCGGGCAAGACGGATGTTACCTCCGGTGAGCTGGAGCTGGCAGGCTATGTGGATATCTTCAACCAGATGGTTGACAAGTTTGATTTCAAGTATGTAATCAGCTCCCTGCGCGAGAGCTATTCCGCTTCCAATAACGGCTGGTCCGCATGTATTATGGATGGAAAGACCCGTGAGTTCTATCATTCCAGAAAATACTCCATCACTCCCATTGTGGATCGTGTGGGCGGCGGCGATTCCTTTGCGGCAGGTCTGATCTGCGGACTTCTGGATAAAAAGGATATGAAGGGCGCCCTGGAGTACGCGGTGGCGGCATCTGCCTTAAAGCACACCATTCCCGGGGACTTTAACCTGGTTACCCGCGCGGATGTGGAGAGCCTGGCAGGCGGCGATGGTTCCGGCCGTGTACAGAGATAAAAAGGTTTGCCCAATTTCCGTAAATTGTGACAAAGGATTTTGACAGAGGCAAGATGGCTAATTTCTGACGGAGAAATTAGCCATTTTATACTGGCGGGTATACATATTTCCCAAATGACTGGGTGATTTTTTGGAAAATTATTAGGCCCACAGGTATATCTATGGAAAAGATTGAAAGAAAGTTCACATATGAAAGGGGAAGGAAATGGAAAAAAAGAAAAATTTTGATTTGCTTACCTTTGGACAGGTTCTGCTTCGTCTTTCGCCGCCTAACAATGAGCGGCTGGTGCGGGGGGATACCTTCGTAAAACAGGTGGGAGGCGCAGAGCTGAATGTGGCCGTGGGGGTTGCTCTTTTGGGGCTTCACACCGGTATTATTTCCCGTCTGCCGTCCCATGATTTAGGAGCCTTTATGAAGGGCAAGATTCGTTCTTACGGGGTCAGTGACGATTACTTTATCTATGACAATTCTCCGGGAGCCCGGGTGGGAATCTATTATTACGAGGACGGGGCATATCCCAGGAAGCCGAAGGTGATCTATGACCGGTCAGGCAGCTCCTTCTATTCTCTCAAGATCGATGAGGTTCCAAAGGAGGCATACCAGTCCACCCGCTGTTTCCATACCAGCGGAATCACTCTGGCGCTGAGTCCTCAGCTTCGGGAGACGGCTGTTGAGATGATTCGGCGGTTCAAGGAGGCAGGGGCTTTGGTGTCCTTTGACGTGAACTTCCGGGGGAATCTGTGGACTGGGGCGGAGGCTAAGGAGTGTATTGAGAAGATTCTGCCCTATGTGGATATTTTCTTCTGCTCTGAGGATACGGCACGGCTGACCTTCTTAAAGACCGGCACGGCCAAAGAGATGATGAAGAGCTTTACGGAGGAATATCCCATCTCGATTGTGGCCTCGACTCAGCGGGTGGTACATAGCCCGAAGCGCCATACATTCGGGTCCGTGATCTATGACGCGAAAAACGACACCTACCATGAGGAGGAGCCGTACCGGGACATTGAGGTGGTGGATCGGATCGGCAGCGGAGATGCCTATATTTCCGGGGCGCTCTACGGGCTTTTGTCCAGCGATTTTGACTGTGATAAGGCAATGCAGTACGGCAATGCCACCAGTGCGGTGAAGAATACCATTCCGGGAGATCTGCCGTCCTCCAACTTAGAGGAGATCGACACGATCATCCGGGCTCATAATCACAAGGGGCCTCAGCTGGAGATGGCCAGATAGAAAGGATCTAAAAATCGTGACAGCTTGGAGAGGGCCTTTCGTTTTGTGAAAGGAAAGAGACCTTTTACGGTGGAGCAGGTCCCGGTGCGGGAGAAATTTGGAAAACATATAATATAATGAAAACAGGGGGAATACATACAATGGCACAGATAATGGGAAATGTGATTGTGGGACAGTCGGGAGGACCGACAGCAGTGATTAATTCCAGTCTTGCTGGGGTGTACAAGACGGCAAGGGACCGGGGGGCAAAGAAAGTATACGGGATGCTTCACGGCGTTCAGGGGCTTTTGGAGGAGCGGGTGGTGGACTTATCCCAGCACATCCGCAGCGATCTGGATATTGACCTTTTGAAGAGAACGCCGTCCTCATTTCTGGGCTCCTGCCGGTTTAAGCTGCCGGAGATCAAGGACGATCAGGAGATTTACAACAAGATTTTTGCCATTCTGGATAAGCTGGAGATTGAGTATTTCTTTTATATTGGCGGGAATGATTCCATGGATACTATCAAGAAGCTGTCAGACTATGCGATATTAAACGGCAGCAAAATCCGTTTTATGGGAGTTCCCAAGACCATTGACAACGATCTGGCTGTCACTGACCACACACCGGGCTTTGGAAGCGCTGCCAAGTACATTGCATCGATTACCAAGGAAGTCATCCGGGACGGGCTGGTGTATGACCAGCAGAATGTGACCTTAGTGGAGATTATGGGGCGCAATGCCGGATGGCTGACCGGGGCGGCGGCCCTTGCCAAAGGTGAGGACTGTGAGGGACCGGATATGCTGTTCTTGCCGGAGCTGACCTTTGATGTGGACCGGTTCATGAAGCAGGTGGAGGAGCTCCACAAGGTGAAGAAGTCGGTGGTGATCGCTATTTCCGAGGGTGTGAAGGTGGCGGACGGCAGATATGTGTGTGAGCTGACAGATAATATTGACTATGTGGATGCCTTCGGGCATCGTCAGCTGACGGGCACAGCCCGGTATCTGGCAGAGAAGATTTCCAAGGAGGTGGGCTGCAAGACCAGAGCCATCGAGTTTAATTCCCTCCAGCGCTGTGCTTCTCATATTGTGGGCCGGGTGGATATCACGGAGGCTTACCAGGTAGGCGGCGCGGCTGTGAAGGCGGCCTTTGAGGGCGAGACCGGAAAGATGATTATCCTAAAGAGGGTTTCCGATGATCCCTATCTGTGCGTCACGGATATTTACGATGTTCACAAGATTGCCAATGTGGAGAAAAAGGTGCCGAGAGAGTGGATCAATGAGGAAGGCAATTATGTGACTTCGGAGTTTATCAATTACGTGCGGCCGCTGATTCAGGCAGAGTTGACACCAATGATGGTGGACGGACTGCCAAGGCATCTGCGCCTGGCGGATGTAAGCTACGGGAACCAAGCGTAACAGTTCCGATACCCTTTGAATTGTTAAAAGGCATCATTGGCTGAAAATAATGCAACGGACAATTGGGGGCAGAGAAATGCGAAAGGGGAGGTTGCGGTTTGGAAGCGTCACAGCCTCCCCTGCATTGCGCGCCTGGCGGTGCGCGTCTCCTCTCCCTTACTCTTGGGACAAATTTCGCCACCAGAGCCAGGAGGCCAGAGTAACGATCAGGGAGGAGCCAAGCACCAGCACAAACAGCACGACCCCGGTTACAGAATCCGGCAGCAGAAGGGCGGAGAGCAGAATAAGGAATCCGCAGCCTGCATACAGTCTTCCTCCCAGCCGGTGAGTCTTTCGCCATACCTCATCGCTGCTTAGAGTCCAGGGAGTTTTGATGCCCATATAAAAATTGCTCTGTACCTTGGGCAGATAATTGCCAATGAGAATGAACATCAAAGCCAGCATAAAGAAGATGATTTTGACGGTGTGAAGCTGTCCGGGGAAAAAGCTTTCCCGCAGAATGATTCCTGTGACAATGGCCAGAAAAAGCTGTAGCCCTACACAGAAGCAATCGTAAAAGCCGCTGAATTTTTGATAATTCTTCCGTCTGGGATCGATGCGGGGCGTCACATCTAACAAAACGGCGAACAGAGGAAGCATGCCGGCGATAAGCCAGATAGTATACCTCGGGCCATAGTTGGTGATCCCGTTAAATCCCCAGTTGGTAGGAATCCGCTCCGGAAGCCTGGGATAGAGGAAGGCAACAATAAGGAGCACTGCCGCGGCAATCACATAGTTTAAAATCCTGAGATTCTTATTTTTCATCGTTTGATTCTCCTTTCAGTGACAGTAGCCAGTTCAGAATATCATCCAAAACCGAACTGTTTAAGTAATAATAAATATATTTTCCCTTTTTTTCATCATCAATTATACCGGCATGCTTTAAAACAGACAAATGGTGGGAAATACTGGCGCCGGTCATATCAAAATGTGCCACAATCTCCCCGGCAGTCATAGGATGCCCTCCCCGAAGAAGATTCAAAATCTCCCGGCGGGTAGGGTCGGAAAGAGCCTTAAAAGTATCTGCAAATCCCATTAGTCACCACCTCTCTAACAATTAGACATTTAGAAAAACATCTAATTATAAGATATCACAAACCTATAGGGAAATCAACAGGAAATTAGTTAGTTACTGCTTACGGGTATATCAACAAACCTTTTTCTTGCAGCCTGTAAAAGAATCTGATAAAATTTTTCAAAGGAAATAAAAAAATTTCCATTGCACCATAAAATATCCGTCCTGGACCGTATAGTAGATACAAGGCCAGGACAGAGAGGACATTAGGATGAATGACCAGCAATTTGAAAGGAATATTGGTCGGATCTGCAAAAATGATAAGGAAGGGCTTCGGGAAATCTATGAGGATTACTGTCCTCTGATCTACTCGGTCGTCTGGGAGCTTCTGGGAAACCGGGAGGACTCGGAGGATGTGACAGCAGACTTCTTTATCCGTCTGTGGGATATAGCAGATACATACCGGCCCGGAAAGGGCCATCGGGCATGGCTGATCACCATAGCCCGAAACATGGCGATTGATTACCTGCGTAAAAGAAAAAGGGAAAGCCTTACTGCGGAGATTCCGGATTATCTGCAGGCGGGGGAGGATTCCTGTGAAGCTTATCTCTGTCAGAAGATTGGTCTTGAACAGGCACTTATGACCTTAAAGGAGGAAGAAAGGCAGATTGTAAATCTGAAAATCATGGGAGAGCTGACCTTCCGGGAGATTGCCTCGGTTCTTAAGAAACCACAGGGAACCGTGGCCTGGTGTTACCGGACAGCAATCAGGAAGCTAAGGGAGGTGCAGCTGTGACGGACGAAAAACGACTGGAACAGGAATATAGAAAAATAAAGCAGCAGGCAGCACCGGATCTGTGGAGCCGGATTGAGGCGGGCTTAAAGGATCACCCGGAGCGGATGACGGCAGAGGACACTTTGCAAAAGGAGAATGTGGCTGGCACACCGGCAGACAGGCAGAAAGAGAAAGAAGGCTTTTTGGGATTGACATTATCTATGAGCCAGGTCTACAAAATGGCAGCGGCGGCAGCGGCTATGCTGGTGCTGGCGGTGACCATACCGGCATTGACCGGCAAAAAAGGAAGTAAGTCAGTCACCATGGCTCCAGAGGCGGACAGAGAATATGCGGCAGCTACAGTGGAAATGATTTCCGGGGGTGAGGAGGCGGCTTTGGAAACGGCTGCGGACGCAGGAGGCGGCGCAGAGCCGATGGAGGGTAATGAGAACGAGGCCGGAGCACCGGCGGGGATGCTGGAGGAAGGATATGGAGATGAGGCCGGAGCACCGGCGGGGATGCCGGAGGAAGGATATGGAGATGAGACCGGAGCACCGGCGGGGATGCCGATGGAAGGCAATGAAAGCAAGGCCGAAGCCCCGGTATGGATGGCGGAAGAATCCGCAAAAGCAGGTCAGAGAATGGCCATGTCTGGCGGGAGAAATGTTCTGCCGGAGGGAGTGACAGACTACCGGCAGCTGCAGCTGGCAGCTTATCAGCCGGTGACCGTGCCGGAGAATGCTCTGACTGTACCGGAGGATTATCAGTACTTTTCCGAGGCTGTTTTAAAGGATACGGAGCTTCTGTGCGGAGGGACAGTGACCAAGGTATCTCTGGAGGAGGATTCATCCGGAAGAGCGATTAAGGTAGTCTATGAGATGACACTGGATCAGGTGTACTATGCAGAGGATTATATCACGGGAATAGAGCGCATTACCGTAAAAAGTCCTATTGTCAAGACGGATGGGGACCAGGCATATATCCTTTATCAGCTTCAGCCGGGGGGAACCTATCTTCTTCCCCTGATAAAGCAGGATGGGGAGTGGGAGCTTTTATATCCCTTTGCACCGCAGATTCAGGTGACCGGAGACGGGGCATATCTGTTCCATTCCGGCTATGCCAGTCTGGTAAATGACACAACAGATGTGGTCATTGGCAGCCAGGAGGGGGAGAATGACTATTATTACGACCGGATGGTTTTAAGAAATGATGAGGATTTCCTTTCCCAGCTGGTATCCCTGGTGGAGCATTGAGGCAACGGCGATTTGAGTACAGAAACAGCGGCTGTGCAAAGAGAGAGGATTGTGAGAGATTATGAAAAAAGGGGTTAAAAGATCAGGCGGAATATTAAGAGGAATCAGTATCATAACAGCATTGACCATGTTAAGCGGTTGCGGGGCGGGAGCACCGTCCTCCTCTGGAGGCGCGGCGTCCACAACGGCAGCTCAGACTCAGGCAGCTGCCACAGCCGCTCCTGACGCGGCGCCTCCGATACAGGAAGGGGCAGCAGAGGAGACTGTCCCGGCAGACCGGGATTGGGAGAAGAAAGAAGCCGTCGCGGCCGATGAGGCGGCGGCAGAGACAACGGCGGAATATGACAATATTGCGGCAGCTCCTGGCGCAAATGCCCGCAGCAAAAGCATGTCCGGGAAATACCAGGCCGCCTATGCTCTGGAGGATTTTAACTCAGAGGAATATAGTTATATTGCAGAGAACGGATACAAAAATGTAGCGGAGGATCCTTTGTCCACCTTCTCTGTGGACGTGGACACAGCCTCCTACGGAAACGTCCGGCGTTTGCTTCGGGACGGTTCTCCGATTCCGGCGGATGCAGTGCGGATTGAGGAGATGATCAACTATTTTGATTATGATTATCCGGAGCCCCGGAAAAATGAGCCCTTTTCCGTGACAACAGAGTACACAGACTGTCCGTGGAATGAGGAGCACCGGCTGCTGCTGATCGGACTGCAGGCGAAGGAGATTGATTTTGACAAGAGGCCTGTGTCCAATCTCGTATTTTTGCTGGATGTGTCCGGATCCATGTATTCGGACGATAAGCTTCCTCTGGTGCAGAAGGCATTTGCCATGCTGGCAGAAAATCTGGACAGGAGAGACCGGGTGTCCATTGTCACCTATGCAGGCTATGAATCCGTGGTTTTGGACGGTGTGCCAGGCAACCAGACGGCTAAGATCGTGGCGGCCCTTCAGGATCTGGAAGCAGGCGGCTCCACCGCGGGGGAAGCGGGGATCGAGAAGGCCTATGAGCTGGCAGAGAAAAATTTCATTCCGGGAGGAAACAATCGGGTGATTCTCGCCACGGACGGAGATCTCAATGTGGGAATCAGCAGTGAAGGCGGGCTTACCAGGCTGATAAAGGAGAAGAAAAAGAGCGGTGTCCATCTGTCCGTGCTGGGAGTAGGCACAGGGAATATCAAGGACAACAAGATGGAAGCCCTGGCAGACAACGGGGATGGCAATTACAATTATCTTGACAGCGTCTATGAGGCAAAAAAGGTGCTGGTGGATGAGATGGGCGGTACGCTGATCACAGTGGCAAAGGATGTGAAGATTCAGGTGGAATTTAATCCGGAATATGTGTCCGGCTACCGGCTGGTGGGATACGAAAACCGTTTGCTGAGAAACGAGGATTTCAGCAATGACCGGGTGGATGCAGGGGAAATAGGAGCCGGGCATACGGTCACGGCACTGTATGAGATCATCCCCGGCGGCGCCGGCGGGCAGACTCTGAAGTATCAGACCGGCTCAAGGCCTTCAGGGAGCACGGAGCTTTTGACTGTAAGTCTGCGCTACAAGGCGCCTAACGGAGACAAGAGCAAGCTTTTAGAGTATCCGGTGGAGGCGGACAGCTACAGTCAGGATATGTCAGAGAACCTGATGTTTGCATCTGCGGTGGCGGAATTTGGTATGGTGCTCAGAGACAGCGAGAACAGGGGAAATGCCACTCTTGAGAGCGTAATGGAGCTGGCAGAGCCCTGCGTACACGCCGATTCCGATGATTATCGGAAGGAATTTCTGGAGCTGGTACAGTTGGCAGAGCCGTAAGCAGACTGGACAGTTTTGCCTCTCTCAGCCTGATCGGACACACAATATTCTGGTTGTGAACCATCCAGGAAGAATGGTGTTTGCTTTTAATAGTGGGACAGAGTATATTGAGGGTGACAGGGGATATTTCCGGTCGCCCTCTTTGCTTGCGCCGTAGGTGCGTGCTAACGGCGTGTCTGGGGATGCAGATTTTCAGACAAGTGCTGTGGTAAAAGAAAAAGAGGAATAAAAATGGCAGAGAAACGGTTTTCTGATCAAAAGGGAGGTAACAAGGAGGTTACACGTATACACAATCAAGCCCTGAAACAATTGCTTTGCTTGTGTTTTTTGTGTGCCATCCGAAAGCAGTTATGGCTACGAGAGAGATTGAGAATCCGGTTTTGAGGAAATTGGCAGAGTATGGATTGATTACCTTAAGTATCTGGATCATGGTAGTGGGAATTTATTTTTTTAAGTTTCCCAACAATTTTGCGTTTGGCGGGGTGACAGGCTTTTCCACGGTGATTGCCAGAATGACCGGGTGGTCTGCCGGTGACTTTACTTTTTTTGTTAATACGGCACTTTTGGCGGTGGGATTTTTGTTTCTTGGCACAGATGTGGGAGTTAAGACAGTTTATGCCAGCATGCTTATGTCCTTTAGTCTTTCTGCCCTGGAGCGGCTATGCCCTCTTGGGGGACCTTTGACCCAGGAGCCATTGTTAGAGCTGATTTTTGCTATCTTTTGTCCTGGTTTTGGGTCAGCGGTTCTGTTTAACATAGGAGCGTCAAGCGGGGGAACAGATATTGTAGCTATGATACTGAAAAAACACACCAGCATGAATATTGGCAGTGCCCTTCTCTTGGTGGATTTGACCTCTGTGGTAATGGCATTTTTCGTCTTTGGTCCCACCACCGGGCTGTTTTCCAGCCTGGGGCTTATGGCAAAGTCACTGGTTATTGATGATGTGATTGAAAACATGAACTTGTGTAAATGCTTTAATATTATCTGCGATGATCCCGGGCCCATCTGTGATTTTATCATCAATGAGCTTCACAGAAGCGCCACCACCTACAAGGCAGAGGGGGCATTTACCCATCACAATAAAACGGTGATCATGACGACCATGAAGCGGGTGCAGGCTATCAAGCTGCGGAACTATATCCGCAAGGTGGAGCCCACGGCGTTTATTCTGATCTCTAATTCCAGTGAGATTATCGGGAAGGGGTTTCTGACCAATTAGGTATACAAAATGTAACAGCCTAAGGGGGATATAGACTGTTACCACAAGTGTGCGAAATGTCGGTGAAAAGCAGGCAGTGTGCCTGACACCGGCATTTTTTGTGGATAAATTTCCAGATGGAGAGAACCAAATAAGGCCACAGACAACTGTGGCGGTGTTTCAATTTCCTGCATATAGTAGAGTATTAAGTGAAACACAGGGCCATATAAGGGGGAATTATTATGGAGCAGGAGAGGCTTACGCCATCTGCGGCTCAGCAGGAATATATAAAGAAAGAACAATTTCATAGGGGAAAGGTGGCGGTGATCCGGGTAATGCTTTTGGTGCTGCTGCTTGCCGTGTGGGAACTCTGTGCAAGGCTGAAGATCATCGATGATTTTATTTTCAGCTCTCCCTCCAGGGTGTTTTTTTGTTTTTGGGGAATGGTGAGGGATGGAAGTATTTTCGGGCATGTGGGAATCACCTTGTTTGAGACCTTAGTCAGCTTCGGACTGGTGGTGGCGCTGGGACTTTTGGCAGCAGTGGTGCTCTGGTCCAGCCGCAGTGTCTCGGAGGTGATGGAGCCTTACCTGGTGATGCTAAACAGTCTGCCCAAGTCAGCTCTGGCTCCCATGCTGATTGTCTGGCTGGGCAATCATGTGCATACCATTGTGGTGGCGGCGGTATCTGTGGCAGTGTTTGGATCAATATTGACCCTGCATAATGGGTTTGCCTCCATGGATGAGGATAAGATAAAGCTGATCCGATCTCTGGGCGGAACCAGGATGGATGTGCTGACAAAGGTGCTGCTGCCTGGCTCCGTCCCGATGATTATCAGCAACATGAAGGTCAATATCGGGCTGTGCCTGGTAGGGGTGATCATCGGAGAGTTTCTGGCAGCCCAGCGGGGGCTGGGGTATCTGATCATTTATGGGAGCCAGGTATTTAAGCTGGATCTGGTAATGATGAGCATCGTAATCCTCTGTATACTGTCAGCTGCTCTGTACCAGGGCATTTCATGGCTGGAAAAAAAGGCTTCCTGAAAAAATCTTCCGAAAAGCTGCAATGGCTTTCGGAAGATTTTTTTATTTATGTAGATCAGACTATATCCAGATGCTGCTTTTGGTTTTAAAAACAAACGGATTCATCTATTGAGAGGAGAAGCTTGAAGGAGGCAACATCTCTGGGGGAGCGGCAGCCCTTTTAAGGGCAGCTCCCCCGATCTCTGTTTATCTTTTGATATTTTCGGTATAATTCTCCTGCAAAAGCTTCCACACCTTATTAAAATACACGGAAAAATCCTGCGCGTTTCTGCGCTTTAAGGGACTGTCATATTCCTGCGGGAAATCTACCGGGAGAATGGCCTTGATCCGGCCGGGCCGGCTGGAAAGAATTAGGATCCGGTCCGCCACGCTGATAGCTTCCGACAAGTCATGGGTGATCAGAATCGCCGTTTTGCCGGTTCTGCGGATAATGCCGCTGATATCGTCACACACGGCCAGACGGGTCTGATAATCCAGGGCGGAGAAGGGCTCGTCTAAGAGAAGCAGATCCGGTTTCAGTGCAAGGGTGCGAATGAGGGCGGCCCGCTGACGCATACCTCCAGACAGCTCGGAGGGACGGGCATGCTCGAAGCCTCCCAGGCCGTAGGTGTTGAGCATGCGGGAAAGCTCCCGGCGGGACCGGACATTGAGCTTTTTTTGGATTTCCAGCCCCAGGGCCGCATTGTCATAGATGGTGCGCCACTCAAACAAGTGATCTTTCTGCAGCATGTAGCCGATTTTGGCGTGTCCGTTTCCAGAATCCTCCCCAACGGGAATATCGTCTATAAAAATCGAGCCTTCCTCCGGCTTTATAAGTCCGCACAGCAAAGAGAGGAGGGTGGATTTGCCGCAGCCGGAGGGACCGACCACGGCGAGAAACTCTCCGGACGGGACTGTGAAGGATATATGGGAGAGGGCTGGGGTTTCTCCTTCCGGAGAGTGGTAGGAATAGCTGACCCCGCAGACCTTTAGTTTCTGATTCATGGATTGCCTCCTTGAAGGAACTATATTTTATGATATGAGAAGGGAAAGACAGGGGTGTTAGAAAGATAGACGGATACACAACAAGAAGGCTATCCCTTGACAGCCGGCTATATACAGGATAATCAAGAATTGCAAAATACTCTATGCATCATCTTCCGGTTCATCGGGAAGAAATTGAAAAATATCATTGGGAGTACATTGAAGAATCCGACATAGCTTTTCCAAATTATCATATTGGATGGACCGGGTTTCGTTATTTACCATTTTGTTGAAATTCTGATAGCTAAGGCCCAGTCTTTTGTGCAGCCAGTATTTAGTGAGCCTTTTCTCCTTCAGGATTTCCAGAACGCGCAGACGAAGCATTGATCACATTCCTCCATATCTCATTTATACATGAGATAATACAATATTTTCCGATTTCTCATAACTAATCTAAAAGTTGGATAACAATAACATTATCTAATGAAAACATTAGAGTCCTGTGATTGGATGATATGTCAAAGAGCGTCTGTATTTTCCGGAGAAGCTTCCTTACGGTCTGCCTCGTTGGGGGTATGCTGAAGAATTTGGAATAATTTCTGCATTTGATCCGACTGAGACGACAATACATCACGGCTTTTGGCAGTGTCGAAATTTTGATTGTGAAAGCCGTGCTTTTGGTGGAGCCAGTATTGGATTAAACGGCTTTTTCTATGCGCTTCATAGGTTTGCGGACAGGTCATTTTCGCATTTCCTCCATATCTCATTGATGCATTAGATCATATAGTATTTTTGATATTTTTATAACTAATGTATTGATTATAGAATGGAAACATGAGACAAAACTGTTTTACAGAAAATTATTCTGTGAGCTTTTAAAAGCTTGTTTGGTCAGGTCTATAAATTTTTGCGTGGCGTTGGAAAGATAACAATCATTTCTATATGAGATTACAAAATCCCATAAATTTTTTTCCTTGCCTACGGAACAAAAGAGTAAGGGCTTGGAGGAGTCAAAAAATGTTTGGCACATATCAGTGCAAAAGCAGACACCAATACCGGAGGCTGTCAGAGAAAGAGCGGTTTCTACATTTTGTAGGATGATGCTTTGCGGGCGGATTAAAGATTGTGACAGAATCCGATCTGCGATTTTTCTGGTTCGGAATTTTTCGTCTACCATAAAAAATAATTCGTTTCCAAGCCGATTGATATCAATCCATGGATGACGTTGATTAGGTACATTTTTGACAAAATGGGCAGCAGGATTTTTGGGAGAAATGCAAAGGACAACTTCTTCCTGACATATTTTTTCGTAGACAAGATGAGGACGGAAGCTGTCAAAAACCGTATAGAGTGCCAATGTGATTTGTCCGGAATCCATGGCCTGATTCAAAGCAGAAATACCGTCCTCTAAAATACTGATTTTATATTTAGGATACAACATACGGAAAGCAGGTAAAACATGGGGAAGTACATACCGTCCCCTGGTCGGAGTTATACCGATGGATATGGCTCCCTGATGTTCTGCATTAATATCCGCAATAGTATTGTGGGATATTAATTGAAACTATTGTAGGATTATGATAAGCTTGAGAACGAAACTCACTCTAAGGCAATGAAAAATACAGGAGGTAGTGTATGAGAAAGTTTATGAAAGAATTCCAGGCATTTGCCCTCCGGGGAAATGTGATGGACATGGCCATCGGCGTGATTATCGGAGGCGCCTTTTCCGGTATTGTCACATCCCTGACCGACAATTTTATTAATCCGATTTTAAATGTCTGCACCGGCCATGCGGCGTACACCCTGCAGGATGTGGCTGGATTCGTATCGGCGTTTCTGTCCTCTGTGGTGAATTTTATTATCATGGCATTTATTTTGTTCTGCCTCATGAAAGTGGTGAACAAGGCGGCGGGAATCGGAAAGAAGAAAGAGCCGGAGGCCCCGGCCGCGCCCACGACAAAGCTCTGTCCGTTTTGCAAAAGTGAGATTCCCTTAGAGGCTACCCGCTGCGGCCACTGTACATCCCGGCTGGACGAGGAGGCGTAAGGGGAGAAGCAACGGTTTAAGGGGGAAGCGAAGCTGTTACTAAGAAAGGGGAAGGAAAGATGGAGCTGGCACTTGTAACGGTGGAAAAAATTACGGAGATGTTTTTGATTATGCTGGCCGGAGCGACTGCCTTCCGCTGGAAGATCATGGACAGCGCCGCAAACAAACGGATGTCGGGAATGCTTTTAAAAATTATATCGCCTGCCATGCTGTTTATGGCCTATCAGATCGAATATGAATCCGAACGGCTTCGGGGACTTTTGATTATCATGGTGCTGTCCATAGCAAGCTTTGTCTGGACCATTTTTTTGGTGAACCTGCTGCTTCCCCTGAAAAAGCGGGAGGATGAGGCCGTTGAACAGATGGCAGCCATCTATGCAAACTGCGGGTTTATCGGAATTCCCCTAATTAACGGGATTTTGGGGATGGAAGGCGTGTTTTACCTGACAGCCTATATTACAACGCTGAATCTGATCATCTGGTCCCACGGTCAGGCGATTATGCGGGGAACCATGGAAGCAAAAATGGCTATGAAAAATTTTATTCAGCCCGCCACAGTGGCCATTGGACTGGGGATTGTATTCTTTCTTTTCCGAATCCGTCTGCCGGAAATCCTTGCCTCACCTCTTAAAATGGTAGGGGATATGAATACTCCCCTGGCCATGCTGGTGGCGGGCTGCAGCCTGGCGGAGGGGAATCTTCTGGCTGCCCTGAAAAAGGCGAGAGCTTACTACATTTCCTTTATAAAGCTGATTCTGATTCCGGGGGTCAGTATTCTGTTTTTGTCCTTGGTGCCTGTTCCACAGATCTATCGGATGACGATTGTGATTGCCATTGCCTGCCCTACGGCCGCCACCTGCTCCATGTTTGCCCTTCAATATAATAAGAACAGCAATTACGCATCGGAGCTGTTTATTATAACAACGGTTTTGTCTCTGGTGACCATTCCTTTCACGGTGCTTTTGGCAGGCTGGATGCTATAGCCTCTCCCAGCGGCCGGAAGCTCCGCAGGGCAGAAACAGTCCCGATTCCTGTACGGGAAGTCCGATCTCCTCCCCCTGAACCTGCCCGCCGTACCGGGGGCAAAGCTCTATGGACAGCATGTAGGTGAGCACAGAGGGAGCCAGGCCGGTGGTGTAGGAATTTACCAGGAAAAATAAGGGCTTGTCTGACAAAAGCCGGGCGCACAGGCCGATCAGAGGATGGATGCAGTCCTCGATTTTCCAGATCTCCCCTTTTGGGCCCCGGCCGTAGGAGGGGGGATCCATGATAATGGCGTCATAGTGATTGCCGCGGCGGATTTCCCGCTCTGCAAATTTCACGCAGTCATCCACCAGCCAGCGGACAGGAGCATTTTCCAGACCGGAGGAAAGGGCGTTTTCCTTTGCCCATCCTACCATGCCCTTGGAGGCATCCACATGAGTGACAGTTGCCCCGGCAGCGGCGGCCGCGATGGTGGCTCCGCCGGTGTAGGCAAACAGGTTTAAGACTTTTATGGGACGCCCGGCGTTTTTGATTTTATTTTGGCACCAGTCCCAGTTGACCGCCTGTTCGGGAAAGAGGCCGGTGTGCTTGAAGCTGAAGGGCTTCAGATTAAATGTCAGCCCTTTGTAGTCAATGGCCCATTGATTTGGCAGATCGAAAAACTCCCATTCACCGCCGCCTTTCATGCTGCGGTGATAGTGGGCGTTGGGCCGTTTCCACCCCTTGTGGGTCCGGGGAGTGTCCCAGATGACCTGAGGATCCGGCCGTATCAGCAGATAATCGCCCCAGCGTTCCAGCTTTTCTCCTTTTGAACAGTCTATGACCTGATAATCTTTCCAATAATCTGCAATCCACATAGCAGAACCAGCCTTTCCGGCCGCCGCTGCTTTTGAGGCGGCGCTCTGTTAGTCTGGATACATTATAGAGGGTGTCCTGCCCGGACGTCAAGATTTGTAAGAGAATCGTTAGATAAATTACGGAAAATCGGGTTGAATAATTATCCATATCTTGCTAAAATGGAAGGTAGGCAGAAGGGGAGGTATTGTAGCGGTTTTGGGATTGCCTCAACTGTTACAAGACATCTGCCACGGCTGAACCGAAAGGCTGATTATGAGTTAAAAGGAGTGGCATTATGAGAAAACGTGGTTTGGCAGTCTTAGCCCTTGCTGCGGCTATGACCCTGGGCAGTGTGGGAATCTCTGCCATGGCAGCAGAGGGATGGGCCCAGGAAGGCGGAAATTGGGTATACTACAGCGCAAACGGCAGCCGCCTTTACAATGCCTGGCGCAAGGGCGGTGACGGATATTGGAGATATTTAAACAGCAATGGCGTGATGGCAGTCAGCTCCTGGGTGGACAATGATGATTACTACGTGGGGCCGGACGGCATTATGTATGCAGGCCAGTGGCTTCAGGTGGACAACAGCAGCTATTCCGGCAATCAGACCGAGTGGTATTATTTTAACCAGAGCGGCAAGGCGGTCAAGGATAAGTGGGAAAAGATCAACAACAACTGGTATCACTTCGGAGATATGGGCGCCATGGAGACCGGATGGATACTGGAAAATATGTACTATTGTGACAGCAACGGCGTCATGGTAACCGGCTGGCAGCGGCTGTATTCACCGGATGACGAGGAAGAGCAGGACTATTACGACTACGGCCCCTATTCTGAGGATGAAAATGACGGAAAGCACTGGTACTATTTTTCCGCCAATGGAAAGAAGGTAGTGCCCAAGGACAATGGGGACCAGCTGCAGCTAAAAAAGATTAACGGTGTCTACTACAGCCTGGCAGAGGACGGCGCCATGCAGACCGGATGGAGCTGCACCAACGGAGACGAGTCGGACAATATTGCAGATTACCGATATGTGGATCCCACCGGACAGGTGAGAGTGGGGTGGTATTCCACAGAGCCGCCGGAGCACCTTCAGAACAATTATGAGCATGATGTGGAGTGGTTTTATTTTTCCAATAAGGGAGTTCCCAAGGTGGGACCGCCTAAGGGCTCTGCCAATGTCGGCGATCTGGTAAAGATCAACGGCAATACTTATCTGTTTGACGACAACGGCGTTCCGGTTTACGGGCTTCAGAAGGTTTATACGGACAAGGATGAGAGTGATTACACGGCCTATTACTTCGGAACCCGCGCCCAGAGCTCCATGCTTAAGGGAAAGCAGAATATTGACGAGAGCGGCAGCACCTGCCAGTATTATTTCAGCGCCAACGGCAAGGGATATACAGGCGTGTACGATAACTACCTATATTATATGGGAAAGGTTCAAAAGGCCGATTCGGGAAGCAAGTATCAGGTGTTCAGCATCTGGAGCGGAAATAATGTGAAGCACTATGTGGTCAATTCCTCCGGAAAGATTGCCAAGAACACTACGGTAAAGGATCGTGACGGTGTCAAGTACAAGACAAACAGCGGCGGAATACTGCTGCAGGAGGACGGGGAGGATGTGGAGGGTAAGACCTACACACCTCCGGAGGAACCGGAGTGGGATTACTACAATTAAGCCTCATGACAGGCTGATTTAAAAGGGAGCGCATGGCTCGGATATTGCGGAGCCATGCGTTTTTTTGATTTCTTGGTTTTTTTCCAAAAAGTGCTTGCAATTTCTTTCGGCCCATGCTAATATAGGAACGCTGTGACATGATAGCGATGAAGCGCGAGGTTGCTGCCCGATGAGAGGCAGGTTTTCCGTGGAGCGAATGTCAAGTTAGGAAACTGACGACAAGTCACTG
>CAJUHR010000012.1:67977-100624 GCA_910586255.1 uncultured Lachnospiraceae bacterium | reverse complement strand
CCACGGCAGTGGTGGAGGGCGTGGGCGACCATGGCTGCGAGTACATGACCGGCGGCCGGGTGGTGGTCTTAGGCCCCACAGGCAAGAACTTCGCCGCAGGCATGAGCGGAGGAATCGCCTATGTGCTGGATGAGAAGCGGGATCTGTACAAACGGCTCAACAAGGAACTGGTTTCTTTGGAGGAGGTAACCAACAAATATGACGTGCTGGAATTAAAGGAAATGATTCAGGAGCACGTAAATTATACCAACTCGGAGAAGGGCAAGGAGATTTTGGACCACTTTGGAGAGTATCTGCCCAAATTCAAAAAGATCCTGCCCCATGACTACCGCCGCATGATGAACACCATTGTGCAGATGGAAGAAAAGGGCTTAAGCAGCGAACAAGCCCAAATCGAAGCCTTTTACGCGAATATGAGAGGATGAACCCTTTGGAAAACGGAGTTTTCCAAATTTAAATGGGTTCATCCGACCTGGCAGGCGCCGCTAAGCGGCGCGTGCCGTTACCTTTTATATAAGGAGGAGAGCAAAATGGGAAAGCCAACCGGCTTTTTGGAATATGAGAGAAAGGACAGCAGGGCAGAGGCGCCGCTGCAGAGAATCCGTCATTTTCACGAGTTTCACACGCCTCTTACGGAGGCCCGGCAGAGAGAGCAGGGAGCCCGGTGCATGGAGTGCGGGGTGCCCTTCTGTCAGTCCGGCATGATATTAAACGGCATGGTATCCGGGTGCCCCTTAAACAACCTGGTGCCAGAGTGGAACGACTTGGTATACAACGGCAACTGGGCCCAGGCCTACAACCGTCTGAAAAAGACCAACAGCTTCCCGGAGTTCACCAGCCGGGTCTGCCCTGCTCCCTGCGAGGCAGCCTGCACCTGCGGCCTCAACGGAGACCCGGTAAGCATCAAGGAAAATGAACGTGCCATTATCGAGAAAGCCTACGAGACCGGCAAGGCGGTTGCCCGGCCCCCCAAGCTGCGGACAGACAAAAAGATAGCCGTGGTCGGCTCCGGCCCCGCAGGGCTGGCGGCTGCCGATCAGCTGAACAAGCGCGGCCACAATGTGACCGTGTTTGAGCGTGAGGACCGGATAGGCGGCCTTCTCATGTACGGGATCCCCAACATGAAGCTGGAAAAAAACGTCATTGACCGGAAAATCCAGGTGATGAAGGAAGAGGGCGTTTCCTTTGTCACCGGAGCAGACATCGGCCACAATTATAAGGTAAACCGCTTAAAACGGGATTTTGACTGCATCATCCTGGCCTGCGGCGCTTCCAATCCCCGGGACATCCAGGTGCCCGGCCGGGACGCAGAAGGGATTTATTTTGCGGTGGATTTCCTCAAATCAACCACCAAAAGCCTGTTAAATTCCGGCCTGGAGGACGGCAGCTATATCTCGGCCAAAGATAAACACGTGCTGGTAATCGGCGGCGGCGACACCGGCAACGACTGCGTGGGCACCGCCATGCGTCACGGCTGTGCGTCCGTGACCCAGCTGGAAATGATGCCCAAACTGCCCGACACCCGGGCCGAAAATAACACCTGGCCCGAGTGGCCCCGCATCTGTAAGACCGACTACGGCCAGGAAGAAGCCGCCGCCGCATTCGGCCACGACCCCAGGATGTACCAGACCACGGTAAAGGAATTTATCCGGGATGAAAGCGGAAAGGTGTGCAAGGCAATTCTTATAAGCCTGACACCTCAAAAAGATCCCGAAACCAACCGAACCATGATGATCCCGGCAGAAGGAAGCGAAAAAGAAGTCGCCGCCGACCTGGTCCTGATCGCCGCCGGATTTTTAGGTGCCGAGGGATATGTGGCAGACGCCTTCGGGGTAGAGTTAGACGGAAGGACAAATGTAGCCACAGACGGAAAAAGCTACGGAACAAATGTTGAGAACATATTCGCCGCCGGAGACATGAGAAGAGGCCAATCTCTGGTAGTCTGGGCAATAAAAGAAGGCCGAGAAGCCGCCAAAGAAGCCGACAACTGGCTGATGGGGTATACAAATTTGGCATAGCACTGAGCAGTGCGGGAAGAGGTATAAGCAAATGCGGGGGGATGCTTGCATACCCCCGCATTTGCTTATACCTCTTCCCATACGGCGACCGCCGTCCATCGAACCGAAGCGAAGCGGAGGTGAGCTGGAAGCACTGCGGCTTGTCTGCACCATTATGGTGGCGGCTCTTCAGATTACCTTCCACATTTATAACCGCCATCTTTACGAGAAATCCCAGGCAGAGCTGGATTTTTTTGCCCAGCAGGTCAACGCCAAGCTGTCTCAGATCCAGGAGCTGACCGTGTCTATTGCAACCGGCAGTAAGGTGCAGAATCAGCTGTCACGGATGCAGGAGATGGAATATCTTTCTCCGGAATATAATTATGCCAAGCAGCGGTTGATGACGATCCTGCAGAACAAGATTTTTTCCTGGGATATTATCAGGAATGTGATTTATACGGACCAGAACCAGGTTACCCTTATGGCAGGAATCTGCACAGGAGAGCTCCCTGCCTACCTACACATCGGTGCTTTTGATGCTGAATCTGGCAGGGGTGGAGATATCCCGGTTTTGGCAGGAATGATTGTGCCGGTGCTGCTTGGACAGATGAGCGCCATGGGGCTTAAAAAGGATTTGCACGGGGCGTTGACGGAGCTTTTGACAGCCTGGCGGATTGCGGAATAAGGAATTGCAGAGCCTTTCATAGGATAGAAGATAAAGATTAAAAAAGTTCCCCTTGCAGCGTTACAGGCCGCTGTATGGGGAGCTTTTTAGATTGATTTTCTTCACTTTAATGCATATTTAAACTTATCGCCTCTCACCACCTGCTTGGAAATGTGCAGAGGATTTCCTTGGGTGTCATACACCAGATCCTCCACCAGCATGAGGGCACAGCCCCGGGGAACATCCAGAAGGACAGCTTCTTCGGGGGAGGCGTAGCACAGCTCGATGGTTTTATTTCCGTCAAAGGGTATAACATTATATTCATTTCTCAAAACCGTATAGAGAGAGCCGTTTAAGTCCTTTTCCGCCAATGAGTCAAAAGCACAGGAAAACCAGTTAGTCTCCACACAGATAGGAATGCCGTCAACCAGTCTTAACCGTTCAATTATTAAAAGCGGCTCACTGTCAACCAGCCGGAAAAACTGCCTCTGATGTTCGGAGGGTATCCCATGGGTCGTCCGGATGGTCTTTGTAGTCAGCACCTTTCCCATGGAGGTGACATTTTCCGTAAAGCTCAAAAAGGTCGAAGGTCTTAAACGGGATTTGGAGGAGGTCACAAAGGTTCCCTTTCCATGTATTTTCACCAAAAGGTTTTCCTTGACCAGCAGGGAAACTGCCTTGC
Organism: uncultured Lachnospiraceae bacterium; assembly: GCA_910586255.1. GTDB lineage: Bacteria > Bacillota > Clostridia > Lachnospirales > Lachnospiraceae > Brotaphodocola. The sequence goes on along the minus strand of CAJUHR010000012.1, from coordinate 97,281 downwards.
GGACAGTGCTGCGGCTGACCTGATACATGTCGCTTAGCTCAAATTCAGAGGGTATTCTTTCTCCCCGGATAAATCTTCCGTCAAAAATATCTCTTCTTATCTGTTCAGCCAGCTGGTTGTACAGCGTGGTGCTGATCTGTGTATTTAGCTGTTCCATATTTTGATACCTCCGATACTTTGGGGACGGTGCTTTATTTATTATATCAAAAAACAACCTGATTGCAAGATGTATGCGAACATACTCCATGGTAAACGTAAGTTTTGTTCACTCCCCAATGTCGTTAATTTAAGAAATCTCAAAAGGTACCCCTTCCTCCAAGGATGGCATTGCCGCCTGAACTGTTACACAGTAGCAAGGTAGCGATTAAGGAAAAAGAAAAAGTAGGTTTACAAACATTATGAGATGTGCTATGATAAGAACCATGTAGAAAGATGTATGCAGACGTTATTAAAAATGAAGTAAAAACTCAAAATTTAATACATAAAACTCTTTAAAATAATGACATCACAAGACAACTGTAAAACCCATTAAACCATAAAAGGAGGTCATAACAATGGAAATCAGAGAACTTATGGAAAAGATTATGAAGGAAAGGGAAGCAGCCGGCGGAATCAAGAGCGTGATATGGGTAGCAGCCGGCGGCTCCCATGACGGTCATTACGCAGCCCAGTATTTTATGGACAGAGAATCTGTGGCAGTGCGCTCTCAGATGATCACCAGCAGTGAATTTCTCTATGCCCCGCCCAAATGCGCTGGTAAGAACACAATCGTGGTGCTCACCTCCATGAGGGGAACAAAGGAGACCATTGAGGCAGCCAAAAAAGCGAAGGAGCTGGGGGCTGTTACCATTGGTCAGTATGTGGATGAGTCCGAACTTACAGAGGTATGTGATTTTAACGTCCGGTATGGAAGCATCTGGGAGGATGATAAGGATCAGAGCCGGACAAACGCGGGAAATACCCTTCGGATGGCAATGGCCATAGTGGATATCGCAGAGGGCTACCCAGACTACGAGGATGCTATGGATGCCTTTGAGAAAATTCAGCCTGCCTACATAAGAGCCAGAGAGTACTGCGCTCCTCTGGCAGAGGTCTGGGCAAATAAGATGAAAAACGAGAAATGCATCTCGGTTCTTGCCAGCGGCCCTGCCTACGGCGCTGGTCATATTTTCTCCACCTGTAACATACTTGAGATGCTTCAGATCGGCTCTCCAACCTTTAACAGTTGTGATTTCTTCCATGGTCCCTTTGAGATCACTGACAGGAATCAGGCTTTCTTCCTCCTGATAGCAGACGGAAGAACCAGAAAGGCAGATGAGAGAGCTCTCGCTTTCCTGAATAAGTATGCGGGAGATAAGGTGTATATTTTGGATGCCAAGGAGCTGGGACTGAATAATCTGAAGGATTCCGTGTCAGAGTATTTCAATCATCTGCTTTTTGCCCCGATTTTAAATAACGTATACATGAAGGCCCTTTCCAAAGCTACCGGCGTGGATTATACCACTAGACGGTATATGTGGAAGGTTGAGTATTAGTAAGACGATTTGTCCTTGCCAAGCTCTGGCCAGACCGTCCACAGCATTGTTCCAAAGCAGGCCAGACCGCCAACAAAGTTGGAAATCGGCTCTGCCATAAATATTCCCCTGACACCCAGACAAAAAAGCCGGGGCAGGATTGCGATCAGCGGAATTACAATGATCACTTTTCTGAAAATTGAGAAAAACACCGCGTTTTTTGATTTCCCCAGAGCCACAAACACAGACTGTCCGGCAAACTGCAAAGACATCATAAAAAATCCGAAATAGTAAATCTGCATGGCAGGGATTCCCGCGGCGACCAGCTCCCCCTCATGATTAAAGATTCGGATGAAAAATTCAGGGAAGCCGTGAACCAGGCCCCACATGAGGGTGGTGTAGCCGATGGATACCAGGGACATGAAGACAATGGCCTTTTTTACCCGGCCGTACTCTCCCGCGCCGTAATTGTATCCCATAACCGGCTGGGAGCTGTTGGTGAGGCCGCTTATGGGCAGGGAGATCACTTCCCGAACCGAGTTGATGACGGTCATAATTCCCACATACATGTCGCCGCCGAACCGGGCCAGGCTGGCATTGTACATGATCTGGACCAGGCTGTTCGTGATGGACATGGTAAAGCCGGAAAGTCCCAGCCCGATGATCGCCATAATCCGCTGCCGTTTCAGGCGGAAAGCTTTTTTCCGAAGCTTTAAGATGGCCTTGTCGCCTGTCAGAAAGCGGACAATCCACAGAGCGGAAATCCCCTGGGACAGGATGGTGGCCCAGGCAGCTCCCGAAACTCCCAGACCCAGGACAAAGATGAAAAAGGGGTCCAAGACAATGTTGGTGACGGCGCCCAAAAGCACGGTCAGCATCCCGATTTTGCCAAAGCCCTGGGAGTTGATAAAGCTGTTCATGCCAAGGCCGATCATCACAAAAATGCTGCCGAGAAGATAGATGGTGATATAGGAATCCGCATAAGGGATGGTGGTGTCTGAGGCGCCGAATAGATAGAGCATGGGACGCTTAAAAAGCAGCCCTAAAACTGTCAGAGCCAGCCCGCTAAATACCATCATCACAAAGGAATTGCCCATGATGGCCTCCGCCTCCTCCTCATTTCCCCTTCCCCGTTCAATGGAGCAGAGGGGAGCGCCGCCCATGCCGAAAAGGTTGGCAAAGGCGATAACCATGGAGATGATGGGAAGGCAGAGACCCAGTCCGGTCAGGGCCATGGTGGCGTCTTTGGGGATCCGGCCGATATAGATCCGGTCTACAATATTGTAAAGTACATTGATGAGCTGGGCTAAGGTCATGGGCACGGCCAGGCCAAGGATATTTTTGATAATGCTTCCCTTTGAGAAGTCATTTTTGCTGTCTGTTTTTGCAGCAGGGGCCATATTAAAGCACCGCCTTTCTATCCGCTTAAAAACCCATCCTCAACCTGACAGCATCGGATGGGCGCTTTGAAATTTATATACAGAGAGTGGCATGCTTCGCTGGAAAATTCACTCAATTCTTTTTGACTTTAAAAACTCGTCAATCCGTTGCTTGATATCCGTGGGCTTTAAATATTTCAGCAGATATCCGTCCGCCTTTAAGGACAATACCTTTTTCACACTTTCCTGATCATCTCTGGTAGTCAGGAAGATAACGGGAATGTCGGCAAACTCTTTTTCGGAGCGGAGCATCTCTAATACATGGCTTCCGTCACAAACCGGCATTTCATAATCGAGCAGCACCAGATCCGGACGGTCTAAAGTAATGGACCGGATGGCGGCTACCCCGGAACTGACCTCCGTAATATCATAATCATTGGTCAGCAGCCGCTTTATCCCCTGCCGTATGGTAATGGAGTCATCCACAATGAGAATTTTTGGCTTGGCATTGGCCTCTTTTTCCATGAGATATTTCCCGATTTCGCTCATAGCATTGCTTGCATTTAAGGCGACTCCGATGCCCTCTTCAAGCAAATGAGGGGCAATGACACAATAGGAGAAATAACCCTGGTTCGTGCTGAACAAAAGGCTGACCTGAGGCTTTTTTTTCTCAAAAATTCGCAGGAACTGCTCATAGGTTAAGAGATTTTCTTCTGTCATCTCGTAGGACTGGATGGACGGATAGTGATCCATTACACGTCTCACAAACTGGCATGCCGTGTATCTGACGGCGTTAAGGAGCATAATATCCAGCTTGCCGGATTTGACACCCATCAGTTTTCCTACTGTGTTGATTAAAATCCTGTCTTCAAAAACTAAAAGAATCTCCCATTTTTTATTATCCTGTTCTCTGCTGTAAACCAGGCGATAATATACACCTTTACCAAATTTCTCTCCGCCATAGGCATTGCTGATTATCTGAGCATCCAGCTGGAACATATTTTTTAGAAGCTTAAGGATCACCTTTTCCATTGCGGCAAGCTCTTCCTCCGGAAGAAGGTCTACCCACTTGCTCAGCTTTTCGCCGGTGATAGCCATATCCTCGGTCAAGGTATGTCCGATCAGCCAGCCGGCGCAGACAGCCAGAAAATGTTCAATGGAAGAGGGAGAGTAGTCTTCCAGTATCAATTCCTTTTCCAAAGCAGGAAGAGAATTTTCACGAAAGCTTTTATGTAAACGTCTGTGCATGGCAAGTTCTTCATAACCGATTAATTCCATGTACTTCTCTTCATCATCAAAATGCTTTAGGGCATGTGTCTTAAAAAACTTGATCCCTTCCTGGCATGCCCGTCTGCTTGTAGTCTCTTCCCCTGTAAGAGCGAAAAGCTTAGTGATAATCTGAAAAAGTTTTTGGTGTTCGTCATCGATGATCTTGATTCCTATATTAAACTCATCCTTCCATACCAGCTGGTTGTCCATGCATAAAATCCTCCTTTGTTTTCATCATGTTTTAGAGTGTATATTATGCAACCGTTTAAGAGGTATCCAAACAGTAACATAATAGTTGCTTTAACAGCACATAACAGCCCAGACAAGCTGAACTGCTATAATGAGGCGCGTGATTTCTGATAGTCATTATATAATAGGAACAGAAAAAAAGCAAACGATAAAAAGCATGTTATGGGAGTGAATCGCCAGCGGAGGAGGAAAAGGAAAATCCCTCCCACACCGGTTTTCCCGGATATTGCCGGGCTTCCTCCTCTCCCCGCAGAACCCGAAGCGCCCCTGAGGCCATGGCCTCCTGCTCAAATTCTCCCACATAGACCGACACAGGCGCGATCCATTGACAGCTCTCACGAATTTGCCCCTCCACATCCGGAAACCGCAGCAGACCGCCGGTCAGGAGGATACCGTCCACTTGTCCTTTCAGCACTGTGCTCATGGCGCCGATCCATTTGGTAATCTGATAAATCATGGCGTTCCATATAAGCGTTGCTTTGGGATCGCCCTTTTCCACCAGCTTATGAACCGTGTCGGAATTGGATGTCCCAAAATAGCTGCTAAGGCCGCCGGTCTGGCTGCACAGATACTTTAGACGATCCAGGTCTTCGGGACCAAAATGGCGAAGCAGATCTGTTATGGCCATGGAGCCCATACGGGTGGGGGTAAAGGGACCTTCTCCGCCGCCGGCGTTGTTGCCGTCAACCATCTGTCCCTTGCGGTGGGCGGTGATGGAGATTCCCCCGTCAATGTGGCAGACAATAAAATTACATTCCTCGTATTTTTTCCCAATGACAGCGGCATGTTTGCGGGCCGTGGCTTTCAGATTGAGAGCGTGACAGCCGGCCTTGCGGTAGATGCCGTCCACGCCGGTTACCCGGGCCAGCTCCCATAGCTCGTCCACTACCGGCGGGTCGATCATAAACATCTGTCCGCCGTAATGCCGCCAGAGAATCTCAGCCATCTGAACTCCTAACATGGATGCGTGGCGGACACCGCCCCGGGCCTCCTTTGTATCCTGGATCAGACGATTATCGATCCGGTAAATGCCGCTGGGCACCGGACAGCAGCCGCCCCCTCTTCCCACAATGGCATCAATCCCGGTTAAGTCAATCTGATTATCTTTAAGAAAATCCCGCACCACGTCCATTCGGTAATCCAGCTGGTCATTGACAGTGGGAAATTCCTTCAAAAGGGAGGAGTCGTGAAAAACATCGGTGGTGAAGAGATTTGTTTCATTTTCAAACAGGGAAAGCTTTGTTGATGTGGAACCTGGGTTGATAATAAAAATTCGATATTTCTGGTTTTCTTTTTTCATGATTTTGTACCTTCTGATATTTTAGTTTTGTTTTCTATGACTCTGACAGACATTTCATAAGGTGCTTAACAGGTTTTTAAAAGAATTTAAAAATACCAGGCGGTTCCCCGCTTTCTTCCATGGATTTTTTCATAGGCAGCATGTAATGGTCATAGATGGCCTGGCAAATGGCATCTGCATTTTTGGTCAAAAGAGAATCCAGCAGTTTGCGGTGGTTGGCGTACTGATGCTCAGCAAAGACGATCCTGTTGGAATCGCTGTTGGAGCCGATAATGTGGCTGCCGTAGTCCAGCTCCTTCCAGGCCTTTAAAAGCCGGGGGAGACCGGGCTTTTGGACGATAATTTGGTGGAACAGGTGGTCACAGGCAACCAGGCGGCTAAATTCCCCTTTTTGAAGAGTACCCATGTCTGCTAAAATGTTTTCCATCTCCTGGATTTCTGAGGGAGAGAAAATTCCGTCACACAGCCGGACGGACAGAATCTCATAATGAGAGCGGAGGAGATAGATCTCGTAAATATCCTCCATCGTGATGGCCTTTACAGAGCAGCCCATATTCCGGGTGTATTCAATCAGGCCTTCCTGTTCCAGCTGGCGGAGAGCCTCACGGATGGGGCCCCGGCTGATGCCGAACTCTGTGGAGAGGCTTTGTTCAACAATGCGGGTTCCGGGGGCAAGTTCCTCATTTAGAATCTTCGTGCGGATGGCGGATACCACGTTCTCGCGCAGGGTCCTGTATGACAGTTCACTCACAAAGCACGCCTCCTTTTCTCCGGTAAGTTGGTAATGTATACTGCTATTATATCGGGTTGGTTAGCAAATGTAAATGATATGAAGGTAAATTTTGGAGTATAGGGGTTCTTTTGGCAATTTGTAAAATTTTGAGACAGGTTTTCCGTCATATTATAGATTGTCAACAATCTACAATCCTGATATAATCTGTTTGACAGAATAATTGTAACACTTCAGACAGGCATTTATTGTCTGCTTACGCCGGATAAGAAGTTGTCTGAACAGTTATCAATTGGTATAATTCATTACATTATGGAGGAATTCCGTTTATGAAGGACACAAAGAAGATCAAGTGGTATGCCCTGGCATCGATGGGGTTTTCCACCGTGTGGGGTTTTGGAAATGTCGTCAACGGTTTTGTTTATTTTAACGGCATCCAGGTAATTCTCAGCTGGCTGATTATGTTTGCCCTGTATTTTATTCCCTATGCATTGATGGTGGGAGAGTTAGGCTCTGCTTTCAAGAATGAGGGCGGAGGCGTCAGCTCTTGGCTTCATGAGACGACCAATGCCAAGCTGGCTTATTATGCAGGCTGGACATACTGGGCCTGTCATATCACTTATATTGCCAGCAAGGGCAGCGGCGGTTTGAAGGCTGCCAGCTGGGCCATTTTCCGCGATGCAAACACCTATGATTCCTTTCCAACCCTTTATGTGCAGCTGGCCACGCTGGGAGTGCTGCTTTTGGGCTGCTACATAGCCAGCCGGGGGCTCAATCCCTTAAAGAGGCTGCTGACTCTGGCGGGAACTACCACCTTTATCATGTCTCTGCTCTACATTGTGATGATGTTTGCGGCTCCCATGATTAATCCCGGGGCAGAGTATGTGCACACAGATTTCAGTCTGCGCAGTCTGATACCTGATTTTAATGTGGCCTACTTTACTTCTCTGTCTATCCTGGTATTTGCCGTGGGCGGATGCGAGAAGATCTCTCCTTATGTAAATAAAGTGGAGAATCCCAGCAAGGGTTTTCCAAAGGGAATGATCGCCTTGGCCGGCATGGTGGTGCTCTGCGCGATTCTTGGTACTATAGCCATGGGGCGGATGTTTGACCCGGCGGTGATCAACAGCAGTGACGAGGCCTTCAGCTCCTATGCAGCCAATGGCGGTTACTGGGCATTTCAGAAGCTGGGGCAGTATTACCACGTGGGGGATCTGTTCCTGATTATCTATGCTTTGTGTAATATGATCAGCCAGTTTGCCATTCTGGTATTGAGCATTGACGCGCCCCTTCGGATGCTGCTGGGCAATGAGCATACCCGCCAGTTTATTCCCGCGGCGCTGCAGAAGAAGAATCAGTATGGCGTTTATAAAAACGGCATTTTCATGGTGGTTATCCTGTCTGGCACGATCATCCTGGTACAGTCCTTTGTACCTGGTGCGGCCTCTGTGCTTAGACAGCTGACAAAGCTGAATTCCGTATGTATGCCGATGCGGTATATGTGGGTGTTTGTGGCTTACCTGGCTCTGCGCAAGGCGATTGACAGGATTCCGGCAGAGTACCGCTTTGTGAAGAATCAGGCGGTTGCCAATTTCTTTGGGTGCTGGTGCTTTGGAGTGACGGCTGTCTGCTGTGTCATGGGGATGTATGATAAGAACCTGTTTACCTTTGCGCTTAATGTGATTACGCCGGTTGTGTTGACTGTGCTGGGGATGATTTTGCCGGAGATTGCTAAGAGGGAGAGGACCGGGAAATAAAGAGATCCGCCTGAACAGTAAAGCTTTTTGATGCAATTCTCTGGAAAATATAATTGCTTCCTAATGGTATCCGTGGTATCATAGGGGTCAAAATACCTTTTGACCCCAACATCATAACATGGAGGAAATCATGAATACAAGAAAACTGGGATTTGGTCTTATGCGTCTGCCGCTTACAGACCCGGCGGATACTGCGAAGATTGATTTTGAGAGAGTTTGCAGGATGGTGGATCGGTATCTGGAGGCTGGATTTCATTATTTTGACACTGCTGTACCTTATCATGGTAACGGGAACAGTGAGATCGCTTTTCGGGAGTGTGTGGCGAAGCGGTTTCCCAGGGATGCGTATACCATTACCGATAAGCTGAGCTTTTTTATTGTCAGTAAAGCGGAGGAGCTGGAGGATTTTTTTGCCGGTCAGCTGGAGCGCTGCGGTGTGGAGTATTTTGACTATTATCTGTTTCATGCCATGAACAGGGAGCGGCTGGAGCTGGCGGAGCGTATCGGCGCCTTTGATTTTGTGGAGGGAAAACGGGCGGAGGGAAAAATCCGGCATGTGGGATTTTCCTTCCATGATACGGCCGCAGTGCTGGAGGAGTTTTTGATGCGACATCCGGAGATGGAGTATGTCCAGCTGCAGCTAAATTATGCGGACTGGGACGACCCGGAGGTACAGTCCGGCAAATGCTATGAGGTGTGCCGGAAATTTAAAAAGCCGGTTATTGTAATGGAGCCGGTGAAGGGAGGCCTTTTGGCCAATGTGCCGAAGGAGGCTAAAGAGCTGTTAAAGAGGGCAGATCCTGAACGGTCGGTAGCTTCCTGGGCGATCCGGTATGCGGCTTCTCTGGAAAATGTGGTTATGGTTTTGTCCGGCATGAGCAATGAGGAGCAGCTGGCAGACAACATCAGCTATATGCAGGATTTCAGAGCTTTGTCTGATTCTGAAAGGGAAGTGATTAAAAGGGCGGCGGCGATTATCAAGGAAAAGGAGAGGATTGCCTGCACTGCCTGCCGCTATTGTGTGGACGACTGCCCGAAGAAGATAGCCATTCCTGATTATTTTAAGCTGATGAATAAGATCAGCAAGTTTGGGGATGCACAGATACCGGCGGCAAAGTCGGCATATGCCCAGCAGGCGGAGAGCGTTGGCATCGGAAAGGCATCGGATTGTATCAAGTGCGGAAAGTGTGAGGCGCATTGTCCCCAGCATCTGCCAATCAGAAGGTATCTGGAGGATGTGGCGGAGGTCTTGGAGGGATAAAAAGCGTGTTTATGGATGCTGCTTGCAGGCAGTAACAGTTCAAGCGGTATCTGTTACTACCGGTAAGCAGTATCTTTTTATTGTGGGCCCGGCGGGCTTGTGTTTTGCTGCCGGTCAGACGGCTTTTGCCTTTGCCGCGCCAGAATATAGGCGCGATATTGGGAGGGAGTCATGTGGTATTTTTTCTTAAAGGCCCGGGAGAATACGGCCGGATCCTCATACCCGCAGGCATAGCTGATGCCGTCTACGGAATATTCCGTGCCGGCTAACAGCTCCCGGCCATGGCTTAGGCGGAAGTGGGAAAGATATTCCTGGGGGGACTGGCCCATATGCTCCTGAAACAGGGAAAACAGGTAGTTCCGGCTGATTCCCGGGTAATTGGCAATATCCGAAACCTTTAACCGGTTGGAATAATTGGCCTGGATAAAAGCCAGCGCCTTGTCAATATGGTAGTTGGAGCGGTTGCCAAAGCCTTCCAGCTTCTGTCTTGCATCCGGTCTGTCTGCCAGCACATGAAGAAAGGCCATCAGCTGTGAGTGCTGGTACAGGTAGGAACCGGAGTCGGGAGCGGCAAACAGCCGGTCTAATATCTCCTCCGAAGCTTTTCCGTTTTTACAGGAAAAAATAGGATGTTCTCCTCCGAAATTGAGATCACGGACAATCCGGTCAGCCAGGCGTCCATGAAAGCTGTTCCACAGATAACTCCAGGGTTTTTCTGAATCGGCCTGATAAAAGGTGGAGACTCCCGGTTAGATCACAAATCCCTGCTCCTGGCAAAGGGGATAGCGCAGATTGTCGGTCTCAAAGATTCCCTTTCCGGAAATAATATAATGAATCAGATAATGAAACCGTACATCCGGACCGAAGCTGTGTCCGGGCATACATTCAGAGCGGCCGCCTCCGCAAAAGTACAAATCCTCAAACAGGCAGGGTCCGGATTTTGGAGCTTTCTGGTTTGTCCATGAGGGAGATACAAGGAGATTCTTTTAACCAGAGATTTCTTCCCACCATGGAGTATATCCTGGAGAGGCAGAAGACGGTAAGGCCGTTGAAGAATATATGGGATATCATCCATCGCGGTTCGTATCCCGCGCTTCAGGAAGGAGATACGGATTGGGCTGCCTTTTATGGGGATTATATCCGAACGTATATTGAACGGGATGTGTGTGAATTGTCAGCAGTACAGGATCTGGAGGCTTTCCGGCGGTTTATGATTGCGGCAGGTGCAAGAACCGGGGAGGTGCTGAACTATTCTCATCTGGCGGACGAGATTGGCAAGGATGTATCAACGGTCAAAAACTGGGTATCGATTCTGGAGGCTTCGTGGATGATTTATTTACTGGAGCCGTACACGGCCAATGTGCTGAAAAGAGCCATCCGTACACCGAAGCTGTATTTCAGGGATACGGGGCTGGTCTGTTATCTGACCCGGTGGCTGACCGCAGAGACCCTTGCCTGCGGGGCTTTTGGCGGTCATATTTTTGAGACCTTTGTCATATCTGAGATTCTGAGGTCTTTTTCCAATGCCGGCCTGGATTATCGTTATTTTGTCTCTTATTACAGGGGACGGGACCGGAAAAGGGTGAAGAAGAACGGCGAGCTGACGGAGATGGAAAGCGAGATTGATTTTATTATTGAGGAAAATGGAATACTGTATCCGGTGGAGATTAAAAAAAGCGGCAATGTGACGCCGGATGTGACTGGCTCTTTCCTGGTATTGGACAAGATCGAAGGGAAAAAGCGGGGAACGGGGGGCAGTGATCTGCATGTGTACCCAGCCGGGGGCGCTGAGAGAGAATATTTTGCAGATTCCGGTGTGGTATATCTGAAAAAATTATGCCTATGCCATCCCTGAACACAGTGGTAGAAAAACCTCTATGAAACAGGTGGAAATTCCGCCTCCTCTTTGAATTTTTGACTGCGATATTCCCGCGGAGTACAGCCAAAAGCACCGTGTACGGTTCCTCTGCATTGATATTGAATATCCTGTTAAACTCTGTGCTCATATTTGGCTTGTTCGGATTTTTGCAAATGGGGATTGCAGGGGCGGCTTTCGCGACAACCATAGCAAGGGCAGTTGAATTGCGGATTACCAATTTTGAGAATGGAAAGACAGGCGTTGTCCGGGTAAGATGGAAATACTTTCATTCTGTCCGGTTAAAACGGGATTATTACCGTTATATAATGCCGGTATTAGCGAATGAATTAGTCTGGGGCTGCGGCTTTACCATGTGGCTCATCGTGATATCGATGGGAGCCTTTGCTGTATTTGTCTTACAGCTTCCTGTAATGGCGGTTTATTTTTGGCTGAATTTAGATGAGTTCATAAAGCTGTCCGCCGTTTACAGGCATTACAAACAGTATAAATGGGTGAAAAACCTGACGATAAACCAACAAGAGGGAGAGGCTTATGAATCAAAAGGAAAGAATGTTAAATGGTCTGCCTTATAAGGCGTGGCTGGATGGTCTGGAGGAAGAACGGGAAGTCTGCAAGCAGCTGATTTATGAATTTAATTTTCTGCCGCCGAAGGAAAGAGGGAAGATTCCCGAAATGCTGAAAAGGCTGCTGGGAAAGACAGGAAAAGAGGTTTGGATAGAGCCGCCTTTTCGTTGCGATTATGGGTGGAATATTGAAGTGGGCAATTACTTTTTTGCCAATTATAACCTGACCATTCTTGATGTGGGAAAGGTCACAATCGGGGAAAATGCACAGATCGCGCCCAATGTATCGATTTACACGGCAGGACATCCCATCCATCCCCAAAGCCGCAATTCCGGTTATGAATACGGAATCCCGGTCACGATTGGAGACAATGTATGGATAGGTGGTAACGCTGTCATACTTCCGGGGGTGACAATCGGCAATAATGTGGTAATCGGAGCAGGGAGCATTGTGGCAAAGGATATTCCCGACAATGTGATTGCAACCGGAAATCCCTGCAAGGTTATCCGTGAAATAACGGAGGAGGACAGAATTTACTATTATAAAAAAAGAAGGTTTGATATGGAATCCTGGATGGATATGGAGGAAAACAGAATATGAAGATGGAACATATGGCAATGTATGTAAATGATTTAGAGCGGGCAACAGGGGACGGGTATTATGAGAGCTGTCTGGTTGACTTTGAGGAGAATTTAATTGAAATAACCGTTTAGGCGGCAGTCTGGGCGGCATAGACGGGCAGGAAGATGCCCGTCTGAACCAATGTGATCAGCCTGTCATATCCTCTTCTGTAATATGTTTGATTTTGTTGTATGAGCCATTGGGTTTTTTGATAAGCTGGTTTATCTGGCTGTCCGTGGATTCCTTTGTTGTTCTGGCTATATTGGTGATGATTCCGGTAACGGCAAGTGCATCCCGGAAATGAACAATATTTCCGTTTTTATGAAAATCAACTTCCTGTTTCCAACAAGCTCCACAATAACAGCCATTATGAATGGATTCTTTAATCAATAATTTCAGTTGTCTCTTGTGTGTTCATTATGATCAATGGATATATTTTAAATAATGTATGCTATTTATATATTGTTCACAACTTGTTTTTTTTCAACAGTTTTACAGTATTCTCCAAAAAAGCAGCGGAGTGTCTTTTGGAACAGCTTATTTCCTGTCAGGACTGGCATAAGTTATTGTTCATATTGGTCTTGCGGTCCGGGAAATGTACATTGCATTAAAATTGTCATCGAAGAAGAGATTTAAAATAAAATATAATGTTGAAAGATAAAGCAAATGTATGTAAAACAAACATTATATGAGAAAATAATAAAGAATGGAGAAAGAAGAATTGGTGTCCGAAAATTCCCTTAAGGCATAATTTCTAAAAAATCGAAAAACAGAAACAAGAATTGGCATATATCTTGCTAATTAATAATTACGAAAGCAAAAAAGGAAACAATAACCGGAAAAAAGTGGAGGAGCTCATGCAGAAGCAGAACATAAAAATCCGGCCGATTCTTGAGACAGACCAGAACATACCTGCCTGCAGCATGGCCTGCATTGGTATCGGTGCAAGCACTGTCAGCGATCGGATAGCAGGTAAGCTTTGCGGCGGGAAGCAGGTTTACATTTATCCCTTGTCGGATCCGGAGATGAAACGGATCAATTACATAAGCTGCCTCAAGCCCTCCGGATTCCTTGTACGCGAATTTATCCACATGGCGCAGCATTCATTTTCTAGGGCAGGAACTTTATGACTGCGATTTTCCGATCAGTCCAGCAGAAGAAGCGCCGTGTCTGTGTCTGTGATCAGCTCGTTAATGTATCCCTGGCGGATGGCCAGCTTGATCATCGGTACCTTATGTCTTCCGTAGACAACGGCAATCCGGTGGGAGACGCCTAAAAGATCTTCCATGGGGAGGGTGATTACCTTTTGATTTAAATCAATATCGGCAATCCTGCCCTGGACATCCAGCACATATCCCAGAATACTTCCCATGCAATTTTTGGCCTTCTCTATGTCTCGGGCAGATAGGTAGGGGCGGAATGCAGGGTTGGAGAGAGGAAGGCTGGAGGTGCCTCCGATTCCTGTGATGAATACAGTCATGTCCCTGGCTTTGCAGAATGTCCGGTACAGATCCGGTTCTGCCAATAAGCGCAGACGCAGCTGTGGATCATTGATATAGAGGGGTACATTCATGTAATAGGGTGTTCCAAAGTGGGAGAAGGCGGCAGCCCGCACCAGTTCCCTGGATTCGGCGGAGGGATTGGCCAGAGAAATATGGCCTCCGATCTGAACCACGGAGACTGGGTTGTGGACAGCCTGAGGAAGCCTGTTGATCACTGTCTGGATTGTTTTTCCCCAGGTGATTCCCAGGGTGGCGTTTTCGGTCAGGAGCTTATTTAAGTAAGCGGCGCCGGCCTGCCCCACCTTGCTGCAGCTGTCAGCGTAGGAGGAGTACTGGGTGTTTACCACAATGGTGTTCTTTAAAGGATATTGCTGGAGGAGTTCTTGCTCCAGTGTCTTATTTTGTTCGTCAGAATAGTTTATTTTAATCTCTACGATCTGTTCATTTCTGGCATCTTGTAAAAAACGGGCGATTTTAAACCGGGTGGTGCCGAAAGCATCGGCGATTTCCATCTGGGTTTTGCCCTGATTATAGTACATGTCTGCCATTTCCGTTAAGACATCATGGCGTTCTTTTTTTGATAGTTTTTCAAAATCCATAGGGCCTCCTGTGTGTGGGGAATTGTTAGGCGTGAAAACACCTTGCTAAGCTTCTCGTTATCCCATGGGTCCGCAGTGCAGCTGGATTGCGCTATGCGCCATCTCGCTCACGGGCCTGTGGGCCCTATGGAAAAGGACAGGTAATAATCTGCTTATGTGCGAGCACAACGCAGCTTCTTGCCTGTCCTTTTCCGCACTGCTTTTTGCTTTCGTGGACATTATACCATATCCCTTTCGGAAAGTCACGGAGGGGATATGGCTTTTTATTTGGAACAAATGTTGTTGTGTTGTGCAAAAGTAACAAAAATTCTGGTCTATTATTTAACGAATGTAATATTGAAAAACATTTGAGCAAATGATATCATATGAACATAACAAATGTTGATATAAATAACAAAAGTTTGACGGAGGAAAGTATGGAAGCAGAAGGGTTACATACAGGGCAGA
Organism: uncultured Lachnospiraceae bacterium; assembly: GCA_910586255.1. Taxonomy (GTDB): domain Bacteria; phylum Bacillota; class Clostridia; order Lachnospirales; family Lachnospiraceae; genus Brotaphodocola. The sequence goes on along the minus strand of CAJUHR010000012.1, from coordinate 82,210 downwards.
CGGGGGCATCCGAAATGGCGGACGACTGTATCAATACAGAGAACCATCTCAAGGGGATCGTGGATTTGCATATTCATTCGGCGCCGGATGTCCGGGAGAGAAAGATGGATGACCTGCAGCTGATGGAGGCAGCCGTAAAGAGGGGGGTACGGGCGGTTGTCATTAAGTCCCATCATGTTCCCACCGTGGACCGGGCCACGCTGGTGAACCGGGTCAAGGAAGAAAAGTATGGGGACAAATCGGATTTTCAGATGTTTGGCGGAATTGCCCTCAACCGTTTTGTGGGAGGAATCAATCCATGGGCGGTGGAGACAGCTTTAAAGCTGGGAGGAAGGCTGGTGTGGATGCCCACCAACACGGCAGAGAACCATTGCAGGAAGGAGGGGAAGGACCATTATGTATCCTGTGTCCGGGATGGCAAGGTGGTGGAGGAGTTAAAGGATGTATTCCGGCTGATTCGGGACTATGACGCGGTGCTGGAGACCGGGCATATCTCTCCTTACGAATGTTTTCTGGTGACAGAGGCAGCCAGGGACGCAGGGGTGAGAAAGATCGTGATCACCCATCCGGAGTTTCATATTGTGGGAATGTCCCTGGCAGACCAGAAACGGATTGTGAAGGATTACGGCGTACTTTTGGAGCGGGTATATGCTCAGCCTGTAGGCGGAGGCGTATACAAAAAGAATCTGGCGGACAATGTAGAGGCTATGAGAGAGATCGGATGCGAACATTTTATTGTCGCCACGGACAGCGGGCAGCTTCAGAATCCAAAATGGTATCAATCCATAGCAGAATATATCAATTATCTCTGCGATGCAGGTTTCAGTCAGGAAGAGATTGGGAAGATGACAAGAGAAAACCCTGGCAGGATGCTGGGAATATAAAAAAGGAGAATAACCATGGGGAATAACAATTTTAAAATGTACGGCATGGAATGGTATCTGTTTGCATTTTTTGCGGTGGTGATTTTGGTATCAGCTTTTATGGGAATCATCCCCAATCAGCTGATCGGGGCAGTGGCTGTGATGTTTACCCTGGGAATCATTCTGGGCGAGGTGGGAGAGCGGATTCCTGTCTGGAATAAGTATTGCGGAGGCGGCGCGATCCTGGCCTTTCTGGTGTGCGGTTTTCTGACCTTTAAGGGGTTGATGCCGGAGAGCGTGGTAGAGATCTCCAAGGGCTGGATGAATGATTATAGCTTTTTAAATATGTTTATTGCCTTTCTGGTGGTTGGGAGCCTGCTGGGCCTGGACCGGAATGTGCTGATCAAATCCAGTGCCTTGTATTTGCCGGCGATTCTGGCAGGACTGGCGGGGGCGGCTCTTTTGGGAATTCTGGGCGGGATGATATTTGGCAAGTCTCCGGTGGAAATTCTCACAGCCTACGTGCTTCCGATTATGGGAGGTGGCGCAGGAGCCGGCGCGGTTCCCATGGCTCAGGTATATGCGGATGTAACCGGACAGGACTCTGGCGGATATCTGTCCTTTGCCCTGGCAATTCTTGCTGTGGGAAACATTGTCTCCGTGGCGTTTGCCGTTATTCTAAACCTGGTGGGAGAGCTGGCCCCGGCGCTTACAGGGAAAGGAGAGCTGGTCCGCAGCGGCAAGTCCATTGAGGTGAAGAAGACAGCAGAGATTAAGCCCACCATGGATGACGTGGCAGCCGGTATCTTTCTCACATCCGGATTTTTCATTCTGGCGCAGCTGGTGGCGAAGAAAATTCTGCCTTCCGTTTTCGGAGTGGCCATTCCGAATTTTGCCTATCTGATTATTTTTGCGGCTCTTGCCAATGTGTTTAACTTAATTCCCGCCAATTTAAGGGCAGGAGCACAGAGATGCCAGCAGTTTTGCGCCAGCAAGATGATCTGGATTCAGATGGTGGGCTGCGGCATTACTCTGATTGATTTTAATGAGATGCTGGGAGTACTCAGTGTTCCCAATCTGCTCATCACAGTGCTGATCGTATTAGGTTCCGTGCTGGGGGCCGGAGCGTTTGGAATGTTGGTAGGCTTTTTCCCGGTGGAATCAGCTATCACGGCAGGACTTTGTATGGCCAACATGGGAGGCGCCGGAGACTTAGCGGTATTAGGAGCAGCCAAGAGAATGGATCTGATGAGCTATGCTCAGATCTCTTCCCGAATCGGAGGCGCTATGGTACTGCTAATCGGAAGCTTTATTTTCCAGTTTTTATAAGGTCTGTGAAGGTATGTCTTTTCTATTTAGAATCAAAAGGTTTATGCGTGGGCAGAGGCCAGAAACCAAAGGAGAAAATTTATATGAGAAAATTTAAAACAGTATTTATGCGCGGCGGCACCAGCAAGGGATGTATGTTCCACAGGGAGGATTTGCCGGAGGATAAAGAACAGTGGGATAAGATTTTTCTGCAATGTATGGGCGATCCGGATCCCAAGCAGATCGATGGATTGGGCGGAACGGTTTCCTCCAACAACAAGATTGTGATCGTGTGGAAAAGTCAGGAGGAAAATGTTGATGTTGAATATCTGGTAGGCCAGGTGATTGTGGGCAAGAGCCAGGTGGATTATAAGTCTAACTGCGGCAATATGACTGCTGCCGTGGGACCTTATGCAGTGGAGGAGGGCATGGTTGACATTGTGGAGCCTGTCACCACCGTGCGTATGCTGAACCGGAATACCAACAAACATATTCAGGTAACCGTTCCGATTGACCCGGAGACGAAGACCTTTGCCCAGGAGGGGGATTGTGCCATTGCCGGTGTGGACGGCACAGCGGCGGAGCTGAAGGTGAAATTCATGAATCCGGCCGGCGCGAAAACCGGAAAGCTGCTTCCTACAGGAAATGTTCTGGATGTACTGGACATTCCCGGCTTCGGAAAGATAGAGGCAAGTATTTTGGATGTGTCCAATCCCATGGTTTTAGTGCGGGCAAAGGACATCGGAATGAAGGGAACCGAGCTTCCGGAGGAAATCAATCAGAATCAGCAGGTCTGCGACCTTTTGGAGAAGATACGGGGAACCAGTGCCTGTATGATGGGCTTTGCAAAGGATCTGAAAGACGCCACGGACAACAGCCCGGCAGTGCCGAAGGTGGGATTTTTCACAACACCTAAAGATTACACGGATATCGCAGGGGAACCGGTTCTTAAGGAGGATATGGATGTGTGCGCCAGGGTGATCTCCGTGTTTAAATGCCATAAGGCATGCCCGCTGACCTCGGCCAGCTCCATTGCAGTGGCTGCATTTTTGGAGGGCTCCATCATCTACAAGACTGTGGGAGCGCCGGGAGAGGGCGTGGAAAATGTGCGGATCGGTCATCCCAGCGGTGTGATGACCATGAGCCCGGAGCTGGAGATCTGCGGGGAAGAGATCCATCTGCCCAGTGTAGCGGTTCAGCGGACAGCCAGAAAAATTATGGACGGAACGGTGTATGTGAGAGAATAGACTAAAAGCCAGACCACAGAGGCATGTAGGAAAATCGGAGAAAAAGAAAAATGATAAAACTTTATGATACAGGAGCTTACCTGATAAATGGAACTACCTTAGTTCCGGAGGGGGATATGGCGCGGGTTAAGGCCATAACCGGAAAGAATTTGACAAAAGAGGAAGCAAAAAAGGGTACCATGGCTTATTCCATTTTGGAGAAGCACAATACATCTGGAGACATGGACAATCTTAAATTGAGGTTTGACGCCATGACTTCTCATGACATTACCTTTGTGGGGATTATCCAGACAGCAAAGGCATCAGGAATGACGGAATTTCCACTGCCCTACGTGCTGACCAACTGCCATAATTCTCTCTGTGCAGTGGGGGGAACCATCAATGAGGATGACCATGTATTCGGCTTGTCGGCCTGCCAAAAATATGGAGGTATCTTTGTTCCTCCCCACATTGCGGTCATCCACCAGTATATGCGGGAGACTATGGCCGGAGGTGGGAAGATGATCCTAGGCTCGGACTCCCACACTCGCTACGGCGCTCTGGGAACCATGGCCATCGGAGAGGGTGGCGGAGAGCTGGTAAAGCAGCTTTTGCGGGATACCTATGATATCGTTTATCCAGGGGTGGTGGCTATCTATCTGGACGGAAAGGTAAATCCGGGAGTGGGGCCACAGGACATTGCTATTGCTATTATCACAGCTGTATTTAAGTGTGGTTATGTAAAAAATAAGGTGATGGAGTTTGTGGGTCCTGGTGTTTCCACCATGACTACGGATTTTCGGAACGGGGTGGATGTTATGACCACGGAGACCACCTGTCTGTCTTCCATTTGGAGAACGGATCAGGACACGAAGGCATTTTTAACCCTTCATGGCAGGGAGGAGGACTACAAGGAACTGAATCCGGCTCAGGTGGCTTACTATGATGGAGTGGTTTATGTGGATTTGAGCACGGTAAAGCCTATGATCGCCCTTCCGTTCCATCCCAGCAACGGATTTGAGATTCAGGAGCTGAATGAAAATCCGGGAGATATTCTGCGCGGTATTGAAAAAGAGGCGGCAAAGATTTCCGGAAATCCGGACATTGATTTCAGTCTCACGGACAAGCTGGTGAATGGCAGGATACAGGTGACCCAGGGGATTATCGCCGGCTGTGCCGGCGGCAACTATACCAATGTGATGGAGGCGGCTCACATCCTGAAGGGAAAGAGCTGCGGCGCGGATTATTTCTCTCTGTCCGTGTATCCCTCCTCACAGCCGGTATATATGGATCTGGTGAAAAAGGGTGCTATTGCAGGTCTGATGGCAACAGGAGCTGTATTAAAGACTGCCTTCTGCGGACCTTGCTTCGGAGCAGGGGACACGCCGGCTAACAATGGCTTTTCCATCCGTCATACCACCAGAAATTTCCCCAACCGTGAAGGCTCCAAGCCGGGAGTAGGGCAGATGGCGGCAGTGGCTTTGATGGATGCCCGTTCCATTGCGGCCACGGCAGCCAACGGGGGCCGGCTGACAGCAGCCACCGATGTGGTTGACGGAGTCTATGAGGTGCCTGCTTATGAGTTTGACGACAGTGTTTACAGGGCCAGAATTTATCAGGGCTACAAAAAGGGCGACAGGGAGAAGGAACTGGTCTATGGTCCTAACATCAAGGATTGGCCGGAGATGAGCCCTCTGACGGACAATATTCTATTGAAGGTATGCTCCAAGATAATGGATGCCGTTACCACCACCGATGAGCTGATTCCCTCCGGTGAGACCTCCTCCTATCGCTCCAATCCTCTGGGACTGGCAGAATTTACCCTTTCCAGAAGAGATCCCGGGTATGTGGGACGTTCCAAGGCTGTGGACAAGATCGAAAAGGCCCGTGTGGCAGGCATCAGTCCTTGTGAGACGGAGCCGGAGCTTAAGGCTGTATTTGACAAGATCCGTACCATTCCCGGCAATGAGAATGCAGAAGCATCAAAAACCGAGGTGGGAAGTATGGTTTATGCCCGCAAGCCCGGTGACGGTTCAGCCCGGGAACAGGCGGCAAGCTGTCAGAGGGTAATCGGCGGTCTGGCTAATATCTGTACGGAATATGCCACAAAGCGCTATCGATCCAATGTGATGAACTGGGGCATGCTTCCCTTCCAGATGGAAAGTGAGCCGGATGATTTTGAGGTGGGAAGCTATATCTATGTGCCGGGTATCAAGGCAGCCCTGGACGGAGATATGAAGGATATAAGGGCCTATGTTATCGGCAATGAGGTGAAGGAGATCCGGCTGTATATAGCCGATATGACGCCGGATGAGAAAAAGATTGTCAAAGCAGGTTCCCTGATCAACTTTAACCGGAACCGATAAGGTGTAACAGATAAGACCGGAGCATGTTACATGAATATTGTACCTGAGAGTTCTCTGATGTGCTCAAGGGGAATAACAGTTCCGTCCTGCAAAAGAATCATGTGGTGATAATCATCAACTTTTTTTACAAAGCCGGTGGCAGAAGCATAAGTGCCGCCGGCTTTTTTTCCGTCCGGTAAAAAGTACAAAATGGTGACCTGGGGATGGAGATGGATATTCTGCTGCAGCAGCCGGAGCTTTTCATCCAAAAGGTCTTTGATGTTTTCATCCAGATCGGTCTCTTCATCGGTAAAGCGGGACGCCTCACGCACTGCGTCATGGTAGCCGGTCAGAGCGGCAAAGGGAGCAAACTGGGCGGCCCGGTCTTTTACCGGCATGGGTGGATGGCTGGATGAGACCGGGTGCGGAAGATGAAGAATGTCCTCATAGGGAAACGGTTTGCTATGGGAATGGTCCATGGAGAACTCCTTTCTGGAAGAGACAAGGCCTGGGGCGGCAATAGTTAAATTTCGGTAATGATACTATTGGTATTCATCACGCCTTATGACCGCCGATTTGTTGATTCCTCTCTCTGGCAGTGGCACCCTCTTCCAGGCTCATGCCTTTTAAAATGGCATTCTTGCCGAACTTCTTTTTGACGGAGAGCATGGCCTGCTGAAGCTGCTTTTCTTTTTGGAGAAGAGCTTCCTCCTGCCGGCGCTGCCTCTCTTCCTGCTCGTAGTCAGTAAAAAGATTGAGCTGTTCAAAGGTTTCCTGTTTTCCGGCAGAGACTTCCGATGCAATGCGGGTCGCCGTAAGATAGAGGCGCTTGATCAGCAGATTTCGGTCTGTAATCTGGTCAAACAGCTCCAGGGCGGCATGTATGATCTGTCTGGCGGAGGATGTCTGCCGCGGCAGATTGACCGTGCCGTGGGCATGCTTAGGTATTTTCCGGCCATAACGATCCGTGGTCACGGGGCCCTTGTATTTTTGGCGTATTTCAGGGTCTGTGAGACAGGTCATATCATAGCCGGCAGTCAGAACCAGTTGATCGGTGACAAGGGCTTTGTCAACCAGGTCCAGAGCCAGTTGGTCGGCCATCTCCTTGATCACCAGCCGGGCCTTTTCAAAGGAGTAGGGGCAGGAAAGAACCTGGCCGCCGCCGATGCTTGTGTTCTCCGGCTGATAGGACTTGATATCCGCCATAGTGCAGGGCTCCCAGCCCCAGGCGTGGTCGATCAGCAGTTCTGCATTGATGCCAAAGAGGCGGTAAAGTAAATCTTCACTGTGATAGTCGCCGGGCTTTCCCAGGGAGCAGCGGGCAATGTCTCCCATGGTGCAAAGTCCGTGCTCCTCCAGCTTTTTTGCATAGCCGTGTCCAACGCGCCAGAAGTCGGTCAGGGGACGGTGAGTCCACAGAAGACGCCGGTAGGTCATCTCGTCAAGCTCTGCTATGCGGAGGCCGTGGTCATCTTCGGGAACATGCTTGGCTACGATATCCATGGCCGCCTTAGCCAGGTAAAGATTTGTCCCGATGCCTGCAGCGGCGGTGATGCCGGTGCTTTGCAGCACGTCCCGGATCATCAGGCCGACCAGTTTGCGGGCAGACGGGCGGCGGGGGGAAAGATATCCGGTAACATCGATAAATACCTCATCGATGGAGTACACATGGATATCCTCCGGAGCGATATATTTCAGGTAAATGTTGTAGATTCTGGTGCTGTATTCCATATAGAGGGCCATCCGCGGCACGGCGGTAATAAAATCCAGGGCCAGTTCCGGATGGGCTCTGACATCCGGATCGTGGGAGGCGGAGCCCAGAAAGACATGTCCGGGAGCATGGAGGCTTCTCTCAGAGTTGATCTGTTCCACCTTCTGAATCACCTCAAACAGGCGGGGACGCCCGGGAATGCCATAGGCCTTTAAGGTGGGGGACACGGCCAGGCAAATGGTCTTTTCCGTGCGGCTTTTGTCAGCCACTACCAGATTGGTAGTGAGAGGATCCAGTCCTCGCTGGATACATTCAACGGAGGCATAGAAGGACTTTAAGTCAATGGCAGCATAGATACGGTCTTTTTGTGGCATGGTATGGACTCCGGTCTCTGTTTTCAGGATATTGGGTATTGCCAATTGGATGTTTCTAAAATAATAATAGAACATTTGTTCTGTTTTGTAAAATATCTATAAGTTATATCTGATGGACATTCTATTAATATAGCTTATCGGAATTTGCAGAGCAAATTTCGATAAAAGGTGCGAAGCACCGTAAATCTGATTACAGGGTTCGTATCTGGCGATGGGCTTTTTGCTTTCTGGCCCGGTTTACCATATGGTCAGCGCGGTAAATGCGCGGCCAATACAGTTATGGAGCCCAAGTACATACTGTTACGCTCACAAGGTATGTGTAAATAAGAATCACCGTTTTTTCTATAAGGTCGGAAGATTGAAAAAGCAATTGTGGCGGTTTCTTTTTTATGATACAATTTCCATGAAATGATGTACGAAACAAAGCGCCGGCACAGATAAGAAGGATATGGGGCGCAATGTCAGGGGAGAAGGCGGAATGTTATTGCTCAGACAGGTCTGCGCGTTTACTGCGCTGACTGTATGGTAAACCGGGCCAGAAAGCAAAAATCCCATTGCCAAAGGCGATTTTCATGGATTTTTGCAGGTTGCTGTGAACGTATGGGAACAGTAACGGCGGAATATATCAAGGAAGGAAAGATTGAAGGGGGGAATTGATATTCAGGCACAAATGACAGGAGGGTTATCACTTTTTAAGGAAGCGTCACCTGATACGCTGCAAAAACTCAGAAAATACGGAAAAATACAGGAATTTCCCAAAGGGAGCCTGATCATCCGCGCAAAGGAACCATTGGAATATATTTACATACAGACAACAGGAAAGTCGATTGTCTACAATCTGACCCACACCGGAAAACGGAAAATCTTGTTTATTTTCGGTCATGGCGCATTGCTCAATGAACATGTGCTGAATGAGCATAATTCAGCCACCTACTGTGAAACCATCGAGAAAAGCCGTATTTTTATGATTCCGGCAGGCATCTTTGTGTGCTGCATGGAACAGGATTTTGCCCTGACCCGGGCGGTTTTGGCGGCTCAGGAGCGAAAGGTCTGGAGGCTTAGCCATCAGCTGAAAAATACAATGGGGAGCATCTGCATGGAGCGTAAGCTGGCGGCAAAGCTCTGGAAGCTTGCCAGAGATTTTGGTGTCAGTATACCGGAAGGAATTGAGATCAATATCAATCTTTCCGTTACCCTTCTTGCGGACATGCTGGGGGCGCCAAGAGAGACTGCCTCAAGGCTTTGCCGGGCTCTTGTGGATTACGGGCTGATCCAGATGCGGGGAAAGCGGATCATTATTTTAAGCCCGCAGAAGATATCCGTATTTTACAGGACAGGGGAAATAAAATAATATCTGTTATCTGTGAACAACCGATAATATCTGAAATTTTCAGGGATTCCGTGACTAACATCACGGAATTTTTTTGCATTTATTGGTAAAATATTGTCATTATATGCAAGTAGACTCATGCCGGAAGGAATTATTTGGCAGAATCATCAAACAAGTGTTTACCGAAACCAAAATCATATTGACAGATAGGAGGAGCTATGAAGAAGGTACAATCAACCTGCAATTATTGTGCCCTGGACTGTAATCTGGATTTTTATGTGGAGGACGGACAGATCGTCAAGACTGTGCCCACAAAGGGATATCCGGTCAATGACGGGTTCTGCTGCATTAAGGGGCTGTCTCTCGACAAGCAGCAGAAGACTGTAAAGCCAAACAGCCTCCCGAAGATCCGCAGGGCAGACGGAAGCTTTGAGGAGGTTTCCTGGGAGGAGGGATTTTCCTATGTGGCGGATAAGCTTAAGGAGCTGCAGGAAAAATACGGCCGTGAAAGTGTGGCGGGTATCAGCACAGGGCAGCTTACCTTAGAGGAATTTGCCCTGTTCGGGCATGTGATGAGAAATTATCTGAAGGCAAACGTGGACGGGAATACAAGACTCTGCATGGCAACGGCGGTTGTTGCCCACAAACAGAGCTATGGCTTCGATGCGCCGGGCTTTACTTTGAAGGACTTAGAGCTGTCGGACAGAATTATATTTATTGGGGCCAACCCGGTGGTGGCGCATCCGATCCTGTGGGGAAGGGTGAAAAACAATCAGGTGGAGGGACATAAAATCATTGTAATTGATCCGAGAAAATCCGAGACTGCCATGAATGCGGATTACTGGTATGGACTAAAGGAAAGGAGCGATTTGCTGCTTTTATACACCATTGCCGGCCAGCTGATCGAAAAGGATTATCTGGATCATAAGTTTATCGAAGAGCACACAGAGAAATTTGAGGAGTTTCAGAAATTTGTAAAGCCCTACACACTGGAGCGGGGGGCAGAGGGCACCGGGCTTTCCCGGGAACAAATTCTGGAGCTGGTGGAGCTGGTCCACAGCGGGAAACGGGTATCCTTCTGGTGGACAATGGGGGTAAATCAGGGATATGAGGCGGTACGAACGGCCCAGGCGATCATTAACCTGGCTTTGATGACCGGCAATATCGGAAAGCCGGGAACAGGAGCCAATTCCATTACCGGACAGTGCAATGCTATGGGATCCCGCGCATACAGCAACACGGCTGTATTTTTCGGCGGCGGTGATTTTACCAATCCGGCAAGAAGAGAGCGGATCGCGCGGGTATTGGGTGTTCCGGCAGATATGCTGGCAAAAAAGCCTACAAAAACGTACAATCAGATTATCGAGGGAATCAATGCCGGAGAGATAAAGGGACTCTGGATCCTGTGCACAAATCCGCGGCACAGCTGGACGAACAATGAAACCTTTGCCCAGGCAGCAAAAAAGCTGGAGCTTTTTGTGGTACAGGACATTTACGATACGATCGAAAGTGCAGAGGATTGTACCGTATTCTTCCCGGTGGTTCCGGGAATCAAGAAGGAGGGAACCTACATCAACCTGGAGCGCAGGCTCTCGGCCATGCGTCCGGTGCTGGCCCGGGGGGAGCTGGAATTATCGGATTATGAAGCAATCCTGGGAGTGGGAAAGGCTCTGGGCATGGGGGATGCCTTAAAGGGCTGGGAGACGCCGAGAGACTGCTTCAATCTGATGAGGGAGTGTTCCCGGAATATGCCCTGTGATATTACGGGGATTACCTGGGAGGCGCTGGAAAATTCCCACGGGATCCAGTGGCCTTACCCGGAGGGCAAGGAGGAGGAAAACAAGGAGGAGCAGCGGCGACTCTATGGAGACGGAAACTTTTTCACACCGTCAAAAAAGGCACAGTTTGTATTTGAGGAGGTAAGGGAAAACCCGCTTCCGGTCAGTGAAGAATTCCCCTATATATTAAATACCGGAAGGGGAAGCGTGGGACAGTGGCATACCCAGAGCCGCACAAGGGAAGTGAAATTTGTTGAGGATGTCTCTGTGAAGAAGGCGTATCTTTATATGAACCGAGGGCTTGCGGGCGAAATGGGTATTATGGAAAATGACCGGATACGGGTGTTTTCCGTGAACGGACAGGACGCAGAGTTTATGGTAAAGCTTACAGAAAATGTTAGCTATGGTGAGCTGTTTGCGCCTATTCACTATATAGAGTGTAATAAGCTGACGCCATCGTTATATGATACCTATTCCAAAGAACCGTCCTATAAGGCGACTCCGGTTCGGTTTGAGAAGGTGTGACGGCAGTAGTAAACAGATTTCAGGAGGAAAATTATGTATCGGATTAAAATAGATCGTGAACGATGTATCGGATGCCTTACCTGTGTGACGGCGTGCGTGGTAAGCCACGAAAACCAGAGCGGGGATGCCAGGAACCGGGTGACCATTGACAGCGAGACGCGCCCGGCGCCGATTTTCTGCCGCCACTGTGAAAGGCCGGAATGTGTGTACACATGCATGACCGGCGCCATGAAAAAGAATCCTGTGACCGGATATGTGGAGTATGACAAGGAGCAGTGCGCCAGCTGCTATATGTGTATTATGTCCTGTCCTTACGGCATTTTAAAGCATGACAGCGTGAAAAAGACAGAGATTATGAAATGTAATATGTGCGTGCATCGGAGTGAGGATAAAAGTGCAAAACCTATGTGCGTGGAAAAATGTCCCATGAAGGCAATTACGGTAGAGGAGGTGCAGGGATGAGATATGTAGTATTGGGCTCCTCGGCGGCAGGTATCAATGGGGTAAGAGAGCTCAGGCGCCTGGATAAGGAGGCGGAGATTGTTTTGATTTCTAAGGATGAGACGATCTATTCACGCTGCATTCTCCATGAGTATCTGGGAGGAGAGCGGGATATAGAAAGACTCTGTTTTGCGGAAAAGGATTTTGAAAAGCTTTATCGTGTCCAGTGGATGAAAGGAAGAAGCTGTGTGGGAGTAAAAAGGGAGGAAAGGAAGGTTCTTTTGGACGGCGGGGAGGAGGTTTCCTATGACAGGCTTCTGATTGCCACCGGTTCCCATACTTTTATTCCGCCGGTGAAAAACTTAAAAGAGGCCAAAAATGTTGTGGGCTTTCGCAATATTGAGGATATGGAGGTTTTAAAGAAAGCAGCGAAGACGGCAAAGCATATTATCGTAATGGGGGCGGGGCTTGTGGGCCTTGACTGCGCCAGCGGATTTTTGGAGCTGGGAGTTTCCTTGACTTTGGTGGAAATGGCCGGATGGCTTTTGTCTAAACAGCTGGACGAGCGTGCGGCAAAGACCTACCAGGAGGCATTTGAGAAGCGGGGAGTGAGGCAGTATTATGGCGTGGGAATCGCAGAGGCGGTGCTTAATGAAAACCGTCAGATCACGGAAATTATCTTAACGGACGACAGAAGGATTCCCTGTGATTTTGTAGTTGTCACTGCTGGCGTCCGCGCCAATGTGGAATTCCTGAAAGACTCCGGAATTGAGCTTGGCCGTTTTGGGCTTGTCTATGATGAGACCGGAAAGACCAGTGACGACCATATATACGGCGCGGGTGATGTGTCGGGAACCAGTCCCATCTGGCCGGTAGCTGTGAAGGAGGGGATCATTGCGGCTGGCAACATGGCAGGAGAAAAGAGAGCCATGACCGATTTCTTTGCCAGCAAGGCTACGATGAATTTCCTTGGAATTCCCAGTATGTCCCTGGGAGACATCAATACAGAGGATCCGGATGCAAAAACAGAGGTCATGGAAACAAAGGAATCCTACAAAAAAATCATCCACAAAAACGGAAAGATTATCGGCGCGGTCTTGCAGGGAGATCTGGCATACGGCGGTATTTTACAGCAGCTGATTGCAAGAAAAATCGATATATCCAAGGTGAAAAAGCCGGTGTTTGATATCGATTATTCCGATTTTTTCCACATGAAGGACAATTTTGAATTCTACTATGATGAGGAGTGAGTATATGGAGAGAATAGAGAGAATGCCCGTACCGGTTCTCCCCACCTTTGTTGGAGCACTGACCCTTGGCAATGTGTACTCCAGCATGGGATATCCGTGGATCCGACACCTGACCATGTGGACGGCTACGGTAATTATTTTGCTTTATATGGTAAAGCTTGTAAGATTTCCGCAGGTCTGCAAAAAGGAATATGAGACAGTGGTGCCCTGCAGCCTCTATGCGGGATTTACTATGGTGATGATGCTTTTGGGAAGCTACTATTTTGATTATGTGCCGGTTCTGGGAAAAGGAATGTTGATTGCCGGGGTTTTTATCCATGCCATACATATTTTAGTGTTTACCTACAGAAATGTGGTGGTGAAAAGGGATGTGAATACGTTCGTCCCCAGCTGGTTCGTGACCTATAACGGAATTATGGTCAGCAGCGTGGTAGGAGGTGCAATGGGGATCCGCCCCCTTCTGATGTGTGTTCTGTACTATGGGATTGCTATTTATTTTGTACTCCTGCCTTTTATGCTCAGAAGGCTTGTCACCGTGGAGGTAAAGCCGCCAGTGTACCATACGATGGCTGTCCTTTTGGCGCCATGCAGCCTGTGCCTGGTAAGCTATCTGAATCTTTCGGAGACTCCTAATCCCATATTGGTATCTGTCTTGTATGTTTGTGTGCTGGCATCCCTGGTATTTGTGATCGTGAAGCTGCCAAAATTTTTTTCCTTTTCCTTTGCGCCTGGATTTGCGGGAATGACATTCCCCATGTGTATCGGAATCGTGGCCACCAATAAGATGAGCGCTTATCTTGCGGGAACGGGAAAGCAGGCCCTTGGGGCTTTTGTATCCCAGTTGGGAGGCATCCAGATCTACCTGACGACTATGATCGTGGGATTTGTGCTTCTAAATTTTCTGATGATGGCCCTTAGAATAGAGAAGAGATGATTTGAATCTGAAGGAAGTGATCTGTCCCTTGTATGTTTGACAAAAGGACAGATCACTTTGATGCAGATTGATTACTTTTTTTCCTGCAATGCGGCTAATTGAGATTGGAGTTCTCTGATCAAAATTGACTGCTGGGAGAGCTGTTCGC
>CAJUHR010000012.1:2734-67877 GCA_910586255.1 uncultured Lachnospiraceae bacterium | reverse complement strand
TTTGCTGGGAGAGCTGTTCGCTTTGCTGGGAGAGCTGTTCGCTTTGCTGGGAGAGCTGTTCGCTTTGCTGGGAGAGTAGTTCATCCTGCTGGGAGAGCAGCTCATACTTTTGCGAAAGCTGTCTTCCTGCCTGCTCCAGCTGTTCTTTTGTCTGATTTAATTCGTCCTGCATCTCATCAATCATATACAACACCGTGTTGTGATCCAGTTCCTGAAGCTCTTTTGAATACATATTCATCACCTTTTCCATATTCCTGCAGATCTCATAGATATCCTGGTACATGGCTGTGAACCTTGGATAGTGGGTAATTAATTCTTCGATTCGTTCCGGTTCATCAAAGCAAAGGAAGGAAAGCCATGCCTCCAGATCGTTTCCGATAGATTTATTTTCCATGTTTTTTTTGAAAATGTCAAGAGGAATGAAGTAGTATTCCTGCAAAAGATTCAAAACAAGTCCGGTATCTGATTGCGGCCGGAATCGGTGAAGCCAATGATTTGGGAATTTATGGAATTCCTTGGGTGACTGCTCGAAAAATACAATAGTACGAACATCCTTGATTTTTCGATAATTAAAACGTTCTCCCTTTCGGGACTGCTCTTCACGGACTCTTTTATATTGTCGAAGCAGGTGGTCGGCAGAATAGCAGGCACAGCGCTCTCCGGGAAAAGCGTATCCGATTTTTTGCACTTCCACATTGGACAGGCTTCCATCCTCCAGCTGGACTATAATATCCGTATACAGCAAGGAGGATTCCGAACCAAGACGGACGGAATCATTGGGAAGAATCTGTCGAATTTTGACCTTTCTGTTCAGCAGGAGAGAAAGGAGCTCTTCGAGCCGTCCGGGAGTGGCTTCCGGATTGAAGATTTCTTTGAAAATGCCGTCATAAAGGACCTTGACGCCCTTTGCTCCGGTACAGTAGTCCAGAAAGAGCTCCTGTTCGGAAACACTCCATTGCTGGAAGATGAGGGAGAGTTGGTTTTGGGAGGAAATGATGTGGAGTGCCTCCTTACGAGAACGAATGCTTGGGAAAAGCTTTGCGAGGGTTTTGTGATGAGTGTTAGTGACCTTTGATGACTTTTGTGAGGATTTTCCTGGTTTCCCTGCGGATTTTTGCTTATTCCCTTTGACATGTGAGATTTTAGTTGATAACGTTGTATTTTTTGAATTGGTCATATAGAATTCCTCCTGATAGATTGCGATTGATTTATAGAAATGTTTCGTTTGATAAAGATATGGCTGACAGGATTCAAAACAGGATGGCGATGGTATAGAGAGGGGTAGAAGCCTAAGTGACAAAAGATACCTGAAAATTTCTGAAAAACAGATATGATTTGGAATGGATGTATCTACCATAACATGCTTTGAGTAGAATAGCAAGTGATTTTTTTGACTTTGTCTGCCATTAGTGGTATATTATATAAATAGAGAATTTGGATTTTTGTGTCGGGGGTGCTGATCAAGCTCGGCAAGGCGGAGATGGAAATGAAAAAAAGAAAAGAGAGAAGCTGGAAAAACAAAGGATTCTCTTTGATTTTTTCCATTATACTTGTTTTTTCTATTTTGGGAACATTTGTGTTTTCGGTGGCAAGAAAGATATCAGCGGAGATGTCTTCATCGGCAATTTACAATCTAAGTGAGAGTCTGGGACTGATTAAGGGAACGATTCAGGCGATTCTGACCAAGGAAGCAGAGTTTCAGAAATTGCTTGCCAAGGAGATTACTATGATTGAAGAGCCGGAAAAATTCATTCGTTCCTACGAAAAAAACCGGACCATGGTAAGAGTTTCTTTGATATTTTCAGGGGAAACGGAAGGGGTATCCAATATAGGAGATACGTTTTCAGAGAAGGAACTGGATTTTTCTGCGGGTAATATGGTGGAGGGTCTTCCCGTTTCCCAATCTTATATAAACAGTCTGGGAACATGGGCATATACTATAAAATGTCCGGTGATAAAGGATAATGAGGAGATAGCGGCTCTTTATGTGGAGTATATCTACGACTCCTTTGATGAGGCATTGCCAGGGAGCTTTTATAACGGAAACGCCATGCTTTATGTAATGGATGCAAAGAGCGAAAGGATGGTGTTAAAGCCCAAGGGAATGGGCGAGCGGACTGCAGGGCATTTGAATCTGCAGGATTTTTACAGGGCTAATAATATTATGGAGCCAAATCTTCAGGCAGAGGTGGCAGCCAGAATGAAGGTCGGTAAGGATATCATGTTTTATCACGATATTCGGGATAAGGATTCTCTGATTTATATGTGGGCGGTCAACGGCGGGGGAATTTATCTGGTCGGTTATGTTCCGATTGAAGCGATACAGCAGGAGGGCAGAGCTGTCAATCAGAATATTTTAATTGTTGTTCTTGTTATGCTGACAGCATTTTTGCTCTGTTGCCTCCTGTATTATTTGAACAAAAGACAGCAGGACAGGGTGCGCAGGGAACGGGAAACGGAGCGGGAAATTCACAATAAGCAACTGGCAGAGGCTCTGCAGGCCGCACAGATTGCGAGCAAATCGAAAACCACATTTTTGTCCAATATGTCTCATGATATCCGGACTCCGATGAACGCGATCCTGGGATTTACGACTCTGCTGGCCAAGGACGCGGACAATCCGGCGAAGGTACGGGAATATACAAGAAAAATCACCGCGTCTGGTCAGCATCTTCTCAGCCTGATCAATGACGTTTTAGATGTCTCTAAAATCGAGAGCGGAAAAGTGGTGCTGACCATGGGGGAATTTACGCTGAATGACCTGGTATCCTCGGTGGATGCCATCATTCGTCCCATGGCAAATGCTAGAGATCAGAATTTTGAGGTGGATGTGACCGGCATCAAGCACGAGTATCTGGTGGGAGATGAGACTAGGATTAATCAGATTTTGATTAACCTTCTTTCCAATGCGGTGAAATATACGCCCAGGGGAGGCAATATCTGGTTCCGTATTATTGGTCTGCCTCAGCGTTCCAATCAATATGAGCATATCCGTATTGAAGTGGAGGATGATGGCTATGGAATGACACCGGAATATCTGGAGATGATTTTTGAGGCTTTTACCAGGGCGGAAAACAGCACCACCAACAAGGTGCAGGGAACAGGTCTTGGCATGGCGATTACCAAAAATATCGTGGAGCTTATGGGAGGCACCATCCAGGTTTCCAGTGAGGTAGATAAGGGAAGTATTTTTCGGGTTGAATTAGAGCTTCGCATACCGGAAGGTGAGACAGACCGGGAGTTTTGGGGGAGAAACGGAATATTCCGGATTCTGGCAGTGGACGATGATGCGGAGAACTGCAGGAATATACAGATGCTTATGAGCAATACGGAAGTGGTGGTGGATACCGCTACCAGCGGAAGGGAGGCTTTGTGTCTGCTTTGGCAGAAAATGGATACAGACCAGGCTTATAACATGATTCTTCTGGATTGGAAAATGCCGGATATGAATGGAGTCGAGACAGCAAAAGAGATTCGGAACACCATATCCGATACACTGCCGATTCTGTTCCTCACCGCCTATGACGGAGTTGATGTGGAGGATGAGATTTGCCATATAGAACATGCGGGAATTTTGGCAAAACCATTTTTTGTATCTGCATTTAAGGAAAAGATTCTTGAAATAAATGCCGGGCAGAAAATGGAAAATCTGAGGCCAGAGGCCGCCGGGCAGGCTGATTTGAACGGATTGCATTTTTTGGTGGCAGAGGACAATGAGATTAATGCAGAAATTCTCTCAGAGCTTTTGGATGTGGAAGGAGCGACCTGCGAGATTATGGAAAACGGTCAGCTGGTGGTAGAGCGTTTTGAGAAAGCTGCGGAGGGTGAGTTTGACGCTATTTTGATGGATGTTCAGATGCCGGTCATGAACGGTTATGAGGCGTCCAGGGCAATCCGGGCATTAAAGCGCAGGGACGCGGGAGAAATTCCCATTATTGCCATGACTGCCAATGCCTTTGCAGAGGATGTTAAGGATGCTTTGGATGCAGGCATGAATGTCCATGTTCCAAAGCCGATTGATATGGAGCTGTTGAAGAATACCATAAATCAATATATTCAAAGAATTAAATAGAAATTAGAGAGGATTATGAAGAAGAGTATCAAAAAAGTTGTAACGGTTTGTCTGGCAGGAATTCTGGCAATGTCTGCCGCAGCCTGTAATGCAAAAGGCGATTTGCCTAAGAATCTGGTTGCGGATGTGGAGGAAAACAAGAAAGTGGTCAATGTATTTGGACCCATGGAAAAGTCAAAGCCAGGGGTTGACAATGTATCCAGGACGGCCTTTGACAAGACAATCAGTATGGCTGAGGACAAGTTGGGCCTGACGGTAGAGTATTGTACCTATACAGCGGAAAATTATCAGGAGAGAACTTATGATGATGTGGCGCTAGACAGGGTGCGCAACAATATGGATGATTTTTATCTGCTCAATCCGGACTGTATTCAGGTGCTGGGTGAGGAGGGAATGTTGCTGGATCTCTCTGATTTGGAATGTGCAAAAAATCTGCGAGAAGTGGTGAAAGCAGCAAATACAGTCAACGGAAAGCTGGTGGCGATTCCGCAGGAGGTGGTGGCTTACGGACTGTTTGTCAATAAGGAGATGTTTGATCGGTACAATCTGTCTCTGCCCAACACACCGGAAGAGTTTTTGGAATGTTGCCGGGTATTCAAGGAAAATGGTATTAAAACACCGGTGGGCGCCAACCGCTGGTGGCTGGAAGCCTTTGTCTTTGCTCAGGCATTTGCCGATATGTATAATGGCGGAGATACACAGGCAGAGATTGAGGCTCTCAACAGCGGAAAGAGTAAGTACAGCGATTATATGCGTCCTGGCTTTGAGTTCTTGCAGGAGATGATTGACAAGGGTTATATCGATGCCAAGACTGCCTATACGTATGAGGCTATTGAAGGGGAAGGGCCGGATTTTCTGGCTCAGAAAACGCCGATTGTGATGGCCTTTTGGGGAGCGGCCAATGCGGATACATCTTATGGAAATCCAGATTTTGAAATGCAGGTAATCGGTTTTCCCAGCAGCCGCGGGCAGATGCCGGTGGTTCCCATAACCGGCTACGGTATTGGCGTCAATGCAGAGCATTTAGAAGATACAAAGGAGGTCTTAGAGGTCATTCTCTCTGATGAGGCACTGAAGGTTTATTCCCAGACAAACCGTGTAATTCCCGCAACGAAAAATGTGGAGGTGGATTGCATCCCCGCGTTAAAGCCCCTGAACGACAAGATGAAGGAAGATGTTTATGTGCTGGCTTCCAATGCCAGTATGAAGATGGAGCAGTGGGGAAATCTCTGCTTGATTGTGCGGCAGCTTCTCAATGGCGCCACGGTGGATGAGTGTATGGCAGAGCTTGATCGGATTCAGGAGGAAACAATCAACAAATAAAATAAAAACCGGTCAAAAAAGAGTTTCACACAAGGCTTGACGTTTCCTTCGGGTATGGGAAAGTTTGGAGGGCAGCTTTCAATTTTAATAGTATTGACAAAGCTTTTGGGTTGTCCTACAATAAAAAAGGAACAAAATGGAAGAATTTGCCTGGGCATAGATTCGGGCAAAGCAATAAACAATTTATGAAAAGGAGTGTTGCTGATGAAGTACGTATGTGATGTATGCGGTTGGGAATATGATGAGGAGCAGGGTTATCCGGACGGAGGGATTGCACCGGGAACCAAGTGGGAGGATATTCCGGAGGATTTTGAATGTCCCCTTTGCTTTGTGGGAAAGGATCAGTTCTCTGTGGCTTGAGGATTGGATGTTTGCCGTTTGTAAATCAAATAATGAGGAGACCCGTCAGCCGGTCAGAACAGGCAAAAAGCCTTTCTGACCGGCTGACAGTCTTTTTTTATTCAATTCCACACAATGATCAATCATGTCGATCAGAAGCCTGCCGGACGCCGCATAGTTTTTCTGCTTCATGGACCGCGTTTTAGGATGCGGATGACTCAAAGAGGAACTACAAAGGCCGGGGAAAATTTCCCTGGCCTTTGACGTTACAGGAGGAAAATCATGAAAGCCTATATTAATCCCCAAAAATGTATTGGCTGCAAGGCCTGCATCACTGGCTGCCCGTCAAAGGCAAAGTGAAAATTCTTATTATTTTCCATAGTTACTTGATTTTTTAACAATAGAAAGGCATAATGACAGGAGAAGATGATAACGACAGGCAATAGATTAAGAGATATCTGATATAAGCGTTTTTGCAAGAATGGTATGAGGAGGGAAAGACAGAATGTCGGAAATGGAGTTTGAAGCTGTTTACAAGGAAGTTTTTCCCTTTTGGCAGAAGCTGTCAGATGTGGATAAAAATTATATCTGTCAGAGCTCGTACTGTGTTGCTTATCCGAAGGGAAAGAACATTCATAACGGGGACGAATGTTCCGGTGTGATTCTTGTCCGTTTTGGAAGCCTGCGGCTTTACATGATGTCAGAGGAGGGGAAGGACATCACTCTTTACCGTCTGCACAAAGGCGATTTGTGTATGCTGTCTGCTTCCTGTGTGCTGGAGGCCGTCACATTTGATGTGTTTGTGGATGCGGAGGAGGACAGTCAATGCTGTGTGATCAGCGGGCCTGCTTTTGCGGCGGTTTCAGAGAGAAATCCAGATGTGCGGATATTTGCGCTGGAAACAGCGGTGAGCCGTTTTTCGGATGTGATGTGGGTAATGCAACAGATTTTGTTTATGAGCATGGACAGACGGCTGGCAATCTTTCTTTCTGATGAATCGGCACGAACAGGATCGGACACCATTGCATTGACACACGGGCAGATTGCCCGGTATATAGGTTCTGCCCGTGAGGTGGTATCCAGAATGTTAAAATATTTTGCCAGTGAAGGGATTGTGGAGGTCTCAAGAGGCGGCGTTACCATCTTAGACAGGAAGCGTCTTTGCAAATTAACTTTTTAATATGTAAAGGCTCGCTGCCTGCTGGACGTGTGTTATGTCCGGATCACGGTTTTGGTGACGGGGCAATGTTTTTTGCTCTGCATATCAGCTGTGTCATGGTTCCCATAGGGCAGTACACACACCAGGAGCGGGGCTTGAATAAAACCATGGTAAAAAAACCAAGCACGGTGGAGGTGAGCATTACGCTGTAAAATCCAAAGGCAAATTGTGCCACACCGTCAGAAAACAGGGTGCCGTGATAGGCCCAGTGCCAGGGAAGCTTGAAGGTCCACAAGAGAGTTACCACAGCTCTAAGGTCCTTTGCTCCGGCGAAAACCAGCCAGGTATTCCACAGCATAAGGAAAAACATTACAAAGAAAAAGATCAGAAATCCATATCGGAACCTGCCTGATTTCATCCAGCCGGGGATATCCTTTTTCCGTGATAAACCGAATCTTCCGCCGATTAAGGAAAACAGCTGTCCTCTGCCGCAATATTTGTTGCAGTAAGCCTTATTGCCTTTTGCAATCGCTATGATAAGAGGGATAAAAAAGCAGAGGAGTCCCAGCCATGCAAAAAGGATATTGAAAAATCCCAGGATCAGGTAAGTAAGAGAAACAATCCACAGGTAATCATACCACTTCTTTTTTTTGTTCATTTTTTCTTTCACCCTTCCGTCACCTCCAATGAGATCACACTTGCCGGACACTCTTTTACACATTTTCCGCACCCTACACACAATTCTCTGTCAATGACAGCATGGATGCCCCGGGGAACGGTGATGGCTTTTCTTGGACATACCTTGATACAGCACCCGCAGGCGACACATTCCCGGATACTGACAATCGCTTTTCTCTTTGCCATGGTAAAGCTCCTTTTTTGTTTTTATTTATTATACAGGGCAGCCGCAGAGAATTCAGTGATGAAGTCACATGGCAGTTGCAGTTCATGGAGACTGGCAGCAAAAAAAATTTGAAAGGTTACAAAATGCCGACTGGGAAAGTCATAGAGGATATCCAGGACCTGGTCCTTTTTGACAGTTTTTTCCTGCATTAATTTTGACACCTCCCGCGGTTTAATAAGCACCCCCTTTTAATAATGGACCACATCGGCAGCCCGGCAGATTCTCTCAATAACCGGAGCAGCCTCCTGGCTTTGGAAATAATCCAGGGTGGAAGGCGGGACCAGCTCTTTTAAGGAGTCAAAATCCTGCCGCTTAAGCAGCTGGCGCACGGCGGAGGCGCTGATCGGTTTGTTCATCGCCTGCTTTCGGGGAACCACAATACATGCAATCCCAGCCAAGGGAAGCTGATCGGCCATGATCTGATTGTAGATTCTTGTCACCTGGCTCTGAGGCTCCTCCCCCACATAGCGGCGGGTGACGGATAAAGCTTTGGCAATCCGGGTAAAGACGATCAGATCCAGTCTCGCATGCCCCTGGATTACAGCCGTCTCATCCTTTAGAAAATAGCTGGGAAAGGTGGCGTTGCTGATAATATAAGGGCCGCTGTCGTGGCAGATCACATTGGGCAGGTGGGATATGCCTGCCAGCACCAGTTTTTTGCGGACAGAAAAGGGCACTAGGCTGGCATCCTCACTGACAATAAACAGATGGAGGGTGTCACACTCGGAGGCAGCCTTTTCCACCAGGTATTGATGGCCCAGGGTAAAGGGATTGGCATTCATCACCAGTGCGGCGGAAAATCCATCTGTCTTTGTTTTAGCCAGACTAGCCAGATAGTCTTCAAAACCGTTTTTGCGGTTTTCCATAAAGACAAGGGTTTCGTCTACCCTTGCGATCTCATAAAATCCTAAATCCCGGAAGAATTTTGCAGAATTTATTTTTGTGTAGAGGAACAGGTGCAGGTTGCCCCGGCCGTACTGGACGTCCATCAGGTGAGTGATGATCTGATTAAGAAGACCTTCCCCCTGGTGGGCGCTGCTGACAGCGAAGCAGCGCAGGGTGTTGGAAAAGCAGCTTCCGGTGGCAATGATCTGATAATCTTCGTCATACATGGCGCAGATATAATCTAAGTTGGAATCCCGCTCAATGCCCTCCTGCTTTAATAGGGCATCGATCTGAGAGAGGCTGCGTTTGTCGGTGGGGCGGACTTGTGAAATGGTGTACTCTGACATGGGAATCTCCTTTTAGTTAAATATGCGCGGCGGCACCGCGTCAGGGATTGGAAAGCGGACTATCCTTCGATTTCTAAAAAATACAGCAGGTAACAGACCGCCAGCAGATCAGCGCTGCCTCCTGGGGAAAGATTTTTTTCTGTAAATTGTCTGTCCAGCCGGCATAAGGTCTGTCTGTCAGGATAGGGATGTCCAGACAGCACTTCTTTGATTTCTTCCACGGTATTTTTCCAGACAGACAGACTGCCGCGGGCAATCAGATTAGTATCAACAGCGGCAGTCATCAGCGCCAGCAGGGCGCCGCAGCCGGCATCATTGACAGAAAGCCCCCGGGCGATTCCCTCTTTCAGAGCGGGAAGCCCCGCATCCCGCACAGCGGGAAGGCCGTCCTCCATCTGGCCCCGCACACCGGTTATGTGGTGGCGAAGATATAATTTCTGCCCCACGGTAACGGCATTTTCTTCCGAGAGACCGGCAAAATCAAAGGCAATGAGACCCTTGGTCATGGCGGCACATTCCTTCAAAACCTTCTCTGAACAGGTCCACTCTTCCCGGGAAAGCCGTCCCAGAGCGCCGCAAAGGATTCCCATGGAGAATATGGCTCCCTTGTGGGTATTAATCCCCTTCGTGGCGGAAAACATGGCGGCTTCCGCCCTTCTTCCGGAAAAACGAAGCTGCTGGAAGGTCTGTGCGGCCATCTGTCCGGCCGTCTGCCGTCCAATCCGGGTGCAGGTCTCAAAATAGGGCCAGAGAGCGCTGGCGCTGTCCATAAATGTGAAAATGTCCATATCCTTATGGCTGCCGTTGCCCTCCCGGTCTACCAGTCCTGGCTTGGGCGTGGTGCAGACCTCATAGAGGAGGGCTCTTAAGGCCAGTCTGGCGGCAAGGGAGGCATCCTCTTCTTCTGCTGCATTAGTCAGAATCTCCATGGTTTTGGCATGGAGCTGTTCTACTGTATGGGTGCGGCTGCGGGCACAATCCCTGGCTGGGCCTCCGCAGATCAGGCAGGAGCGGGGAGGAAGCCCCAGGGCAGAGCGCTCCACCTTTTCTCCGGAAGGGTCCAGCACATCCATGTCAAAGAGTCTGCCCAGCCCTGAGCCGTCTTCGATTTCACAGGTAATTTCCTTAATAAAAAGGGGATCAGCGTCAATAAGATAGTATGCCTCATTTCCTGTGGGTTCATCGATTTTTTCAGAGTAAACCGGTTGGATTTTCAGAGCATTCAGCTGCTCCTTTAAATATTTTATTCCCAGCTCAAAGCCCCTGCGGATCATGGGAGAGTTCTTTTCAGGGCCGGCAATGTTCATGGTAAAGCATACCATGGACATGGGATATTTCGCTTGCAGCTTATGCTGTCGGAAAACCCGGCGTTCCCGGGCATCCAGCATTTCGGCTAAGGTGACGTGGTGTTCCATGGGATTCCTTTCTGGCTCAGGGGCAGGCCCTATATTGCCGGTTGAGGTAAGAATGATATCATTATGTAAGTGGGTACAAAAGGTATTTTGAGCCCACCATCATAATATAACAAATTCGGATATATGAAAAGTCTTTTTTCTGAGACAGGCAAAAGAGTGTTACTCAATGAAATCATTTATAGCATACAATTCTTAGAGCACAACACAACACAGTCTACCGTGTCCGGGGTCAGTTCATAGCGTGTTACCTTGTTTGGAAACAAGGGATTGCGTGAAAGTGCGTACCCCTCAGAAAAGCGGTTCAAGAGCCATTCTGTGTAATACGGAACGGTATCTGTTCGTCCTCCCGTGTTGATAATCATTTTTCTACCTCCGTTTTACCATTTTCCGAAATGCAGCATCCTTTGCTTTTCTTGATTTTTTGCACATACCAGTCATAAAAAAGCAGACAACATCTTGCTGTGTCCCTGTGCTTCTGGCTGTCAACTGAAGCAGATTTCTTTTTCATACTGCCATTATTCCTCTTTGATTTCGCTGAATTTTTGTTTCATATAGTTTGAAAAGATTGTGGTAATGCGTACCATTTCAATAATGTCCTTTTCGTCTAATTCTGCCATAGCGTCACTTTCAGCATTGGCGGCGGGCGGGAAACAGAGAATTGCCCATAGGAAAAATTATATGATAAACATACAAAATCATATATTTTACTTATAGAAAAAATAGGATTATAATATTTTATAGAAAAAGAATTTTCTGGTTTTGATACAGAAAGGACCGACCGGAGGCAGGGGCGGAGAGGAGAGGGGAAAGAAGAAGCGTCTGAAAAAAGGAACCATGCTTTCGGGAAAAGCCCGGTTTGCAGAGAAATGGGGGGAGAAATGTTGACTGAGGAAAGGAAGAAGTTAATCGAACGTCTGCGGGGGTTTACCACTTCGGAGCTGTGTGACGGAGCGGGCGCTGCGAAAGCGGGAAAAGCAGAAAACGCTGGTGGAGGAGATGAAGCGGACGGGCGTGGTGGTGACGAAGGTGAAGAGATAGAGGGAGTGCGAAATGGTAAGACAAATGCAGTGACAGGGGGAAGAAGCAGTTCTCAGGCATAACACAGTCCGGCAGTAAAAGAGAACCGTGAAAATAAAGACAGAGTACTCTCAGAAACATTTTGCATCCATCCACAAATCTGGACACAAAGAGTTTCCGAAAGTACTCAGATAAAGGAGTGGAGGGAAAAAACATGGCACAAAATCTGACAAGGAAAATCCTGGCGTCTCATCTGTCAAAGCCGTCTGAGATGAAGGCAGGGGAGGAGATCTATCTCAAGGTAGACCAGACACTGACCCACGATATCAATGCGGTGATGACTTATCTGGCCTTTGAGGCCGTGGGCATTGACCGGGTGAGGACGGAATGCAGCGTCAGCCATCTGGATCACAATCTGCTGTATCTGGATCACAAGACGCCGGACGATCATATTTATTTACAGTCGGTGGCAAAGAAATACGGAGTGTATGTGTCCAGGCCGGGAAACGGCATCTGCCACGCCATCCAGGTGGCCAGGTTCGGGGCGCCGGGAAAGCTTTCCATGGGCGGGGACAGCCATACTCCTCACGGCGGAGCCATCGGGATGCTCTGCATCGGAGTGGGAGGCATGGATGTGGCCACGGCCATGACCGGCGTGCCCATGCGGCTGAAAATGCCGGAGATTATCCGGGTGAACTTAACCGGCAGGCTGAGGCCGGGATGCAACGCCAAGGAAGTGATTCTGGAAATGCTCCGCCAGGTGACGGTCAAGGGCGGATTGGGAAAGGTGTTTGAATATGTAGGGCCGGGGGCGGAGACTTTGGAGGTTTCGGCCCGGGCAACTATTGCCAACATGGGAGCGGAGATGGGAGCCACCACCTCCATATTCCCGGCGGATGAGCAGGTGCGCAAGTTTATGAAGGCCCAGGAGAGAGAAAGAGTACGTCCGGATGCTGCCTGATGAGGGCTGTAGCTATGACGGGGAGATGGAGATCAACTTAAGTGAACTGGAGCCGCTGATTGCCTGCCCCCATCAGCCGGACAATGTGACTGCCATCCGGGAGGTGGAAAAGAAGAAGGTGCAGCAGGTGATGATCGGAAGCTGTACTAATGCCAGCTATCGGGACATTGCCAAAGCGGCTCTGGTGTTAAAGGGACATCATGTCCATGAGGATGTAAGCTGTACCTGTGCCATTTCCTCCAAGCAGATCTATAAGCAGCTGATGCGGGACGGCTATGTGGAAATGCTGATGGATGCCGGGGTGCGGCTTTTGGAACTGGCCTGCGGGCCCTGCTGTGCTATCGGCCAGTCGCCGGCCACGGACGGGGTGGCTGTTCGGACCACCAACCGGAACTTCAGAGGCCGTGCAGGCAATCCCACAGCCCAGGTCTACCTGGTAAGCCCGGAGAGCGCCGCGGCAACGGCTGTCACGGGAACCTTTACCACAGCCCGGGAACTGATGGGGGAGGATGTGAAAATCCTGGATCAGGTGAAGGAGCCGGAGTCCTATCCGGTGGATGATTCCATGATCATTCCCCCGCTGCCGCAGGAGGAAACGGCCAGGGTGGAGATTGTCCGGGGACCGAACATCAAGCCTCTGCCCATACCGGACGCGCCGGAGCAGTATTTAAATGCAAAGATCAGCTTAAAGACCGTGGACAACATCACCACAGACGACATCACGCCGGCCAGCGCGGAATTTTCCAGCATGCGCTCTAATATTCCTCTGATGTCCCAGTACTGTTATCACCGGTATGACCCGGATTTTGCGGCCAGGGCAAAGGAACTGGGCAAGAGCATTATCATCGGGGGGGAGAATTACGGACAGGGTTCTTCCAGGGAACATGCAGCCATCAATCCCATGTATCTGGGGGTGAAGGCGGTGATTGCCAAGAGCATTGCCAGAATCCACAAGGGCAATCTGGTGAACCACGGGATTATCCCCATGATCTTTGCGGATCCGGCGGACTATGACAAGCTGGAGTTGATGGATGAGTTGGAGATCGAGAATCTTCGGGAGCAGTTAAAGATGAGGAAAGTGACGGTTCGGGATAAGACGAAGGACGTCTCCTTCCAGGCAAAGGTGGAACTGTCAGACAGCGAGCTGGAAGTGATTTTGTGCGGAGGGCAGCTGCGGTATCTGAAGGAGCAGCTGGCTAAAACGGAAGAATAGGAAAGAGAAAGGGCAGAAGCTCTAAAGGAGCAGAGTTCCGAGAAGGGTAGCCCCCCAAAGGAGCAGAGTTCCGGGGGGCAGAGCCCGAAAGAGAGAAGAAACCGGAAAAGCAGAAATAAAAAGAGACAGCGATCAGGAAAGTGAAACAGGATAACTCAGAATAACAGGAAAAGCTTAAATTGTAGTAAGGAGAAGGAAAATGAGCGGGATTAAGGAAGCACAGGAAAAATTCGGAGGACTGATTCAATCGGAATTTGAGCGGATTGAGAGGATGAAAAAGGACAACGAGATCACCGACTATTCTAAGATTGACAAGATTGTGGTGGGCGTATTGCCGGGGGACGGAATAGGGCCGATCATTATGGAGCAGGCACTGCGTGTGCTTCGCAATCTGATGGGGCCGGAGGTTGAGAGCGGAAAGGTGGAGATCCGAGTCATTGAGGGAATGACCATCGAGAACCGCGCCGCAAAGCTGCAGAGCCTTCCCGATGAAGTCTTTGAGGAAGTAAAGAAATGCAACGTGATCTTAAAGGGACCCATGGTGACACCCAGGGCCTCGGATCCCTGGCCGAACCTGGTCAGCGCCAATAGCCTGTTGCGCCGGGGGCTGGAATTGTTTGCGGCTGTCCGTCCCATCAAGATTCCGGACAAAAATATTGACTGGACATTTTTCCGGGAAAATATTGAGGGTGAGTATATCTGGGGAAATAAGGGCATTCAGGTCAATGAAGATCTGGCTGTGGACTTTAAGGTGCAGACTAAGCAGGGAAGCGAGAGAATTGCCCGGGCAGCCTTTGATTTTGCCAGAAAGAACGGGAAGAAAAATGTCACCATTGTCACCAAGGCAAACATTGTCAAGCTGGCGGACGGCAACTTTATCAAGGCCGTGAGAAAGGTGGGGGAGGAGTACCCGGAGATCGAGATTCAGGAGCGGTTGGTGGATGCCATGTGCGCCAAGATGCTGGATCCGGAATTTAACAAGGGGATTGAGGTGATCGTCCTTCCCAACCTGTACGGGGATATTGTGACGGATGTGGCGGCGGAGCACCAGGGCGGCTTAGGCACAGCCTCCTCCTCCAACTTAGGCAACAGATATGCCATGTTTGAGGCGATTCACGGGACGGCTCCTTTCCTGATCGAGCATAACCGGGGCGAGTATGCAGATCCATGCAGCCTGATTCGTGCGGTGGGCATGATGATGGCTCACATCGGCTACGGAGACCGGAAGCAGATTTTGGATAAAGCTCTGGATATCTGTACCGTCACGGAGCGGAAGATGGTGCTGACCACCTTTAGGGAGGATGCAAGCGCGAAGGAGTTTACAGATTATTTGCTGGAAACCATTGACCAGTTGAAATGAAAAACCTCGCTGTAAGCAACTGGGTATCAAGCTTGCTGCGTTACAGGGCAGTGGGGGGTCTGTGCTTTGCTTCGGTCGGTGCTGGTCATGCGCCATTGGCGTTTGGGACCATTGCCTGCACCTGCGGAAATAAAGGGAATCGTATACGGTAAGGCAGGTAAAAAAATATGTGTAGAAGGGAGCGGCAAAAATGAGAAAGTTTAAGACAGTATTTATGCGGGGCGGAACCAGCAAGGGCTGCATGTTCCATCGGGAGGATTTGCCAGAGGACCGGTCTTTGTGGGACAGCATTTTTTTACAGGCCATGGGAGATCCGGATCCGAAGCAGATTGACGGCATGGGAGGTACCGTGTCCTCCAACAACAAGATCGTCATTGTGTGGAAGAGCGAGGAAAAGGATGTGGATGTGGAGTATCTGGTAGGACAGGTGATTGTGGGAAAAAGCCAGGTGGATTACAAGTCCAATTGCGGAAACATGACCGCTGCCGTGGGGCCCTATGCGGTGGAGGAAGGCATGGTGGAGGCCGCAGAGCCGGCTGTGACCGTGCGGATGCTGAACCGGAACACAGACAAATACATCAATGTGGTGGTGCCCTGTGAGAACGAGACTTTTGCCCGGGACGGCGACTGCCAGATCGCCGGGGTTGACGGGACGGCGGCTGAACTGAAGGTGAATTTCTTAAACCCGGCAGGCGCTAAGACCGGGAAGCTTCTGCCTACGGGAAATGCGCTGGATGTGCTGGACATTCCCGGGTTCGGCAAAATCGAAGCCACCATTTTAGATGTGTCCAACCCCATGGTATTGGTCCGGGCAGAAGACATCGGCATGAAGGGCACAGAATTGCCGGAGGAGATCAACCAGAACAAAGAGGTGTGCGATTTGCTGGAGAAAATCCGGGGTACGTCAGCCTGCCTCATGGGCTTTGCCAAAGATCTGGAGGATGCCGCAGCCAATTCTCCGGCAGTGCCCAAGGTGGGATTCTTTACAAAACCGGTATCCTTCACGGATATCGCCGGCCAGACGGTAAAGATGGAGGACATGGATATGTGCGCCCGGGTGATCTCCGTGTTTAAATGCCATAAGGCCTGTCCCCTCACATCGGCAAGTTCCATTTCCGTGGCGGCATTCCTGGAAGGTTCCGTGATCTGGAAGACTATCGGAGCCCCGGCAGCGGGCCGGGAGACCGTGCGCATCGGCCATCCCAGCGGCGTGATGACCATGTATCCCTACATAGAGAAGGAGAACGGAGAACTCCGGCTGCCCAGCGTGGCAGTGCAGAGGACGGCCAGGAGAATCATGGAGGGGACAGGGAGAACTTAAAGCTGACCTTTGATGCCCTTGTGTCTCCGGACAATAATTACGTCAACATTTTACAGACGGCCCGGGCCAGCGGCATCCGGAAATTTCCGGTGCCCTATGTCCTTTCCAACTGCCACCACACCTTGTGTGCCGTAGGAGGGACCATCAACGAGGACGACCATGTGTTCGGCCTGGGAAATGCTAAAAAGTACGGAGGGATTTTCGTGCCTCCCTACCGGGCAGTCCTTCACCAGTATATGAGGGAGAGGATGGCCGGGGGAGGAAGGATGATCTTAGGCTCGGACAGCCATACCCGCTACGGCGCCCTGGGAACCATGGGAATCGGAGAGGGAGGCGGGGAGGTGGCCAAGCAGCTTTTGGGCCGCACCTATGATTTGAAAATGCCGCCGGTTCTGGCTGTGCGGCTGACCGGAAGTCCCAGGCCGGGGGTGGGCCCCCAGGATGTGGCACTGGCTCTGGTGGCTGCCACCTTTAAAAATAAATTCAACAAGAACAAAATCCTGGAATTTGTAGGGCCTGGCATTGGAAATCTCTCCATGGAATACCGCATGGGCATTGACGTGATGACCACGGAGAGCGCCGCCTTGTCAAGTATCTGGTGTACAGATCAACGGACCAGGGAGTATCTGGGGGAGCATGGAAGAGAGGATGCCTACCAAAAGCTGATGCCAGAGGACGGCGCCTGGTATGACGGCCTGATTGACATTGATTTGTCCCAGGTGGAGTGTATGATTGCCCTGCCCTTCCATCCCAGCAATGCCATGCCCATCCGGGAGTTTCAGGAGAGGATGGAGGAAATCCTGGAGGCGGTGGAGGCAGAGGGGCAGAAGATCAAAGGCCCGAAGGGAAAGCCGTTTTCCATCATGTCCCATGTAAGGGATGGGGGATTCTATGTAGATCAGGCCCTGGTCAGCGGCTGCTCGGGAGGCCTTTTTGAAAATATTGTGGCCATGGCGGACATCCTGAAAGGATATGGGATTCCCGGAAACGGGCTGAGCGTGGGGGTCAATCCTGCCAGTCTGCCGGTGATGGCGGAACTGTTGAGACAGGGAATCGCCGGGGAACTGGCTGTCTGCGGCGTGACCTTGCGCCCGGCGATCTGCGGGCCCTGCTTTGGGGTGACCGATGTGCCGGCGGACAACCAGGTGAGCATCCGCCACATGACCAGGAACTATCCCAACCGGGAGGGTTCCAAGCCGGGGCAGGGACAGATGGCGGCCGCCTGCCTGATGGATGCCCGTTCCATTGCCGCCACGGTGCGCAATGGGGGAAGGCTGACGGCAGCCACGGAACTTTCTGTGGAGTACCGGAGCCTGACTTACCATTTTAATGAGCAAATATACAAAAATCAGGTTTTTGACAATTTCGGCAAAGGGGACGCCGAAGAAAAGCTGGTGCTGGGGCCGAATATCGCCGACTGGCCAGAGATGGCTCCCTTAAGAAAACACCTGCTTTTACGGGTGGCCGGTTCCTATGAGGGGTCTGTGACCACAGACGAGTTGATTCCCTCAGGAGAGGCATCCTCCTTCCGCTCCAACCCGGAGAAGATCTCCGAGTATACCATGATCAGCCGGGACAAGGACTATGTGGGCCGGGCCAAGGCCGTGCGGGAGATGGAAAGGCAGCGGCAGGCGTGGGCAGCAGCCGGCGGCTTTTGTAAAGCAGCCGGGGAGAAGGAAGATCAGGCGGGAGCAGAAGAAAGCCGGATATCCGAGAAGGCCGGGACAACAGAAAACCAAGGCGGGGCATATGCAAATGGCCTGAAGAATATACTGACGGTTCTATGCACCCGGGAGCAGTGCGGCCTGGAGGATATCCTTATCGGCAGCGTCATGGTAAGCCAGCAGATCGGTGACGGTTCTTCCAGAGAACAGGCAGCCAGCTGCCAGAAGGTGCTGGGCGGTTTTGCCAACATTGCCAACGAGTATGCCACCAAGCGGTACCGTTCCAACCTGATCAACTGGGGCATCCTGCCTCTTCGGACAGAGAAAGACTGGAAACTGCCAACAGACACCTGGATCTTTATAAGAAATATCCGCCAGGTGATTGAAGAAAAGCAAGAGGCTGTGGAACTTCAGATACTGGGTCTGCCGGAAGAAGGCGGGGTGGAGACAGCCGGAACCCTTCAATGTACGCTGGACAACCTGACAGAGGATGAGCGGAAGATTTTGCTGGCGGGGAGCCTGATTAATTATTACAAGGGATAGCGGGCGGAGCAGTAACATGCCACAAAGAAATAACACCATAATAAAGGCGGAGGGGGACTTGTAAAAAAGTCCCTTTTTTCCTATACTTACAACAGAAAATATAAAAAGACCATCGTTTATTGGCAGAACAGGGGAGGAAGCAAGATGGAACGGAACGGACTTTTGAGTCTTCAGGCAATGATGTTTTTGCTCATTGGAGCAGGGGTGTTTTTGAGGAAAAAGAATATTATCACTGGGGAGGGAAGGAAAGTTTTGACGGATCTGATTGTGGATATCATTCTTCCCTGCAACATTATCGGGGCGTTTTATACCACTTTTGATAAGGAAATGCTGATTTCCGGCCTGCAGATCCTGATGGTCTCTCTGGCGCTACAGCTGCTTTGTATGCTGATCAGCGGATTTTGCTATAAAAGAGTGCCCAAAAGCCAGCGGGTGATCCTGCAATATGGCACAGTCTGCTCCAATGCGGGATTTCTGGGGAACCCGGTGGCAGAGGGGCTGTATGGCTCTCTGGGGCTTTTGTATGCCTCCATCTATCTGATCCCTCAGAGGATTGTCATGTGGTCAGCGGGGATTTCCTATTTTACGGAAAGTCCGGGGAAAAAGGAAGTC
Source organism: uncultured Lachnospiraceae bacterium (assembly GCA_910586255.1). GTDB lineage: Bacteria > Bacillota > Clostridia > Lachnospirales > Lachnospiraceae > Brotaphodocola. The sequence continues at coordinate 48,742 of CAJUHR010000012.1, read as the reverse complement.
ATAAAAAAGGTGCTGAGACATCCTTGTATTATTGCCGTTGAGATTGGGATTGTTTTGATGGTGACACAGCTTCCCCTGCCGGTTTTCCTCAAAAAGGCGGTGGACAGTCTGGGCGGCTGTACCACGGCTATGACCATGCTTTTTATCGGGACAGTGCTGGCGGATGCAGGATTTCACAAGATGATTACGAAAATCACGGTGATCTATTCCTTCATCCGCCTGGTGGCAATTCCGGCAGTGGTGCTAGCAGGGTGTATTCTGTTTCAGGTGGATTCGGTGGCGGCAGGAATTGCGGTTGTGCTGGCAGCCATGCCTGCCGGGAGCACAACAGCGATTCTGGCAGCGAAATATCATGGAGATGAAAAATTTGCCACCCAGTGTATTGTCCTGACTACATTGCTGTCCGTGGGAATGCTGCCATTGTGGTGTATGGTTTTGGACCGTTTTTTGTAGAGGCTGTGCAAAACACAAAAGGGAGAAGAGGGAGGATACGGCGGGGTATGGCCGGAATAAGTCGAAAAGGAGGAAAATTCTATGGATTTTCGGGAACTGACCTATGTGACGATGGTGGCGGAATGTAAAAGCGTGACGGCTGCGGCGAAAAAGCTGTACATATCCCAGCCCTCCTTAAGCCAGATTCTCTCCAAGGTGGAGCAGGATGTGGGGGTGAAGCTGTTTGACCGCAGCGCCAATCCCATTGCTCTGACTTATGCGGGGGAGAAGTATGTGGAAACGGCGCAAAGAATTTTAAGTCTCAACAAAAATCTGCGCCGTGAGCTGATGGATATCTGCCAGGGAGTGAAGGGGAAGATTCGGCTGGGGATTCCCACAGAGCGGGCCGGCTACATGCTTCCTCCTGTGCTGAAACGTTTTCGGGAGCTGTATCCCCTGGTGGAGGTGATTATTTTTGAGGATCATACGGATGAATTGATAGAACTGATGGAGAAGGGAAAGCTGGATCTGTTCATTTGCCCGAGAAAATCAGAGGAGCTTCCTCTGGGAATGAAAACCGAGTTGATTTACAGGGAGCGCCTGTTCCTCTTAATTGCCCCCGGCGTTATCACCAGGGAGCTTTGTCTGGAGGGAGAGGATGGCGTGGTGGATTTGACGAAGATAAAAGAAATGCCGGTGATCCTTTTAAAGAAAGGACATGAAATCCGCAAGAGAGCGGATGCAATCCTGAGAAGATATAAGATCGTGCCGCCCCGGGTGATGGAGATATCCAGCTGTATTTCAGCCGTTCAGTTGGCGGACGGCGGGCTGGGATATACCTTTGTCCCCCAGCGGGCCATCGATGTGCTGGGAGGACAGAAGAGGTTTTGCTGCTACGGATTTTCCCGGCAGGAGGAGAACTGGGGGGTTCATGTGGTCTGCCGGGAGGATGCATATCTGGATCGGTCGGAAAGGTATCTGATTGATCTGATGAAGGAAATATTTCAGTGAGATTCATCTTACGGATGATACGATTCAGCTATGCATCTACAGATTGTCAAAGACACGGGTTTCCTTTTCCAGTCCTTTTACCACCTCCTGATTCACTCCCATGCGACAGGTAATGTCCTCCATGTCCCCTGCAAGATTGCGGGTGTTGCCAGCCACACCGGCAATGCCGTTGGCGCCCTCATCAATGGCTTTGGTAATTGTCCCAATGGAATCGGCGATTCCTGACATGGAATGTTTCAGACGCTCTGTATGTTCATAAAATTCATCCATGGTCCGGCGGATATAGGCAGCATCCTCCTTGTACTGGCTGCCGGATTGGACAAAGTCCTGGAATTTTGTGAGAACAGAATGGTTCATATAGTCAATCAGGTTCTGTGCATTTTCAGAAAGATTGTATACAGCGGAAGTGACCACATTGTTTATGGCCTGGATCCGGTTGGCGGCTTCCTGACTGGAATTGGCCAGGTCACGTACCTCTCTGGCGACAACTCCAAAGCCTTTCCCGGCAGAACCCGCATTGGCGGCTTCCACAGAGGCATTGAGAGCGATAAGCCGCGTCTGTTGGGAGATACTTAAAAGCTCACTGGTAAGAGTGTTGATCTGATCTACACTTTTACTTTTTTCAATGGACTCATCAAGAGCACTCAGGATTTCTTTTGCTTTAGCGCTGGTAATATCCACACTGTTTTGGGCAGATTTCTGCATGGCATCGGCGCGGGTGTTCATCTGGCTCGTATAAGCGGTGATGGAGCCACATTCTTCTGCAATATTAAGAACATCCTGCCGGACATTCTCTGCATTGTCATTGATCACGGATATATTGCCAGCCACCTCCTGAAAGGTTGCCGACAGCTGTTCCGCGAGAGAAGAAAGGCTGGCAGCGCTGCCCTTTGAGGCTCGGGTCCTTTTTAAAACCTCGCCTGTCATGCCATTGATGCGTCCGGAGCTTTCCTGTATGATTCCCAGTATACTTTTGATAGGAGTGACCACATAATCTGTGATAAGCTTGAGATCTGCAAATACCAGCAGGATGCAGGCCAAAGCAGAGCCGATGCCCGCAGCCAGGGATATTATGTATACAATGGACAGCTGGGATCTGGCTTTGGAGGTCTGTTCATTGATAGAAGCATTAAGAGCATCAATATCTGCTTCCATGGCATCGGCAAAGGAGGCAACATCCCCGTTTGCCAGGATATAGGCATCCTGGGTTTTGTGGCTGGCACTGAGGCACACCAGATGGACCAGCGCGTGCTTGAAGGAATCGTAATCGGACAGGAGAGCCTCATACTGTCCTTGATCCTTCGATATCACATATGGCTCATATTCAGCAAGCATCTGGTCCAGAAGGGCTTCCTCCTCCTTGATCTGCTTCACAAGAGTGATCATTGTGTTGTAATCTGTGGCAACGATATGACTCAATGCCATTTTATGAATATCCATAGACGACTGACAGATTTTGGCCAGCCGGCTTTTGCCATCCATGTAATTATCAGCAATATTGGAAGCGCTTGCGTTTACGTTACGGATATTGATAATGGATAGGACATTGGATAAAAGCGCCACGATCCCGAGAAGTATGATAGGGATAATTAAACGATGCTTTAAACTGATATTTTTCATGATGCCGGATGCTCCTTTTAAGTCTGATATAGATATTGCTCAGGGGGCTGTGATCCCCTCAACCATGGTATCAAGCTGTGCCTGAAGATCTTCTCCGGAAGGATTGCCAGCCAGAATCTCTGCGGTAAACGCAGACACCGGCTCCCAGAAATTCCCTCCGATCCGCTGCAGACAAGAAAATTCTGATTGCTCTAAAAGCGCAGTGATTGCAGGGGACTTCTGTACCTCTTCTGAGGCTGCTGCATTAATATTAGAAGGCCCCTGACCCCGCAGAAGAAAACGCAGCTCCTGATTTTTTTCGTTGGAGATCCATTCAGCCAGCTTTGTCGCCCACTCCCGGTTCTTTGAATAGGCATTTACTCCGATGAGCTTGTAGCCAGAGAAGGATGCCATTTGTACCTGCTGCCCGGCACAGGTATAGGAAGGCAGCTTAGCGGCTCCATAGTGATTGCCCCAGGCTTTTTGTACAGCCACTGCATTCCATACGCCATTGACGCCTGCAATAATGGTGCCGTCCTGAACGCCCTGAAGAAATCCGGTATCATCCGTGCTGACAAATCCAGCATGATCTGCCATATCCACCATGGCCTGAGCCACATCGGTTCCCTTGAGGGCGCCATCGGTGCTGTTCCAGGTACAATAATTGGTGATTCCGTCATCATTGAGGCCTACGGTAAGTCCGGTGTTGCCAAACAGAGAATAGACGTACCAGCCGGAGGACCATTCCATGGAGATTTTTTTGTCATGGCTGGCGGCGATATTCAGCATCTGATCCCAGGATTTTATATCTGCTTCTGAAAAATATTGTTTATTATAGTAGAGAAAATACCCGTTGTCCGCAGTCAGAGGCAAGGCATATAGGGTATTGTTCACAGATGCTGCAAGAACCGCTTCCGGAAGATTTTCCCTCCGGACAGTTTCTTCATTTTCTATGGGTTCCAGAGCTCCGGCAGCCACAAGCGTGTTCAGCTGGTCGTCTGCAAAGGCAAACACATCTGCCCCATTTTCCAGATCTGCCATGAGGGCATCTGTGCATTTACTCTCACTCTGGGGCTCATAGGTGATAGCAAAATCAGCCTGATCTTTATACTCAGCCTTAAATCCATCAATGATCTGCCGCAGCAGCTCCTCGTCCTCTGCGGCTCCCCAGACGGTCAGAGCTATGATTTCAGAATTGGAAATTGGTTGATTTTCTAAGGAAGGTTCACTGTTTTTCTGGCATCCGGTCAGGCACAGAGTGAGCAGAAGCACCGGGAGCCATCGGTTGGTTTTTCTTTTCATAAAAATATCTCCGCAAAAAGTACCCTTGTCTACTGAGGGTAATATTTTAAATTACTATATCATTTTTTTGCTCTTTTTACAACCGGATTTGTGCCGGACAAGTCTGTAATTTTTTGTTACTGTTCACGGGCAATGTCATGATGCTGGGGTCAAAAGGTATTTTGTCCCCCATGATACCACGGATTGCTCCGCGTTTCATGCTCCCGCAATCCTAAAACATGACATTGGGTGTGAACGATAACTTGCTTATCGTCTGCATGGCGGGGAAATTAACCGCGTTTTTTGCAGGCAGCACATCCTGTGGGAGTTGTGGCGCATCCGCCCATGGCAGTCTCCTTAAATTCCGGCGCCAGCCGCCGCCCCACGTGGTACATGGCGGCCAGCATCTCGTCAAAGGGAATCAGCTGTTTCACCCCGCTTAAGGCCAGTTCCGCCGCTGTCAGGGCATTGGCGACACCGATGGCGTTGCGGTACTGGCAGGGGTACTCCACCAGCCCTCCCACCGGGTCACAGACCAGCCCCAAAAGGTTCATCAGCGCGGTGGAGGCCGCATCCAGGCACTGAGCCGGGGTGCCGCCCATCAGCTCCACGGCTCCCGAGGCTGCCATGGCGGAAGCTACTCCTACCTCTGCCTGGCATCCGCCGACCGCGCCGGCCACCGAGGCATTGCGCATGGCCAGAAAGCCAACAGCGCTGGAATTGTACAGGGCGGCAAGCAATTCCTCATCGGAACAGCCATGCTCCTTTTGAAGAGCCAGGAAAACTCCGGGAACCACCCCGGAGGAGCCGGCAGTGGGGGCCGCCACGATCAGTCCCATGGAGCCGTTCACCTCCAGTACACCCATGGCATAGGCCACAGCCCGGGAGAGCACGTTTCCGCAGATGGATTTTCCCTCATGCCGGTGCCTCTCTACCAGCTGCGCCTCGCCGCCTAAGAGCCCGCCCATGGAGCGGCGGGGGCTGGTGAGAGGCTCTGAAGAGGATTTTCTCATTATGGCAAGGGCCTTGCGCATCCGCGCCTCCACCTCCTCCATGGCGGTCTCTGCCAGATCACATTCCCGGCGTTTCATAATCTCGGAAATCGGACAATTTTCCTTCTCGCAAAGAGTGAGCAGTTCTGCTGCATTCTTGAAATCCATTTTATTTTTCTCCTTGTATGATAAATTCTTGGTATTACGTATTTGAAGTACTTGCATTTTCACAAGGGCTTTCAGCACGTAGTACTGGTAAGCAGAAGTGGCAGGCGCTGCTGTGAGTTCTCTGCCAATGAGCGTTTCCTCACAAAGCTGAAACGTCATGTACCGCTGTGCTTCACCGGCCAGGAAATAAAAAATCATATTGATTTGGAAAACAAAGTTTTTCAAGCCTTCATTTTTCTAAATACGAATGACCATTACCTGATATACGTCTTGTTTTTCTTTGATTTTCTGCTGCACATCCTCAGACAGGGCACCGTCAAATTCCACGATGCTGTAGGCTTTGTCGCCCTTGGCTTCCCGGAAGAGACGCATAAAGGCAATATTTACCATGCCCTCGCTTAAGCACCGGGTAATGTGGGCAGCCATGCCGATGCGGTCTTTGTGCACCACGATCAGAGTATTATAATCGCCGGAGAAATCCACGGCTATTCCGTTGATGCGGGAGATGCGGATCTTCCCGCCGCCGATGGATTCCCCCCGCAGGGAAAAGGCATGTCCCTGCGTTCCCGTCAGCTGGATATCCACCGTGTTGGGATGAACCTCTGTCTCCGTGTGGTTGTAGGAAAAATGGCAGGTGATTCCCTGGGCATCGGCCAGGGTGTATGCTTCCGGGATCCGCTCGTCATCGGTGGAAAAGCCCATGATGCCGCCTAAGAGCGCCCGGTCTGTGCCATGGCCCCGATAGGTTTTGGCAAAGGAGCCGTAGAGGGTGAACTCTACCTGGCGGACAGGCTCTCCCAGCATTTTCCGGGCAATCAGGGCAATGGAGCAGGCTCCTGCTGTGTGGGAACTGGAGGGACCCACCATGTTGGGGCCCAGGACATCGAACATACTGATAAATGACATAAGATTTTCCTCGCTTTTTAGCTGTTTGATTAGGAGGATTGCGGGAGCATGAAATGCGGAGCAATCCGTGGTATCACAGGATTAGTGTACCACAAAAAGTAAATATATCAAATTCATATATTTTATGATATGATTGAATTAAATTCATGAAAAGCGGTCGGATCCGCAGAAGTTTAAGGGTGCTTCGGAGGACGGAGGGACAGGCGAAAGGGGGAGGTCAGAGATGGAATTCCGGCAATTGAATACCTTTATCACCATAGCCAAGGTGGAGAGTTTTTCTAAGGCAGCGGAACTTCTGGGATATTCCCAGTCAGCGGTTACGGTGCAGATTCGCCTTCTGGAGGAGGAACTGGGCACCCGGCTTTTTGACCGGCTGGGGAAAAGTATTTCCCTGACAGCCAGAGGACAGCGGTTTTTGGAGCAGGCGCAGCATATTGTAAAGGAGGTGAGCCAGGCAAAGGAGATTGCCGGGGAGGAAGAAAAACTGTGCCATCCCCTCCACATCGGCACCCTGGAATCTTTGTGCTTTGCCAAGCTGCCCGCCGTGCTCCGCCATTTCCGCACCTGCCATCCACAGGTGCCGGTGAAAATCACCACCGCATCCCCGGGAAAGCTTTATGAGATGCTGGAGCAGAACCAGCTGGATTTTATCTATCTGCTGGACCGTCCCCGGCACAGCAAAAACTGGCTGAAGGTCATGGAACAAAGGGAGCCCATCGTCTTTGTCACCTCCCCGGGCTACTGGGGCAGCCGGAGCAGAAGAGTTCGGGTGGCTGACCTGCAAAAAGACCCTTTTTTTCTTACTGAGAAGAATGAAAATTACCGGCGGGAACTGGACATTTTCCTGGAGGCACAGAGCCTGGAACTGACATTGGCTCTGGAAATCGGCAACACGGAATTTATCATCCGGCTGCTGAAGGAAAACGGGGGGATCTCCTATCTGCCCCTTTTTGCAGTCAGGGAGAGTTTGCAAAAGGGGGAGCTGATGGCGCTTAACGCGCCGGAACTTCGGACGGTGATGTGCCAGCAGATTTTTGTCCACAAGAATAAGTGGATGAGCCGGGAGATGGAGGAGGGGATTGAGAGGATTCGGGAGGGGTGCTGACGGAAACTTAGGTTTTGTCTGGATATAATGAACGGAAAGACAATAGGGATAATAGGGATAAGCAATGAAAACCAGGACGGTTTGGTCTGTGCTTACAGGATAGCAGGAGGATGGAAATGGCAATAAAAGAGGAGACCTTAAGCTATTATAGAAAAAATGCAGAGAACTTTTTAAAGGGAACCATAAACGCAGATATGGAATTCAACCGGAAAAAATTTTTACAAAGGCTTCCGGACCATGGGAAAATCCTGGATTTCGGCTGCGGTTCCGGGCGTGATGCGAAGGTTTTTCTGAATCTGGGGTATGAGGTGGAGGCAGCGGACGGATGTAGAGAATTGTGCGAGATGGCAGCAGAGTATACGGGAATTGTGGTCAGGCAGATGGATTTTATGGAATTGGATGTGCGGGAGAAATATGATGGGATATGGGCCTGTGCGTCTGTTTTGCATTTACCTTATGAGGAACTTAGGGCTGTGCTGGCTAAGATGGCAGCAGCATTAAAGGAGAATGGGGTCATTTATGTTTCGTTTAAGTATGGGGAGTTTGAGGGGTGGAGGAACGGGCGGTACTTTACGGATATGACGGAGGATGGGGTGAGACGGCTGGTGGAGGAAACCCAGGGGATGTCGGTGGAGGAGATTTGGGTTACGGCGGATGTGAGAGAAGGGAGAGGAGATGAGAGGTGGGTGAATGGGGTGGGGAGGAAGAATGGAAATGAAAAAATTAATGATTAAACTTTAAAAAGCAGGGAATTAGATATGGATAGGTTCCCGGATTGTAAATATAAGGCGTTTATGGTAAGATAAAAATATGAATGTGAAAGGAAAACAGGTAGAAATATTGACAGTGACAGATAAGCAGCATCAGGAGGATTTACAGCGTTTGCGTGGTTTGCGGCCAATCGATGATGATTTCATGCGTTGCCTTTTTAAAGATAATATTCCTCTGGCTGAATTGGTACTACGCATTATCACGGAAAAGCCAGATTTAATTATCACTGATTGTGAAACACAAAAAGACATGAAAAGGTTAGTGGGAGCACGATCTGTCTGCTTGGATGCATATGGCACAGATTCAACAGGGAAAAGATATGATCTGGAAGTCCAAAGACAGGATAGGGGAGCAGACCCACACAGGGCCAGATATCATGCCAGTGTGATGGATATTGAGAATCTTCATTCCGGCCAGGAATTTAAAGAATTACCAGACACCTATATAATCTTTATCCTTGAAAAAGATTTTTATGGTCAGGGTAAAGCCGTTTATCCAATTGAGAGAATCAACCTTGCAACAGGGAATGCTTTTGAAGATGGGGAGCATATTCTTTATGTGAATGGTGAATATCGCGGAGATTCTGATATTGGAAAACTCATGCACGATTTCAATTGTATGAGAGCCGATGACATGAATTTTGAATTGATGGCAGAACGAACCAGGTATCTGAAGGAAAACCCGAAAGGAGTCCAGGAAATGTGCAAAATTATGGAAGATATGAGAAATGAATCCTTAAAGGAAGGCATAAAAAAAGGCATAAAAGAAGGAATGAAGGAAACAGCCCTTCGCATGTTAGATGCTGGCAAATATGCTTTGGAGGAAATCGTGAATATTTCAGGTTTGTCTCTGGAAGAAATCAATCAATTGAAAGCAGAGAGAAATGCATAAGTAAGAGGAAAAGAAGAAGGGATTTTGACTTATAGGATATATCATATTTAATGGAAAGGATATAGAAAAACGATAATTATGGCAAGCTATATCCTTTTTAGAAATGCGTTTATCTAGTACAGTCTTGCCTAAATTCTGGTGAATAAATTACCCGCTATCAGCGCCCTCTGCACGCCTGTGAAGCTAGATGTAGGCACCACTACGCCATCGCTTCGCAGACGCACAGATGACACCGATATCAAGCAATTGATTCACCGAAATTTAAGCAATGCTGTACTAGCAGTAAATGAGATAAAAAGTGTTTAGTTTTTTATTTTTTCAATAATATTATTTAGAACATTTTTGGCATATTTAATATAGATATCTTTAAAATCGCGGGCAAAAAACAAATCTAAATTATCTTTATAATCTGGTATTGCCCTTTCCTGAAATTCATCACTAAGTGGTTTTAAATTGCGAATAATCATTTTAGAATATTCACATTTAATATCATCAATGTTTATTTTATCAATTTTTTCAGGAAGCCAGTAGTTGGATAGAGCAGAGTTTAGGTTTTGGTCTATAAAAATAAAATTGAAAAAGTTATTTAGATATTTACTGTATATGGAGTTATCAATTTCATATTCACCGAATTTACTGCTTTTTATCATATGTTTTTCGGAATTACTGATAATAAAATGTTCTAAGGAATAGGTATTTTCATCGGTAATAAACTTATAAAGTTCTCCGAGAGCCTTACTTTTTATAACTACTTCTTGTTCTTTGATATTGAAATAATTATAAATAGTTGCCAGTGATTTACACCTGAATCTGTAATCTTCTTCCTCTTCATTTTGAGTCAATTTATACTGTGCCAGAAGCCGGGCATTTGTTATTTCATCAGATGAAAAATATCCATTTATTTGTTTGATTAATTCTAAATACCAAAGATCAGATTTGGCCTTTAAAATACTGATTAAAATATTGGTACTTTTTTTGTTTTCGAATATTGTGAATAAGACAGTAAATAGATATACGCCGTAAATTTGTCTCAAATCTTCCTTTTTTCTGGATTGGTTTCTTAATAAAACAAACAGGATATATTTCATAATCAATGCTTTGGGGGCAATTTTGGAATCTTTTAAAATTTTTCCCATAATATTATGAATAATTTTTAATTCGCTATCATCTAATGATTTTTTATTGCCCTTTGGGTCAATAAAAAAGAATAGATTCTTTAAGTCAACAGTTATAGAAGAACCTTTAACAATCTCAAGTATAATGGAAAGAATCTGATTAATATCGTTTAGAGCGGTTTTCATATATTGATTGCTGTTTATGACTTCAATAATATGAGTCCCTTTTCTATAAGTATAATCCGTACCAGAATCCTTAAAATGTTTGGTTAAGAGAAAATTATTGCCAAAATCTATTCCTTTATGCCTGTCATCTATGAAGAGATCACAGTAAAAGTAATGTTCCAGAATCTTTAATAAAGGATAATTAAGCTTGTATCTATCAATATCGACAACATTTGTTTTTAGGTTATACCATTGTGATCGGATATCTTCGCTGGAATCATTACGGAACAGATAACTTTTAAAAATATCTTCTGTGTCTAATTGTTTCCCTTTTAGATTTACATCAATAAAATATCGGATTCCCTTGCTTACATCATCAGATTCATTAATAATAATATTAAAAGAACTTTCTCTCAGATTTTGTAGAAGTCTTGTGGCCTCGTTTTTGAGCCGAATTTCATCAGCATCAATAATATATTTCCATAATTGATAATATTTTTTTGCTTGTTTCAATTTGTCACATTCTAATATTTCTGCAACGAATTGTTTTTCTTCCGGAAAGTGTTCTTTCATAAGCTGTGTAAATGCTGAAAAACTTTCAACGGTTAATGTGCAAGGAGAAATAATCTCAATTTCATTTTGATGAAAGTGTTTAATTCCGTTTAATATCATTGTTAAAATAGTAATTCTCTGCTGTCCATCTATAATGGAATATTTCATTTCATTGTGTTTAGTTAAAATGATATTTCCTAAAAATTTCGGCCCACTTTTGATGTCTTCGATCAAGAGTGAAACATTGTCCTCATCCCACCGTATTTCACGTTGAAAATCAGGGATATCGTATATTCTGCCGGCATCCAATGATAATATAGTATTTTGTTTTCGATCAAAAGACATTTTGATTTCTTCATCCGTAGCGGATAAAAATTCCTTTAATGGTGCAATGATTCCCAGTAATTCAGCCATATTGTACCTCTTTGATGGTTTAATATGACATATCATACCATATTTCGACAAATTATCCAAGTATAACACGTTTTGGATGCTATGAATTTTGCAATAGAGATACAATTAATATATCCTTTCGCCATTTACATATAATCGATCTCAAAAACCATTAATAGATTTTCAAAATTTTTAATAAGATAATCATATTGGACAGGATGAGACTCCTTTAAAAGCTGATAACGGTTTTTTCCCTTATTTTCAAGATGAACACCAAAGCCGCAATACATACATCCGTTTCGGGAATATCCCATATCATATAATTTTGATATTTTGACAGAGAATTTCTCTATGTATTCTATAATATCTTCATCCGTCCAGAAGGAAAGAGGCTTGCATTGATTGTCTTTACGAACATGAAAGATATTACAGCCATAGTCAAGCCAGTCTTTTTCCCGCTGGTAGCTTTCAGAGGCAAGAAGCCCCAGTATCGCACATTCCATTCCTAATTCTTTTGCTTTTCGCTTTAATGGCTCCTTTTTAAGCTTGTCACAGCACTTATCTGAGATTGGCAAATCGATATATTTGCCATATTTTTTAAAGTTACGATTGATATATTCTAAGGAGTTTTGTCTGGTTCTGTCTGTTACAGCATGCCGATATGTACGTATGGCATTCGATACCCGTTTGGAATACATGGGATACCCATAATATTCTACAACCTTTTTGAAAGTCCATAATGCTCCATGAATATCCTGGGGGACAACGGTGATTACATTGGTATGGTTTTCTTCCTGTTCCCATCGGATATGCTGCAGGGTTTCTGGGTATTCATTGGTCGTATTTGCGAAAATATGTAAAATATCAGGATAGATTTTCTTGGCAATATGGGAAAGAACAGTGGAATCTTTGCCGCCAGAATAGGAAATATAGACTTTATCCAGTCCAAATTCCCAGACAGCTTCTCTGATCAGAGCCTGAGTCTGAATGATTTTAGATTCGAGATTCATAGCCCTAAGGGAAGCCAGGGTGGTACGGCGTCCGGATAAAAACAGAGCATATTCCAGACCGCAAAGATTACAATATCTGTGATCAGAGGAATAGATATTTTCCGTGGTAAGTTCGGTTCCACATTTCTTACATGTCATAATTGTTTCTCCTGTCTCATTGGATTTAGAACTAACAAAATATTTGTATCTATTATAATATACAACAATACTGTTAGTCAACTTTAAAAATACAAAATTTTATTGTATAATCTATTATCGGGTATCTTTATAGTGAACGACAAAAATCTTTTGTTAGATCAAAACAGATAGAACTTTGCACCTTTACAGGATTGCTTGTGAATGGAGAAAACAATGCAGGTCGGTAAGCGCTTGGCAGATTTGAGAAAGAAAAATGGTTATACTCAGGAAAAACTGGCAGGAAAACTCAATGTGTCTCAGCAGGTCATCAGCAATATTGAGAGAAATATGACGGTGCCGGACATCAATTTTTTGAGGGGAGCTGCAGACTTGTACCATATGTCCATAGATGAATTGATTGGAAGGGACTTCTCAGGGGACAAGGGAGGCAGTTATGAGCATCAGATCATGAGTATTTTGGAAAAAATGGATGACAAAGGAAGGAAACTGAGCCTGGGGTTGGTCAGCCAGGTGGCTCAGTATCAAGGTGATGGCAATGACAAAGAATAGTTACTTCAATGAAAACACATTGGATGAACTGATCGAAGAGATTAAATTTGTATATCAGTCAGATGACAGGCCATGGGTAATTGGATACAGTGGAGGAAAAGATTCTACGGCTGTAGTGGAACTGGTATACAAAATGCTGTTATCTTTGCCAGATTGGCAAAGGAATAAAAATGTGTATATTGTGTCCTCAGATACGCTTATTGAAAATCCATTAATTAAAATATATTTGAATAAAATGAATTATATGTTGGGACAGGCTGCTTTGAGAGATGGTCTTCCGATTCGTTCCACCATGGTGACTCCTTTAGCTGATAATTCTTTTTGGGCAAATGTCATAGGGAGAGGATTCCCAACTCCTAAAATGAATGGTAAATTTCGTTGGTGTACAGACCGCTTGAAAATAGATCCCAGTGCAGATTACATCCGTAAAGTGATAAAAGAAGAAAGTCAGGAAGTAGTAGTATTACTGGGGGTAAGAAAGGATGAAAGTATAGCAAGAAAGCGAAGAATTGAAGGCAGAGAGTTGTCAAACCGCCTGATGAACCGGCATGAAACCATTCAGGATGCTTATGTCTATAATCCTATTGTGGAACTGACGACAGAAGATGTGTGGGATGTCCTTTTAAATCTGGATGGAGGCCAAACTCCCTGGGGATATGATAATAATGAGTTGGCTACATTATATTCCGGTGCAGATGGGGGAGAATGTCCGTTTGCGGGAATTCAGGCAGGCAATCAGACCCAGAGCTGCGGCAATTCCAGATTTGGATGCTGGGTTTGCACAGTAGTAAAAGAGGATAAATCTTTGAATGGATTTATTAAAAGCGGCCATCGGGAATTGATTCCATTGGCAGATTTCAGGACCTGGATTATGAGTATCCGCAATAAAGACGAATATCGTGAAAAGAAGCGGAGAAACGGAACGGTTTATGAACTAAAAACGGGAGAACTGGGGTATGGACCATTTACCTGGGAAGCGAGGCAGTTGATCCTAAAGGAACTTTTAAAAACACAAAAGCAAATGGGATATGAATTGATTACCATAGAAGAACTGAAAGCGATTGATGAAATCTGGGATCAGGAACTTGATTTTTCCCGAAGGACTTTGGTTGAATTGTATGAAGAAATGACAGGGGAAAGGCTGCCATGGTATTCCTATAAAGAGCCGTTGCTAGAGGAAAAGACAGTGGAGGAACTGGAAGATTTAGCGCAAAATAATGAGGTTCCTTTTGACCTGGTGCGGAATATGATTCTCTCTGTATATCAAAATAAAAATTATTCAAATCAGAAGATCATGAGGGAAGCGATGGAACGGCTTTTGAATCAGCAATGGCTTCACTATGAAATCCTGAAGGAGATAGAAGATGAAGATAAATAAGATATTATTGTACAATTTTAACTCCTTTGAAGGATGGAATGTACTGGATTTTACGGATATGCCAAAGGATAAAAATATTATTCTGATTGGGGGAAAGAATGGGGCAGGGAAAACCTCCCTGTTTACTGCGATTAAGATTGGACTGTATGGGCCACTGGCTTTTGGCTATGTAGGGATGACGCCACATTATATAGCGAAGATAAAGGATTGTATTAATTCAAAGGCATTTCAAAAGGATAAGGTGGAGTCAAAGGTTCAGATTACTATTTCTTTGATGGTGGACAGGGAAATCAGAGAATATGAGATAACAAGGGGATGGAATTACAGCAGGCAGAGGCTGGAAGAAGAGTATTTTGTAAAGACGGAAGGACAACTGTTAATGGAGGATGAACTATCCTATTTTCAAAACTATTTACAAAGCATTGTTCCTCCGGGTTTGTTTGAATTTTTTCTTTTTGACGGGGAAGAAGTGGGAAATATTTTTTCTACCAGTACCTATAATACCTATGTTAAAAATGCAGTATACACTCTATGTGGCTTAGATACCTTTGAGATTATTAGAAAATACACAAAAAATTATGTGGGAAAAGCAGTGGGAGAAGATGAAGAAAAGCTGCACAGTGAGTATGAAAGCCTGAGAAAAGCAGTGGAAAAAATGGAGAACTTGCAGATCAGGTATCAGGAAGAACTAGAACAGGAAAATAAAGAATTGATACAAGTTGAGGCAGAATTGATAGAACTGGGAAATGCTTTTAAAAAGGCTGGAGGTATTACAAAAAGGGAACGGGATAAGCTGAAGAAAGAATTTGAAAAGACAGAACATGATAAAGTGGAATCTACTGCAGAGATGAAATTGTTTGTAGAGGGATTCATGCCTTTTTATATATTGAAGGATTTTACAGGGAAGATAACAGAACAGCTGGAACGAGAGGAGAAGGGACGGCTTTTTTATTATGTACAACAGAGGCTGGACCATAAGGATATCCGGCATGCGCTTGCCACAGACGGCAAGATTGCAGAGGAAAGGATTGATTCTTTAATAGAGGTATTGTTGGAAAGATTGAAGCCAGAGGGATTTGAAGAAGGAATCCAGCCATTGCACGATCTGTCAAGGGAAGACGCAGCAAGAGTACAGGCAATGATTTCAAATATTGACAATTTTGATTCACAGGCGCTGATTGAAGTTGTCTTAAAGAAACAAAGGGCTTCGGAGCGCACAACAGAGATTAATAAAATTTTGAAAAATGCCATGGCAGATGAGGAGGCAATAGAATTTACGGAAAAGGAAAGCCATTTATTGAGACGTAAGGAGGAACTGTTAAGAAAGTTTAATGAGAGCCAGAGTAAATATAGAGAGTCAGAGGAATCGATGAAAGTATTGATCCAACAGAGGGAGAAGGCATTACAGCGATTAAAGGAAAATGCCCAGAACAAACATGTGCTGGAGTTGAGTGAAGGATTGACCCGGATGATGGCTGCCTTTTTAGAAAACAAGACAGTTGCGATAAGAACCAGGCTTGAAAGTTTGATTGTCGAGAAATTACAACATATTTACCGGAAAAACAATCTGATTACCCATATTGAAATCGGAGATGGTTTTGAGTTTCATTTGTATCAGGATGCTGTGTATTATGTGACAGAATTGGCCTATCTGATACGAAATCTTGGAAGGGATGGATTTTCATTAGGAATCGGGAAAAAGGGACAGGAGATTTTGTTTCAGAGGTATGGTGTCAGCAGCCTGAGACAGCTTCAGCAGAAACTGGCAGGGGCGGATGACTTAGAACCGGTAAAGCTTTATAAAAGAATTGACATTAACAGGCTTTCCAAGGGAGAACGGCAGATTTTTATTTTGTCACTATACTGGGCGATTATTGAATTGTCAGGTCAGGAAATTCCGTTTATTATAGATACTCCCTATGCCCGCATTGATGCCAGCCACCGAAAGGAAATTTCAGAGAAGTTCTTTCCCAATATCAGCAGACAGGTGATTATTCTTTCGACTGATGAAGAGATCAATGAGGAGTATTATCAGATCATGAAGCCTTATATTGCCAAAGAATTCTTATTGGTTAATGATGAGAGCCAAAACAGGACATCCATGAAGCCAGGTTATTTTTTCTTTTTCAACTTTGAGGGACAGCCATGATATTTCGATTAAAAACATCAAAACAGACACAGGAGATTTTTCAGCAGCTGGAGAGTAAGACAAACTATAAGCCATATACCTTGGTAAAACATGCGATTGCCTGGTCTTTGAAGGAGCGAACTTCCGTGAAGGATTACAAATCAGATTCGGAAGGTCTGGACTTGAACCGGCAGACCATAACCGGAGATTATGAGGTCTATTTTAAGGTTTTAATAGAAGAGGTGGAGGGAAGATATCTTTCGGAGGAGGAATATTTCCCTAAGTAT
The DNA here is from genome assembly GCA_910586255.1 of uncultured Lachnospiraceae bacterium. Lineage (GTDB taxonomy): Bacteria > Bacillota > Clostridia > Lachnospirales > Lachnospiraceae > Brotaphodocola. The sequence continues at coordinate 31,871 of CAJUHR010000012.1, read as the reverse complement.
GTGAAGGCGCACATTGACCGGGGAAGTAAGCTGCTTTTGGATATGTATAAGCATGCGGGAAGTGTGGATAAATATATTCTACAGGTTTTGGGAGTGGGGGATACGGTATGATTTATTTTGATAACAGTGCGACAGCTCCGGTTGACCGGGAAGTGCTGGAGGCAATGCTTCCTTATCTGAGAGAGGAGTATGGAAATCCGTCCAGCAAATACTACGGTAAGGCTGTGCATGCCCACAATGCGGTTGAGGAGGCCAGGGCGGCGGTGGCTGGCCTGCTTGGTGCCAAGCCCGAGGAAATTGTGTTTACGGCAGGGGCAACAGAAAGCACTAATTTTATTATCAAAGGATATATGGATTACCGTCGGTATTATGGGGACGGGAGAAATCATGTGATTACATCTGTGGCAGAACACAAAGCCACATTAAATACATGTAAGTACTTAAGTGGAGAACTTTATTCGAATAATGATCCGACGATCAGCCTTTTTGGAGATAGGAAAAAGGTGGACAGGGGATATGAAGCCTCATTTATAGGTGTTACAGAATACGGGGAGATTACCCCCCAGGCTGTTGAGTCGGCAATTCGGGATAATACAGCCATGGCTTCTTTTATCTATGTAAATAATGAGGTGGGTACAATCAGTGATATCTCTCAAATTGCCGAATTGTGTATCAGACATGGGATAGCCATTCATTCCGATATTACTCAGGCACTGGGAAAAATGAGAATAAATGTCCATGAGATGAAACTGGATTATGCCTCATGCTCGGCTCATAAAATTTATGGACCAAAAGGAATCGGGGCGGCTTTTTTAAAAAATGATACCTATGGCATAGAGCCGATTACAGCATTGCTGCATGGCGGGGAACAGGAGATGGGATTTAGGGCAGGAACTCTGGCTGTTCATGATATTGTAGGATTTGGAAAGGCAGCGGAGATAGCAGCCAGGGATATGGACAAAAATGAAGTTTTGCTGAGAAGTATGGATGAAAGGCTGGTGGGAAAGCTTCTCAATATACCGGATATTTCTCTGACGAACCCATCAAAAAAGCGGGTTCCGGGAATTGTCAGTATTCTTGTAGATAAAAGGAATTTTCATAACGAACGGTTCATTAAAAAGGTCAGTGATGATCTTGCGATTTCTACAGGTTCTGCCTGCAGTGCCGGGGAGCCCTCCTATGTAATTGCCTCTTTGGGAAAGGCAGATAAGGTATCAAAAGTATTAAGAATTTCAATTAATAAATTTACCACAGAAGAGGATATTGACCAGCTTGTTCAAATCTTTGCAGATCATCTATAAGGATAAACGACATGGGGATTATGATAGATAAAAGACCTCAGTTTGAGGGAGAAGGATTTACATGGGACTGTTTTGCCAAAAATCTGCCTAATGATGTGGTGGTGTATACCCACAGGGAGGTTTTGAGCGGCGATGAGTGCGATTTTGCCCTTTTGATAAAGAACAGAGGGATTTTGATTGTAGAGGTTAAGGGATGGAAGGCAAAACATATCTATGAAGTTTTGAATGATGGGCATGTGGTTCTGACAAATCATTCATCAGAAAAAGGGAAAACACAAGGTTCCCCAAGGGAACAGGCAAGAAAGTACAGATTTCAGTGGCTGAACTATATTCAGGACAAACTGGGATTCAGTCCTTTGGTGCTGCATATGGTTTGCTACCCTTTTTTGTCAGAACGGGAGTATCATGAGAAAAGGCTGGATATTATTTCGGAAAAGCAGATTACTTTGTTTGGAGAGGATTTAAGGAATCCGATAAAACTGGGACAAAAGATAGACAATTGGTTTCATAGGAAAAGAGGGATTTCTTCCGTTGATTTTGACGATACCAAAATGAGTTTGGTGAGGCAGGTGCTAGAACCCTCTTTCCAGGAAAACCGAAAAGAAGAAAAAGAGATGATCGGCTGTTATTCTTTGCTAAAGGTGTATGGAAAAGAACCAAGACTGGGGCAGGATATTGAGAAACTGACAGATGCATATTTTGAGGGTACGAAAATTTTTTTATTTGTCCGTGAGGAGAGAGAAATTGAATGGCTTGCAGAGAAGCTGAGAGAAGGGTTTCAAAAAAGGAATATTGTTGTGGAGCATGGTACCATAAGGCTTGCAAAAAGGGAAGAACAGCAAGAGTCTTTTTATAAGAAGGGAAAAGGGGGATTTTGTCTTTTCAATTTTGAGGCATATGTTGTGGGAGAGGATTTTACGGACAATGAAAATATATCTATTGTGGATGGCCAGATGAATCCTTTGCAGGACGGGATTTTGAGGAGGCTGGAAGGAATAACAAATTTTAATTATGGACAATTTATGATAGAACATGCGGATATCGGTGGAAATGTGTTGGTAAGGGCCGGGGCGGGGACAGGGAAAACCTATTCTATGGTTTCGAGAATTGCTTTTTTGTGCAATAGCAGAAGGGGGATTGTTTACAACCTGGTAGATGACATCGCTATGGTGACTTTTACCAATGAAGCGGCGGATAACATGAAGGTAAGGCTGAAGCAGGCTTTTATGAATTATTATCTGCTTACAAGAAATAAGCGGTTTTTCCATGATATCGATTCTGTAGACCTTATGCAGATTTCCACAATCCATAAGTTTGCAAAGCGGATGATACAAAATTTATCTTTAGAATTCGGAGTAGGCCATGATTTTTCGATAACATCCAGTTCTTATGAAAAGGAACAGATTTATGAGAAATATTTAAACGGATATCTGGTTGAGAAAGAAAAGAACGATCCCTACATTACCAACAAACTGCGGATGCCGGTACATAAGTTCAGAAAGCTTTTGGTTAATTTTGCAAAGCAGCTTTATGATAAAAGTTGTGATATTAAGACTGTTGTCCGGGAAGAAATGGGGGATTTTAATGAAATACCATTTTTTAATGATATCATTAGTGAAGTCATCATTCCTGCGGAGAAGGAATATTATGATTCTGTTTTGTCAAAGAATAAGATTGACTTAAAAGAATGTATGATATTGCTCCACAATGTCCTGAAAGAGATGGATGCTGACAGATGGAATATAAACTATAAATATTTGTTTATCGATGAATTTCAGGATACAGATGATGTGCAGATTGAATCCTTTTTGAAATTACAGGAGAGGATGGCCGGATTGAAGCTGTTTATTGTAGGGGATATTAAACAGAGTATATATCGGTTTCGTGGTGCAACAGACAGTGCATTTGAAAGGGTGAGAAAGGGAAAAGACCATTGGAAGGAATTTTCTCTTACCAGGAATTATAGAACAGATGCTAAACTTTTGGAAAAACTGGACAATATTTTCATGAAAGCAGGAGAAAAGGGGTATCTGAAGTTTATTAAGGGACAGGATTCTTTAAAAAGTAATATTATTAGCGGTCTGGCAAGCCATGGGCTTGTGAGAAAGGCAGAATATTCCGGTAAGAACAATGGTCAGTTTATGGAGGTATTGTTTGGAGAAATACAGCGACAGAAGGATATGATTCTTGGCTTGGAGACCAGGAGAGAACTGAATATCAAAGAAAGGACAATTGCTGTTTTGGTCAGGGAGAACTGGCAGATAGAGGAACTTTTGCTGGAATCCCGAAAAAGAGGGTGTTATTTGGAGACCGAGATTGGGGGAGAGTTGTATCAATTGACTTCAACAATGGATCTGTATAAATTGGTAATGGCTCTGATGAATCCCAGGGATCCGGTATTTCTGTTTAATTTGATCAAATCCAATTATGTGAATCTGCAAATCGATATACAGGGATTGCATGGGATAGAAAGGAATAAAAAGTCAGAAGTTTTAACGGAAATACTGAATCAGTATTTTAAGGAGAATGTGGGAAAGGGCTGGGAAGAACTGATAAATGAGACCCACAGGAAACCGGTTTTGGCAGTGCTTCGGGATATTTATGAGAATACACAGCCCTGGCAAAACTATGACAAGGAGGAGGCAGGACAGAGATTCTATAAGGCTAATTATGATCTGGTGTTAGAGAAGATGATTAAGGCATACAGTGTGGATTATTTGTCATTGAATGTGATTGAGAACAGCCTGCACATTAATATCCTTACCGGTCAGGAGGAACTGGCCAGAAATATAGACGGAGAAGCCGAGAATATACGGCTCCTATGTACCACGGTACATAAATCTAAGGGATTGGAATATGGCACAGTGATTCTTCCCTACTGTGACTGGGATATGGGTGCCACAAATAAATCTTCTTTAGATGTGAATTATTCGGACCATAAGCTGTCATATGGAATGAAAATTGAGAAATCGAAAAAGGTAGATAAGGTATATAATTCCAATTACAATGAAAGAGAGGAACGTATCCAAAGAATCCAGGAAGAATCCAGGGTGTTATATGTGGCTTTGACAAGGGCAATCCGCAATATTGTGTGGATGAAAAACACAGATGTCCATAAAAAAGATTCCTGGCAGGAATTTATGGAGGGATAACATGTCATTATCGATTTATACATACAGCAATCCATATAATATCAACAATGAGCCTTATTGGGAATCTATTCGGGATTGTGCCCATTTTTGTGTGTCGCAGACCATGGTAAACGGACTTCAGTCTGTTTATTCGGAATTAAGGCAGGGACAGTTAGCTACCGTGGAAGAACTGATGAAGGCACTGTATCCCAGATGGAATGATACCAAAACTTATATTAAGCAATATGCGGCAATTTCTAATATAATAAAGGGATTGGAAAGTGCTTCCTACAAGGGAAGTGATGAGGAGAAGAAAAGAGTGCTGCGGGCAATTGGTTTTGATAAAACCCACCTGTTAGATAGCGTTCGCCTGCTGTTTGAGATGAATATCTTTTTTGATCAGATAAACAAGAAAAATCTGACAGAAGAACAGAAGTATCTGTTGGTTGTATACAGAGAAATCCTGAGAGGGGAGTATCGGGATTTGTTCTCGATCTCTTCATCTTTTTCCGAAAAGGAGATAGACCAGGCAGTCAGGACAGCGCTGGAAAAGCTGAAGCCAACCAGCACAGTGGATTACCGAACCATTGTGTTCCATGGGATTCATCAGTTTACACCAGTGATTTTACGTGCCATAGAACAGATTTCCAGGTACAGAAGGGTGGTAATGCTTTTTAACTATCAGCAACAGTACAAGGAGATTTATCAGACCTGGCTGGATGTATATTCCTGTTTTGACCTGACGATAAAAAGCCAGACAGATCATGAATTTCATCCCAATACTTTATTGCAGATGAGTTATAGAAGCAATTTGCTGGCAGATACCCTTGCAAGGCTGGCAGAAGGAGAGTTGATTGAAAAGAATGAGGAATTAAGCCAGATCAAAGTTTGGGAGTTTGATAATATTACAGAGTTTTCCGGATATGTTGCCAAATTCTATGAAGAGGCAAAACGAAAGTATGATGCAGACGGAAAACCAGAGGGACGTTCTCCTTTGGCTTATATGAGTGAACAGTTTTATGGTGCAGAAAATTCAGTAAATGACATATTAAAGGTATATTTTCCAGAACAGTTTAAAGAACGGCATTTCCTTGCATATCCCATAGGACATTTTTTTGTGGCTGTTACAAACATGTGGGATGCCGAAAAAGGCGGAATCCATATTCGGGATTTGAATGATGTGGCTGAGTGCCTGTATTCGGAGGCATTGCCAGAAAGGCAGCCAGGTGCTTTGATTACCACTTTTCATGCAACAAAGAATTATTTTGATCGTGAAAAAGTGAGGACAATTCGGGGGATCATTGAACTTCTTGGCGATCTTTCCAGGAAAAAGGAAAGGATTGAGGCAAAAAATAATGAGAAATCATTGCAAAGACTGGGGTATTTTAATGTATCTCAGGAGGATATAAGAGATTTGATCGAAGCCTTGAAGATTTTAGATCAGATTACAAAGTTTTTTTACAAAGATTTTGAAAATGATAACAATGATTTCAGGAATTTTTATGAGAAAGTCAGAAAATTTGTAGAAGAACAGATTATGCCAGGAACGGATGCAGAGGATGAGTTCAGGGATATCATAGTCCGGTTACTGACACGTTTGGAAGATATGGAAGATATGGATATTCCTGGTACCTTTGACTGCCTGAAAGAGACGATGACTTACTATCTGAAACAGACAAAAGAGGAAAATCAAAATGCCCATTGGATTGTGAGGGATTTCCAGCAGATTGACGGAGATATATTGCAGAGTGCCAGTCAGGAAGGGAAGGTGGTTTATCACTTTGCCTGTGTGTCAGATACGGATATGAATGTAAAGCGGGAGGAATTATTTCCATGGCCGTTGAATACAGACTTTTTTGAAAAAGCCTATGAACCATTGGATTGGAAATATCAGGTTTATGTAAAATCCAAAAGGGAATTTAAACATTTTAAGCGGTATGCCCTGATCTATGGTCTGGAGTTTAACCGCTGTGATTTCAGAATCAGCTATATAAAAAACAGAAGCGGGAAAGAAAATGAACAATATTCTTTACTGAAATTATTAGGAATAGAAAAACAGGGATATTTGCCGCAGCCTAAGACGAATAAGACCATTCATTCTATTCCGGCTATGATAGAGCCAAATGACCGTTCGTATACCCTTATGGATTGTTACAGAAGGAAAATATGTGCGTATCGGTTTGCCCTGGAGTCTGTTATAGAAGATGGAACACATTATAAGGATTTCTTTCTGCAGAGGAAATATTTCGAGGTGATTTTAGTGAACCGGGTTCGCCGGAAACTGGCAGGGCAGATGGGCTCCGATGACATTCTTGACAGGGAATTAAAAAAAGAAGCAGACAGACTGGGCGGATATTTTCGTTTTGTTATTGATTCAGAACGTATGGATATTATGAGCAGTGCAAAGAATTACATCAGATCCGAAGTGTTAAAAAATGGACAGGTAAAACGGTTTCCCAAGATTAACACCATAGACGATGACAGAATGAAAAAGAAAGAGGCATTTTTGATGCTTCGTTTGGAAAATGAGGACAGAAGAAATATATTACAGGGCAAGTTTGAAGTGACTCCAATGGAACAGAATCGACTTTTGTCACCAGAAGCATTACGGAATGAAACGTATGAGAAAAGCAGAGATTTGTGGTGTCAGTGGTGTGCAAGCAGGGAAATTTGTTTGGAGCCTTACAGGACATGGATGTAAGGATAATTGTTGACTAAGCGAAAAAGAAAGTATATACTATGTATATACAAGGAGGTGTAACTATGATAGTACAATTAAAAGCATGGGGAAACAGTCAGGGGATACGCTTATCAAAAGAATTGCTTACTTTGGCAGGAATTAAAAACAATGATATCCTTGAAATTGAATTGCAGGATGGGAATATTGTGTTAAAAAAGGCGAAAAAGGAACATCGTACACTGGAAGAACGGGCGCAGGAATATGGTGGAAAGCTGGGACCGTATGAAGAATTTGACTGGGGAGAGCCTGTGGGCCGGGAGAATTGGTAAAATGAAGATAGAACAGGGTGATATTATTACTGTGGAAAACTTGCGGGGCAAATTTCTGGTTGTCAGTAAAAATTTTTTTAATACAACAGAGCAGGCTATTTTATGTCCGATTGTCCGGAATACCTTTATTGACCCGCTGCATGTTAAAATTCAGGCAAATGATGTGGAAGGTATTGTTATGTGCGAACAAATGCGCCTGGTTGATTTGCGGTATCGGGGATTTAAAAAGGCTGGCAGGATATCTTATGCAGAGATCATCGATATTACAGATATCATACAAGGTATTTTCGACTATTAGTAGCTACTAACTTTTTAGGCTCTGTGGTACCAGGAGAGAAAAATGATGGCAACAGAACTTCAGAAACATATGTATGTCAGGTGTCCCTTTGACCGAGAGCATCCGAGAATTCCAAGAGATTTTATAACAGGGCAGATTGTAGAAACAGATACCATAGCAAATACTGTGACCGTGGTATTCCGGGATCCATTTTGTTTCAGGGCATATTATGAGAAAGTCCCGTCAGCCCCTATTGTTTGCCAGACGCAATTGTTGACCCATGTCAGCACATATAAAGGTACGGAAGTTCTCTATAACGGAGAACGGTATGTGGTGATATCGGTATCTAGGGAAGACGGCTGGTATTTTTATTACATCCAGAATCCATTGACAGGACATAGGCTTCAGGTCTGTGAAAGCCAAATCGAGATTCCTTTTACTGCCGGAAAGGTCTCTCCTGTGGAACAGCTAAAACGATATGAATTCCAAAATCCTGTGTGGTATATGGGAAGATCTGTGGTCAGCAAAACAACAAAGATTCTGGAGAATTCTGTCTACGGTTTTCAGGAACTGGCAGGCTGCAAGATTTATTTGCTGCCACATCAACTCCATACAATTATGCAGTGTCTCCAGGAGGATATCTGCCGATATATGCTTGCAGATGAAGTGGGAATGGGAAAAACCATAGAGGCGGCAGCTATCCTTAAAATTTATCTTCTTCATAATTCTGGGAAAAAAGCTTTAGTCGCGGTTCCTCAGCCACTGCTTGAACAGTGGAAAACGGAATTGTTTTTTAAATTTGATATGGAAGCAGGGGTAGATAAAAGGAAGAATCTTTTATATGTGGCAGCCATAGAGCAAATGAGGGATTTGTGCGGTCAAAGCTGGGATTTTGTGGTGTTGGATGAGGCGCATAAGCTTTTGGAGAATCCTGTGGCCTATCAAAGCTGTCATAGGGCAAGCCGGAATGCTAAGAATATACTTCTGCTTTCTGCCACACCGGTGCAGCAGAAGGAGGAGCAGTATCTACAGCTTCTTCGTCTGATTTTACCCCAAAAGTATGACAACATTTCCCTGGAAACATTTCGGATACAGGCAGGAAAACAGAAAAAGATAACCCGCTCTATGTATAATATTCTGGCTGACCTGGAAGAGCTGATTGAGAGCATGGAAAAAGCGGCAGAGAAAAGCATAGTATTCAATGAAGATGAAGATTGCGAATCTATTTATGAAGACATTCTGGATGGCCTGGAAAGAGTTAGGAACTTTATACCTGATGAATTTTTGGACGAGTTGTTAAAGTCCATAGACCAGGAATGTACAAAGCAGGGAAAAAACAAGATTCAGGAAGCCGTTATTTATATCTGTGAGAATTATCAGTTAGAAAGAAATATCCTTAGAAACCGGCGCAGCCTGATTGCCTCGGATATGGCAAAAAGGGCTGTGTGTTCGATTGAATATCAGCTGGATGCTGACAAGAATACCTATGAGACTGCTGCTTATGAAGCCATTGTTGATTGGATAACCGGCCAACAGATTTTGCCAGGAGAATTCGTTGAACATTATATTCCTTTAATAGAAGCATTTTTTAGTTCTTCCTGGGCATTTTTCAGGGAACTTTTGGTCCAGAAGCAGCAGGGACTGTCTGTTAGTAGGGATGTTGAATATTTTGCAAAAGAATGGGAGCATGAGGAAAACCGGTTGTTGCAGAATATGAAAAATGTTCTTGCAGAACCTTATAATTATTCGAATCGGATGGTAAGCACTATTGATTATATTGACCAGGAGACCATATCACAAAAGATTGTCCTGTTCACAAATTATAAAGAAACTTTAGAAAAGTATGCATGGGTTTTGCAATCTTATTTTGGGGAAGAACAGGTGGCGCTTTTCCATAAACAAATGGATTCCGATGATTTGGAATTGAATATTTACCGGTTTCAAAATGAACCTCAGTGCAGAATACTTTTATGTGATGAGACAGGGGGAGAGGGGAGAAATCTGCAGATTGCGGATATCGTGATACATATTGACCTGCCATGGGATGCCAATGCCATAGAACAGAGGATAGGGCGGCTGGATCGCCTGGGAAGGGAGGCAGACAGAACAGTTTTATCTGTGGTTGTCCATACAAGCGGGACCTTAGAAGGGGAATTGTACAAATTCTGGAAAGACGGATTGGGGGTCTTTCACAAGTCATTAAGTGGTCTGGAAATCATTATGAATGAGATCAATGAGAATATTATTGCTGCGGTAACCAGGGACTTTCGCTATGGGATTTCCGAGACTATAGAACAGGCGATTCAGATATCAAAGAAAATGGAACAGGATGTGAGGGAGGAACAGCTTTTTGACACAGCCTCTTTTTTATACAGCAGTTTAAACCAGCAATTAAAAGTGACCTTAGATAAATACCACAGGAATGAAAATCAGCTTTTTTCCCACTCCATGTTAGGATGGGCAACGCTGGCAGGCTTTCAGGGGAACAGCACAAAGGAGGGTATAATCAGCTTTGATGAGAATTCTTTTTCTGTTGGTTCGGCAGTGAAATCTTTGTTTATTCCTCCATTATGGGAAGCCTATATAAACAAAACATCAACGTCTTTTATCCGCCAGGTATATCATCTTTATGAAAAGAAGGAACAGAAAAGACAGATCAATACAAGAAGAACATTGATGGGAACTTTTGACAGAAAAATGGCTATTGAGAATGATTATCTTCACTTTTTTGCGCCAGGAGATGAAGTGTTTGACAGTATTGTGAATAATGCAATGCGCTCTGACAAAGGACAGTGTACGGCACTCTTTTTCCAATCGGATATGGAATGGAAAGGATTTGTGTTTACCTTTTCTTTGGAGCCAAACATACAATTGTTGTTGGAACATCATATCCCTGTGACTGCAATAGGCAAATTTAAAAATTATCTGACTATGGATCAAATCGTGGTTCCTGTCCCTTTTCGTGCTTATTCTGAGACTTCTCCAGAGAGTGTGATCGGACAATTGGAGAAGATATCCGGCTCTGGTATTTTTTGCCAGAAGGATCATGTGGTTCATTTGGGAAGAAGAACACCACAAAGCGATATGCTGCATATAAAAGAGAAATTCCGTGTGTCAAATCTGGAGTGGTTTATGGGGATGTATCCAGAGGAACTTTGGGTGGAACATGTGAAAAATGCGCATAAAAAGGCTGTGGATTATGCAAAAAATAAATTTCGGAAATCTTCAGGTTTAAAAGGTGCGGTAAGAGAAGTTGAGTCGATGATTAACGCATCAGCGGCCAGGTCACGATATTATGGAACAGAATCCGAGAAGCTTGAGAAAAGCAAAGAACGGTATCTGTGGATGATCGAGGCATTGAGGAAATCCCAGATTATAACAGAGTCAGCAGCCTTTGTCTGGATGGTGAAAGCAAATGATAAGTAAGATAGAATCGACAGTTCAGCAGGTACTTTATGGAAATAGTGATTTTAGGGAGCAGGATTATATCAGGGAATGCAGGTCTGTAATGGATAGCTACAGGCTTAATACGGCAAGCAGGTTGTGTAAATATGTAAGGAAATATCGCCAGGCACAGATTTGCTTAAATGATGTGTTGGTTTCATTGAGAAATTATCTGCTGCTCTATCAGACAAATGTTTTTCTTCCCTCGGATATTCGCATATCAGAGAATTCTTTTGGATTAAGGCTGGACGGAGAGGGAAAATGTTATGCGGTTATGGCTTTCCCAGAATATCTCAATGAAGCAATTATTGAACAGGCATATATGCGTAAGGATTTTCCGGCTGAAGATTCAGTAAAGTATTTCCTTGGAGTTAGTCCTAATGTATTCCGTATTACTGGCTTTAAATGCTATAAATCTTTGGCACAAAAACTGGCAGTGACAGGAGCGTTGAATATACCAGAAGGATATAGTGGGCTGATATCCCTTCCCACTGGAGGGGGAAAGAGCCTGATTTCCCAGACAATAGCCTATCAGAGAGAGGATGGATTAACGATAGTGGTAGTCCCAACCGTATCTCTTGCAATGGATCAGGAGCGTCTTTCTCGGAAAATCATACGGATTTCTCAGGAAAATGAGATATTTTGCTATTATAGCAAACGAAAGGATGAAGAAAAGAAAAAAATATATTCCTGTTTGAAAAACAGAAGTATGAGATTATTGTTTATTTCACCGGAAGCATTGGTAAAAAATCAACAATTTGTCGCTATGATAGAGGAGGCTAATGAGGCGGGATATCTGAAAAATATAGTGATTGATGAGGCTCATATTGTGATTGAGTGGGGAACTTTTTTCCGAGTGGATTATCAATGCCTGGAGCCATGGAGAAATAAGCTGATACGAAAAAATCCCGGATTAAGAACGATATTGCTGTCTGCGACATTTGAGAGAAAAACGGTAAATCTGCTAAAGAGTATGTTTTCTCAGGAGGATAATTGGATAGAGATCCGATGCGATTCTTTGCGCAAGGAACCAAGATTTGATCTGATAAAGGCAGAATCAGAAAAAGATAAAAACAGAAAGACTGCAGAACTTTTAAAATGTCTGCCCCGTCCCATGGTGGCATATGTGACAGCGCCTTTTCAGGCAGAGTTGGTAAAAAAGATTGCTGAAAACTGTGGCTTTGGTAATGTTGTTACTTTTACTGGAGCAACAGGTTCAGATAAGCGGAGAAGGATTATAAAGGAGTGGTCAGAAAATGAATATGATTTGATTATTGCAACATCAGCCTTTGGTGTTGGGATGGACAAGCCCGATGTGCGAACCGTGCTTCATTTGTATGTTCCGGAAAATGCAAATAAATATTATCAGGAACTGGGGAGAGGAGGGCGGGATGGCCTGCCCTGCTTGAGTGTTATGTGTATTTATCCGAAAGCAGATCTGGATTCAGCATTCAATATGACAACAAAAGTATTGCTTGCCCGAAAAATTGTGGGCAGGTGGAACAGCATGTTAAACAGCCCCGCTTCATCAAGATATGAGGATACGTATATATTGAACACGGCAGTGAAACCGGATTATCAGGAACCAGATTATGCAGAGGATGTGAAAAGTCTGGATGTGAAATGGAATGTTTATGTGATTCTTCTTTTGAGAAGGAGAGGCCTTTTAAAAATTATCGAAATGATGATGGATCCCGATACCAGAAGCTATATGATTCGGATTCAGATAAACAATGAACTGCTTTTGCATAATTCACCAGAAATGGAGGCATTGATTGAAAAAATCCGGGAGGAGGAGTGGAAGGAGACAGAATCAGATTTTCACATTATGAGGAAAGCCATCGCCATGGATGGGGAAAGATGCTGGTCAGAAATGTTTTTTGAAACATATAGCCGGGTATCAGTTTTTTGCGGAGGATGTAAAAAACATCTTACGGTTTTTGAGGAAGAAAAGAACCGTTTTAGTCTGGTAAAAAAGATCGAAAAGCCCATGAAAAAAGTACCAAAAGCGCTTGAAGACTTGTTTGGCAGCGCAAGGGAAGCGGTTATGCTGACAGCAATAAATGACTTTGGCTTATTGTCAAAAATCATAGAGAAGGGGTTTCAGATTTTGGTCATAGAAGATTCTTGTACAGAGGCATATATGGATATTCTGTTAAATGTACCGAGCAGATCAGACATTAATTTTATGGGGATGAAGGAATACATAGAACTGTTGGAGAGAAGTGATTTTTATTTTGTGTCAGGGGCGGCGATTCTTCTGTATGACAAAAACCTGAAAAACAGATACAGGGAATTAGCAAGAATACGAGACTTTTCTTTTCATAGCAATATCAGGTTGCTTCATGTTTTTGAGAAAAATCTGTATTTTAATGAGGTACAAAAAGATATAGTATCTATGATTGATGGGCCAGTACTAGAAGAATACGATTTAGAAAGGACAGTATAGATGTTTGGGGATAAGATGAAGCATGAAGCAATTCCGGAGCGGGTGTTTGCTTTATGTGAATTAGTAAAGAATAAGCCCGTTTCTGAGGAGGATGCCAGGGAGTATTTTGAGCCGAAAGCATTGGGAGGAAGTTCTTATTTTCCCATGGTGCGGGATGCGGCTTCCCAGAATCAATTGGGCTTGGTTCAGGTGGTGGATAAAAGGATTTCATTGGCAGTGGATAAAAGCGCAGTGTCCTCATTAGAGACCATGAGACAATATATAATCGGTCATATAGGGCGAATAAAGGATAGCCTTTTTTATGAAGTATCCCAGGCGTATTTTGATCTAAACGAGAAGGTTTATCAATATTCCAGTGTGACAGAACAGGCTCTTATGGAGGAATTGCAGAAGAAGATAACCAGGCGTCTGGGAGTGGACGATATGAGGGCATGGAGATTTTGGGCAGCATATCTGGGGTTTGGACATTTGGCAAGAGCGAATAACCAGCCGCAAATGAATTTTTTGCCGAATTTGTATCGGTATCTTCAGGTGGCTGTTTCTCAGTCCGGACTGGACAGGAATAAGGAGTACCGGATTGATGATTTTATGAATGCAATTCAATCGATTTGTAAGATAGCCATGAAAGATGCGATAAAGACGAGAAGGCTAAATATGGCCATGTCTTATGGCCTTCGCATGATGCATGATTATGGGGAAATTGAATTGAGATATCAATTGGATAATAAGAACTTGTGGTATCTCTATCCGACTGAACTGCATGCAATTCAGTCGCCAGTATCCCATGTCACCATAAGGGGGTAAGTTATGGATGCCAAGGTTGCAAAAAGAAGAATCGGAGAGGTTATAAGGGTCGATACGATTACAAGTTCCCAGGCGGATTTTATGGCAACTCATGTGGAATTAAGGAATATTCAGATTGCCAGAACCTATGAAGGAAAAGCGGAACGGGTGTTGACAGAAGAAGAGGCATTTAATCGGTATGTATTAAATCCAGATAATGCACATCAGCTTATTTTGGTTGTGGGGCTGAGCGGCACGGGAAAATCCCATTTAATCCGATGGTTTTCTACAAAGATTCAGAGAAAGTATCTGGAAAATGAAGTGGTTTTATTCATCCGAAGGAGTGACAACAGTCTAAAGGGAACCATCAAGCAGCTTCTTGAACTGGAAGAAGTGGCACAGATCCCGGATAAAGAAGTTTATGAGAGGCTTATGCGGGCTACCACAGTGATAGATAATAAGAAACTGAAAGATATGATCTATCAGAATTTTATTGTTGAAATCATGAATGACGAAAATGATGAAATTCTTACTCATCATAAGAAGAAAAGATTGGTGTCCCTTTTGCGGAATGACTCTTTTCAGGCAAGGCTTTTGGAATACGATAAAGCTATAGACCGGATATACCAGAAGGTAGCACAGTCAAGAACAGGTGACAGTCAAGATGTGGTAGCTTTGTTTCAGGCGGCGGATTTTTATATAGATGCAGAGTTTTGTGAAGGTCTGATTCGTGATGAGGCTGACAGAAATGCACGTATTATGGCTCAAAATCTGGTTGGAGATGAAAATTATGCAGAACAAGTGGCAAAGTATATGAATACTTTGGTCAACAATGTGATTCAAACGTGTGCCGGACTGGAACCGGGGGATTTTGAGCAGGTATTTCTGGAGATTCGCAGGGAGTTAAAACGTCAGGGAAAATCATTGACATTATTGATTGAAGATATTACAGCATTTACAGGGGTAAATGTAGCCTTGCTTAATGTTCTTTCTTTAGAAAATACAGGAATGTATGGAGAACTCTGCCGAATTTCTTCTATTATTGGCACTACTACAGCATATTTTGAGGATGTGTTTCCTGCCAACTACCGAGAGCGGGTCAACTGCTATATGAGAATTTCAGATGAGGCTTTTGGATCAGATAAGGATTCTTTATGTGAGTTTGTGGGAAAGTATTTGAATGCAATGTCTTTACAGATTTCTGTATTAGAGGATTGGCTGAATGGAGGATGCCAGCAGAATGAGTTTCCGGTTCATATAGATGTGGAAGGCAAGGAATGGGAGCATTTGATCTTAAAAAATGGAAAACGGGTAAATCTGTTCCCCTTTACCAGGACAGCGGTGATTAAGCTGTTTTCTCTTTTGCCGGAGCGTCAGCAGACTCCCCGTTATCTTTTGAGAGACATTGTAGAACGGGGAGTAAGAAATTATCTGGCAGGGCCGGATTCATTCCCCAGTTTTACGGTTGAGCGTTCGGAGAATTATCCTTGGAATCCTGTGGAACACAGAGGGCGCCTTATGCAATTTGTAAAGGATTCCGAGTTTGAACGTATGGATATTTTCATCAGAATCTGGGGAAATGGAACTCTTTTTTCTGAAATAGACAGTGCTGGCAAAAGGTATCTTGGAGGGGTTCCGGAACAGGCATTTGATGATTTGAATATGGAAAAAATTCCAGGGATAGAAAAAAATAATTCCCTGTCAGGGACTCAGACATCGGATATAAAAGCTGGTGATTTGGAACCAGCCACGTTTGAACCCCGGCAGACAAAACCAGTCGTCAATCCAGCCGAGGCTGCCTTTCAGCTTGGAATAGAAACTATTTATAAATGGATGCAGGGAGGCACTCTCAATTTTGACAGTACGAAAAAAGATGCAAAGATGATGCAGCAGTCCCGGGATGAAATGAACCGATATATATATAATGCAATCAATTGGCAGATCGAAGGGATTTCCGTTGACAGCATATCAAAGTATACAAGTAAAGAATTTATTGGGTTTGAACGGCAGAACAAGAAAATGGATAAATCTTTATTACTTTTGCCAGCTTCACCGGAAACCCAGAGTGTATTGGAAGCTTTTCTTGCTTTTGTTACCTTTGGAGATGGAAAAACATGGGATTTTGAAGGAGGGCCGTGGAGACAGTTTCAGATTCAACTTTGGGTTGAAAAAATAAAGCCCCGGATTATTGAAAAAGTCAGGACATTTAATGGGTATACGGTAGATTATCAGGAGTGTGCCATTTCAGCAGAAATGCTTCGGGAGATTCTGGCAGGTCAGTACAAAGGGAGTACCATTGAGGGGATGGGGGAAAAGCTTTTATGGGAAACCTCTGTGCCGACTGTATCCAATACTTCCTCTCATTGTAAGGAGTGGATCTCTTTAATGAACAGCGTAAATGATACGGCGCAAAAGGTAAAGGACACTATTCTTGATTACTATAATATTGTTCAGGGAACTGGCGGGAAAAATAAATATATAGATCACAAACGCCTGAACAGTGATTTTAAGAAAGTGCAGAAACGAAGGCTGCATATGGAAGATAGTGTTCTATCAGAAAAGGATCCGTTTAAATTAAGGCAGGATATCCGGAATATATTCAGAGATATTCAAGGGAAATTGCAAAAGGTGAGCAGTGCAGAACTGGAATGTGCAAAAGCCAAAATGGGGAAGATTGCAGAATTTATCGAGTATCAGGGATGGAGTGACAGTGATATTCGGAGTTTGGCAGAGGAGATCAGTGACTTTTATGATGGTGCAAATTCAGCGAAAGTAAATATAAAATATGAAGCAAACATGATAAATGCTGTCAAAAATGACGCAGAGCCGATAGCCAATGCCCTAAAGAATGTAGATAACGCAATATTATTGAAAGATCCATTGGATATATTAATGGCATTTTCCCAGGATCCTTTGGTTAGAATTGATAAATTATTGATTTTGTTAGAAAAGGTGGATAAAGATATTAAATTTGTCCGAGATGATATAGAAAGGCGGAAAGAAAAGGCAAGTAAGAGTTTGGACAACATAAAGGATGACAGATACGGGGGGCAAAGATCAATTATTCAGAAAAATATAGAGACTGTTGAGAGATGGGAGGGGTAATCGATGTTGTTGGCAGATCTGAGAAAAGCAATTGAGGATATGGAAGAAATCCGAAGTTTAGAGCAGGATTCCCAGGACTCCCAGAATCAGAACAGAATCGATCATTTGTATGCAATAGAAATAGAAAATAACAATAAACTTGTATGTTGCATTGAAAATACTAGAAATATTGTGAAATTTGTACCATCCTTATTATTGAAAGAACAATTATTAAAATTGATGAAGGATTCCCAGAGTTGTATGGAAGTAGGTTTGGTGTCGGAATCCTGTCTGAAGGTTTTACAAAACAGCGCGAAAAAGGCGCGCAAAGACTTTGAGACAGAGTGGAATGCATTTTATAAGGGTATTTCAGAGAAAAGGCTTCATATGCTTGTGGCAATAAAGGAGATTACCCCTGACAGGACGAAAACAGAATATGCTATTAATAAAATTAGAAAAGGTTGTGCTGTCAATGATGAAAGTGACAAAAGAATAAGACAACTGGCAGAAGGGCTTTCTGAGGCAGATGAAATTTTAAGGGGGCTGGGACTTGACAAAGAAAAAGAAATCATGGATTTTTTGAACAAAGTTGCCGAAGGCCGGGCAACCCTGCCAGATTTAACAGATTCTATTGAAAAGTGGATTGGGGAAAAGAATCTTGGCAGTAAATTTTTGATTCAATTCGGGTCGTAAGGGGGAGGAAAATTGCCAAATTATTTGAATCAATTAAATCTGGAAAATTTTATACATATGCTGGATGACACTACAGAATGTTATAAGTTCTATTGGTTTGATGCGATTTTATCCATAATGGCAGAGGGAAAATTTGAAATAGAGTTTGATGAGATTATTGACCGGATGATAGTTGATGCATGGTATTCCGTATCAGAATATCATTTGCATCTTGGATTGAAAGATGGCACTGGCAAGATAATGAACAGCCTGGAGCGAGCTGTAAATAAATTAATTGGGCATACGGAGTTAGAATCTGAAGCGGGAAAAGAAAAAATCGAAATTGAAATTAAAAAGCATAACTCATTGATTCGAGATGAAAAATACCAGATATCAAAAATGGTTCCCTACAGATTATTGTCTCCTTTTTTGACTGAGGTAAGAGGAAATGACAAAATTTGGGATCAGAAAAGATGGCTCATTGCTTACATTAAAGAAATAAATACAAAGAACTGTCTTCCTTATATTATCGAGGATGCTGTTGCTTTGAAAAAACGAGTAATCATCAGTAAGGAATGGCAGCCGATGCTTCTGGATTATATGGTGCCGATCAGAAGCTGGATTAAGCTAAAGAAGGTAAGGTATCTCCAGGATAGGAATCCTGGTGTTCCGGGGATTATCTATAAGCTGGAGCCTGAGAATGAAAGAACCAGAAAATTGTCACATGTCAGGAAACTATGGAATGCGATTATGGAACTATCGCCAATTAGAGATATTTATTCCGACAATTTGATATCCACAAACGGATATGAGGTAGATCATTTTATCCCTTGGTCATATATAGCAAATGATGAAATTTGGAATTTGGTGCCTATGGAAAGTTCTTTAAATTCAAGTAAAAGTAATCGATTGCCAAAATGGGAGGATTATTTTCACAAATTTGCAGACAGGCAATATGGAATGTATCAGGAGGTACAGAAATCAGATATATTGTTTAAACTATTTCATGAATGTTACAGGGATAATCTGGTTAGTATATGGGCAAGTGAAGAACTCTATCAGCCCGGGATTTCTGTGAGTAAATTTGTGAATATTTTGGAAAGTAATATGAAGCCAATTTACGACTCTGCACATGTGCAGGGGTATGGATTGTGGAATTTTGTTGTGTGAAATTAATTAATCAAAGCTTATCATTTTGATCAATAGATCACCATAAGTTCTTGAAGTTTGAGTAAAGTGAAAGAAGAGAATTTTTGATTTTCCAAGCAACCTTGACAAGCCATTCCGCATATGCTAAGATAGAAACACCAACAGTAAGTCCTATGTCAGTGCCATTATCCAGGTAAGCGTCATGTGTTGGCGTCACTATTAGGCGATTGGTGGTTTTGAAGAGCAGGGAGCTGTTGCGCTGAGAGATTGGTGCAGGCTCTCTTTTTTAATAAACAGGGGGTTGTCCCAATAATGGCGGCTGACAAAACAGAAATCCCAGATACCGAGGTACAAGCCAGTGGATATGGATGCTTATAAGGTAAAAGAAATTATAGGGGACAATCCAAGATTTATCTCTCCCTTTTGTGAGCCATGTAGTTATTGCATATGGAAAAAGGGCGATGAAAATGCAAGCAATGAGGAAATTGAGACTTATTTTAGAAGGCTGAAATATATGTCAGATAATGTTGAGCGATTCGTGCGGCAAGCATTTCATCCTGTTTTTTATGAATTTTATGGTGTAAAACAGAATCTGATCCGGTCGCCTGATCAAATGTGCCAGGAATTGATGGTTGATAGCTTTGTTTTAGATGCGGATACGGAAACCATAGGATGTTGTCTATCGAATTCTCAATTTCTGTTTGGACATTACATAGATTGTTTATGGAATGATAATTGGGAATTGGTTTATTCGTATATCTGCTGAATTTTTTGAGAGTTTTGGTGCGGCCCATACAATCCAATAAACTCTGAGTAGGAAATCGCCACAAGCCCTTTAAACGTTCAATAAAAAGTGCGAGGAATCCCACATGAACAAATCCAGAAAAGAAAGCCAATCAAATAGGAATCCGTTAAAAAGGAATCCGTCAAGAAGCCTGTCAAAAAGGAACCAGCCAAAGGCCTCCCATTCCCAGGTATTTCACTGCCTCCCTCACCCCATCCCCGCAATCCTCCTAACCGGCCTGCTTCTTATTGGCTGTGGATACAATACGCAGAAAAGCGCCGCCCCGGCAGCTGTCACCTCTGCGCACGCCCAACCATCTTCCCCAGCCTCTGCCAAATCACAAACAGGGAATCCCAAAAAACACAGGAAGAGACTACAGAAAAGAACACAGAGGATCTTGGAAGGGAGAAGGCAGGAGATCTTGGAGAGGAGACCGCAGGAGAGCACGGAAAGGAGACTACAGAAAAAACTACAGAAACAACCATAGAAAGAACTACAGAAAGAACCGCAGAAAGAACTACAGAAAAAACTACAGCAGAAACCATCCGCCAGGCCAAGTCCATGGATTTTACAATCCAGGAATCCCCGGTAGACATGGCTCGTTACGATAAACAGACAGATCAGCGATACAAGGAAGCATTTCTAAAAGCTGTCACAAATCAGATCCCCATTCATTTTCCAAATCAGGGAGGGACTTCTTTTTACAAGGATTTGGTCTTTGGGGCAGAGGAAATGGAGGACGGTGAATTCCAGGATGCGGTCCGGCAATCGGATTATTTTTATCAGGACTTTGATGGTGACGGACTTCCGGAACTGACAGTAAATACCAGAGGGACTTGTGTATTAAAATATTATCCCAGGGAGGATAAAGTGGAGTTGTATCACCAAAAGGGAGAGGGCTGGAATCTGCTGGGAAAAGGGCAGATGGTTGCCGAATTTACCGAATATACGGAGGGCACAACGGAACTGTTTTATTGCTATGAAGACTCAGGCCGGGAATTTTGCCTGCGGGATGTTCTTACCCGTTTGTGGGATGGGTGGGAGAGTATCTACCGGATATCCCTGGACGGATGTCCGGAGATGGAGGTGGAAGAGTGGGAGGCCTACAAGGCAATGCTGGAGGGAGATTTTTCCCTTGTGGAGGATGATCGCTGGGGAAGCCTGCAAAGTAACTATGAGGATAGCCTGGAAGAGGGGGACGGGAGATGTGGCTGGAGCTATTTTCTGATGGATTTTAACCAGGATAGGGTGAAGGAACTGGTGGTTCGCCTTTACCGGGAAGGGGTGAATAATACAGCCTCCTTTTATTATGATAAGGGGAAGATTAAAATGTGGGGGACGTACCATTCGGCGGATTCCCATGGGTATGCGCTTCCCCTGGCGAATGGGAGGATGCTCAGCGTATACTGGTATCAGGATACGAAAGTCTGGTGGATCAAGAGGCTGGATTCCCAGTGCCGTGAGATTAAGGAGGGCAGTTACAGTACGGGAGAAATCCGGGAAACCTCAGACAGCATGGATGAATCCGGGGAATCCCCGGATAGCAAAAAGACAGGGGCTGGTGAAGCGAAAAAGAATGATTATCAGTTCCTGGATTATTATCATGACGGGACGCGCTGCGGCGATTTGATCAACCTGTCAGAAGAAGAGTGGGGGAAGGTTGAGGAATGGATAGAAAGCCTGCAAATTCCGGAAGAGGTGTGGAAACCCTGCTCTGTATTTACGCCCAAAAGGGACAGGCCGGATGTGCCGGGGGTGGGGTGATGGCAGCGGGGGGTAAAAAAGGCTCTGACGGCAGAAGGATGCCAACAGAGCTTTTGGCAGCAGGATGTCAGCAGCAGAGCAAGGCCAGAGGAAAGGAATGGATAATAGCATGAAAACAATCAAAGTATCCGCCGCCATCATCAAGCGTGAACATTCCGTCTTCGCAACCCAGCGGGGATATGGGGCGCAGAAGGGCAAGTGGGAGTTTCCCGGCGGGAAGATCGAGCCAGGGGAATCTCCGGAGCAGGCGGTGGTTCGGGAAATCCGCGAGGAATTGGCCATAGAGATTATCGTCCAGAAGCTTCTCACGGTTGTGGAGTATGATTATCCGGATTTTCACCTGCAAATGTATTGCTTTTTGTGTGAGATATGCGAGAGGAAGGCGGGAAGGCCGGTACTGAGGGAGCATGAAGCGGCCAGATGGCTGACCAGGGAAACCATCGATGAGGTGGATTGGCTGTCGGCAGATCAGGTGGTGCTGCATCGGGTAAAGGAATTCATGGTCTGAGCAGCCGGGCTCTGGTGAGATCGAGACCGGAGGAAGAAATAAGGAATAAGGAAAGAGGAGAGCCATCTATGAATGCATATCAATTAAAGGCAGCAATCAAGAACCAGAAGCCGCTTGTTTGGCGCAGGTGCATTGTTCCCGGGGGAATCACTTATTCCCAGTTAAGCTTGATTTTGACGGATGTGATGGACAGGCAGGAAGAGGCAGATTTTGAGTTTGAATTTTATCAAAAGAAAATCCGTTTTGGGGAGAGCAGGGAAGATAAACCGATGAAACCGGATTTTTCTTATAGTGTGGCGGAGGCCTCGGAGTTCTATATTGATGAATTGCTGGACACAGAAGACTGGTTCAGTTTTTATTATGGGGATCAGCTTAAGCTGCGGGTTACGATTGAAAAACGGCTGGGAAAGGATGGGAATGAGGATGCTTATCCTTTTATCGTAAATGCGAAAATGGCTGTGACAGTGGAGGATGTTTCTGAGACGGATTTGAAGGAAAATCTTCTGAAGATTAATTGTGAAATGAAGAAAAAATATGCGGTTCGATATGAAGGGCCGGAGTACAAGACCAGAGAGCAGATACAAAAGGATCACCAAAACGGAAAGCCTGGCCTTGTTGGATGGCAGAAGGCAGAAAATGATCCGGAAAAGATCAGATATTCAAGCAATCATTATATGGAACTTATGGCGGGGATATTGCAGAAAGCGTTGCAGGGGGAAGTTGCGGAGGAATTCTTATCCCCGGAGGAACAGAGGCTCCTGGAAAAATCGAGAAGAACAGGACAGCAGAAGCTGGAAGCAGGAGAAGAGGATCCCCAGGCGTTTGGAAGAGAAGCACAGGAAGAAAAGGGGCAAAGGGGAAAGGAAGGACAAAGAGCAGAGGAGAGGGAAAGGGAAAAAGAAGGGCAAAGGACAAAAGAAGGGCAAAGGACAAAAGAAGGGCAAAGGACAAAAGAGGGGGAAAGGGCAAAAGAAGAACAAAGAACAAAAGAAAGGGAGCAGCAGACTTTAAAGAGAACCGATAAAGGCCGCATTTCCATGACAGAGCGTCTGCTATGGGAAAATAGGGAGGAATTATTACAGTTGGGAAAGGAATTCGGGCTGTCAGGGATTTCCTCTCTGAGCAAATTCCGGTTGGCGGAGAAGATAGCGAATCATTTGTTGACGTCAGATGTGATGGAGGATTATTTTATCGGGCAGGATGAAGAGAAGATTTTGGCATGGGAGGCGGCTGTTGCAATCGGGACACGCCATCAGCCTTTGGCAGAGCATGTGGGATTGCTGGAGCAGTTTTATGAGGATAATTATCTGGCAATGTATGAGGATGATTCTGTGGAGATACCGCTGGCAGTGGCAGAGGGATATAAAAGGATCAATACACCGGAATTTCAGACCAGGAGAAAGAGGGCAGTATGGATGCGGGCTTGCCTTCATATGCATGCCATGATTTATGGAAGTGCGCCGGCTTCGGTTATTATGCGGATGTATCGGAAGAAACAGGGATATCGCCTTAAACAGTCAGAGTTTTATTCGGTTTTCCAGGATGTTTTGGAGAGGGAGAATCCCTGTGAAATTCATGGGGATAAGGTGATTAAGAAGTTTTTTTTGAAGGATGAATATTATTTGAAAATAGAAAAAATGCAGGAGCCGTGGGATTTTTTCATCCCCGAGGCGGATGAAATCGAAGATTGTTATCAGAACGGATATCCATCGAAGGAGCGGCATTACCGGGAACTGAAGGATTTTTTGATGAAGGAAACGGAATGGAGGGAGAATAGAATAAAAAACTGTCTGGCACGAATCTGGGCATGGACGACTCAGGGATATGATTCCCGGGACATTGAGAGTGATTTAAGGCAAGGGGGACTTGTTCTGGAAAATAAAGGCAAACAGAAGGAATTTATCCGTGTTCTTGAGAAAGCGCAGGAATATACACGCTGTCTGAAATACAGGGGACATATGCCGGCGCAGATTCAGAGAGTGGGAAATCTGTTCTTTTGAGGAATTTAGGAAATGCTGTACGAGTACACCCTTTCCTGTCCGGGGAAGGAGAAACGATTGGCCGAAATGCAGTTTGTATTGGCAAAGGGGAAAGAAGGAAATGCGGTCGGTAAACAGAGAAATCCTGTCGGTAAACCGAGAAATGCCGCAAGAATGATGAAAACATTTTCCGTATTATTTGCTATACTGGTTCTGCTGATACATTCATATTTTGCAAAGGAACTTGTCTGAATGGTAAAGGAGAGGATGGGTATGAATTCTTGTGACATTGAAAGCGTAGCAAATACGATTGCCTACATCGAAGCCCATTTGCAGGAAAGGCTGGATTTGGACAGGGTGGCAACGGATATTCACTATTCCAAATTCCACCTGCACCGCATGTTTACCCAGGCAACAGGTATCACGATTCACGATTATATCCGAAGGCGGCAGCTGACCGAGGCGGCAAGGCATCTGGTTTTCTCGGAAAAGCCGGTTCTGGAGATTGCCCTGAGCGCCGGGTATGGGAGCCAGCAGGCATTTGCGGGGATTTTTAAGTCCATGTATAAACAAACGCCCATGGAATATAAACGGAACCGGGATTTTTACCCGTTGCAGCTGGCTTTTGGTCTGAACAAAAGCCCCGGGGTTTGCTTGGGCAGGCCAGGGGAGATTTCTCATGGGGCTTTGGAGGATATCCCGGAGTGGATGGCATTTGTCCGGCAGGTGCTTGACGGCTTTCCCGGGTTTCATGAAGAGGAGCATCGGGAGAGTATTCGGTCTTCTGTGAGGGATGGGCGGGCCCTCCTTATGCGGGATGGGGAAGTGATCATAGGAGCGGCTGCCTTTTCCTGCCAGGCGGGAGCCGGGAGCATCGATTTTCTGGGGGTGCATCCCCAGTACCGCCATCGGGGGGTGGCCGGGGCGCTGCTTGATTTTATGATGGAGAAGGAGTTTCCCGGTGATGTGGGAGAGGTCAGCATCACCACCTTCCGTCAGGGAGACCCGGCGGACACGGGGCAGCGAAGGGAATATCGGGAACTGGGCTTTGAGGAGGCGGAGCTATTGACAGAGTTTGGGTATCCTACTCAGAGAATGATTTTACAGAAAAACTTGGGGCCAAAGAGGACGACAGTCACGGGGCCAATGGGAAGAAATACGCAGGGCTTGGAGGGCAAGGACGCTCCGAACCCAACCGGAAAGATGGTCCCCGATTCCATGCAAAAGGCGGTGGGCATATGAAGGAGAATATCTTAGACCAGGAATGGGATGTCCCGGCCTTGTTAAAATTTGCCTTTCCCACCATTGTGATGATGATATTTATGGGGCTTTACACGATAACGGACACTATTTTTGTGGCGCGGCTGGTGAATGCGGACGCCCTTTCTGCCATCAACATTGTCTGCCCGGTGATCAATCTCACCGTTGGTTTGGGAACCATGCTGGCAGCGGGGGGAAATGCCATTGTCTCCCGGAAAATGGGGGCAGGGGCCAATGAGGAGGCCAGGGAGGATTTTACCCTGCTGGTGATTGTGGCTCTTGCCATGGGGCTGATTCTTCTGACAGCAGGGCTTTTCTGGATGGAGGAAATCATTGCTTTTCTGGGGGCCAGTGACCGGCTCTTTCCCTATTGCCGGGAGTATCTGACAGCGCTGGCTTTTTTTATCCCGGCCAATATTTTGCAGACCTTGTTTGCCAACCTTTTGGTGACAGCAGGCCGGCCGGGACTGGGACTGGGGCTGTCGGTTCTGGCGGGTGTGGCAAATATTGTTTTTGACTATATTTTCCTTGTGCCTTTGGGCATGGGAATCCGGGGGGCGGCTCTGGGGACGGGAATCGGGTATCTGATTCCGGCAGCAGCAGGGATGGCTTTTTTTATGGGGAGAAAAGGGTCTCTTTTCTTTGTGAGCCTGAGGAGAAGGGAAAACGCGCCTGTACGGGTTTTGTCGGGCAGGCTTAAGGTGGTGGCGGAAAGCTGCGCAAACGGCTCCTCGGAAATGGTGAGCCAGCTGGCAACAGCCCTGACCACCTATCTGTTTAATATTACCATGATGGACTTGGCGGGGGAGGAGGGGGTTGCGGCCATTACCATTCTCATCTATTCCCAGTTTCTGCTGAATACGCTGTTTTTAGGCTATTCCATGGGGATTGCCCCGGTGATCGGCTTTCATTACGGGAGCGGAAACCATGCCCGGCAGAGGAGGGTGCTTCGCGTCAGCATGGGATTTATTGCTGTGACATCCCTGGCGGTGTTTGGCTTTTCCTTTACCGGCGGCGGGATTATTGCGGGGATGTTTGCGGGAAAAGAATCCGAGGTCTATCAGCTTGCGGTAGGGGGCTTTGAGATTTTTTCCTTTGGGTTTCTGTTCTGCGGGTGGAACATTTTCGTCTCCGGCATGTTTACCGCATTGTCCAACGGAAGGGTGTCGGCAGCGCTTTCTTTTTTGCGCACCTTTGGCTTGCTGGCCGGTAGTATCCTGGTTCTGCCCCGGGTGTGGGGAATCCCAGGGGTGTGGCTGGCGGTTCCGGTGGCAGAGGGAGTGATGTTTGTGGTGTCTCTGGGATGTCTTGGATTTTTTCGTTCCTGACAGAGAACCCCGGGCCTGTCAAAGCAGCGCCCGGGGTTTCCGCGCTACTAGGTACAATGGAAAAAACCGTTACTGTTCACTCTATGACTAATCACTCCGCTGATTAGTCATGAGCCAGTACAGTTATGGGACCAAAGCATATGTCTCATCGCCGTAGGCGATTTCAAATGGGCATATGCTGTTACGTTCACAGGGTCCCTGTGAACAGTACCCGAAACCCCTCAAAATCCCTCAAAATTTCACCCTTCATCTTGTATAGTTCCCCCGGTTATGCTAAACTAAAAAAAACCACAAATTTCCAATTGGAGGCATAGGATGAAAAAATTTGATATAAAAAGCTTTGCTGCCGGACTGATCATCGGAACCCTGGGAATAACCACTGCATTTGCAGCAACAGGGGTTCTGTCTGCCAATGTGTGTGATACCAGGGTAACCTTGAAGGGTGCTCCTCTTTCCTTTGACCATCCCTTGATTTCTGTCACAATGGAGGACGGGCAGGATCCAGATCTGTACATGCCGGCCAATGACCTGCTGACGAGTTTAGGATATACCCTTCATTATGATAATAAAAAAAATACGGTGGATCTGCTTCCGGGAAATGACAGTCTTCCGGATGCTGCCAGCCATGGGAACGGGGATCCGGTTATTGCTTTGACTAATCGTTCGGAGCAGAGAAACATTGCCGAGTCCGGCTCCTTTCAGGCAGAGGATAATCAAATCTTAGTGCTGGAAATCACTTCGGATATAAAAGGAGGATCTGTAGATTTCTTCCTGTTTGACCCAAATGGAAAAGAACAGCGCATTGTCATCGAGTCCTCTGACATCATAAAAGAGATTCCTCTGAAAAAAGGGCTTTGGAAGTATAATTGCTCCGGCATATTTGCGGAGGGCGGGAATGTGAAGATTACAGGTACAATCCGGTAAATTTTGCGGTTCTTGTATGCTGGAACAGTTCCCATACATCATGCTCTGGCTCCGCCAATCCGTAAGCAGCGGCTTTTGCCGTATCAATGACGCTTCCGCCTTCCAAAGCCAGCAAAAAATCAATCTCTTCTGTTGGAGAGTAATACCTAAAATTGTTTGCCATAATGACCGTCCTTTCTTCGTCTGCGATATTGTTGATTGCTTGTGATAGTGCTTCTATTATAATTTGAAAAGTTGTATAATAATATGATTTTTGAGACGATATATAGAAATATACCGCCGATTATATTATAGCAGTTCAAATAATGGAGATGGAAAAGAAGGGGGCAGGCTTATGAACCCATTTCTTTTTGACGAAAAACAGGTAGAAGTTCATATCATCCAAAAAGGAAAGTCGATATCAGATGAGATCCTCAAAAATCTTTGGCATCTAAAGGAATTGTAATCCCATGAGAATGTGGAATTTCAAACCAGAAATATTTTGTCTGAAACCTGGCTTTTGCTTTTAGAGTACATTCGGATCAATCATAAGATGAGCCAGCCATCAAGGTTTGAACCATCGGACAGAATCCGAAATATGCTTTCCTATATCCATAGCCATTATAAGGATAAAATCACAGTAGCGCAAATTGCGGATGCCATAGGGATAAGTGAGCGGGAGGCTATGCGCAGCTTTCGCAAAAGCCTGAATCAGACCCCCATAGAATACCCGATCTCCTACAGGCTCAACGAAGCAAAGAAAATGCTGCAAAGCAGCGAACTTCCCATAACGGAAATCTGCTATCAGTGCGGATTTTCTGACAGTTCTTATTTTGGAAAAGTATTTCGCAAGGCTTATGGACTTACTCCAAGGGAATTTTGCGCCCGGCATTAAAGGCGCACTTAAAGATATCGGAATCAATACTGTTTACATAAGTTTTTCATGGCTGAATAGTCTTAATGTTAAACGGAATAGCACAGCTGCCTGAATAATAATAAAAAGTGTAACTGATAACCCTTGAACTGTTACTAAAAAAGTTACATTTTCACATAAAACAGTAAAATTTATTCTGTACATCCTTCCATGTTTTTTTTAAAATGATAATGAGGGAGCAGATGAAGCTTTTGGGCAAGGCATAGAGAGACATGACACAAGGCCATAGGACTCATACATATAGAACATATAAGGAACGGAGAAAATCATGGAGCAGGAGAGAATGAACTACAACCAAGACAAAAATCAAGGCCAAAGGAAAGATCAAGGCCAAAGGAAAGATCAAGGCCAAAGGAAAGATCAAGGCCAAAGGAAAGA
>CAJUHR010000012.1:0-2634 GCA_910586255.1 uncultured Lachnospiraceae bacterium | reverse complement strand
TCAAGGCCAAGGCAAAAAACAAGGCCAAGGCAAACCCGAAAACCAATATCAAATGCAAAACCAGTCCCGCCTCCAAACATCCCCAGCCACCGCTGACAAATGGTGGAGGAATGCGGTGATCTATCAGATCTATCCCCGCAGCTTTCAGGACAGCAACGGGGACGGGATCGGGGACTTACAGGGGATTATGAAGAGGCTGGATTACCTGGAGCAGCTGGGAATCGATGGAATCTGGCTTTCGCCGGTGTGTAAATCCCCTCAGGATGACAATGGCTATGACATCTCCGATTATCAGGATATTGACCCTATGTTTGGGAGCCTGTCGGATATGGAGCAGCTGATTGAGGAGGCGAAAAAGCATGGTATCCGCATTATTATGGATTTGGTTCTGAACCATACCTCGGATGAG
The DNA here is from genome assembly GCA_910586255.1 of uncultured Lachnospiraceae bacterium. Classification (GTDB taxonomy): domain Bacteria; phylum Bacillota; class Clostridia; order Lachnospirales; family Lachnospiraceae; genus Brotaphodocola. Next base: position 2,225 of record CAJUHR010000012.1, on the reverse strand, counting down.
CATCCCTGGTTTAAGGAGGCAAAGTCCGGGAGAGACAATCCCTACCATGACTATTATGTGTGGAGAGACGGGGAGGAGGGGACGCCTCCCAACGGGATGCGGGCTTGTTTTGGGGGCTCGGCCTGGCAGTGGGTGCCGGAGGTGGGGCAGTATTATTTCCATCAGTTTTCTGTAAAGCAGCCGGATTTAAATTGGGACAATCCCAGAGTGCGCCAGGAAATCTTTGAGATGATCCGCTGGTGGATGGACAAGGGTGTGGGGGGCTTCCGGCTGGATGTGATTGACCAGATCGCCAAGGTTCCGGACAAGGGAATCACAAACAATGGTCCTATGCTCCATACCTATATTGAAGAGTTGAGCAGAGAAACCTTTCAAAAGGGAGATCTGGTGACAGTGGGAGAGGCCTGGGGAGCCACCCCGGAGCTGGCAAAGCTTTACAGCAATCCGGATGGAAGGGAATTTTCCATGGTATTTCAGTTTGAGCACATTAACCTTGACCAGCAGGAGGGGAAGGAAAAGTGGGATTTGGCGCCCCTGCCCTTTTTGAAGCTGAAGGAGATTTTTAATCAGTGGCAGACCAGCCTTTACGGGTGCGGATGGAACAGTCTCTTTTGGGACAACCATGACCTGCCCCGGATTGTGTCCCGGTGGGGAGATGACGGGAAGTACCGGACAGAGTCAGCCAAAATGCTGGCAACTCTGCTTCACGGGATGCAGGGAACCCCCTATATCTACCAGGGGGAAGAGTTGGGAATGACCAATGTAAAATATGATATTCAGGATTACCGGGATATTGAGACCTTGCATATGTACCAGGAAAGGAAGGACGCAGGATATCGGGAAGAGGAGATTATGGCTTCGATTTACGCTAAGAGCAGGGATAATGCCAGGACGCCTATGCAGTGGGATGGGGGGAAATATGCCGGATTTTCCGAAAGGGAACCCTGGATTCGGGTAAATCCCAATTACCGGGAGATCAACAGTGAGGCCCAGGTGGGAGTGGCAGGCTCTGTGTTTGAGTATTACCGGAAGCTGGTGAAAATGAGGAAGGAGTATCCGGTTCTGACAGATGGCCGTTTCCGACTGCTTCTTGAAAAGGATGAGCAGATCTTTGCCTATGTAAGGGAGAATGAGGAGAGCCGGATTTTGGTGGTGTGTAATTTCTTTGGAAAGCCAGCTCTATGTGAATTGGAGGAGGCATGGGATGAGGCGGAGCTTTTGATCGGGAATTATGAGGGGGAAAATGACAGGCCAGGGGAAATGAGAGACGGATTTTTGGAAGTGCTGCGCCCCTATGAGGCCAGGATGTACCTGGCAAGAAGGTGATAAAGGAATGTGGTGAGAATGAAAGCGGCAAAGTAAGGCCAAAGCAGAGAAAAGCCACCAGAAAGGAAAGATAAATAAGCAGGCATGCGCACAGGAAATACAGGGGGTGAAAAGCATGTTCCGGTTGATGATTGCAGATGACGAGGACGCGGAGCGCATGGGAATACGCTTCCTCCTGTGCAAATTTGGATATTCCTTTGATATTCGGGAGGCCTCGGATGGAATGGAGGCTTTGGCCGGGCTTGGGGAGTTTGCGGCGGATATCCTGGTTACAGATGTGAAGATGCCCTTTTTAAGCGGAATTCAGCTGGCGGCTAAGGTTCGGGAGCAGTTTCCGGATATGCAGATTATCTTTTTCAGCGGTTATGATGATTTTGAGTATGTGAAGCAGGCGCTCTCCCTTCAGGCAGTGGATTATATCCTAAAGCCAGTGGATCCTTCTGAGTTTAAGCGGGTGATTGACCGGGTGGTGGAGCGTCTGACCCAGGAAAAGGAGACCTCCACCCAGAATGAAGCCTTTTTGAAAAATTATGTCATCGCCCGCCTGCTAAATCAGGTATCCTATGAAAAGCTTTGCCAGGAGTATGGGGAGGAGCGGCTGGACTTTTTGAGGGAATATACCAGGCTGATGGTGGCAGAATTTGAGGAAGATGTGTTTGGCACGGTGATTTCTGACATGAAAATGTTTGCAAAATTGTTTGAGGATGCCATTCCCTGTGCCTTTGATTTCCTGGATCTGGCCCCGTCCCAGGGAGTGTTTTTCCTGAAGAATATATAGGCAATTGCGAAACAGGGTTGGCGTTTGATGTTCAGAGAAGGCAGACGCCGGATTTTGTGGGAGATAAGCAGGAAAAAGTAGATGGTGATACCGGGAAAGTCGGTATGGAAGGTAAGCAGAC
>CAJUHR010000011.1:90668-101981 GCA_910586255.1 uncultured Lachnospiraceae bacterium | reverse complement strand
GGAATCGATCAACGCGAAATTTATTGTTTTTTTGTGACATAATATGTATTATGTCATGGAATAAAAAAAAAAGAGTTGGATGAGAAGATGGCAGAAACGAAAATAAGTATTTAAATGAGCCGAATTGCTGTATGAGAAGGGCCGGGACGGAGCCCTGGTATTGATGGTCGGCTGCTCCCTTGAGGGAAAGGCCTGAATATATAGAAGAAACTGCAGCTTAAGGCGCAAGGCGGCTGCAAGGAACCAAGAAAAAGATTTCAAGTGGGGAGAGAGGAAGAAATGATGAGGACGAAAAAGATTCACAGGGAGCGTATCCGCAGATGTATAGCAATGCTCCTGACAATCTGCATGGTGCTCCAGAGCGGTGTCAATGCCGTGTTTGCTGCGGTGGACAGCGGGGATGTGGCAGATGTTGTGGACGAGGCAGAGGAAAACCAGACGGAATTTATCCCCGGTCTGGTTCTGCCGGATGGACGCTGCCTCCATCATACCAGCCATACAGAGGAGTGCGGGTATCAGGAGTGCAGCCATGTGCATACCAGAGAGTGCTTTGAGATTACATGGGATTGCGTGATGGATGAGGAAGAAGAGGATCCTTCAGAAGAGCCGTCCGAGCCCGGTGAGGAGGCATCGCCCTCCGATGCAGAGCCCGGCGGAGAAAATCCGGACACAGAGGACAATCCGGCCCAGGAGGCATCGCCCTCTGACGCGGATGAAGCGCAGGGTGACGATGAGACTCGGGATACAAATGATGAGAATGGCGATCAGACCGAAAAACCCGGGGAAAAGGATGAAACCGAAGAAGCCGGAAAAACAGAAGAAACCGGCGGAAGCGAAGAAACCGGAAAAACGGATGAGATCGGAAAAACCGATGAGACCGGCAGGACAGATGACAGCAGTGAAAACATTGGAACAGACAAATCCGATGGGGATCGCGAGACAGAAGAGACCGGTCTGACCTCGCTTTCCGAAGAAGCAGAGAAAAGCATAGAGCAGGATGCCCTGATGGGATCCGCGGTTTTGCAAATCGTGTTGAAGGCATCTCCTTCCAATGCAAATGCATCACAGACAAAAACCTCCGCCTACAAAAAGGCATCCCCGTCTGATGCAGAGGCTGATGACGAAGAGGAGGATAACGGCCAGGATAGCAGCGAGATTCTGGATGAGGCAGATGAGGACTATGAGTTTGACGGCGAGATCGACCTGATCAATGATGTGCATGTGTGCAGCGAAGAGGAAGGCTGCGTGATTGAGGAGATCCACCTGGTGTGCACCCATGTTCATGATGAGGAATGCGGCGGAGCAGACTGTACCTTTGAATGTCCCTACGGCTGTGAGAAGAACTTTGAGGACTGGCTGAGAAGCGGAATCGGCAAAGGGGAGCTTCGGACAAAGGAAGAGAACCTGGTGGCAGGCGAAGAGTATACATACGAGAGCCTGGTGGAGATGGCGGAGGTGGTTTCGGCCAGCCCGGAGGGCAAAGAAGAAGTAACCGTGCCTGTGGGGATCAACCAGGTAGTACGGATGATGACGGGATCGGACGGAACGGACGAGAGCCAGATTATCTGGGACGGAGCTGTCAATGAGGCAGAGGAGCTGCGGATTGTGCCGGAGGAGCCTCAGGAAAATGTGGAGATTTCCTACAATGTGACCTACGCCTACGAGGACAGGAATATTGATGCGGCCAAGAGCATTTTGGCAGCCGAGGGAGTTGAGACAGACGGAATTGCCATGATGTCCCTGAATGAGGAGACGGAGAATCTGTACCAGGCAGTGGGAACCTTCGGGGTTGCCAGCGCGGCAGAGGAATATGACGAGCGTTATGTGATTACTCCTAAGCTGGAGGGAACCGTATTTTCAGGAGAGGGGTATGAGGATCCGGATATTCTGGAAGGGGTGACCGTAAAGTACGATTCGGTTATAGAGGGCCCGGGAGCAGGCAATCCGGTCGGGGTCCGTATCCAGAGCATCACCAGAGAGAAACCGGATGCTACCGGTATGAAATATATTCCGGATGATGGATATACCTGGAACGGTGTTGATACGGTACTTCATCTGAATCCGGCCAGAAGAAAATATGTGATTACCTATGAGGCTTATGATACCGTGACAGGAAGAGCCTTAAACGCAAAGACTGTCTGGCTGATGGTGGCGGAGGCCGGCGATGTGGCGGCAGTGCTGGAAAGGGACGAGGCTTACATTACCCGGGCCGGGATGGCAGACAGGATTGATGGGGAGACCAAAACGGAAAGCGCCATTGTTACAGGCTCTGCTCCCTTTGACAATAATGATGATGCCGGCAATGACAGCAGCGCTACCAACAAGGTTGTGCGTACCTATGATATTGTCTCCTACAAGACCATGTTCTATACGGGTATGCATCCCAATGCAGAGTATCCGGCCGGCTATAAGCGGGGAAGACTTTATTTCCAGTATTACCTGCCGGTATCCAAGGAGCAGGCTCAGTTTGAACCGGATACGATGATGTGGCCGGACACCAAGGAAAGCTGCTATTACGAGATTGATGAGATCAAGGACGGAAACGGTAAGGTAACCGGTCAGGTTATGCGGGGAAGCTTTATCCTGACTCCCACGGATGAGAATCCTGCGGCCATCGGCGCCAGCTATCAGGAATTGGGCGTGGTTATCCGCGTATATAAGATGCACAACGGCGATACGCTTCAGCCCAGATTCACCTACTGGCTGGAGGGAAATGATGTGGGAGGCGATAAGTTCTTTGAGGACAGGACGGAGACCTGGGTGAACGATGACAGCGATGGAGACGGGAAGGAATATGCGGTGAGGATTCCTTCCAGGGAGCTGGTGGATCCCACCGGTACCACAAAAACCACATGCCATCATCATAAGGGCGTGCAGGAGTATCAGACGATTGTGCCGGATAAGGTGACGGTCAGCGCGGCTCCCCGGTTTAATATTCAGGTTCTTGAGGGTTCTAATGAACAGAATCAGCTTCTTGGCACGTTTGATTTCAATACCGGAAAAGAAGGTGCGGCCAATAAGGGCAAAGGAGATGTATACGGACGGCTGGGAGCCTTTGGTGTTAATCTGCAGATTGTCGGAAAGAGTCCGGATTTAGGCCTCAGAGGAGTGGAGCTTCCGGATGAAAACACGCCTATAGAATTTGACCTTGCAGTGTCATCTGTATTTCGGGTCGGTGAGACTGACCACAGCAATATACCTCAGCCTTTGTTCTGGAGTGTTGACGAGAACTTATGGAAGGGCGGAGAAAACAGTGACGGGCGAAGGTTTAGCAACAAGGAAGGGAATGTTACCACATCGGATTCGGCAGCAGGAGCAGGGCCTCACAATAAAGAACAGCTAGGGGAAAGATCCTATAACCGATGCAAAAACGGCGGAGTATGGAGCTATAAGAAAAACGAAGACGGTACCCTTCATGTGACGGTGACAGGCTTTGAAGCAGATCTGACGCATCTGCCCTATGCGTGTAACGGTTCATCCACCACTCAGTATGATTATTATGATCCTGAGATATTGGGAACCGGAAATGTATCAGGTTCCAACGAAATAAAAAAGAATTACTGGAACGTACAAAACGCATATTTTTCCTCCGGCGAGGTTTGGGCAGTGCAGCCGTTTATGGCGAATGGGGGAACCGGCGGTGAAAGCATTGCACAAACACATGGTAACGGATCCTTTACAATTATTTTAGAGGCCAAAAACCTGAAAATGAAGAGTAAAAAGGGAGAAGTCGTTACCTGGGAGACAAACATTGATGACAACAAAAAGACGCAAGGTTTATCGTTGTTAAAGCCCGGCGGCATAGACAATACTATTTATTATCAGAAGTTCAATGGAGAATGGAATGACCCTCTGACACCCGGTGCCTTCTACAATGGTTCTGACTGGGCGGTGACAGGCCAGCAAATACAGCTTGAGGAGGTAATCTGGAATGACGCTGCGGAAGGCATGTATACCAGTGTGGCCTATGATCAGCTTATAAAATTTGACGACCAGTTCCTTGAACCGGAAAACATGTGGGGCAATTCCTCCTTTGCCCCCGGCGTGACCACAGGGGGCACCAAAAGACAATTGTGGGGCGCCAAGCCGGATAAGACCGGGTGGAATCATCAGGGGAAAATGCCGGATGAAGACGGGTATGATGAAGAAATGATGGAGGCCACAGCAGATGATTTGATTTTTTACAAGGAATTGAAAGATCTGAGGGCGGACGGATATGTGCCTGTGGCAGCTCTGGTAGAAAACCGGGGAGTGGTTACGACCGGTATGAACCACCTGCATATGCATGTACAGGGGCGTGTAAAGGCGTCTGCAAAGCCCGGACATGTGTATATGCTTACCCATAATTCGGTTGCATGGAACAAAAATGATGTGGCGGATGCTGTCATAAAGGATATGGGACTGACATGCACTCGGGAAGAGGTGACAAATGAACAGTACAATAAGTGGCTGACAGAGAACTTCCCCACAAGAGAGACGAATCATGGGGCGAATATAAAATACCCGGATCAGACACCAGGCACCGTATGGGCTCCGGGGACAAAATATCATGGAAATCCATATGGCGGCACAGACAAGCGCGATTATCCTGCTACGGCCTACTGGATGGCCACCGCACAGGGAGAGAGGGAGAGAGAGCCGGCAGACAGCAATATCGGAACCTATAAGAAGGTCCGTTATGTAAATAATCAATACGGCGATGATCCCGCGGCAGGAGATCACTGGGGAGATTCCTGCCTGGTAATGAGCTACAAGTCAGCTATCAATACTCAGGTGGCCCAGAAGAGCAATAACGGCAGCATGAAACAGAAGTTTGACCTGTCCATGAATCAGCGCTATGCAGATTTTGTCCTTTATCCATCGATTGTGCGGGAGACCTTTACACCGTCCACAGGAGATGATTCCAAGGATCTTAAAATAAAGACCAATGTGGTTATACAGGCAGAGCTTCCCACGGAGAAGGCAAAGACAGATGAAAAAGGCAACATTATCTATGTTGACGGCAAACCGGTTATGGAACCTTATTTCCCGCTGAATTATATATCCGGCTCCTCCTGCTGGGGAGGCGTCTATAATGAGACGAAGAATGAGCAGGGGACCATCACCGGAGGAATACAAACAGAACCGGTGATTGAATACAAAGAACGCGGCGATGGTGTGCTGGTTCCCTATAAACTGACCTGGACCCTGAACAACGTGGAGTTCAGCGCAGTAGATTCCACGACCTTGGATCCGATCTATTTCACCTGTGAGATCGGTGTTGCAGGCAATGAGGATTTGGATGTGAAGGACGGAGATTCCATGGCAGTCACAGCTACCATTGAGACTACGGAGGATATACGTCAGAAGGCCAGCGCCAACGGCAACCTTTCGACCGTAGGGATCAGCGTTTTAAAGGACAGCAGCATCAGCCTTTCCCAGGTTGCGGATCAGATTGCGGTGGATCAGAGAGAGCCCATCGGCTTTACCATGAATGTAGGAAACAATTCGGTCAATGACATTGCCAACTGCTACATTGTCAATGGGCTTCCCTTTAACGGAGACCACAGCGGTTCCAGCTTTGCCGGACCTGTCCAGGTGACAGAATTCAGCTATGGAAGCGAGGATGCCCTGGAAGAGATTCACGACAATTTCCAGCTTTATTACACCACCAATGAAAAATACCGGGGTGTGTACAGCGAATATTTTAAAGAGAATCCCATCAATCTGGCAGAGGATAAGGACTGGATAAAGCTTGAGTTCCGGGAGAAGGCTGCCTCGGATAATTCCAAATCCGTCAATTATGTGGCGACCAATCTGCCCGAACCGTCAAATGATGAAATGGAGGGCGGAAATATTGTGGCCGTTGTGGCATACGGAACCCTGCCGGGAGGTAAAACCTTAAAAATGCATGTTACGGTAAATCTTCCTAACGGAAAGCAGGGCGACTATGTGGTAAATCACCTGACAAGAGATCAGTATATGAGAGCTCACGCTCACAGCTATATCGTAAGCCGTCAGTTGGAAGGCCTTGTATGGTGGGATGCCAACCAGAACGGAATCCAGGATTACGGGGAGAACACGCTGGATGATGTGGCCGTGGCGCTGATGAAGCTGAAAGGGGGCGCCAGTGCCGGGTCGGAAAATCTGGATGACTATGAATATTATAGGACCGCAGACGGCAAAAACGCTGTAATGCTTACAGGACAGCAGATGAATCTGATCACCGGAGAAGTGAAAGCTTATACGGCTCAGTCGCCGGTGGAGGGCAGTGGGGCATCGGAGAAGGTTCCGGGACACTACCGCTTCTACAATTTGAAGGAAGGCGGCACCTTTGCGGTGGTATTTCTTGACAAGAGCTGTTTGGCGGAGGCAAATGCATCCAACTTAAAGGCTATTGACTTAACCGAGTATATAGCCAGCCCCCGGAATGTGGGAATGTTGGATAACATTGATTCCGATGCCATAGCCGTTCCAAACGAGGGACTGCTGGTTAAGACGTTTATTCCATCTATCACAATGCCTGATAAGAAACAGCTCAGCACCAAGGTGTTTACTTCCCGGTATCACGATTCCGGTTTGTACAGCCGCAAGGCCAGGATTCGGTTTGCCAAGTGGATTGACAATCTGAATAATCCCGATAAAAACGTACTGGGATTTGAGCCTTCCAGGCTGGCGGATGATGAATTTATCATCACGGTTAAGGAGCAGGGAAAAGGTGGTATGGAGACCGGTATGACATTGAAGCACGCCGGTTCGGATCTTGCGTTGAATGTTCATGACGAGAAGAAATACAGCGGTTACATTGAGGTTCTGACCTCTGAAAAGGGGACTACCTACAAAATTGATGAGATCGTACCAAAGGAATATGAAAAATCTGGCACGTTCCTTACCTATGCACCGGGAAGCTTCCGAAAAGGAGGAAGCTTAGGAAAGGATACGGTAACCGTAATGCCGGAGGAAGTGGTTGTGGTAGTGGTTCACAACACCTTTGAGCACAAGAATTATTTCCATGATGAGGCCAGCGCCATGAACAGGTTCCCGGCAAAGGCCCCGTCATCAGGAAGCAGATCCGTTCCTGCCGCCGATATGGCAGCCATTGTGCCGGAGCAGTCGGATGAGAAGGTAAAGCAGTTGGATGAAGAAAGAAGATTAGCGTAAAGGAGGAATTGCAGTGAACGGTTGGTTAAAAAAAATAAGAGTGAAGGCAATTCTTCCGGCAGCCGCCCTTTTGGCGGCGGCTGCCATCGGAACTACCTTCGCCTGGCAGGAGTGGGATCTGAGTGTGACCAATGAGATGAAGTCCCACACAACAGGGGTGACCGTGGTGGAGAGATTTGAGCCATGGGATTACAAAGAAGTTCAATTTGAAAACACAGGAACCTCCTCCGTGTTTCTGCGGGTAAGCTACACCGAGCACTGGCAGCTGCCGGACGGACAGATTTTATCCAATAAGGACAGCCAGGGCCGGGAGGTGGCAATAAAGGATTGGAATTGGAAAGACTGGGATGGAAAGAATGACGGCTGGTATTATTACAAAAAGGTATTGAAACCCGGAGAGAAAACACAGCCGGTTCTCACTAAGGTAACTTACAATGAGAATGCAGATGAGCAGTACAAGGATGCCCAATATTACCTCTATTTTAAGGCTGAGGTGGTCCAGTGCAGCGATGGTGGTAATACACTTAACAGCGATGAGGTAAATGCGGATGCAACGAAGGCGCTTTTTGGAAGGGTCGGGCAGGTTGTGGATGCGGATGGCACAGTAAGGTGGAAGTAGAGGAGGAGGGGAAAAATGAAACAATTGAGCAATAAAAAATCAAAAATCCTGCTTGTTCTCGGTCTGCTGTTTCTGACTGTGATCGGCGCCACCGCTGCCTACTATGCCGTTCAGAAGGTGTTCCAGAACGAGTTTAAGGTGGAGAAGCCGGGCATTGGGTTGATTGAGAAATACAATCCCTCGGATCACTGGGTACCGGGGGAGGAAAAGTCCAAGGAGGTTCTGTTTGCCAACACAGAAGAACAGGATATGCTGCTGCGGTTTTCCTTTGAGCTGAAATGGGCCGATGGAGTGCAGGTGCCGGGGAATCGGGACGTGAAGGATGTGGTAAAGCTTTACTGGACGGATAACAACGGCGACAAGGTGGAAGTGAACAATGATTCCTGTCCCAGGGATTTTGTCAAAAAGTCCTCCGGAGGCGTGGATTATTACTATTACACGAAGGTATTTAAGGGAGGGCAAAAAACTCCCAAGGTTTTGGAATCTGTGAAGCTTGAGACAAATATGTCCAATGACGAACACTTAAATTCGGATTTTTCCGACAAGAAATTCCAGTTGACAATCAAGGGAGAGACCGTGCTGGCAGACGAGAAGGCGGTGGCAGAGCAGTGGCAGGGACAGGTGACGGCGGCTATTGGGAAGAACGGAACCGTCACCTGGCAGTAACCGTTTATACGGGCCGGGGTTCTGGTCTGCATAAGCCTAAAAGCAGAATGTGGTCGTAAGAAACAGCTTTTGTACCCGTGAGCCCAACCGTTTGACAAATAAGTATGCTCACGAGTATAAGCACTTGAGAGGATGTTAAGAAAGGCAGGAAAAAGGTATGAAGAGCAAAAAGGGATTGGCGTTCCTGGGCGTGGCTGCCGTGGCGTTGGTTGGGGGAACATTCGCATATTTTACCCAGACGGATTCCATTGACAACCAGTTTGACACTGCCAAATACGGCACAGTGGTTGTGGAGGATTTTAAGCCCAAGGAGGGCGAAAACTGGCAGCCGGGAGCAGAGATTAACAAGGATATCTATGTGACCAACACGGGAAGCCGGAATGTGGTGGTAAGGGTAAAGTTTGAGGATATGTGGAGCCGAAGCAAGGATGGCAAGGAGGTTTTGGATAAGACCTTAAATTCCACAGACACCATGACGGTCTGGCAGGAAGACCAGTATGACGGAGAGACAGACAAGGATAAGTCCGTGGTTCATAAGAAATTTTCTGATGAAAGTAAGGGAAAGTGGAGTGAGCTGCAGCCGGACGGGTATTATTATTATCTGTTTTCCTTAGAGCCGGAGAAAGAGACGGGAATTTTCCTGGACAGCGTAACCCTGGATAAGGATACGGACATGGGTATGGTGAGAACTCAGTTCTATTATACGGAAGAGGAGGAGATGCCGGAGGTGAATCCGGACAACATGAGTTTGTTATGGAAGCCTCTGGGAGATCTGCAGATGCCGGGAGCAGCCATGGCAACCCCGCCCAATGCATCTACCTTTACCACGGCAGTTACCAAGCCGGTGGCAGGGGAGGACGGCAAACAGGAAAAGCTGGGCTACAGCGATGCAGGCTATGTTCTTCGGATTACCATTGAGAGCGTGCAGGCAACGGATAAGGCTGTGGAGCAGATTTTCGGTGACAATTATGACAAGACAATCGTGGAAGGCTGGGGGCTGGAGCCGGAGAGCCTGAAAAATGAGGAAAGCAGCGAGAGCCCGAAGGAGCCCGGCGTGGGCGGAAACGAAGAACCGGGAGAGACTGGCGGAGACGGAAATGAAGGACCGGAGGAGACAACCGGGGCAGGAAATGAAGGACCGGGAGAGACAACCGGAGCAGGAAATGAAGGACCGGAGGAGACAACCGGGACAGGAAATGAAGGACCGGGAGAGACAATCGCAGCAGGCAATTAACAAAACAGGAGAAAAATATTTTTGTAAAGGAGATTGTTATGAAGAACCTGAAGATTTACGCATTGGCGGGGATTGCGGCGATTGCGGTGGCAGGCGGATCCTTTGCCTACTACACCACTGCCCAGACCTTCTCCAATCCTTTTGACACTACCTGGTATGACAGTTATACCATAGAGAAGTTCAATCCCAGTGAAGGAAAGGACTGGAAGCCGGGCGCTAAGGTGGATAAGGTGGTCAATGCTAAAAATACCGGCGAAGGTGACGTGTGGGTGCGGATAAAGTTTACGGAGCGGTGGAAGAGCGGGGAGGGTGTGCTTCTTCCCATAGGAAACAACCGTAAGGGCGAAACGGAAAGCGCAATAACCTCCGAAAGCGGCAGGTTCAACCCCACAGAAAAGACCACTGTGAAGGATGAAGAAGTGCCAATAGCGGGAAACCACCAGACAAAGACAAATAATAATAAGGATGACGGTCAGGTGACAGGAGACGGCTCGGTTGTCTTTAAGGGATTTAACAATCTGACCACGGATCCTGATTCTACAGGGGAAAGCTGGTATCTGCAGGACGAATATTACTATTACACCTCTCCGTTAAAATCAAATGAGACAACGGAAAATCTTTTAGAATACGTACAGCTCTGCGCGGATACGGATATGGGACTGTATGAGGAGGTCAAAAAGTATTGTGTTCTTGATAAAAAGCCTGATGGGACAGATGCAGATCAGCCGGCATATCCCGGTCCTGATCCTTCCAAGTGGCAAGATATGGATGGAGAAAAGCTTCCGGACAATATTTTGGACCCTGAGACAGAGGAAGACAAAGGGAAGTATTTGAATAAAACGATCTATACCTACAAAGCCGATGAGCTGAACAAAGATAAAATGGGCTATGCGGGCGCCAACTATGAGCTGGACATTAAGGTGGAGATCGTCCAGGCCGACACAAAGGACGCTCAGGCAGCCAAGTCCGAGGGATGGGCATGGTGGCCGGGAAAGTCACAGATGGATAGCGCTCGGACCGGCGGCGGAAGCTCTCAGACCACCGGTGACGGGAATGACGGCAGTACGGATGCGCCTCAGAATCCGTAATCTGCGGAAACCTGAAAGATGAAAATCATAAAGCAGATATGGAATATTCCCACCGGGATCGTATATGTCTGTATAGCCACTTATCTGGCCATCGCGGCGCCTCTGGCGCTGGGCTTTCATCCGGTGATTGTTCTCAGCGGAAGTATGGAGCCCGCTTACAGAGTGGGAAGCATTATTTACTACAAGCAGGTATCCTTTGAGGAGATCCGGGTGGGAGATCCCATCACCTTCCACGGGGAAGATGCAAATGTGCGGATCACCCACCGGGTGGTGGAAAAGTATGAGGCGGAGAGAACATTTAAAACAGAGGGGGATGCCAATGGAAGCCCGGATCCGGGGATGATAGCTTATGCCAACGTGGAGGGAAAGGCAACTCCTTTTTGTATCCCTTATGCCGGATACTTTGTGGCGGCAGGACGGCAGCCGGTGGCGGTGGCTGCCATGGTGCTTATCCTGCTGGCAGGAATGGCCGTTGACAAGATGGCAAAGGACGAGGCCATGAAAGAGCCAAAGGAAGCAGGGCAGAGGCCGGCAGAAAGACAGCAGAAGCCGGAGGAAGCAGGGCA
>CAJUHR010000011.1:52009-90568 GCA_910586255.1 uncultured Lachnospiraceae bacterium | reverse complement strand
AGGAAGCAGGGCAGAGGCCGGCAGAAAGACAGCAGAAGCCGGAGGAAGCAGGGCAAAAGCCGGTAGAAACATGGCAGAAGCTGGAGAAATCGGAGCAAAAGCCGACAGAAACACGGCAAAAGCCGGGGAAAGCGGAGCAGGAATAAGACACAGAAAAGGCATCAAAAAGCAAAGGGCCTGCGGACCATATTGACACAGGGAGAACGATGATATGAAAAAGAGTAAAGTTTTAATTGCAGGTTTGGCGGCCATAGGGGCTGTGACTATGATCGGGGGCACCTGGGCGGCATGGTCGCAGCAGCTGTTGGCAAAAAACGAATATATGACGGCAAAGTACAGCACTTTGCTGCAGGAGGAATTTGAACAGCCCGGAGGTTGGGAGCCGGGGGAGGAAGAGAAGAAGGCCGTCTGGGTGCAGAATGACAGTACGATTCCCGTTATAGCCAAGATTACCATGAACCAGGAGTGGTTCCGGCGGGAGGATGTAAAGGCATGGGTTTCCAATGAGGAAGGCGAATATGAATACGCCACGGTCTCCAACGGAACCCTGGTAAGGGATGAGGAGGGAGAGATCATTGAAAAGGGAGACCCTCTGAATCTTATCTTTGACGGAGATAACGGCCGGGAATACGCCGCTGTTTTGAACTTAAATCCCGAGGCGGTGGTGGTGCTGGCAGAGAACCGGGCAGAGGAGCCGGGGCTGCAGCTGCCGGGGATCCGGACAGTCGATTCTCTGGATGAGGCAAAGGGAAAATGGCTGCTTGTATCGGAGAAACCGGACGAAGTGGGAAATTACACTTTTTACTACATGGGTGTGGTGGATCCGGGAAAGAGCACGCCTCTTCTTCTGGAAAGCGTCCGGATGAATCCTCAGCTGGAGGCCACGGTCACTCACAATCACACCTACTATGAGAAGGACGACACGGTGGAGGGCGGTTATAAAAAAGTCACTGTGAGCACCGTCAATTCGGAGAAGGGATACGACAGCAGCACCTATATTCTGAGAGTGAATATGCAGACTGTCCAGGCCACCAAGGGTGCCGTGGACCAGATTCTTTCCAAGGATAAGTACACAGAGTACATAGCCGGATATATTGCCAACACGGACGGGGGATATGAATCCACATCTGTAAAAAGGCTCTATTTTGAGGAACACAGAGGGATCATGAGCTATGAGCCCTATCGGACCGAAGACGGGAAGCACATGGAGGATCCGGGCAACTGGTTTATGAGCTTTGTGAACATGGTGCCGGGAGGAAAGTATACGGACCGGCTGAGGATCGAGAACGGAAGCTGGCGGAGATATTTACTGTATATGCGGATTGTGCCCAGGAAGGGACAGACCCAGGTGCAGGATGAGCTGCTGAAAAAGATCGCCATGAAGGTGTATTACCGGAATCAGCTGATCTATGACGGAGATGTGACAGGATACCATTATTCGGATCTGGAGGACCGGCCGGATATGCAGGGACTGGTGCCCCTCGGGCTTTATCTGAAAGGCCAGGAGGAGGAGATCCGGGTGGAGCTTGAGCTGGATCCGGAGCTGGGACTTTTGGATGACGGAACCTACAAGTATGCGGATGTCCTGACCAAGGTAGACTGGGAATTTATGGTGCAGGATGCTCCCAATCCTCCAAGCGGAGGGGGAGGAACTCCCAATAAGAGCAGAAGCGGCACCCCTATTCCGGATGAGCCGGTGCCTACCGGGGATCTGACGGAAATCGGAGACGGGGATGTGCCTCTGGCCTACATTCCCCAGGAGGACGTACCCTTAGCGGCACTGCTTCCCAAGACAGGAGACGAGAGCCGGACCCTGCTGTACGGAGTGATGGCGGCTATCAGTCTGATGATTCTGGCATGGGCAGTGATAGAGATTAAGAAGGAAAAAAGGCAGTAGCTGTGAAGAAAAGGGGGCTTTAAAAGGCCCCCTTTTGGAGGGAGGCTAAAGAGTGGAGGAAGCATATAAAAAGCCCATGCTCTGTAGAGAAGGACAAGGAGACCGGGAGAGAAATCTTACGGTGCTTATGTGTATGCAAAGAGGGGATAAGGGAGATATCCCCCGCGGAGCATTAATAAGCACCTTCTTAAAGTATCCGGTGGAGTTTGTCGGCTATGGGGAGATGGTTCTAAGGCTTGACGAGCTGTGCAGCCTGATACCAGGGCTGCGGCGTGAGTGGGAGCCGCGGTTTTTAAATCAGGAATCAGAGGCCTGCTGCCGGGAAAGAGAGCGGATTTTACAAAGCTATGGCCGCAAAGAAACAGAAAAACAGGCTGATTTCGGCCGATACCCCGGGAAAATTCCCCGGGAGGCGGTCTTAGAGATTCGGGTGGAAAGGCGTCTGTATGGAAGTATGCAGGGTTTGGTCCGCGGGGCAGTCACGAAAAACCGCTATGTGGGCTTTCGCAGCGGCCTGGAGCTGATGCGCATGGTTAGCACGATGAATGATTCATTTGCGGGTGGGAAAGAGTAGAAGGAAATAAGCTAAAACAGGGAAAGAATAAGGGAAGCGGCGACAGGAGAGGTCGTCGGCTTCCCTTTCTTTGCTATTTTTGGCCCTGTTTTATGCAAAAAGATAGCTTATTAGAAATACATATGCTAAAATGGAGGTGAGGGGTCAAGAATATATTTCTACCAACAGGAGGAAAAAGCATTGACAGGCGGGATCGTTGAGATGGATGTCCATGGAATGAACGGGCAGCAGGCTTATGAGGCCATTGGCAAGCAGGTGCAGGCAGCGGGAAATTCGGTGTACCGGATTCGGATTATCCACGGATTTCATGGGGGAACTCGGATCCGCAGCATGATCCGGGAGGAGTTTGGATATGAGCGTGAGCCGCGGGTCAAGCGGATTGAGATGGGAACAAACCAGGGAATCACCGAGCTGGTGCTGAGAGAATTTTAGGCAACAGTTCAGGCGGCGGGGAATTTGAACTGTTACAATTTTAGAGGGCAGGTCCGGGAAACGGTGAAAGCTTATGAGGAGGAAGGACGGGAGGAGAGAATTATGAGGATTTTGATGATCCGGCACGGAGATCCGGATTACATCCATGACACGCTGACAGAGAAGGGACGCCGGGAGGCGGCCTTGCTTTCCGAGACGGCAGAAGACTTGCGGACAGGGGATTGCTATCAGTCTCCGCTTGGCCGGGCTCAGGAGACGGCTGCATATACCTTAAAAAGGCTGGGAAAGACGGCAGAGACCTTGGACTGGCTTGAGGAGTTTCCGGCCAAGGTGGATATCAACCAATCGGAGGAGCTTAAGAAAGCCTATGGGGACACCCGAATGGAGGGGGACCGCTACGCAATGAGAATTGCCTGGGACATGCTTCCCGCTTACTGGACGGAGCATCCGGAATATCTGGACCGGCGTTTGTGGCGTGATTCGGAGGCGGCCCGGTGCAGCGATCTGGTTCCCTTATATGATTCGGTGGCGTCAAAGCTGGATGAATTGCTGGCTCGGTACGGATATGTGCGGGAGGGATGCCATTACCGGGTAGAGACAGAGAGCACGCAGACCATTACCTTTTTCTGCCATTTCGGCATCACCTGTGTGCTTTTGTCGCATCTGTGGAGCATGTCGCCTTTTGTGCTGTGGCATACCCTGGCGCTGGCTCCCACCTCGGTGAGCGAGGTGGTCAGCGAGGAGAGAGAGCGGGGAATTGCCAGTTTTCGGGCCCTGCGGCTGGGGGATATCTCCCATTTAAACAGGGCAAATGAGCCGGCTTCCTTTTCGGCAAGGTTCTGTGAGACCTTTGAAAATGAGGGGCAGAGGCATTGATATATTTAAAAGGAGATCGGAAAATGGAGGAATTGTCCAGATTCAAACAGGCAGTTTTAAATACCGCCAAAAAGGCGTACAGGGAGAAGCTGATGGCAGGCACCAGCGGAAATATGAGCGTGTTCTGGCGGGAACGGAAATGGATGGTCATCACACCCAGCTCCTATGATTATGAGATTATGGAGGAGAAGGATATTGTGGTGACGGACTTGGAGGGAAATGTGATCGAGGGCTGCCACAGGCCTTCCTCCGAATGGAGGATGCATGCAGAACTTTACCGCCACCTGCCCCATGTGGGTGCGGTGGTTCACACCCATTCTCCCTTTGCCACCAGCTTTGCGGTAAATCACCAGGAGATTCCGGTGGTGCTCATAGAGATGATTCCCTTTTTGAAGGGAAAGCTGGAGGTGAGCCCTTACGCCACCCAGGGAAGCGCCGAAGTGGGCCTCAATGCAGTGCCTATTCTCAGAAGGAAAAATGCATGCCTTATGGCCAATCACGGGGTGGTGGCAGTGGGAGAGACCATAGAGGCGGCTTATATTAACAGTGTGTATGTGGAAGATACGGCCAGGATCTATCACATGGCAGTTATCAGCGGAACTCCGGTGGTCATCCCCGGATATGAGGAGTGAGAAAATGAAGGGTATCTATTTTGACGGCAAAAAGGCAGAATACCGGGAGGATCTGCCTGTCCCCAAAAGAACCGATACGGAGAGCCGGATCCGCATCCTGTATGCAGGAGTGTGCAGTACAGACAGGGAGGTGTTAAAGGGTTATCGGCCGGATTTTCACGGGATTATGGGCCATGAGTTTGTGGGTGTTGTGGAGGAATCGCCGGATCCGTCCCTGACGGGGAAGATGGTGGTGGGGGAGCTGAATGCAGGATGCGGCCGCTGCATCTATTGCCGGACCGGCAGAGAGAAGCATTGCCCGGAGAGAAGGGTGATCGGCATGGACGGGAAGGATGGCTGCTTTGCAGAATACATGACCCTGGAAACCCATCTCCTTCACAGAGTTCCTGCAGGGCTGGACGGGAAAAAGGCTCTGCTGACCGAGCCTTTGGCGGCTGCCCTGGAGATTCCGGCACAGGTTCACATCCGCCCGGATGTGCCGGTGGGAATCATCGGAGACGGAAGGCTGGCTTACCTGATTGCAGGGGTTTTGCAGCTTTCCGGGGCAAAGCTTACCATTTTCGGAAAGCATGAAAAAAAGCTGGAGCAGTTTGCACCCTTCGGTCAGACCCGGCTGGCAGACGGGATATCTGTCTCTGGCGGAAATCCTGACGAGACCTTTGAGCTGGTTGTGGAGGCCTCCGGTTCGCCCTCCGGCTTAGAGCTGGCCTCCTCCCTGGTGCGCAGGCAGGGGATGATAGTCTTAAAGAGCACCTACGCAGGCACGGCTCAGGTGGATATGAGCCGGTTCGTGGTCAATGAAATTACCATAAAGGGAAGCCGCTGCGGCCCCTTTGAGCCGGCGCTGCGCCTTTTGGAGAAAGGGCTTGTAAAGCTGCCGCCGGCAGAATTTTATTCTTTGAAGGACTGGCGGGAGGCGTTTGGATCGGGGGCGTTTAAGGCGGGGTTTGCGATTGGGTGATTGAGATTCGGGAAGGGAGAATGTGGATATGGGAAGATACTTGAACAGTATGGTCCCTTTTGAGACATGGAGACAGATTACAAGGACACGGTTTTTTGTAGATAAAACCTTCCTGTTGGAAGATGTTTTAAATGCGGTGGAGATTGATGGGCAGAAATTTTTGTGTATTACAAGGCCACGCCGTTTTGGAAAAAGTGTAATGGCAAATATGATTGCTGCCTTTTTTGGAAAGGCCTTAGACAGCGGTGAAATATTTAATAATCTTGCCATTGCAGAAAATGAAAGCTGTAAAAGGCATCTTAATCAGCATAATGTGATTTTTATTGATTTTAGCAGAGTACCAAGAGGCTGCAGCACTTATGAGCAGTATATTGATCGTATTCAGGATGGTATTAATCAAGACCTGGCGGAAACTTATCCGGAAACAGGGATTGATGTGGCAGGCACTGTTTGGGATAATCTTTTGACTATATATGAGAAAACAAAAGAGACCTTTGTCTTTGTGATTGATGAATGGGATGCTGTGTTTCATATGCCTTTTATTTCAAAGGATAAACAACAGGAGTACCTGACTTTTCTCAAAAACCTTCTGAAGGATCAGGTTTATGCAAAACTGACATATATGACAGGAGTACTTCCAATTGCAAAATATTCCAGTGGGTCAGAATTGAATATGTTCGTGGAATATGACATGTGTGTGATGGAGAAATTCAGCAATTTTTTTGGTTTTACGGAGGGAGAGGTTGACGATCTCTTTGATGTTTATCTTAAGACAACAAAAGGGCCAAAGATTACACGGCAGGATTTGAGAATATGGTATGATGGCTATCATACGGCCTCTGGTGAAAGACTGTACAATCCTCGTTCGGTCGTGTGTGCATTGTCTAATAATCAGTTGGCTAATTATTGGACTAGTTCAGGGCCGTATGACGAAATCTTTTTTTACGTAAAAAATAATATTAATGATGTTCGGGACGATCTGGTCCTGATGGCTGCCGGAGAAGGGGTGAAGGCAGAAATCAAAAATTATGCTGCGGTTTCCATGGAGCTGAATACAAAAGACGAAATTTATTCGGCTATGGTGATCTATGGCCTGCTTACCTATGAGGATGGAGAGGTTTTTATTCCTAATAAGGAACTGATGGACAATTTTCAGGAGCTTCTCATGAACAAGGAATCGATGGGGTATGTATATCGTCTGGCCAACGAGTCAAAAAGAATGTTGGAAGCGACACTTTGTGGGGACACAGATACCATGACGAAAATTTTAGAGTTTGCCCACAATACGGAATCCCCTGTTTTTTCCTATAATAGCGAGATTGAATTGTCGGCAGTGGTGAATTTGGTCTATCTGGCTGCCAGAGACAAATATCGCGTGGAACGTGAGGATAAAGCCGGTAAAGGATATGTGGATTTTATTTTTTATCCGGAGAGAAAAACTGCAGATGCTCTGATTATTGAATTGAAAGTGGGAAGTACGCCGAATGCCGCGATCAGACAAATTAAAGAGAAGAATTATGCACTTAGATTCAAGGGGAAGCTTGGGGAGAAGCAAAAGTATACAGGAAGGGTTTTGGCTGTGGGTATTAGTTATAGTAAAAAGACAAAAAAGCATTCCTGCAAGATAGAAAAGTTATAATTCCTAAAAAATCCTATGAAAGAGGAAGTGTTTTTGTTAAATAGAGAGAAGGGAACGGTTGGAAAATTTTTATAAAAAGGAGCACCTGATGAACAATTTAAAGCAAGTAACTCATATCGACAACGTAAAGATGTCGGAGGACGGGACTGCGGTGATTATCATTGACCAGACAAAGCTTCCCGCAAAGACTGACTATCTGACTCTGCGGACGGCCAGAGATATTTATGATGCGATTTTTGAGCTGAAGGTCCGGGGGGCGCCGGCCATTGGCATCTGTGCCGGATTCGGCATCTATGTGCTGGCAAAGTCCATAGAGACCGGGAATTATGAGGATTTTTACAGCCGGTTTCGTCAGTATCAGGAGTATCTCAATTCGGCCCGCCCTACGGCGGTGAATTTGAGCTGGGCCTTAAGGCGGATGGAGCAGGTGGTGGTGAAGAACAGAGAGCTGGGTGTGGAGAAAATTTTAGAGCTTTTAGAGCAGGAAGCGCTTCATATCCGGCAGGAGGATATGGAAATGTGCCGGGCCATCTCCGAGTACGGCCTTTCCCTTTTGAAGGACGGGGACGGGATTCTGACCCACTGTAACGCAGGACCGCTGGCCACATCCCGCTATGGGACGGCTCTGGGACCGTTGTTTTTAGGCAAGGAGCGGGGAATGGAGTTCCATGTGTTTGCAGATGAGACCAGGCCTCTTTTACAGGGAGCCCGGCTGACCTCCTATGAGCTTTATAAGGCAGGGATCGATGTGACTCTGATCTGTGACAACATGGCCAGCCTGGTCATGAAAAACGGCTGGATTCAGGCCTGCCTGGTGGGCTGTGACCGGGTGGCGGCCAACGGGGATACAGCCAATAAGATCGGCACCAGCGGGGTGGCGATTCTGGCAAAGCATTACGGGATTCCCTTCTATGTGCTGGGGCCCACCTCCACCATTGACCTAAGCTGTAAGACCGGGGCGGATATTGAGATCGAGCTGCGCAGTCCGGATGAGATCAAAAAGAAGTTTTATGAGCAGCCCATGGCGCCGGAGGAGGTCAAATGCTACAATCCGGCCTTTGATGTGACGGATCATACTCTGATTGATGCAATTGTGACGGAGAAGGGGATCTGCCGCGCTCCGTACACGGAGAGCCTGGCAGCGCTGTTTCACTAGATTTTCGGAAAATAATGAAAACAGCTTGTAATTTGTCGGAATCCGTAGTACAAATAAGGTGGTACGATTTTACCATAGATTTTACCAGAAAAGGAGAGAACAGTAATTATGAAGAAAATGTTATGTACGGTTATGACCATGGCCCTGACAGCCGGTCTGCTGGCAGGCTGCGGCAGCGGTTCCCAGTCTGCTCCGGCCACCACGGCGGCAGCCCCGACAGAGGCGGCGGCTCAGGACAGCCAGGCAGCGGAGGAGACTTCCGCGGCGGAGGCAGCGGACAGCCAGGCGTCAGGCGAGGCCTTGAAGATTGCCATTGTTAGCAGCCCGTCCGGCGTGGATGACGGTTCCTTTAATGAGGACAACTACAACGGAATCCTTGCATTTATCGAGACCCATCCCGATGCAACGGTGACTCCGGTCCGGGAGGAGACCGGCGACACGGCGGCGGCCGTCCAGGCAGTGCAGGATATTGTGGCAGATTATGATGTGATTGTGTGCTGCGGCTTCCAGTTTGCAGCCATCGGCGCCATTGCAAATGACAACCCGGATGTGAAGTTTTTGCTGGTAGACTCCTATCCTACCGATGCGGAGGGCACGGAGGTTTCCTGTGACAATGTATACGCCATGCAGTTTAAGGAGCAGGAGAGCGGCTTCTTTGCAGGAATGGCAGCTGCCTTAGAAACCCAGAGCGGCAAGGTGGCGGTGGTCAATGGCATTGCTTATCCGTCCAACGTCAACTATCAGTACGGATTTGAGTCCGGCGTGAACTATGCCAATGCCAAGTTAGGCGCCACCGCCGAGGTGGTGGAGATCGCTTCCTATGCAGGAACGGATGTGACCAATGCCAATGTGGGCGGCAACTATGTGGGAAGCTTTGCAGACGAGGCCACCGGCAAGGTGGTGGGCAAGGCCCTGATCGATGAGGGCTGCGACATTATCTTTGTGGCGGCAGGCGGCTCCGGCAACGGCGTATTCACGGCAGCCAAGGAAGCCACCGGCGTGAAGGTGATCGGCTGTGACGTGGATCAGTATGATGACGGCGCAAACGGCTCCGACAATATTATGCTGACCTCCGGCCTTAAGGTTATGGGAATGAACGTGGAGAAGCAGCTGAATGCCATTGCAGACGGAAGCTTTGCAGGGGGCAATGTGCTGCTGGGAGCAGACACGGATTCCACCGGCTTTGTGAAGGCCGAGGGACGCCATCAGATGTCTGCGGAGACGGTTGAAAAGCTGGATGAGGCCTATGGGCTGGTGAAGGACGGTACCATTGTTCCGGCGGCCAACTTTAATGAGATTCAGCCGGATGATTTTCCGGGATTGAAGTAAGGAACCGTTTAACAGTTCCTAAGCAATAATAACACAGGAATTCCGGCTTGTAGGATTTGCAAACTGCCGCCTATGAGCCGGAATCCTTTCATTTAGGGGCGATGTGGCACGGGGGAGCCGCAGGAAGGCAGTGACATCTGCCATCGGTCGCGTTGTCGTTAGTCAATGATGCCACCGGTCGGAGGGAACACCAGAAAGAACAAAAAACAATGAAAAAGAGAGGAGGGATGACATGGGGGAAAATATCATTGAGATGAACCACATTACCAAGCGGTTTCCCGGAATTGTGGCCAATGATGACGTGACACTGCAGATCAGAAAGGGTGAGATTTTTGCGCTTCTGGGGGAAAACGGCGCCGGGAAATCCACGCTTATGAGCATGCTGTTCGGAATGTATGAGCCGGACGAGGGGGAGATTATCGTTCGGGGCAAAAAGGAGAGGATCACCTCTCCCAGCTATGCTACAAAGCTGAACATTGGCATGGTGCACCAGCATTTTAAGCTGGTGGAGAACTATACCATCACGGAGAATATTATTCTGGGACTGGAAAATAAGGACAGGCTTTTCGGGATTCTTCCCTACATGGATATTCGCAAGGCGGACAGAAAGGTTGAGGAGCTGTCCCGCAGATACGGGCTGGAGGTCAATCCCGCGGATGTGATTGAAAATCTCAATGTGTCGGTGCGGCAGCGGGTGGAGATCTTGAAGATGCTTTATCGGGAAGCGGAGATTCTGATCTTTGATGAGCCTACGGCTGTGCTGACGCCGCAGGAGATTGAGTTCCTTCTGGATATTATCCGGGGACTGCGGGATGGGGGAAAGACCATTATCCTGATTACTCACAAGTTAGAAGAGATCAAGAAGGTGGCAGACCGATGCGGGATTCTGAACCGGGGGCGTCTGGTGGATGTGCTGGATGTGGCCTCCACCTCCACAAAGACCATGGCAAACCTGATGGTAGGCCGGGAGGTATCCTTCTCTGTGGAGAAGAAGGAGGGGGAGTACCGTGAGACCGTGCTGGAGGTAAAGAATCTGACTGTGAAGAATCAGGACGGCTTTGAGGTGGTGAAGGATGTGTCCTTCTCTGTCCGGGGAGGAGAGATCTTTGCCATTGCCGGGGTTTCCGGAAACGGGCAGGTGGAGATCGCCGATGCCATCGCGGGACTTATGAAGACGTCCTCCGGGACAATTATGCTGAACGGCACGGACATTACAGGCTACAGCATCCGCAAAAGAACTTTGGAAGGAATCTCCTATATTCCCGAGGACCGGCAGGCCTTCGGCCTGGTGCTGGATTTTACTCTGGGGGAAAATCTGGCCCTTAAAGACTATTTCAGGGAACCGTTTTCCAGAAAGGGAATCCTCAATCAGGCGGAATTTGCCCGGTACGGGGAAGAGCTGATCGAGCGGTACGATATCCGCAGCGGTCAGGGCGTGAGCACGGTGGTTCGCTCCATGAGCGGCGGCAACCAGCAGAAGGCCATTATCGGACGGGAGATTGAGTTAAAATCTTCGCTGATGATTTTTGTGCAGCCTACCAGAGGACTGGATATCGGGGCCATTGAGAATATTCACCGGCAGATCATACAGGAGCGGGATGCGGGGAAGGCGATTCTGCTCATCTCCCTGGAGCTGGATGAGATCATGGACTGTGCCGATACCATTGGTGTCATTTATAACGGGCAGATCCAGAAGATCGCCGATGCCAGGAAGCTGACTGCCAATGAGGTGGGAGAATTTATGATGGGGGTGAAGTCGAATGAAAGGAAGTAGCCTTATTTTCAAGAGGGGCATGGTTCGTCTGCTGGGGAATGAGCAGCGCCAGCCGGTGACAATCCCTCTGTTTGCCATAGCATTAAGCCTGCTTGCGGGGGCGGCGGTCATTCTGTTTTTGGGGAAGAATCCTCTGACGGCCTATCAGAATTTGCTTCAGGGCTCCGGTCTGCTTCCCAAGCCCAGCTATGCGGGATATAAGAGCATGCTGACAGACTTTACCAGCTTTATGAATGCCTGGACGCCTATGCTTTTTGCATCTCTCTCCGTGGCAGTGGCGCTGCGGGCCGGCCTTTTTAACATCGGCGTGTCGGGACAGATGCTGACGGCCGGCTTTGTGACAACCCTGGTTGTGGGCTATGGAACCCTGGCGGCTCCGGTGGCAAAGCCGCTGGTGCTGGTGGTGGGTATGACAGCCGGAGCGGCGGTGGGAGGACTGATCGGATGGCTGAAGCATCAGTTTAACATCAACGAGGTGGTCTCCTCCATTATGCTCAACTACATTGCCCAGTATGTGATCAGCTTTTTTATCAACACCTACTATGTGAATCCTGTGTCCCGCCAGTCAAACGCCGTGTCCAAGGCTGCAAGACTGACGCTCATGGACACGCCGGTGGGAAATTTAAAGATGGACATTCCCTTAGGCATTGTGCTGGCGGTGCTGGCAGCGGTGCTGGTGAAATTTCTTCTGGACCGGACGGTGTTCGGGTATGAGATCAAATGTGTGGGCACCAGCCAGAATGCGGCCAGGTATGCGGGAATCAATGTGGGACGGAATGTGGTTTTGGCCATGGTGTTTTCCGGCGCGCTGGCAGGTTTGGCCGGGGTCACCTACTATCTGGGGTATTTTGGCTCTATTCAGCCCCGGGTGCTGCCCAGTACAGGTTTTGACGCCATTGCCGTGTCCCTGCTGGCCAACAGCAATCCTTTGGGAATTATTTTTTCCTCCTTTCTGATCACCATTATCAGCAAGGGAAGCACATACATGAGCTCCTCCTCAGGCCTGGAGTCAGAGATCGCCTCGGTGATTACCGGCATGATTTTACTGTTCTCTGCCTGCGGCGTGTTTATCCGCTACAAGGTCAAGGGTTTTAAGGATGAGCTTAAGGAGCAAGAGGAAAGGAGGGACGGCTGATGGAACGGATCATCATAGATGGCTTGTCTTTTTCCCTTCCGTTGTTTATCATGGCAATCGGGGGAATCTACAGCGAAAAGAGCGGGATCACCAATCTGGCGCTGGAGGGGCTTCAGGGAGTGGGGGCATTTACCGGAGCGCTGGCGGCGGTGCTGGTGGCGGGCAGCTTTTCCGATCAGTCCCAGGCGCCCTTCTATCTGGCTGTTATTTTTGCGGTCATAGGCGGAACGGTGTACTCTCTGCTTCATGCCCTTCTCTGCATCCGGTTTAAGGCCAACCAGGTGATCAGCGGCGTGGTGATCAATATTCTTGCCATGGCTCTGACCGCGTTTCTGACCAAGTACTTGAACCGCAGTGTGTTCGGGGCCGCATCGGACAAATTTGTCCTGGGGGTTTCGGCCCGGATCACGGTGCCGGTGCTGTCCGGGATTCCGGTGCTGGGGGCAGTGTTTAAGGATCTGTATCCCTTTGAGATGATCATTGTTCTGGTGGCTGTGGCGGCCTGGTATGTGATGTACAAGACCCGGTACGGTATGAACCTGCGGGCCTGCGGCGATAACCCTCATGCGGTAGATGCGGCCGGCGTGGATGTGGGGAAGGTGCGCCTGGTGGCGGTTATGGTGTCAGGAGGACTTTCCGGTCTGGCCGGAATCTGCTTCGCCTACTCCATCTCCGCAAACTTTTCTTCCAGCATCTATGTGGGCTACGGGTATCTGGCTATAGCGGCTTTGATCTTCGGAAACTGGACAATTCTTCCCACCTTAGGCTCTTGCCTTTTGTTTGGCTTTGCCCGGTCCGGGGGATACTATCTGGTACAGAAGCTTAAGATGCCCAGCAGCTATTCGGATCTGGTAATGACTCTGCCCTATGTGGTTACGCTTCTGCTTTTGGTGTTCTTTTCCAAGTATAACCGGTCGCCCCGGGCTTTGGGAGAGATCTATGATAAGGGAAAGAGGTAGAGGGATAATTTTTGCGGGCCATGAGGAGGATTGACAGCCGCAAAGATGGAGGCAAGGGAGTTTAGAAGATCAGATGGAGGTAAGGGATGAATACTCGTTTTTACAATGCACGGATTCTGGCCATGGATGGAGATATGGGGATCCGCCGGGGAGAGGTTTGGGTGGAGGGAAACCGGATTACGTATGTGGGGGAAGGAAGCCGTAGCCAGGGGGCGAAGGACCGCTGCCCGGGAGAGGGAGCTGCCTGGGAAAAAGCGGCTGATCCGGCACAGGCCGGGGAGAGGCCTGCTCCTTCCTGGGACCGTGAGATCGATGTGGCGGAAAACCTGGTGATGCCGGGCTTTGTCAATGCCCACACTCACTCGGCCATGACCTTTCTCAGATCCTTTGCAGATGATCTGCCTCTGCAGGAATGGCTGCAGCAGCAGGTATTTCCCATGGAGGCTAGGCTGACAGGGGAGGATATCTATGATCTGTCCCAGCTGGCGATTTTGGAATATCTCACCAGCGGGATCACCTGCAATTTCGATATGTATTTTCAGCCGGAAATGATTGCCCGCGCCTCGGTGGACTGCAGCTTTCGGACCGTGCTGGTCAGCAGCCTGAACAATTTCACCTCCTCCCTGGAGGAGATGGAGCAGGAATATGTACGGTTCAACGATTATCATGAGCTGATCCGCTATCACCTGGGCTTTCATGCCGAGTACACCACCTCGGAGGAGCTGCTAAAGGGTGTGGCTGCTCTGGCTGCAAAGTATCAGGCCCCGGTGTTTACTCACAACTCGGAGACCCGCAGAGAGGTGGAGGAGTGTATAGACAGGCACGGCATGACGCCCACTGTCTATCTGGACAGCCTGGGACTCTTCCGGTACGGGGGAGGAGGCTACCACTGCGTCCATATGACCGATGAGGATATCCGGATTTTTAGGCAACGGGGACTGGCCGCGGTGACAAACCCTGGTTCCAATACCAAGCTCTCCAGCGGCATTGCCCGGATCTCGGATATGATGAAGGCCGGAGTAACCCTGGCAATCGGCACGGATGGACCTGCCAGCAACAATTGCCTGGACATGTTTCGGGAAATGTTTCTGGTGACAGGCCTTGCAAAGCTTCGGGAGGAGGATGCGGCGGCCGTGCCGGCTCAGGAGGTGTTAAAAATGGCAGTCTCCGGCGGCGCCCGGGCCATGGGGCTTACAGATTGCGGAAGCCTGGCGCCTGGCAAGCTGGCGGATCTGATTGTGATTGATTTAAATCAGCCCAACATGCAGCCCCTCAACAATCCGGTCAAGAACCTGGTGTACAGCGGCAGCAAGCAGAATGTGAAGCTGACCATGGTCAACGGGAAGGTGCTCTACGAGGACGGCCATTTTTCCGTGGGAAGGCCTGCAGAGGAAATCTATGAAGGGGCCAATCGGATCATCGGAAGAATGACAGGAGATTGATTGCGGAAAGGAAATGACAGAAGTGTCAAAAGGTTTTTTGCCGCGACCTTTTGACTTTGGTATCATGAAATAAAGAAAAGGGAAAAACAGATTATGATAAAGTTGATCGTATCAGATATTGACGGAACACTTTTGCCGGACGGAGGCCACGGACTGAATCCGGAGCTGTTTGAGGTGATCCGAAAGCTCAGAGCTCAGGGAATGCAGTACGCGGCTGCCAGCGGCCGTCAGTGGGTCAGCATTGAGAGACTTTTTGACCCTATCAAGGAAAAGATATTTTATCTGTCAGACAACGGGGCCTATGTAGGGCTTTGCGGGAGAAATCTCTACCTGAACACCATAGAGCCGCAGATTGTGCGGCAGATGACAAAGGAGATTCGCAGGGAGGGGCTTGCCCCCTTAATCAGCGGCCCGGATGTGGTGTATCTGGAAGAGCAGGACTCCTCGGTCTATGACTGGCTGGTAAATGGCTATCAGTTTCGGGTGGAGGTGGTGGAGGATCTTTTGGCAGTGAAGGAGCCCTTTATCAAGGTTTCCGCTTATCGCCCAAAGGATATCGATCCGGCCACAAAAACCATCCGTGAAAGGTACAAGGACCAGCTAAAGATTACCATCTCAGGGGATATGTGGATGGACTGTATGGCCCGGGGCGTCAATAAAGGAGAGGCCGTGAAGCTTTTACAGGAGAGCCTGGGAATATCGCCAATGGAGACTATGGTGTTTGGAGATCAGATGAATGATATTGAAATGATGAACCAGGCCTACTACAGCTTTGCCGTGGGAAATGCCAGGCCGGAGGTAAAGGCGGCGGCCCGTTTCCAGACCGATGTGAATGTGAGAGACGGCGTGCTGAAGATTTTGAAGCTGTTGGTGGAGGAATGAGGCATTTTTCTATGAAAAGACAAAAAAAGAGCCATAGAGTCTGCCGGGGGAGAAGGCCTCTGGCGGCTGTGCTGCTGGCCCTGGGGCTTATGATCGCCGGCTGTGGGGAGAGCTCTCAGACCGCCTCCGGTCTGCAGACCATAGAGGAGTATTCTGATGCTCAGGTGAAGTTGATTGCCATTACGGAGAAAAACCGCTACAGCAAGGTATATACGGATCAGATTTGGCAGATTCCTGTTGACGAGGAGGGAACCACCTTTCAGGACTATCTTCTGGGGGAGGTGCGGGTGTTTCTTCAGGAGTTAAAGACGGTAAATCTTCTGGCAGACGAGCAAAATATTACTCTGACAAGCCAGGAGAAGGACCGGCTTTTGGAGCTTACGGAGGATTACTATGACAGTTTGTCAGCGGCGGATTTGACCTACACCGGGATTACCAAGGAGGAGATTTACGAATTTTATTCGGAATATTACCGGGCGGACAAGGTAGTCAATGAGCTGACAAAGGATGTGAATCTGGAGATCAGTGACAGTGAGGCAAAGGTGATCACGGTCCAGGAGATTCAGCTTTCTGACAACGGGGAGGCCCAGAGAATCCACACCCGGGTTATGGAGGAGGGAGTGGATTTTAATGCTGTGGCAAAGACATTTTCCGGGGACGGACAGGTGGAGAAATCCATAGGCCGCGGAGAGCGGTCTCAGGAGTATGAGAACGCGGTGTTTTCTCTGACATCCGGAGAGATCAGCCCCATTATCCGGGAGGAAGACTCCTTCTACATTGTAAAATGCATCGATGAGTATGATGAGGAGGCGACACTGGAGAGGAAAAAGAAAATGGCTCTTACGCGAAAAAATGAGGCTTTTCGGAAAATCTATGACGTGTTTGCCGTAGAGCACCTGGTGGAGCTTAAAGGGAAGGTCTGGGAGCAGATTGCCTTCTCGGCTGCCGGAGATACGGCTACGGCTGATTTTTTTCAGTGGTATGAGGATTATATGGGACAGTAGTGTGATGACTGGCATTACTATATTTAAATGAAAAGCGGAGGCGTGGGGGATAAGGATGATAGGACTTCGGATTGAGGATTTAAAGGGCTTTACCTCCGGATTGTTTGTGGGGGAAAGCTTTGATAAGTGGCTGCTGCGGGAGGCATCGATCACTACATTTAATGTGTTTACTATTGACGGAAGAATCCGCCGGGGATATTTTACCGAGCAGGAGACGGAGGAGAAGCAGATCGGAGAGCTGTCCCCCTGGAAGCTTTTGCGCCCTGTCTGTTTTTCCCTCATTCGGGGAAAAAGGCTGCCGGAAAGCTTCCGTATCACCTTGCTGCTTCCTCCGGCCGGGGTGAAGCGGTTCCTCTCATCTGTCCAGCCGGATTTTAACGAGGAGCAGGTCGGGGGCCTGTATCTGAATATTCGCTATGAGGATCAGATACTGCGCTGCGTGACCGGCGTCTCCCTGAATGTCTTTACCCTGGACAAGCGGATTGAGCAGGGGTGGGACGGGGAGGTGAAGCAGTATCTGAAGGAGATGGGGATTGCTTATGTGCAGGAGTGACGGAGCGGACAGCGGTAAAAGGGAGTAAAGCAGAGCTAATAGTGCACAAAAATCCGTACCAAAGCAGTGGGAGACAATTGCAAGACAACAGAAACAAGTTCAAAGAATGCCACAACAACAGCAATATAATTATCAAAATATAAATTACTCAAATGATTTAATGTGGGATAAGAGAGCGAAAGGGATTATGATTGTCGCCGGAAGTGTAGGAGCCGGAATTTTATTGATAATGTTGCTTAGTGGGAATCTATTTAGACATTGGATTATAGCACTGATTGTTCTTTTATTTACAATAGGTGCTTTTATATCCGTAAAGGGGATGCAGTTTTATAATGGCAGCTGAAATGTAATGCATCTGGTAAACATGTTTTGTATCTTTTTGATGAATCACCATATGCATCATGATGGTTTCACAATAATTGTAGAGGATAAGCCGTGTATAAATTTCCTGTATGGTATACTCCGCCTTTACGATATAAATATCGCCGGTGGACAGGTCCACATTCCTGAAAAGGAGTGCCGGCTGTTTCTGGGAGTGCATCCCACAGCAGAACAGGAACCGCGAGTGCACTGGCAGGACAGCTTATGGAAAATACTATTTCCTACGAGAGGTCGCAACACAGCTGTCAAATGTGGCAAACAGTCTGCGCAGTCATATAGGACATAATCCGCTTTTATAGCATCCAGGCTTTCGTTTTCATGTGTACACGGAATGCTTCTATTAGTTTTTTGGAATAAAATGCCTGGTCGAAAGATGCAGCAGACCGGACAAGCCTTAGATACATGGGATACAGGATAGGAGAATTACAACGCCCGAGGTGTATCTTGCTTGCAAGCGACTCCAAGCAGAGATAGCGGCTCCAGTCTTATTCCATCGGCACTCTCATCAGAAAATAGAGTGATTAGTTCTTTTAAGTAAGCTGAATGTAAATTTATGAAGACAGACAATAAACATATTTGGGTAGGAGAGGGATTTTATCAGGTATACTTCAGAGGAAACTATGATCGTGACACGATTCTTAAAGATATGGGCAAAAAATGGTATATCGATGAATTGGCCTACCAGCCATACCCTGCTGCCGCTATATCCACAGCGGTATTGACGGGATCCGTAAGATTGTCAGGGAACACGATATTAAGAAGGAGGAGATTCTTTCCATTGAGGCGGGAACAACCGAGCAGGTAGGATTTTCCGTGTGCAACCCGATTGAAAAGAGGAGGCATCCGGGCTGTGTGGTGATACCGAAGGGAAGCCCGGAAAATCCCATGTCTTTGGATGAGATATTGGAAAAGCTGAACGGAACAAAGGAGTTTGCGGCCTGTCCGGTGAAGGAAGGGGCCTTTGAGAGAATTGTGAAGCTTGTGAGGGGATTGGAGAACTGCGAGAATGTAAATGAGCTGCTCGGAGAGCTTCATGAAGCGTTTTTGGCAAGCTGATGAAAAACCTGTATAAGTAAGGAAGATTTGGGAATGTTTTTTGAGACGGCATGGCCTGGAGGCTATGCCGTCTTTTTGACTTTGACGTGTTTTTTGCCGGGGCACACAGACAAAATCTGTAAAAAGAATAAGTTGGTATTCTTTTTTGGCAGATTTTGTGATAAGATGTAACAGTTCGGATACCCTTAAACGGTTACAAAAAGATGCCGCACAGCCTGAAAAACGGCGCAGCAAGGCCGGATTGCCGGCCCCACAAACGGCACAAAAACGAGGATAATGAGATGAAGGAAAAGCTGTATACCATTGAATTAACCGATGCAGTCAAGTCCGGGGATGAATGTCTGTTCTGCTGGCTGGAGAGAAAGTTAGAGCAGGAGATGCTGGAATTTGTGCTGGGCGCTTCCTATATGGAGGATGATATCCGGGGGGAGACCAGCAAGAAAGGATTTTGCAGACACCACACAAAGATGATGTTTGATTACGGCAACAATCTGGGAAATGCCTGGATTTTAAAATCCCGTCTGGAGTATCTCAACCAGGAACTGAAAAGACAGATGGATCACTATGTGCCGGGGAAGGGGCCGGGACTTTTCGGAAAGCTTAGAAAGGCAGAGAAGGCTGTCCAGGAGAGCGCATCCTCCGGCGCCGAGACATGGCTTCGGTCCGAGGAGAGCCACTGCTATGTGTGCGGCCGCATGGAGATGGTCTATGGGCGGATGCTGGATACCTTTGTGTATATGCTGCGCAATGATCCGGATTTTTGCAGGCTTTTGATGGGGTCAAAGGGCTTTTGCCTTCATCATTTTGCAGATGTTTTAAGGGTTTGCGAGGAGAAGCTAAAGCCTCAGGAAAAGGAAAAATGGATCCCTGAGCTGGGGACGCTTATGGAGAGAAATCTGCACCGGGTTCAGGAGGACATTGACTGGCTGATTGAGAAATATGATTATCGGAACCGGGACGCGGACTGGCGCCAGTCCCAGGATGCGGTGCAGCGCACTATGCAGAAGATTGTGGGAATTTATCCGGCGGATCCGGTGTTTAAGTGCCGGAAGTAGATCCAGATAACGGATACTGAGACGGAAAGTCTGGCATAAGCCGGCAAAGCTATCATAATTTAGAAAAAACCAGAGATACTAATGGAGAATCCCAATTACAATTATTTTTTATTTCAGAAGGAGATTTTCCATGATTGATTTTAAGAGCAGTGAGACAGCGAAAAATCTGATGCGGGCGTTTGCAGGTGAGAGTCAGGCCAGGAACCGTTATACTATGGCAGCAGGCAAGGCCAAAAAGGAAGGGCTGCCGGTGATTCAGTCGGTATTTCTGTTTACGGCAGAGCAGGAGCGGGCCCATGCGGAGGTTTTTTATGATCATCTGAAGGAGCTTAAGGGACAGAATATCCATGTGGACGGGGCCTATCCCATTGACCAGTACGACAAAAGCCTGGATCTTTTGAAGGCGGCCAGACATAATGAGTACGAGGAGTTTCAGGACGTGTATCAGAGCTTTGGAAATATTGCCAGGGAAGAGGGCTTTGCCAAGATTGCCGGATCCTTTTTTCAGATTGCGGAGATTGAAAAGATTCATGGAGACCGATTCCAGCTGTTTGCGGATTATCTGGAGAGAAATCAGCTGTTTGTATCCGAGGTGGAGACCGGCTGGATGTGTTTAAACTGCGGCTTTGTGTTCCGGGGAACGAAAGCGCCGGCTGTCTGTCCGGTGTGCAGCCATGAGCAGGGGTATTTTATCCGGCTGGAGCTGGCGCCTTATATTCAGTAAGGAACTGCTCAGAAATAAATTAAGGGAGAGAAGGGGGTCATAAAAAGGCCCCCATCCTATAGAAAAATCAAGAGAGGACGCTACATATGGAGACAAGGAAAATCAACGGGGTAATTTTTGATCAGGACGGACTGCTGTTTGACACGGAGAGGATATCCATCAAAGCATGGGACTTGGCGGGGAATGAGCTGGGCTTTCATCTGGAGGAGTCCTTCCTCTGCACCATCCGGGGAGCCAATGCAAATGATGCGGCCAGAAGATTTAAGGAGCGGTTCGGGGACGAATATGATTTTTTGAAGCTGAGAGGGAGAAAGCAGGAGATTTTTGTGAAGATGCTTCGGGAGATGGAGATGCCGGTGAAGCCGGGAGTAAAAGAGCTTTTGACCTATCTGCGGGAAAAGGGTTATAAGATTGCCATGGCCACGGCCAGCGCCCGGGAGTATTCCATGGACAATCTGCGGCTGGCGGGAATAGATGAGTTTTTTGATCACGTGATTACCGGGGACATGGTGAAGGAAGCTAAGCCCAACCCGGAGATCTTTCTCAAGGCGGCAGAGGCTCTGGGAGAGAAGCCGGAGAATTGTCTGGTGCTGGAGGACAGCTTAAACGGTGTGGAGGCGGGCATTAAGGGCGGATTTGTCACGGTTATGGTGCCGGACCTGACCCAGCCGGATGAGGAGCTTAGGCAGAGGGTGGACCGGGTATGCGGCTCTCTTCTGGAAGTGAGGGACTGGCTGACGGAGGCATGAGAGAGTGAAAAAAAGCATATGGATTCTTCCAGCTTTGGCTGCCCTGGGGGCAGGGGGGCTTTTGCGGTCTCAGTATGAGAGGGATCATTTTGTGGCGGAGGAAACAAAGATCTGTTCTCCCAGGATAAAGAGAGAGAGAACGGCAGTGTTTCTCACGGATCTTCATGACAAGGAATTCGGAGAAGGAAACAGGCTGCTTTTAGATGCAGTCCGGCAGGAGCAGCCGGATTTTGTCCTGATCGGCGGAGATACGATGGTGGTTAAGCCGGGGCTTGCCGGTCTGGAGGCCACAGAGCGCCTTCTGGCAGGGCTAAAGGAGCTCTGCCCCGTATATTATGGAAACGGGAATCATGAGCAGCGGCTCTTGAAGGAGCGGGAAAGCTATGGAGAAATGTACCGGGATTTTCGCCGGCTTCTGAGAAAATATCAGGTGGTTTATCTGGCTGATTCCTCCGTGGAGGTGGATGAGGATATCCGCATCAGCGGCTTGGATATCAGCCAGGCCTATTACCGGGATGTAATTCCCAAAAGGATGGAAAAGGAATACATCACCCGCCGTTTGGGAAAGGCGGATCCGGAGCGGTTTCAGATTCTTTTGGCCCACTCTCCTTTATTTTTGGATGCCTACGCGGGATGGGGGGCGGATCTTACTTTGGCCGGACATTTCCATGGGGGCACCGTGCGGATCCCGGGGCTGGGGGGAGTGATGACGCCTCAGTATCAGTTTTTCCTTCCCTGCTGCGGAGGCACCTTCAAGAAGGACGGGCGAATCATGATTGTGGGACGGGGGCTGGGAACACACTCCATCAATATCCGGTTCTGCAATAAGCCGCAGGTGGTGGTGGTAAGGCTGATGCCGGAGCGTGGCTGTACAGATGCATGAGGGCTCGGATCTGAACCAGTGGCAGGGCTGGTTTTTTGGGAATTGCCCGGAGAAATAAAATAAATAACGGGACGGATAAAGAGATGAATCTAAAGTACGATGTGCTGGAGGTAAGCAGAGAATACAAGAGGACGGATATACGGGGCTGGCTTGCCGGACACCAATATTGTCAGGCCCTGTGGTATCTGGTTTTCTTCCTGGCAGCGTTTTATATTACGGAACGGCTGGTGACGCCCAAATATATGATTTTTTGTCCTCTGGACGACCGGATTCCTTTCCGCGAGGAGTTTGTGGTGTTGTATCTGACGTGGTTTATTCTTCTGCCGGCATCCTGGGCGTACACAGCGGTTACCTGCAAGGAGGATTTTCAGAATCTGTTTCTGATTATGTTTGGGGGAATGACGGTCAGCATTGTCCTGTACTGGATATTTCCCAATGGTCTTGATCTGCGGCCGGGTGTGGTGGAGCCGGGGATTTGCGGGGATCTGGTTAAAATGATTCACGCTGTGGATACGCCGGGAAATGTGTGTCCATCTATTCACGTGTCAAGCTCCACGGCAGTGGCAGCGGTGGTGTGCCGTTCCCGGTTTTTGAAAAAGAAGGTTCTTCTCCGTTGGGGCGTCTGTCTGCTGGTGCTTGGAATTTCCCTGTCAACCATGTTTTTGAAGCAGCACTCGGTGATTGATGTGGTCTGCGGAGCGGTATTGACGGCAGCGCTGACAGAGTTTGTGTACCGGCTGCCCTGGCGGGGGTGGATTCGGGGAACGCGGATGGAATTTTTCCTGTAGTCCGGGTTGCTTTAGTCAGTGCAGCCGGCGGGAAGAGCTGCCAAAACAGTAATCAATGAGGCTATTATAAATATTACAGAAAATGCAGTGTGCTTGCATAAATTATCCAGCTATGTTAGAATATGTAACAGTTCAGAACCGGGACAGAAGGGGATTCGCGGGGATTTCTCCGGGATATCTTTAAGGTTTTGGGTTGTATAATATATCGGCGCAGGGGTAGTGGATAAGATGGTAAGGCAAAAACGACAGTATGTTGTAGCGGTCAACAGCGTGCGTGAGATCGCATACAGGACACTTCGCAATGAGATCGTGAGCATGGAATTGAAGCCGGGTATGGTGATCAGCACCCAGGATATTGCCAACCGGCTGAATATCAGCAGGACACCGGTGAGGGAGGCGTTTATCAAGCTTCAGGGAGAAGAGCTGCTGGAGATTTCCCCTCAGAAGGCCACGGTCGTATCCCGGATTGATGTGGATCGTCTGTATCAGGAATGGTTCATACGGGAGGCCCTGGAGGTGGCCAATATGCGAAAGTTTCCTACTGTGGCAACGAAGGAGACCATCGAATCCATGAGGAGGAATATTGAAGCTCAGTACCAGGCTTTAAAGGAAAAGGATTATGTAAAATATTTGGAGCTGGATAACAGCTTTCATCAGATGGAATTTCTTGACACAGGAGAGGCATTGGCGGCATCTCTTCTGGTTCAGATGAACGGACATTATGACCGAATCCGACTGATTACGGCCAATGTCAATGACCGGGCGGAGCATATTGTCAAGGAGCATGAAAAGCTGGTGGACTGTATTGCAAAGAAGAATGTGGACGGAGCCGTCACATTGCTTCAGCAGCATATCCGGGAGCTGCAGTATTATCAGAATATGGCTATGGAGATGTGGCCGGAATATTTTGTGCATCATTAAAGGATTATCATAAAATAGACAGATAAAAAAATGACGGGGATTTTTATCCCTGTCATTTTGCATAAAAAGAAAGGGCATACTCCGGATAAAATAAAAATTATGCATTATAGATATTGACACTAACATGTTAGTATGCTAGAATGTCAACATATAAACCGAATCAGGAGGATAAAGGTATGAAGAGAAAAATCATGGCACTGGCATTGACGGCATCTATGGTTTTGACGCTGACAGCTTGCGGCGGGGGAGGAGCTGCTCCTGGGACAACGGCGGCGCCGGCAGCGGCAGCCACGGAGGCAAAGGAAGAGACAAAGGCTCAGGAGGAGGATAAAGAGAAAGCGGCAGAGACGGAAGCCACTGCAGAGACGGGAGCATCCTATACCATCAATGTGGCCTCCACTTTTGCACCTGAGGGGCCGGTTCATCAGGTTATGGAGGAGTTTAAGACCAATGTGGAGACAGCTTCCGGCGGACGGATCCAGGTGATTATCCATCCCAGCGGTGCTCTCGGCGGAGCCAGAGAGGTATCGGAGGGTGTTCATGCGGGAACGATCGAGATGGGGGCTTTGGGATGCGAGGATTTTGAGTATTATGCGCCGGAATATTCCATCCTGGAGGCGCCTTATCTCTTCCGGGATATGGATCACTTTAAGAATTTTTTGAATACCCATGGAGATCAGATATTTTCCGAGGTTCAGGAAAAGTCAGGAATCATTACATCGGCCTGGTTCTACAGAGGGGCCAGGATGATTACGGCCAACAAGGAGATTGTGGAGCCGGCGGATTTGAAAGGCCTTAAGTTCCGCCTGCCGTCCATTCCTGTTCGTGTTTCTGTATTTGAGGCTTTTGGAGCCTCTCCCACCATTGTTGATTTTTCAGAGCTTTATATGGCATTAAAGACGGGAACCGTGGACGCTCAGGAGAATCCTCCGGAGACCATCTATTCCTACAAATATTATGAGGCGCAGAAGTATTTGATTCTTTCCTCTCACATTTTTACATTGGCCAGATATATCACATCCGAGTCATGGTTTAACAGTCTGACAGCGGAGGATCAGGCTCTTATCAGTCAGGCGTGGACAGCTGCTCAGGAAAAGGTTACAGAGGAGTATCCGGATCCGGATGAGACCTATGTGGAGAAGTGCCGTCAGGAGGGGATGGAGATCGTTACTCCCAACAATGAGGCATTCATTGAGCTGGCTGCTCCGGTGGTTCAAAAGTACAATGATGAGAACTGGAAGCCCGGACTTCTCGATCTGGTCAACAGTGTAGAATAACTGATTGTCACCCACAATAAAAGACCCTGTTTTTGCAGGGTCTTTGTAATAAGACAGACGATCGTCCAAAACAGTTCAGATAGGTCTGCGCGTTCACTGCGCTGACCGTAAGAAAACGTAACAATCGTGAGCGTTTGGGTTGTTTGGACGGTTATGGAAGGAGGAAAAAGATGACGAGAAGATTGCTTGCGCTGCTGGAAAGCATTTGTGCCGTCTGCCTTTGCGTGCTGACATTTTCCGTGTTTTTTCAGATTCTGGCCCGCATGATATTTCACATTCCGGCTACCTGGACCGTTGAGATCGGCCGGGCCATGTTTTTGACCATCGTATTTTTGGGAACGCCGATTCTGATTTATGAGGATGGTCAGATGGCGGTTACCATGATCAAGGATTTGTTTCAGGGAAAACGGGCAGGGATGCTGACGTTCAATATTTTGGAAGATATCTGTATATATTTCTTTTTGATCACTCTGATTTACGGCTGCTATGACCGGATGCTCTCTGAGTGGCATGCGGCCATTCCCACGGTAGAGTGGCTGACCTATGGCTATTTGTATCTGGTTATGCTCATCGGGGCACTCTTAATGCTGTACGCCAAGGTGGTTCACACGAAAAAATATCTCACTGAAAAAACGGGAAGGGAGGATGAAACATGTATCAAATCGTAGCCTTGATTCTCACGCTGGGACTGATTGTGCTTTTGGCTCTGGGCGTGCCGGTGGGAATGGCCTTGTGTGTGACCGGCTGTGTGGGATTTATGGTTAATATGGGAAATGTGGCATCCTGGTTTCAGCTTATATCCATGCCTTTAAAGCTGACCAGCAGCCTGCAGAATTTCCTGCTGCTGTCCATTCCGCTGTTTATTCTGGCAGCCAAGATCATGAACGGTTCATCGATCACCAAGAGGATTTTCAAATTTGCCAATGTGGCGGTGGGATGGCTTCCCGGAGGACTGGGACATGCCAATATTCTTGCCTCACTGATCTTTGCAGGAATGTCCGGCACGGCGGTATCCGATGCGGCAGGGCTGGGACAGATTGAGATTGAGGCCATGAAAAGTAATGGGTATGATGTGGATTTTTCCGCCGGGGTGACGGCCGCCTCCTCCACTATTGGACCGATTTTTCCTCCCTCGGTTCCCATGGTTATGTATTCCACCATCTCTGGTGTGTCGGTGGGATCTCTGTTTATGGGCGGCGTGGTTCCGGGGGTATTGATGACTCTGTCCATGATGTTTATCGTGTATCTGGTGGCAAAAAAGCGCAATTATCCAAGGATGCAGTTTCCTACCTTAAAGGAATTTGGCCTTGCGTTTTGGGAGGCTCTGATTCCCATGATGACGCCGGTGATTCTTTTGGTGGGTATATGGACAGGGATTTTTACCACCACGGAGTCAGCGGTTGTGGCGACCCTGTACGCGTTGCTGGTTTCGTTTTTTGTCTTTCATGAGATGAATTTAGAGAGGCTGTGGACGATTCTAAAAGAGACTGTCCGGGATACGGCCTCCATCGGATTTGTGACGGCGGCCGCGGCATTTTACGGTTGGGTCCTGGCCCGTTGCGGCATCTCCAATGCCATTGCTCTGTGGCTGGCCAATGTGACTACCAATCCGGTTATTTTTATGCTGATTGTAAATGTGGCTTTGCTGGTTATCGGATGCTTTATGGAGAGCATTGCGGCCATTTTGGTGTTCGGGCCGGTTCTTTTGACGGCAGCCACGGCCATGGGGATTGATCCTCTGTATTTTGGGCTTATAATGGTTTTAAATCTGATGATCGGACTGTGTACACCTCCTTTTGGGGTATGTCTGTTTGTCATAGCGGACACGGCAAAAATCAGCTTTCAGAGAATGGTCAGGGCCATGCTTCCGTTTTACATACCGCTGTTCGGATGCCTGATTCTTTTGTGTCTTGTTCCGGGAATCGGTACGTGGCTTCCCGGTATATTTGCGAAATAAGAGGAGAGATAGATGATAAAAGTAGTGCGGGGTGAGATTGCCCAAAAGTGGAACCAGTATGTCAGCCGGGAGAAGAATCCGGAAATGATGGATTCCGAGTTCGGCGTCATTTGGCTGAAAAGCCAGGAAAGCTATGAGCTATGTACCAAAGAGGAGTATATATTCTGTCTGAACAGGGGAAGAATTTCTTTTCAGTGGGACGAGAAAAAAGAAACTGTGGAGAGGAAAAGCTGTTTTACGGAGGACCCTTATGTTCTTCATGTACATCGGGATACCCGGGTAAGGATTACCTGTCTGTCGGGTACGGCGGAGATCAATGTGGCCAACACTCACAATGAGAAAATATTTGACAATCGTCTGTATAGTCCTGAGGAGCTGATGTGCCGGGAGCTGGTGGATGAGGAAAAGCTGGACGGCAAGGTAAAGCGTATTAAACGGGTGTTTTTTGACCGGTCTGTCTGTCCTCAGACGAATTTGTTCTGCGGGGAGGTGGTTAATTATCCAGGCTGTTGGGCTTGCTTCCCTCCACATCTCCACGAAGAGCCGGAAATCTATTATTACAAGTTTTTTCCGGAGCAGGGATACGGTTTTGCAGAGTTCGGGGAGGAGGCTGTGAAGGTGCTAAACCGGAGCGTTACCTGCAATCCCGGAGGACAGCTTCACGCACAGGCCACGGCTCCAGGTTATGCAGGCTATATCATGTGGACCCAGCGTCTTTTAGATAATGGGCAGGATATTGTGTATACCTTGGACGAAAGACATGCCTGGCTGGATCGGGAAAATGTACGGATATTTCCGGAGCTGAGGGAACAGGAGGAGCCATGAAAATTTGTTATAATGAGGCCTGCGGGCTGGGCTGTTCCACTTTGGAGAGGGATTTGGAGCTCTGTGAGGAGGCCGGCTTTGACTACATAGAAATCCGGTTTGATATGCTGATGGAGTATTTGA
The DNA here is from genome assembly GCA_910586255.1 of uncultured Lachnospiraceae bacterium. Taxonomy (GTDB): domain Bacteria; phylum Bacillota; class Clostridia; order Lachnospirales; family Lachnospiraceae; genus Brotaphodocola. Next base: position 62,584 of record CAJUHR010000011.1, on the reverse strand, counting down.
GAGCCCACAGTATCCGCGAGCTGGCTGATTATTTTGCACATCATCGCCTCAAGCCCCACGCCTTCAATGCTCTGTATCTGTATCCGGAGTTTTTGAGGGAGGATGATGACCCAAAGAGACGGGCGTTTCTTTTGGGACAGTTTCTGTACGGGTGCGAGATCGGCCAGAGAATCGGCAATCATCACATGATTGTGGTGCCGCCGTTTCTGGACGGCCCCAATTATGTGTTGTTTCCGGGAACGGAACAGGAGAATAATGAGAACTGCATCCGCATGCTGAGAGAGCTGGGGAGAATCGGCAGCCGATATGGGATGAAGCTGTGCTTTGAACTGGTGGGCTTTCCCCGGTCCTCGGTGCGCACGGTGGAAAATGCCAAGAGGATCGTGGAAGAGGTGGCTCTTGACAATGTGGGCTATGTTTTTGACGCTTACAATCTTTATCTGTACAGTGGAGAAAATGATTACGAGGGTATGAAATCCGTGGAAAAGGATAAGATTTTTGCCATCCATCTCAACAGTGCAGATGATGTGCCGGAAAGGGAAAGAACGCAGGAAAAGCGGTGCTTTGTGAATCGGGGAGTGGTGGATATCCGGAGCTTTCTGGAAATCTTAAAGGAGATAGGATATGAGGGTATGTGCTCCGTTGAGATTTTCCGGCCTGAGTACTGGCAGAAGGATCCCCGGTGGGTGGTCCAAAATGCTTACGAGACCACCCGGAAGGCAATGAGAGAGCGCGGTGTGATATAGAAGGATATGAGAGAAGCCAGGGGGAGACAGGGACCTGGCTTCTTTTAGTATTCGTTACTGTTCATGGGGGCATCTTCTTGTCCGGCTTACGCCGAACAAGAAGCATCGGGCGTTCAGCCTGTTTTCCCTGTCCCGTGAACTGTAACTTAGCATTCTGGCAGGTTAGCAAAAAACCTGAGGAATGGTTTACATCCCTTATGTTTTTTGCTATACTGAGGAATAGTTTTTCGGATTTTTGCTAAGGTGGGAAAATATGACGATTTCATATAAGCTGGAGAAGTTTGAAGGTCCCCTGGATTTGCTGCTTCACCTGATTGATAAAAATAAAGTAGATATTTATGATATTCCGATTGTGGAGATCACCCGGCAGTATCTGGATTATGTGAGCCAGATGGAGCGGGAGGATCTGAATGTTGTCAGTGATTTTTTGGTGATGGCGGCAACGCTCTTGGACATTAAGTCGCGGATGCTTTTACCTTTGGAGGTGGATGAGGAGGGGCAGGAGGAGGATCCCAGGGCAGAGCTGGTGGCGCGTCTGCTGGAATATAAGAGGTATAAAATGATGGCACAGGAGCTGGCGGATATGGAGGAGGATGCCCAGGGGGTCTTATTTAAAACGCCCACAGTGCCCAGGGAGGTGGCAAAATATGAGCCGCCAGTGGATTTAAATCAGCTGTTGGACGGGCTGACGCTGGCAAAGCTTCAGCGGATCTTTGAGTCTGTGATGAAGCGGCAGCAGGATAAGGTGGACCCCATACGCAGTAATTTCGGCACCATAAAGAAGGAGCCGGTCAGCCTGGAAAGCAGGATTCTGGATGTTATGGGCTATGCCAGGCAGCACCGCCGTTTCAGCTTCCGTCAGATACTGGAGAGGCAGGGGGACAGGCTGGAGGTGGTGGTGACATTTCTGGCTATTTTAGAGCTCATGAAGATCGGAAAGATCCATCTGACCCAGGAACATGCTTTCGATGATATGGACATTGAGATCTTGGAGGAGGACGGCCAGGAGACAGAGCTGGATCTGGATTTGGAGGGGCTGGACGGATAGAAAGGCTGCCATGGCACTCGAAAAATTACGGGAACTTTTACATAGAACGAGCAAAGAGGCGTAACCTATATGGAAAATTGGTTTGACAATGAGGACGAGGAATTTGATCTGGCTGCCATTGAGGCGAGACATGCGGAGATGGAAGCAGAGGCACAGCTGGAGGCAGAAGCGGAGGCGGAACGTCTTATAAGAGCCGATGCCCCGTCAGCGCCACAAGAGCAGGCAGATAAGCCCGGGGAAGGCCCGGAGGCGGGGGCCCCTGAGAGAATGTACCCGGAGAGCGACTGGGAAGCCATAGTAGAGGCAGTGCTTTTTACCATGGGCAATTCGGTGGAGCTGCGTCAGCTGGCTATTGCCATCGGCCAGAGTGATCGGATCGCCCGAAGGGTGGTTGAGAATCTGCAGAGGCGGTATGAGATGGAAAACCGGGGAATGCAGATTCTTGAGCTGGACAATGCATTTCAGATGAGCACAAAGGCCCGGTTTTATGAGAATCTGATCCGGGTGGCATCTGCCCCCAAAAAGCATGTGCTGACGGATGTGGTTTTGGAAACCTTGTCCATTATCGCCTACAAGCAGCCTGTGACAAAGATGGAGATCTCAAAGATTCGCGGGGTATCCTCGGACCATGCGGTCAACCGTCTGGTGGAGTATGGGCTTGTGGGGGAGGTGGGGCGTCTGGACGCGCCGGGAAGGCCGGTGTTGTTTGCAACTACAGAGGAGTTTTTGCGCCGGTTCGGAATCAGCTCCATGACGGATCTGCCCAGCATGAATCCGGAACAGGAGGAGGAGATCATTCAGGAGGTGGAGGCGGAACTTAAGATGAAGCTGGAGGACGAGGGAGAGCCTGGGGAAGAGCCTGAGGACTGTGACAGGGAACCCTTGGCGGAGGGTGATTCAGACGGCGATTCGGATAGGGTTTCGCCTTGACTTGACCAGGATAACATGTTACTATTTTATTACAGATTCGGAAGGGGTAAGGACAGATGCCAAGGATCAGGATTCGCTATTTTAATGACCGGATGGAGCGGCTGGCCTATGTGGACGGCAAATCAGACTGGATTGATTTGCGGGCAGCGAAGGATGTGACCATGAAGGCGGGAGAGTTTCAGCTGATTCCTCTGGGCATTGCCATGGAGCTCCCTAAAGGGTATGAGGCTCATGTGGTGCCCAGAAGCAGTACCTACAAAAATTTCGGGATTATCCAGACTAATCATATGGGCGTGATTGATGAGAGCTACTGCGGAGACAATGATCAATGGTATTTTCCTGCCTATGCCCTGCGGGATACGCGGATACAGGAGGGGGACAGGATCTGCCAGTTTCGTATTATGGAACACCAGCCGGTGCTTCAGTTTGAGGAAGTGGAGAGCTTAGGACATAAAGACCGGGGCGGAATCGGAAGCACCGGCAGAAAGTGATGGATAAATGTGAGCGATTACGGAAGATATGGAGAGAGAAATATCAGAAATAATCCCAACCGGTCCTCGCAGGGAGGCCGCAGCCAGGGACAGGCAAGAGCTTCCTCAAGCGCCGGAAGATCGTCCGGAGGGCACCGCCAGAGCGGGACGGCAGGAGCCGGTCAGACTCGTGGAAGGAATGGGAAGGGGAGTCCGGCAAGACAGAATGGCAGTCAGCGCTTAAGGGGCGGCCGTTCGGGAGCTTCCTATGGAAATATCACAAGCTCCCGGAACCGGATTATGGAGGATGAGCGGGCCAGAGTCAGGGCCAGAGAACGGAAGAAAAGACGCCGCAGGCAGAGAAAGCTTCTTCTCGTGACTTTTGTTTTGGTGGTTCTGTGTCTGATCGGCGGTGCTGTGTATGGATTTATGCGCCATGAAAGGGAGAAAAAGAGACAGGAGCTTCTGAGAGAGGGCATTGAGCTTTTGGACGGAGGAAGTTATGAGGAGGCGATCAAACGGCTGGACGAGGCACTTGAGTGGTCAAAGGGAGACATCGGCGAGTTTGAGACCAATGTGCTTTTGTACCGGGCCGATGCAGAGTATCGTCTGAAATCTTTTGATGCGGCTTTAAACACCTATGAGCTTTTGATGGGATCAGACGAGAATAACAGCGACTATAAAAAGGGCGCGGCCCAGTGTATGGTACAGAAGGGAGACTATGACGGGGCGCTGGCTCTTGGCGTGATTGACGGCTATATATACAATTTAAAGGCTGTGGAGAAGATCCGCGCAGGAGAATATGATGAGGCTTTAGAGCTGATTGAAAAGGGAAAGGCGGCAGGGGATGCCGGCCAGGATCTGGCCTTTAACGAAGCGGTTGTGTGGGAGAATAAGGGGGAATTTGCCCGGGCGCTGGAATTATTTGAGGCCTATGCGGCCAGATACGGGACCGATGAAAATGTGGAGCGGGAGCTGGTGTTTTTGAGAAGCCGTCAGGGCAGTGATACAGATGCGGGAACGGAAGGAGCAGGAGAAGGTACCAACGGAGCAGAGGGCGCCGGCGATGGCACAGGCGTTGACGGGGCAGAAGGTACCGGCAATGGTGAGAGCGGAAGCGGGGCAGAAGGTACCAGCAATGGTGAGAGCGGAAGCGGGGCAGGAAGCACCGATAATGGAGGAAGCGGAAGCGGGGCAGGAAGCACCGGTCAAGCGGGCAGCTCTGGCAACGGAGAGAATGCCGGGGAGGAAGGCAGTCCGGAAGAGACAACCCGCGTCCAGGCTGTAGGATAGGAGCAGGAATGGCGGAATTAATAGAAACAGGAGAAGTGGAAGAGAGGGTGATTCTCATAGCCGTTGGCAGCCAGGAGAAAGACGCTATGGCCTCTCTGGATGAGTTGGAAGAGTTGGTGGATACGGCCGGCGCTGTTACGGTAGATAAGATCATCCAGAACAGGGAGAGTGTTCATCCCGGCACATATCTGGGAAAGGGAAAGCTTGACCAGGTGAAGGAACGAATCTGGGAGCTCAATGCCACAGGGGTGGTGTGTGATGACGAGCTTTCCCCGGCTCAGCTGCGCAATCTGGAGAATATCCTGGATACAAAGGTGATGGACCGGACCATGGTAATTCTTGATATATTTGCGGCTCGTGCCAATACCAGCGAGGGAAAGATCCAGGTGGAGCTGGCCCAGCTGAAATACCGGGCAGCCCGTCTCGTGGGACTCCGCAATTCCTTATCCCGCTTAGGAGGCGGGATAGGAACAAGAGGTCCGGGGGAGAAAAAGCTTGAGATGGACCGGCGCCTGGTCCATGAGAGGATTGGACAGTTAAAGGCAGAGCTTGAGGAGGTGAAACGCCACCGGGAGATTCAGAGAAAGCAGAGAGAGCGGGCTCATACGCCGGTGGCTGCCATTGTAGGCTACACCAATGCGGGAAAATCTACTTTGTTAAACCGCCTTACCAATGCTGGAATTTTAGCGGAGGATAAACTGTTTGCCACTCTGGATCCGACCACAAGGAGCCTGGAACTGGAAAGTGGTCAGAGGATGCTTCTGACGGACACAGTGGGCTTTATCCGCAAGCTTCCTCATCATCTGGTGGAGGCCTTTAAGAGCACCTTGGAGGAGGCAAAATACAGTGATATAATTCTGCATGTGGTGGATTGTTCTAATCCTCAGATGGATGTGCAGATGCATGTGGTGTATGAAACCCTGCGGGAGCTGGAGGTGGGGGATAAGATTCTGGTGACTCTGTTTAACAAAATCGATCAGAAGACCCAGGACCAGCTGCCCAGAGATTTTCACTCAGACCATCAGTTGCGGATTTCTGCAAAGACCGGGCAGGGAATTGATGAGCTTTTGAAAACTCTGGAGATGCTTTTGAGAAACCGCAATATATACCTGGAACGGGTATTTTCCTATCAGGAGGCCGGAAAGCTCCAGCAGATTCGCAAATATGGAGAGCTCATTTCGGAGGAGTACCAGGAGGATGGGATTCTGGTCAGGGCTTATGTGCCTGCTGAATTGTATGGCGGGCTTTTCTGAGTAGTCAGATTTTTGATGTGCCCCTGGAAGCGGGGATCTGTTACAAAGCGGGTTTGGGAGGAGAAGATATGAACCGGGAACAGAAAATGGATATGGATGCGGTGAGATACATCGTTCTGGGTGTGGCGGTGATCATCATTCTTGCAGTTCTGATGTTTGAGCCGGGATGGAAGATCACCCGGTATGACCGGGAATCCATAGAGGTGCAGGTTGTGGAAAAGGAGATTACCGAGGAAAACGGACAGGAGCTTTATCTGCTTTATTGTCAGGAGGCGGACGGGAAGGAAAGCATATTTGAGATTAACCAGGAAGCCATTGGCGAGCGGTTTAATCCGGCAGACGTGTATAAACAGATAAGAAAAGAGAAATATTATAAGTTCCGGGTGGCCACGAAAGAGGAATTTGACAGTCATTATCCTTGTATATGTGGTGCGGTCAAGCTGATTGATGGCTATACTGAGAGTACGGAGGCCACAAAATGACTGTTTAAGGGGGAATATTTACTGGGTTATGTGCCATGCCCGGGAAAAACAAGTGAAACAAAAAAAGGTGACGGCTTTGTTTGAGCGGTCATCTCTTTTTATGGACAGGCCTGTGCAGAGGAAGTATGCCACTAAAGTGGCGCACGGGCTGTACGGCGAATAGATGGAGAAACCTTCCCTGCTCGATTGGGATTAACAGGTGACGCCGGCAACATGATTGAGCATATGGGTCATGGCTTCTCCCGGGCTTTGGTTTCGGATGGAATCAATAATCGCCTGGTGTAAATAAACCATCTGATCCAGAGTTTCTGAGAGAATGGAAAGCCTGGAGAAGGATTCTCTGGTTTCATTTTCACAGGCCTCAGCAATGGCGGCCATGGAGGTAATCATCAGAGGATTGTGACTGTAATTGGCTATGGACTCGTGGAAGCTTCGGTCCAGGGCGGCAATCTCATCATAATCCGTGTTTTGCCGGGCAAGAACCAATTTTTCCTGAAGCTGCTGAAGTTTGTCAGCCTCCTCAGAGGTGGCCCGCTCTGCGGCAAGGGCAGCCGTCTGTCCCTCCAGCATCAGACGGAATTCCAGAAAATCCTGGCGGCTGGCTCCGCGAATGACAGCCTTTAGGGGAGTGGATTCCAGAATGACGGCATAGCTGTTGACTACGGTTCCCCGTTTGGTTCGGGTGACATAACCGGAGAATTCCAATGCCTTGTAGGCTTCCCGGATGGTGCTTCTCCCAATAGACAGCTGTTCACAGAGAATAGTCTCATTGGGAAAGGTGTAGCCCTCCGGAAGAGAGCCATTTTGAATAAGCTGACTGATTTTTTCATATATCATGTCAGACATATTTTTTTGAGGACGGATATTTAAAAGATCCTGAAGAGGATTTCCAGAGTTAGGCATCATTTGTTTCTCCTGTCTGTTAGTGTGTTGTCATACAATAAGGATTATAATACAAAAGAATGATGATGTCAAAGGGGAAATTTTTCATTTATATATCTTGTCTTACAAGAGGACAAGAGAAAATCCCCATTATTTGAACAGAAAACGGAAAAACTGTGAGAAATCCCTTGCAATTGGCATTTCCTGGTGCTATAATGCATACGATAACATGATAAATGACGAATGGTAGAGTGGGCTTGCGTCCACTCTTACTTTTTGGATGGGGACAGATAAAGCGAGGTGATGATATGGCCAGAAGAGAGGAATATGAATCCAGGACAGAGAAATTTTTGCTGCCGCTTTTGGAAAAGCACCAGTTTGAGCTGGTGGATGTGGAGTATGTGAAGGAGGCAGGAAACTGGTATCTGCGGGCCTATATAGATAAGGAAGGCGGTATAACCGTAGATGACTGTGAGGTGATCAGCCGGACGCTTAGCGACTGGCTGGATGAGGAGGATTTTATTGCAGACAGCTACACGCTGGAGGTCAGCTCACCGGGACTTGGAAGACCTTTAAAAAAGGATAAGGATTTTGAGAGAAGCCTTGGTGAGGAAGTGGAGATCCGGTTGTACAAACCGAGAGGTAAGCAGAAAGAATTTGCCGGTGTCTTAAAGGGCTATGACAAAGAGACGGTGACGATTGAGACAGAGGACGGCGGGGAGGAAGTATTTACCCGCTCGGAGATTGCATTGATCCGGCTGGCATTTGACTTTTAGAAAAGGAAAGGGTCTTAGGAGGAAAAAACCATGAACAAAGAACTGATCGAGGCGCTGGAACTGCTGGAAAAGGAGAAAAATATCAGCAAGGCGACTCTGCTGGAGGCGATAGAGAATTCTCTGATTACTGCCTGCAAAAATCATTTTGGTAAGGCGGACAATGTGAGGGTCAACATCAATCCACAAACTGGAGATTTTGCCGTATTTGCGGATAAGGAGGTTGTGGAGGAGGTGGAGGATCCGGTGCTTCAGGTAAGCCTTGCGGAAGCCAGAATGAAGGACCCCAAATACGAGATCGGAGATGTGGTGCACTTTCCCATTGAGTCCAAATCCTTTGGACGGATTGCCACTCAGAATGCCAAGAATGTGATCCTGCAGAAGATCCGTGAGGAAGAGCGGAGCATGCAGTTTAACGAATGGTATCAGAAGGAAAAGGATGTGGTCACCGGCATTGTGCAGCGGAACTTGGGAAGAAACATCAGCATCAATCTGGGACGTGTGGACGCCATGCTAAGCGAGGCGGAGCAGGTGAAGGGGGAGGTCTTTAAGCAGACGGAGCGGATCAAGGTATTTGTTCTGGAGGTTAAGGATACGCCCAAGGGACCGAGGATTTCCGTTTCCCGCACCCATCCGGACCTGGTGAAGCGCCTGTTTGAGGCGGAGGTGACCGAGGTCAGGGACGGTACGGTGGAAATCAAGGCTATTGCCAGAGAAGCAGGTTCCAGAACAAAGATCGCCGTGTGGTCCAATGATCCCAACGTGGATCCCGTGGGAGCCTGCGTGGGCATCAACGGAGCCAGAGTCAATTCTATTGTGCATGAGCTGAGAGGCGAGAAGATTGACATTATTACCTGGGATGAGAATGCGGCCTTTCTGATTGAAAATGCCTTAAGCCCGGCCAAGGTTATCTGCGTGGTGGCAGATGAGGAGCTGCGGGAGGCACAGGTGATCGTGCCAGATTATCAGCTGTCTCTGGCTATTGGAAAGGAAGGACAAAATGCCCGTCTGGCAGCCCGCCTTACCGGCTATAAGATCGATATAAAAAGTGAGACCCAGGCCAGAGAGATGGGGCTGTTTGAACAGATGGGCATTGATGACCAGGAGGAAGGCGTGTATGATGACTTGCCCAGGGATTTTGATCTTGCGCCGGCCGGAGAGGAGTATCCGGAAGAGGGATATTTGGAGGCAGATCATCTGGAGAATGGGTACCAGGAGGAGGGCTATTCAGAGGGAAAAAACCTGGAGGAAGATTATTCTCAGGAGAATTACCTGGAAGAAGGATATTCGGAGGAAGGCTACTCTGAGGAGAAACATCCGGAAGAAGGATATTCAGACGAAAACTACCCCGTGGAGGATTACGAGGAGCAGGACAGCCAATAAAGCGGCATGACAGACAGGGAGTGAGGAACTGGTGAGTACAAAAAAAATTCCACAAAGACAATGCATCGGCTGCGGTGAGATGAAAAGTAAGAGAGAGATGATTCGGATCTTAAAGACGCCGGAGGGAAATTTTACATTGGATGCCACCGGCAGAAAAAACGGGCGGGGAGCTTATCTTTGCCCGTCTGCGGAGTGTTTTCACAAAGCAGTAAAGGGAAAAGGACTGGACCGGTCTTTCAAGATGGCAATTCCCAAAGAGATTTATGAAGCTCTGGAAAAGGAGATGAAGCATCTTGGATAACAGACAGAAAGCCATGAACCTGATCGGTTTGGCTACCAAGGCAGGAAAAGCTGTCAGTGGAGAATTTTCCACGGAGAAGGCGGTAAAGACGGGAAAGGCACGCCTGGTGGTTGTGTCGGAGGAAGCATCGGATAATACAAAAAAAATGTTCACCAATATGTGTACTTATTATAAAGTTCCTATCTGTTATTTTGGCAAAAAGGATGAGCTGGGACACGCAATGGGCAAGGAGATGAGGGCATCTCTGGCGATTGTGGATGAAGGGCTCGCCGGGGCAATCGTAAAACAAATGAATACAATCGGAGGTAGTGGGTATGAGAGTTAACGAGCTTGCAAAAGAATTGGGAAAAACCAACAAGGAGGTTCTGGATATATTGCAGAGGCAAAATCAGGATGTGAAAACACATTCTTCCAATATCAGCGAAGAACAAATACAGATGGTAAAGAAAACACTGGCAGGGAAGACTGCCCAGACAGGCGCTGGCGCAGGAACAGCCAGGATGGCATCTGAGGCAGCAAAGACCCTGATGGCCGGAACAGCAGGCCAGCTTGCGGCCAGAAATATGACAGGCCAGGCCCCGGCGGCCGGAGCAGCAGGCCAGACTTCGGCCAGAAATACGGCAAACCAGACCCCGGCAGAGGGAGTACAGGCCGCCGGCGCAAAACAGGTATCTCCGGCCGGAACTCAGGGAGAGGCGCCGAAAAAGAAAATCGCGGCGGTTTATCGCCCTCAAAATTCTCAACAGAGGCCGGCCCGCCCCAGAACTCAGCAGCAAAATCAGGGTCGGGTCGGAGCCCAGGGAAGGGCTCAGGCAGGCGCGGGAGCGGCAAGACCGGGTCAGGGGACCAGAGCCGATCAGGGCTTGGCATCGGGTGTTCTTAAGCCTCAGGCCCCCCAGAGCCAAGGTTTGGCGGCAGGGGCGGCATCCGGGGCCGGAAGACCCCAGGCCCCCCAGGGCCAGAGCACAGCGGCCGGGGCGGCATCGGTGGCCGGAAGATCCCAGGCCCCCCAGG
>CAJUHR010000011.1:51193-51909 GCA_910586255.1 uncultured Lachnospiraceae bacterium | reverse complement strand
GGCCGGGGCGGCATCGGTGGCCGGAAGATCCCAGGCCCCCCAGGTTCAGAGCACAGCGGCCGGGGCGGCATCGGTGGCCGGAAGATCTCAGGTCCCTCAGGGCCAGAGCACAGCAGCGGGGGCAGCATCCGGGGCAGGAAAAGCCCAGGCTTCCTCAGGGCAGAATCTGGTGGCAGGAACCATTGGAGGCAGGTCAAGTGCCCAGGGGCAGGGGACGGCAGGAGCGGCCAGACAGGATCAGGGGGCGGCAGCTCAGGCGTCCAGGCCACAGGCCTCTCAGGCCCAGATGGCAAGGGGCCAGGGCCAGTCAGCGGATGGTTCGCAGACTCACGGGGCTACAAGGCCTCAGGGACAGCCGTTTCGTGATGCAGGAAGAGCCCAGGGCGGAAGCCGTGACGGAGGCCGTAGCGCAGGCAGCCGTGATGAAAACAGGTTTGGCTCAGGACGGGATGCCGGCCGGAGCAGAGATGGCGGCCGGGGGACCGGATATAGCCCAAGCCGAGATGGAGGCGGCCGTACCGGCGGCTATGGCAGTCGAGACGGAGGAAGCCGGGACGGAGGCGGTCGCGCCGGTGGCTATGGCGGCAATCGTGACGGAGCAAGTCGAGACGGAAATCGCGGAACCGGTTTTGGCGGCGGCCGAGACGGAAATCGTGGAACCGGCTTTGGAGGCGGTCGAGACGGAGGAAGCCGAGACGGAAGCCGCGGAGCAGGCT
>CAJUHR010000011.1:0-51093 GCA_910586255.1 uncultured Lachnospiraceae bacterium | reverse complement strand
ATGGCGGCGGCCGAGACGGAAGCCGTGGAACCGGCTTTGGCGGAGGCCGTGACGGGGGAAGCCGAGACGGAAGCCGCGGAGCAGGCTATGGCGGCGGCCGAGACGGAAGCCGTGGAACCGGCTTTGGCGGAGGCCGTGACGGAGGAAAACGAGACGGAAATCGTGGACCTGGAGCAGGCGCTTCCAGAGGCCAGGGCGGCTTTGGCGGTCCCCGCGCAGGCGCGGCCCGTCCCGGCCAGCGGGATTCCGGCTCCAGAAGCTTTGACACACCGATTCAGGCAAAGCCCACCAACAACCGTCAGAATAAGAACAGCCACAAAAATGATCGTTACGACAGAAAGAATGTGAATGAGGACGGGCCGAGAAGCAAGGGCGGAAGGGTCACAAAGCATACCCTTTCCATGCCGCAAAAGGCGGCCCAGAAGCCGGCGGAGGAAGTGGTGAAGGTCATTACTCTCCCGGAGGTTCTTACCATAAAGGAACTGGCAGACAAGATGAAGCTGCAGCCCTCTGTGATTATCAAGAAACTGTTTTTGCAGGGGCAGATTGTGACCGTAAATTCAGAGATTGATTTTGAAAAGGCAGAAGAGATTGCCATGGATTATGAAGTTCTCTGCGAGAAGGAGGAGAAGGTGGATGTGATTGCCGAGCTTCTTAAAGAGGACGAGGAGGACGAGAAGGATATGGTTCCCAGATCACCGGTTGTCTGTGTCATGGGTCACGTAGACCACGGCAAGACCTCCCTTCTGGATGCTATCCGCTCCACCAATGTGACCTCCCGGGAGGCCGGCGGCATTACCCAGCATATCGGCGCTTATACGGTCAATGTCAATGACCAGCAGATAACCTTCCTGGATACCCCGGGACATGAGGCATTTACTGCCATGCGTATGAGGGGAGCCCAGTCTACGGATATAGCCATTTTAGTGGTGGCGGCAGATGACGGTGTGATGCCTCAGACCGTGGAGGCTATCAACCACGCCAAGGCTGCCGAGGTGGAGATTATTGTAGCCATCAATAAGATTGATAAGCCCAGCGCCAATGTTGACCGGGTGAAGCAGGAGCTATCCGAGTATGAGCTGGTTCCGGAGGATTGGGGCGGCAGCACGATTTTCGTTCCCGTATCCGCCCACACCAAAGAAGGAATTCCGGAGCTTTTGGAGATGATTCTTTTGGCTGCCGAGGTGAAGGAGCTAAAGGCCAACCCCAACCGGAAGGCAAGAGGCCTTGTGATTGAGGCCGAGCTGGACAAAGGAAAAGGGCCGGTGGCCACCATTCTGGTGCAGAAGGGCACCTTGCGGGTGGGAGACAGTGTGACGGCCGGAGCATGCTATGGTAAGGTCCGGGCCATGATGGATGATAAGGGACGCCGGGTGAAGGAGGCAGGTCCTTCTCAGCCGGTGGAGATCTTAGGACTTAATGATGTGCCGGGAGCCGGTGATGTTCTGATGGCAACAGAGAATGAGAAGGAAGCCAGAAGCTACGCTGAGACCTTTATCACCGAGAGCAAAAATAAGCTTTTGGAGGATACCAAGTCCAGGCTGTCGCTGGATGATCTGTTTACCCAGATTAAGGCCGGCAACGTCAAGGAGCTGCCGATTATTGTGAAGGCGGACGTACAGGGCTCTGTGGAGGCGGTGAAAGAGAGCCTCTTAAAGCTTTCCAATGAGGAGGTTATGGTAAAGGTGATTCATGGCGGTGTAGGCGCTATCAACGAGTCGGATGTGACTCTGGCCTCTGCCTCCAACGCTATTATTATCGGGTTTAACGTAAGGCCGGATGTGACCGCCAAATCCATTGCGGAGCGGGAAAAGGTGGATCTGAGGCTGTATCGGGTTATTTACCAGGCTATCGAGGATGTGGAGGCAGCCATGAAGGGCATGCTGGATCCGGTTTTCGAGGAGCAGGTGATCGGTCATGCGGTGGTTCGCCAGCTGTTCAAGGCTTCGGGTGTGGGAACCATTGCCGGTTCCTATGTGACCGATGGAAAATTCCAGCGGGGCTGTTCCTGCCGGATTACCCGCGGAAAGGATCAGATCTTCGATGGAGCTCTGGCTTCCCTAAAGCGGTTTAAGGACGATGTAAAGGAAGTGGCGACCGGTTATGAGTGCGGTCTTGTATTTGAGAAATTCAACGACCTTTTGGAGGATGATGTTATTGAGGCCTACATGATGGTCGAGGTTCCCAGATAGGGGATCCGGGCCGCCGCCGGTTTGCCGGCAGGATAAAGTCCGGCGCCGGTTGCCGGCAAAATAGAAGAAAGGATATTTTATGCGGAAAAACAGCATTAAGAATACACGGATCAACGGAGAGGTTTTGAAAGAGCTCAGCGAGATTATTCGCAGGGAGATCAAAGATCCGCGGGTTGCAGGCGCTATGATTTCGGTGGTTTCCGTGGAGGTGACGCCGGATCTGAAGTACTGCAAGGCATACATCAGTGTTATGGGAAGTGAAGAAGCGGCTTTGGATGCCATTGCAGGGCTAAAGAGCGCGGTGGGATATATCCGCCGGGAGCTGGCCCGCCGGGTCAATCTGCGCAACACTCCGGAGATCAGCTTTATTCTGGACCAGTCCATTGAGTACGGTGTGCACATGTCAAGGCTGATTGATGAGGTGACGAAGGATCTGCGGGTTTCTGACGAGGCGGACGCTGCCGATGAAAGCAAAGAGGCAGACGATACGGAAGGCTGAGGGAGATTTTAAAGAGGCAGACGATACGGAGGCTGAGGGAGATTTCAAAGAGGCAGACGATACAAAATAGACCGGTGAATCAGAAAAGCCGGATAAATTCACAGATTGAAAACAGTAGCGGAGAAGGCATTAAAATGACAACTTTGGAGGTGATTGCATGAGCAGACTGATGGAAATGGCCCAGGCAGCGGAGAAGATTGCGATTTTGGGACATGTGCGGCCGGACGGAGACTGTGTAGGCTCCTGTCTGGCGGTTTGTAACTACCTGCTTGAGCAATATCCGGAGAAGACGGTTCAGGTCTATCTGGAGAAGCCGGCGGATAAATTCAGCTATCTGAAGTATTTTGACACAATCAGTCAAGATGCAAAAACAGGGATTATCTACGATCTGTGCATCTGTCTGGACAGCGGGGATAAGACCCGTCTGGGAGATTTTGCCGTGTATTTTGACCAGGCAGAGCACAGCATCTGCCTGGATCACCATATAACCAACACAGGCTATGGGGAGGAAAATGTGGTTTTGGCAGATGCAAGCTCCACCTGTGAGGTATTGTTTGGCGCTTTGGATGAGGAGCGGATCAGCCGTGAGGTGGCAGAATGTCTGTACACAGGCATTATCCATGACACCAATGTATTTAAAAACAGCAATACCTCTTCCTATACCATGGAGGTGGCCGGAAAGATGATGGCCAGAGGCATTGATTTTGGAAGAATTATTGATGAGAGCTTTTTTAAGAAAACCTATGTCCAGAATCAGATCCTGGGCAGAGCCCTTTTGGAGAGTATTTCCTTTATGGACGGCAAATGCATTTTTGCGGCAGTACGGCAGAAGGATATGGAATTCTATAGCGCGGGAAGCAAGGATTTGGAGGGAATTGTGGATCAGCTTCGGGTCACGGACGGGGTGGAGTGCGCAATTTTTCTCCACGAGACAGATCCGCACGTGTATAAGGTCAGCATGCGTTCCGGCAATCAGGTGGACGTCAGCCGGGTGGCGGCTTATTTTGGCGGCGGCGGCCATGTGCGGGCGGCCGGATGCACCATGAGCGGCAGTGTTCATGACGTGATTAATAATCTGTCCATACATATTGCCGAGCAGCTTTCGGCTACGGGAATAACCGGAAAGGGCGAAGCTTGAAAGGAAGATAAAGGGCATGGACGGAATTATCAATGTCTATAAGGAAAAGGGATATACCTCTCATGACGTAGTGGCGAAAATGAGAGGTATTTTGCGGATGAAAAAAATCGGGCACACGGGAACCCTGGATCCGGAGGCGGAGGGGGTTCTTCCGGTATGCCTAGGTAAAGGGACAAAGCTGTGCGATGCTTTGACGGACAAGACGAAGGAGTACCGGGCGGTGCTGCTTTTAGGAAAGGAGACGGACACCCAGGATATAACCGGGAGGGTTCTCACAGAGCATCCGGTGGAAAGCTCAGAGGCCATGGAGCAGGCTGTGAGGGAGGCGGTAATGAGCTTTGTGGGGCCCTATCTTCAGGTGCCTCCTATGTATTCTGCCCTCAAGGTCAACGGAAAAAAGCTTTATGAGCTGGCCCGGGCAGGAAAGGAAGTTGAGCGGCAGCCCCGCCCGGTGGAGATTTTTAAAATCCGGATTGAGAGCATTTGTCTGCCCCGGGTGACAATGACCGTTGCCTGCTCCAAGGGAACCTATATCCGGACCCTTTGTCATGACATCGGCAAAAAGGCCGGTTGCGGCGGATGTATGGAAAGCCTTATCCGGACCCGGGTGGACCGGTTTGTCATAGAGGAGAGCCTGCGACTTGATGAGATTGAGAGCTTGCGGGACTTAGAAGAGCTTAGCCGGCATGTACTGCCGGTGGATTCTGTGTTTGAGTCGCTTCCCAGACTGTCAATGGCGGCCGGGGGAGAGGGGGACAAGCTGGTCCATAACGGAAACCCTTTCCGGCCGGAGCTGACAGAGAGCGGGGATTTGTTTTTTGAAGCCCGGGTCTATGACAGCGGGGGATGCTTTATCGGCGTCTATGAATATGATGAGAAAAAGAAACGGTATCAGCCGCGGAAATTATTTCTGGGAGGAGCTTCATGAAGGTAATCGCCGGAACAAGAGAATTTCAGATTAAGGAGCCTACGGTGGTCACCATCGGCAAGTTTGACGGCCGCCACAAGGGGCATCAAAAGCTGCTGCGGGAAATGCTGGCTCTCAAGGAGCAAAAGGGCCTTTCCACGGCTGTTTTTACCTTCGACATGGCTCCGGCAGGGGTGGTTTCAGGGAAAAATCAGTCCCTCATCACCACCAACCAGGAACGCCGCAACAACATGGAAAAAATGGGCATTGACTACATGGTGGAATATCCCTTTGATCAGCAGGTGGCGCGCATGCTGCCGGAGGAATTTGTGGCAGAAATTTTGGCAGGACGGATGAGCGCCCGGGCCATTGTTGCGGGAAGGGACTGCGGTTTTGGTTATAAGAGAGCCGGAAACGCGGATCTTTTGAAGCGTCTGGGGCCGGTGCATGGCTATGAGACGGTGATTATTGAGAAAGAGCAGGATGAACACCGGGATATCAGCAGCACCTATGTGCGTGAACAGCTGGAGGCAGGCAATATAGGAAAGGCCAATGAGCTGCTGGGAGAGCCCTATGCCATCCACGGGGAGGTGGTTCACGGAAATCATATCGGGGCTCCGGTTCTGGGATTTCCCACAGCCAATCTCCTGCCTCCGCCGGAGAAATATCTGCCCCGGTTCGGGGTCTATGTGTCCCGGGTGCTGGTGGACGGCAGATATTACGGCGGAGTCACCAATATTGGCAGAAAGCCTACCATAACGGGGGAAAACCCGGTGGGGGTGGAAACTTTTATATTGGGACTGGGAGAAAATCCCGATATATACGGGAAGAATATTGAGGTGCAGCTTTTGGACTTTGACCGTCCGGAGCAAAGGTTTGCCGGCCTTGACGCGTTAAAGGAGCGGATTGAGCTGGATAAGCAATATGCGGAGGAATATTTTAGAACGCATCCCTGCTGGCTGCAGGGAGAGAGCAAGGGAAAATAGAAGAGAGAATCCGTGAAAGAACGGCCGTGCCAGAGGGGAAAACCTGGCACGGCCGTTTTGCCGTAATGCGCCTGGAGCTCTATCCGATCAGATAAAGCACAGGATATGCAGATGTCAGTGATAAAGCTTTTTGCTCTCGTAGACCGGCTCTGAGGTCAGCTCCAGCCCCAGCTTGGAGAAAAATTTGATATCCACGGAGGAGAGCATCACGGAGGTATGTACCTGACAGCCCCGAAGCTTTGGGAGCTGCTCCAAGGCCGTGCGGGCGTTGGGGTCTGTGGCCGCGCACATGGACAGGGCGATCAGCACCTCGTCCGTGTGGAGACGGGGGTTGCGGCTGCCGAGATAGCAGGTCTTTAAGTCCTGAATCGGTTCAATAAACTGAGGAGAGATAAGATGGATGTCATCGGCAATGCCTCCCAACTCCTTCACAGCATTCAAAAGGGCAGCGGCGGAAGCGCCTAAAAGCGCACTGGTTTTCCCGGTGATGATCCGTCCGTCCGGCAGCTCTAAGGCAGCAGCGGGAGAATGGTTTTTCTCAGCAAGCTCATTGGCGGCTACCACCACCGGCCGGTGAAGGGCAGTAACCTTTGCCTGTTTCATCAGAAGCTCTGTCTTGTAGACCTCGTCCTTGCTTCCCTCATCTCTGGCAAGGCGGTTTAAGGCCTGATAGTAGCGGCGGATGATCTCCTGGCGGGACGCCTCCCGGCAGGCCTCGTCATCGATTATGCAGTTTCCTGCCATGTTCACTCCCATATCCGTGGGAGATTTGTAGGGACAGTAGCCGTAAATCCCCTCAAACATGGCGGCAAGAACCGGATAAATTTCCACATCCCGGTTGTAATTGACTGTGGTGACGCCGTAGGCCTCTAAATGAAAGGGGTCAATCATGTTTACATCATTTAAATCAGCAGTGGCCGCCTCATAGGCTAAGTTCACCGGGTGCTTTAAGGAAATATTCCAAATGGGAAAGGTCTCGAATTTGGCGTAGCCGGCCTTGATGCCCCGCTTGTTTTCGTGATAGAGCTGGGATAAGCAGGTGGCCATTTTGCCGCTGCCGGGGCCCGGGGCCGTGATAATAACTAAGGGCATGGTGGTCTCAATATAATCATTTTTTCCATACCCCTCATCGCTGACAATGTGGGAAATGTTGTGGGGGTAGCCGTCAATGGTGTAGTGGCGGTATACCCGGATGCCCAGATTCTCTAATTTGGTCTTAAACTGAACGGCGGCAGGCTGGCCGGCATAGCGGGTGATGACCACGCTTTCCGCCTTAAGGCCCTGATCCCGGTAGGCCTGAATCAGCCGCAGAACATCCATGTCGTAGGTGATGCCCAGATCGTGACGAACCTTGTTTTTCTCTATGTCCGCGGCATTGATGACAATGACGATCTCTGCCTGGTCGGCCAGCTGCAAGAGCATCTTTAGCTTGCTGTCCGGCTGAAAGCCCGGAAGGACCCGGGAGGCATGATAGTCGTCAAAAAGCTTTCCGCCAAATTCCAGATATAGCTTGTTGCCGAACTGGCCGATGCGGTTCCGGATGTGTTCGGACTGCATGGTCAGGTATTTCTGGTTGTCAAATCCCATTTTCATATTTGTCGATACCCCTTTCCGTGATGGATAAAATATCCTGGTAATGATTGTAGCACAGGAGAGAGGTTTTTGCACTAAGGAAATTCTGAAAGGATCGGAGCATTTGCCGTCTGTCGCCGGGGATGCTGCACAGGCAGCGCGGCAGATGGCAGGAGCTTCCGGTCTCTTTACATAATCTGATATCTTAAAGGAAATGCGGGAGGCAGGGATTGACAAAGGAGCGGTGTCCGGACGAAAGGCCAATTCTCATGTGGGAATCGTGGACAATGCCCGTATACAGGAGCTGACGGAAACATATCCTGACTATTTCATCGGCCTGGCCGGAGTAGATCCTTTGGATCGGGAGAATACCATTCATGTCGGCAATCCCCATTCCCGATATTCATGTGTCTCATAAAAGGATGGTTCTTTCCGGTGATATTCCCAGTCCGGTAAATCCCCCTTCGGGATATCATTTCCATACCTGCTGTCCCTGCGCAACGGAGCAATCAGGAAGGCTTTACATCCCGCTTTTCAGTACCCTCTAAAATAAGGATTTCCCGGCATTTTTGCATGATGACCCAGTTTATCATACGGTCATTTTTCCCTTGAATAAAACCAGGATTAATAGTATAATTGTCCCAACTGTTATAGGTTATATCAATATCAAGGAGGACAAGATTATGATCAACTGGAACAATATGGATACCCTTGCATCTTTTAAGGGGCTTTCGGAGGCCAAGCAGGTGGATCTGGTTCAGGTGATGACCGGGGAGAGCGGGGCAGAGCGTGTGAAAAAGTACAGCGTTTGCATGGCTGAGGGGCTGGTTTTTAATTACGCGGCCAAGCAGGTGGATGACGATGTGCTGGCGGCCCTGGCCAAGGTGGCAGAGGAGGCCCAGTTAGCGGAGAAATTTGAGGCTCTGTATAACGGCGAGGTGATCAATACCGGTGAGAAGCGTCTTGTGCTCCATCACATGACCCGCGGTCAATTGGGAGATGCGGTTGTGGCGGACGGCGTTGACAAGCGTGATTTTTATACCGGGGTGCAGAAGAAGATTGCGGAGTTTGCAGGCAAGGTGCACAGAGGCGAGATTACCAACGGGGCAGGGGAGAAGTTTACCACCGTGGTTCAGATCGGTATCGGCGGCAGCGACTTAGGTCCCCGGGCCATCTATCTGGCTCTTGAGAACTGGGCGAAGAAGCAGGGAACCTTTAAGATGGAGGCAAAGTTCATCAGCAACGTGGATCCGGATGATGCGGCGGCTGTGTTAAACTCCATTGATGTGGCTCATTCTCTCTTTATCCTGGTGTCTAAGTCCGGGACCACACTTGAGACCCTGACCAACGAGTCCTTTGTGAAGGATGCGCTTAAAAAGGCAGGGCTGGACGCATCCAAGCATATGGTGGCGGTTACCAGCGAGACCTCTCCTCTGGCCAAGAGCGATGATTATCTGGAAGCCTTTTTTATGGATGACTATATCGGCGGACGCTATTCCTCCAGCTCCGCAGTGGGCGGCGCCGTGCTGTCTCTGGCCTTTGGACCGGAGGTGTTTGCGCAGTTTTTGGAGGGCGCGGCCGAGGAAGATAAGCTGGCTAAGAACAAAGACATGTTTGAGAATCCTGCCATGCTGGATGCCTTGATCGGTGTCTACGAGCGCAATGTGCTGGGATATCTGTGCACGGCAGTGCTTCCCTACTCTCAGGCTTTGAGCCGCTTCCCGGCCCATTTACAGCAGCTGGACATGGAGTCCAACGGCAAATGCGTGAACCGCTTCGGCGAGAGAGTGAGTTATGAGACCGGTCCGGTGATCTTCGGTGAGCCGGGAACCAACGGACAGCACTCCTTCTATCAGCTGCTCCACCAGGGAACCTCCATTGTTCCTCTCCAGTTCATCGGATTTAAGAACAATCAGATCGGTACGGATGTGGTGATTCAGGACACTACCAGCCAGCAGAAGCTGTGCGCCAATGTGGCGGCTCAGATTGTTGCCTTTGCATGCGGCAAGTCGGACGAGAACCGCAACAAGAATTTTGAGGGCGGCCGTCCCTCCAGCATCATTATCGGCGACCAGTTAAATCCCAGAACCTTGGGAGCCCTTTTGTCCCACTTTGAGAACAAGGTTATGTTCCAGGGCTTTGTGTGGAATGTAAACAGCTTTGACCAGGAAGGAGTACAGCTTGGAAAGGTATTGGCCAAGAAGGTGCTGGCTCATGAGACGGACGGGGCATTAAAGGAGTACAGCGATCTTTTGAATATTTGAGAGAATGCCGGGAAACCGGACAATAGAATCATTCGGTAAAACGTAATAGCTTTAACAGGGCCGCATGCTCCTTTCCGGAGCAGGGCGGCCTTGTTGCAGTTTCCGGCTGCTTTTCTACCCGCATTTAAAGCTTGTCTTTCAGGATATCTTATCTAAATGTTGCAAATCCCCATAAGCCCAACCGGACAGTAAATCAGGTGAGAAACATAGAAATTCGCCATGAAATCCAGTTGTTTTTCTCCTATATTGCACACTTATTTCAAAAAAAGGAAGGCCTGTCAAGAGAAAACCTGCAAGAATCGGAAAAAATGAGTACAATATAGTTTGAAAAATGCAGATTCCTGTCAATCCAAAGGGAAAAAGGTCTTTTTGAATATGCTATACTAAAACCATCGAAATTGGTTCGGCATGCAGGACATTTCAAGACAAAAATTGTGCATTTTAGATAAAGTACCGGGCTTTTTCATGGAAAATGCACAGAGGAAAAGGAGAATAAGGAATATGAAGCAATGGAAAAAAACGCTTGGAATTGCAGCCAGCGTAGCCGCTATTGCGGTAGTGGGCGCCACTTTTTTCTCGGTAGCGGGGACTTCATCTGGGGATGTGCTGGAGCTTCGGCTGGCCCACAACCAGGCGGCGGGATCGGAGATTGCCGGGTCAATCGCTAAAATATCGGATTTTGTGGCAGAGGATCCCAGCCAGAAGCTGAAGGTTTCCATCTATGCCAGCGGGGTGTTGGGGACAGAGAAGGAAGAGATTGAGATGGTGCAGGCAGGAGTTTTAGACATGGCAAAGGTCAGCTCTAATACCCTGGGGCAATTTAAGGACGAGTACTCCATCTTTGCGGTTCCCTATCTGTTCCAGAGCCAGGAGCATTATTATGCGGCCTGCGAGAACAGCGAGAAAGTGAAGGAGCTGTTTTCGTCCACAGCGGAGGACGGCTATATCGCCATCGGATATTATGCCAATGGCTCCCGGAATTTTTATCTAAAGGAAAATGTAGCCTGCACGGACCCTTCCGTGTTAAAGGGAAAGAAGATTCGCTCTATGCCCAGCTCCACCTCCATGGATATGATTGAACTGATGGGTGGCTCTCCGGTACCTATGGCAGGAGGCGAGACTTACAGCGCCTTACAGCAGGGGATCGTGGACGGAGCGGAAAATACGGAGCTGGTGCTGACGGTGGACGGCCATCAGGACCTGGTTAAGGCTTATACATACACAGAGCATCAGTATTCGCCGGATATTTACATTATCAGCACCCGGACCTGGAACCGTCTGACAGACGGGCAGAAAAAGCTTTTGGTGGATTCCATTCAGAAGGCCAATGAGAATTTTAAGAGCCTGTACAACGGCATGATGGACGAGGCTATCGCAGAGGCGGAAAGCCACGGCGTGACCATTTACCGGGATATCGACAAGACGGCATTTATCCAGGCGGTGCAGCCGGTTCATGAGGATTACTGTGCCAAGGGGGAAAGCTACAAGGCGCTGTATGACGATATCCAGAAATATGCCCGGTGAGAAGGGCAGGCGAAAGGAAGTCTGAGGCGGCAGCTTAAGGCTATGCAAACGGCTGCGGCCTGAGGATAGAGAAAGGAATGTAAGTGATGATAAAGATATTAAATAAGATTCTGGAGATTCTTCTGGGAGTTGTGGTGGCGGTTATGGTGGCAGGCTGTTTCTGGCAGGTATTTACCCGCTTTATTTTGAACAGCCCCAGCAAGTACACGGAGGAGCTTCTCCGTTACCTTCTGATCTGGATGACCATGTTAGGGGTACCTTATGCCTACGGAAAGGACAGCCATCTGTCTATCAATCTGGTGACCCGGTCTTTTAGCGAGAGAGGGATGCTGATGACAAAGATCGGGATTGAGATCCTGATCCTGATTTTAAGTGTGTTTGTTATGATCGGCGGGGGATGGATTGTGACCATGAATTCCTCTGGACAGATTTCGCCGGCATTGCACATGCCCATGGAGCTTTACTATCTGTGTGTGCCCATGGGAGGCGTGATGATGGTGATCTACTGTGTCAACCGTCTGTACGGCTTTGCAAAGCAGTGGACGGCAGGGGTTCCCACAGAAAAGGTATCGGAAAATCAGGGACAGAAGGAGGGAAAATAAATGCAGATTCAGGCAGCGATTGTTTTAATCATTGTGTTTTTTATGCTGTTGGCTTACGGGGTGCCGGTGTCCTTTAGTATTATAAGCGCGGCGCTGGTGACGATTATCATGTTCTTAAGTCCGGGATTCGGCATGTTTATCTCGGCTCAGAAGCTGGTGGGAGGCATTGACAGCTTTTCTCTGCTGGCGGTTCCGTTCTTTATTCTGGCAGGCCTTCTTATGAGCAGCGGCGGTATTGCGAGACGTCTGGTTAATCTGTCCCTGTTGATTCTGGGGCGGGTTCCCGGCTCTCTGGCCCTGACCAATGTTGCGGGAAATGCCATGTTCGGCTCCATCTCCGGTTCCGGTATTGCAGCGGCAACGGCCATCGGCGGGGTGATGAATCCTCTGGAAAAGGAGCATGGCTATGACGAGACCTTCTCGGCGGCAGTGAACATTGCCTCCGCTCCGGTGGGACAGCTGATTCCTCCCACCACGGCGCCCATTATCTATTCCACAGCCGCCGGTGGAATCTCTGTGGCAGCCCTTTTGATGGCTGGATGGATCCCGGGACTTTTGTGGGCAGGATTGTGTATGCTGGTGGCTTTTCTGTACGGAAAAAAGAAGGGCTATGTGGTAAAGGGAGAGAAGGTAACAGGAAAACAGGCCTTAAAGACCATATGGGACGCGGTGCCCAGCCTGTTTCTGATCGTGATTATCATCGGCGGTATTTTGTCCGGCAAGTTTACGGCGACAGAGGCCTCCGGCGTGGCAGTGGTCTATGCCTTTATTCTGGCAGTGTTTGTGTACCGCAGCATCAAGCCCTCGGAGATCATGGGGATTTTGACCAACACGGCGGTGATGACCACCATCGTGATGCTGATTATCGGCGCTTCCACGGTGCTAAGCTTTGTGCTTTCCTTCACAGGGCTGCCCCAGGCCATCAGCAACCTGCTGCTGGGCATTTCCAGCAACAAGATCGTGATTCTGCTGATTATTAACCTGATCCTTCTCATTGTGGGAACCTTTATGGACATGGCCCCGGCTCTTTTAATCTTCACCCCGATTTTTCTGCCGGTGGTAAGGAGCCTGGGAATGGACTCCGTCCAGTTTGGAATTATGATGATCATGAACCTGGCAATCGGCACCATCACTCCGCCGGTGGGAAGCGTGCTTTTTGTGGGATGCAGCGTGGCCCATCTGCCGGTGGAGGATGTGATCAAACAGCTGATTCCCTATTTCCTGGTGATTGTGGCGGGGCTTTTGCTGGTGACCTTTGTGCCGGCGTTCTCCATGTGGCTGCCGGGAGTGCTGGGACTTCTGTGACAATGGCGGACATCTTCTTTTGTCAGGAGGGCTTGCCCTGGGACTGTAAGGAAAACTGGGGATAAGGTACATTGGTGTAGGTTACGGTATTTAATGTCTTGCGGTACTTTAAGGGAGAAAGGGTCATGTAGGTCTTGAAGGTGCGCTCAAAATAGGTCAGGCTTTCATAGCCCAAGGCGTTGGCAATCTGTGAGATGCTCATGTCTGTTTCTTCCAGATACCGCTTGGCCTTGCGGATCCGGTGGATGTTGGTGTATTCGCTGATGGTATAGCCGGTTACCTCCTTGAAAATGCGGCAGATGTAGGACTTGCTTAAAAAGAACCGGTCTGACAGCTCCTCTAGGGAGACGGACCGCTCGCAGTTTTCGGACAGGTAGTCGGCAATGCCGTAGGCAGCCTTATACTTGGGGTTGTCCGTGTCGCTGGGAATCTCCCGGCACTGACGGCGAACGAAGGCCATCAGCTTGAAAAACCAGGCCATGATCTCTAAGTCAATGCCGGTTTTGTAGTTGTGCTCCCGGTCGGTCAGATAGTGGCGCAGGGTGCGGAACAGATTAAGGATCAAAGCCTGCTGGTCCCGGTCCAGATGATAGATGCCGTAATAGTCGTCCAGGAAGCGGACCAGCTGTAAGGACGGGCACAGGGTATCATAGGACTCCATTTTCTGCCGGGTTATGTAAAGAATGATCCGGTTGTGGCCGTCATTGGAGCCGGAGACAGAGCGGGTCATGTGGATTAAGTTTGAATTGACTAAAATCAGGTCTCCGGCGCGGGCAATGTATTCCCGGTTGTTGAAAAAGAATACCCGCTCCCCTTCTATGATGTAGAAGATTTCGTACTGGGTGTGAAAGTGCTTGACGCGCATGTCAAATTTGCCGTAGCGGACCATTTGCTCTAAGGCGATACCGTCAGTCTCGCCGTAATAGGTGACTTTTTCCATAGAGACAGCCTTTCCAGGGTGATTGTGAGTTAAAGATATTACAGGAACCGCTTTGCGAACCCTGTAATCAGATTTACGGTGCTTCGCACCTTTTACCGAAATTTGCTCTGCAAATTCCGATAAGCTATATTATCACTCGCAGCAAAGCTGCTCGTTAGCTTACGAAGTTTGCCCTTGCAAGCAAGCAAACTTCTTGTATGCTATATTATAGTAAATGCGGGAGAAAAAATCCAGAGCGTGCTTGAAAATTGAAAGCAAAAATCCCATCGCCGAAGATGATTTTCATGAATTTTTGAAGGTTGCTGAGAACGTATGTGAACAGTAACAATATTTGTTACAAAAAAGGAGGAAGTATGAAAAATATAGATCAAAAAGAGCTGGAGAAAAAGCTGGGATTAGTGATTGAAAAGCTTATGAATCTGGGGGAACCGGAGGATGAGAAGGAGTTGGCTGAGGGCGGAGAGAAGATCGGATTTTTCCGCCGGGATTTTGGAATCCATGAGTGGGACTGGCCCCAGGGGGTAGGACTTTATGGCCTTTTGAAGATCATGAGGATTATGAAAAAGGACGAGTACCGGGATTTTTTGTATCGGTGGTTTAAGGATAACATCAGTGTCGGCCTGCCCTCAAAAAATATCAACACCACCACGCCTCTTTTGACACTTGCGGAGCTTAATGAGGATTATCGGGACGAGCAGTTTGAGGAGCTCTGCCTGAAATGGGCGGACTGGCTGATGTGCTGTCTGCCCCGCACGCAGGAAGGGGGATTTCAGCATGTGACCAGCGCCAACGGGGATCGGCAGGGAGTGCGGCTCAATGAGAATGAGATGTGGATTGATACCTTGTTTATGACGGTCCTGTTTTTAAATAAAATGGGGCAGAAATATCATCGTCAGGACTGGATTGACGAGTCTATCCATCAGGTGCTGATGCATATCAAGTATCTTTATGACAAGGAGAGCGGTCTTTTTTATCATGGATGGACCTTTAATGAGCGGAACAATTTCGGGGGGATCTTCTGGTGCAGAGGGAACAGCTGGTTTACTCTGGGGATTCTGGACTACATTGATATGTTTGAGGGAACCATGAACGCAGGGCTTAAGACCTTTATCGTGGATACCTACAAGGCCCAGGTGGCAAAGCTTAAGGCGGTTCAGGACGGAAGCGGTCTTTGGCACACGGTTCTTCTTGACAGTACCAGCTACCTGGAAACCTCCGGCACGGCGGCTATTGCGGCGGGAATCTTAAAGGGAATCCGCTATGGAATCCTGGACGATTCCTATCTGCCCTGTGCAGAGAAGGCCATTCAGGGAATTTTAAATAATATTGATGAGGACGGGACCGTGCTCAATGTGTCCGGGGGAACCGGTATGGGCTATAACGCGGAGCATTATAAGAATATTCTGATCGCGCCTATGGCTTACGGCCAGTCACTGACGATTCTGGCTTTGGCAGAGGCGTTGGCAATGTAAAGGGCAAGAGACATAAACATTTTGACTGAGATACATAATGACAAGAGGATCGGGAGGAAATATGTGTGAAATAGAGAACATGGTGGAAAATCCCCTTCGCCTGTTTATCCGGGAAACAGGCGGTTATCCGGGTAGTCTTGTGATC
Organism: uncultured Lachnospiraceae bacterium; assembly: GCA_910586255.1. GTDB lineage: Bacteria > Bacillota > Clostridia > Lachnospirales > Lachnospiraceae > Brotaphodocola. The sequence continues at coordinate 35,547 of CAJUHR010000011.1, read as the reverse complement.
CCGGAGGTGTCCAATGGTTTTGATGTGACGCTTCCCTCTCTTCCCTTTGGAATGGTTCCCGTAAGCTTCTGGTCGGACCGAGTGCCGGCAGGAATCTATGAGGTTCGGATTCGCCTAAAGGCCCTGGAGGACATAGAGAGGCTGTATCTGTTTACGGGAAGAAAGCAGCTTCGGGAGATCCTTTCCATGAAATGCGGGGAGAGCCTGGAGCGGGTATATTATTTGTCTCTGGCAGATATTATTCCCCGCTTTCATGAGGAAATATATCCGGCAGAGCACTTGTTTTTCACATTCTGCACAAGGCATCCGGGGGCGCTGCAGGTGGAGGCCCGGTGGCAGGCGCCAGAAAGACCGGTGACAAGAATTTTCTTGTGCGGAGATTCCACGGTGACGGATCATGCCAGTGAGCTTCCCTACCATCCCGGAGCCTGCTACGGGGCCTGGGGCCAGGATTTATCGGCATTTCTTTCTGGGGATTTTGCGGTGGAAAACCAGGCCCACTGCGGGCTGACCACGGAGACATTTCGCCGGGAAGGACATTTTGCCATTGTAAAGAAGGAAATCCGAGAAGGAGATATCTGTCTCTTTCAGTTTGGGCACAATGACCAAAAGCTGCCGCATCTTTTGGCAGACCGGGAGTATCCGGTGAATCTGGAGCGTTTTGTGAGGGAGATCCGGCAGAAGGGAGCTTATCCGGTGCTTGTGACGCCTCTGGGAAGAAATGTCTGGAACCGGGACAAAAGCTATGCGGATCTTTTGGCGGACCATGCCGGGGCGGTGGCTCATGTGGCAGAATCAGAAGGGATTCCCTGGATCGATCTTCATGGCTATTCCGTAAATTTTATCTGCAAAAACGGTATGGAGCGCTGCCGTGGCTATTTTCACCCGGAGGATTATACTCATACCAATGAGTACGGAGCCTGCCTTTTCGGGGCGTACATGGCTAAAGAGCTGGCAAGGCTGTTTCCCGGGATTTTGACGGCAAAGAGAGAAATGGCGGACTTTGTTCCGCCGGACGGCTTGTGGGAGCAGCTGGGTCTCACCGGGCGCCGGACATCAGGGGAGGGACAGGGAGAGCAGTTTGACAATATGGAGAAATCAACGGCCCAGCTGTTGCGGGTGATTGAGGAGGCAAAGACGGGACAATATGATTAAATCGGTAACAGACAGTTCATGGGATATCTGACTGTTGCTTAGACTGGGGACCAAAACGGTCAGAAACCGAGGTGGCAGATGAAGATAGGAGTTCGGGCCCATGATTATGGGAAAAGGAAAATAGAGGAGATGGCTGCTCTTCTCCACGATGAGGGATATGGGGCGGCCCAGATAGTTTTGACGAAAGCATTCATGGAGATTGACCGGTATGAGGATGTGACTCTTAAGCTTTTGGAGCGGGTGCGCCGGGCCTTTGAGAAAAACGGTGTGGAGATTCCGGTCCTTGGCTGTTATATGGATCTGGGAAATCCAGATCCTCAGGTACGGCAGTATGCGGTAAAGATGTTAAAGCAGTGTCTGGTCTGGGGAAAGGAGCTGGGCGCCGGTGTGGTGGGAACGGAGACGGCCTATCCGCGGTTAAAAGATACGGAGCGCAGGGAGTGGAAGCCTTATATGCTGGACAGTATAAAGCAGGTGATGGAGACCGCGCAGCGTGCAGATATGCGCCTGGCCCTGGAACCGGTATGGTGGCATCCCTTAACGGATCTTGCAACCACCCTGGAGGTGATCCGGATGGTAAGGGATAAAGAGCATCTGAGGCTGATTTTTGACAGCTCCAATCTGCTGGAATTTCCGGAGGACACAAATCAGGATGAGCTGTGGACAGAATGGCTGGAGGCTGTGGGGGAATATGTGGATGTGATGCATATCAAGGATTTCAGCCTGGACAGAAGGAAGCAGTACCAGCCGGAGCCTCTGGGAAAAGGCGTGATGCGCTATGATGCCATCAGACGCTGGTTGGATAAACAGAAGCGTGAGATAAGCCTTATAAGGGAGGAGATGAACCTTTTGTTTGTGAAGGAGGATATGGCGTTTATGCGGAATCTGTGATTTTCTTAAAATGTTTTCGTATTCGCGTATGTGAAAGCAGGGAAGAATCTGAAAAATAAAGATTTTCCCTGCTTTTATAATGCGCCCGGTAGCGGGGCTTTTAAGGCCTCATATACTTTTCTTGAAACAGAGTTTCCCATTTCAAATACTAACGAAAGATCGTGGCATCCAGCCCGCCGGACTGGCAGAAAAGGCAGGTTTTAGTGCTAATATTTTAACACGATTAAAGCGTGACCAGTATGTATCTTTGGACAGCATTGAAAAAAATATGTTTTGCTCTTATATCAATGAGGGCGGCAATCGTCTGTTTTCTTGGCATCATGTACTGTGTTCCAGGTATTCTGTACCGCAAGACAATGAACGGCTGTTTATGTCCCAAAATATGACATATCTTCCCATTAAGGAGCAGCTTCGGACGGAAATCGAACGGCAGAAGGAGATTTTCTATATGCAGCATCCGGCATTGTAGGAAAAGAGCGGTGATACAGAATGAGAAAATTGGAAGAACTGATTGCGGAGTTTTGCCCGGATGGTGAAATCTGACAAAAAGAATTTGAAAAATTGTGAAATCTGACAGAGGAAAAATGCTTGCATAAGACAGCAAGGGTGTGATATGCTCTTTTGAGTGAAATCGATTACATACAGAACTACAGGAAAATAACAGAACATAAGGACAGAAGCGCAATACGCGGCATCAAAAAAGCAGACCGATAAGGCGCGGAGAGATTTTGGAGGAGGACGAGATGGGAAGAAAGATTATATTTCTGGATATTGACGGAACATTGACAGAGCCGGGCAGCAATGTGCCGCCTAAATCGGCTCTGACAGCAGTCAGGGAGGCACAGAAAAAGGGAAACTGTGTGTTTTTGTGTACGGGGAGAAACTATGATATGCTGTCCCCTTTGCTGCCTTTCGGCTTTGACGGGGTGGTGGCCAGCTGCGGGGGATACATCCGGTTTGGAAACCAGGTTATCTACGACTGTCCCATGACGGAAGAGCAGAAGGAGAGAGCTATGGACGTTTTAAAGAAAAACGGAGTTTTCAGGACCGTGGAGTGCATGAACGGTTCCTACACGGATGAGGGGTTTAAGGAGTTTTTGGAAAGTCATGAAAATGAAGGGGGCAACAGCGAGCTTCTCAGGTGGAGAAGACAGGTGGAGCATGCCTTGAACATCCGCCCTATGGCGGAGTATAAGGGACAGCCGGTTTATAAGATCGTGATAATGGCCGAGTCCTCTCAACAGCTTCAGGAGCCGGAGCAGGTTTTGGGGAAGGAGTTTCATCTGTGCCTCCAGGAGCCGGATGCCTATGGCTTCATCAACGGAGAGGTGATAAACAGAAGCTTTGACAAGGGAAGGGGCGTGAGAAGAGTCTGCGATTTTCTGGGGATTCCCTTAAAGGACACGGTAGGCTTTGGCGACAGCATGAACGATAAGGAGATGCTTGAGACCGTGGCTTTGAGCATCTGCATGGCCAACGGAAGCCGTCAGATAAAGGAAATGGCGGACGATGTGTGCCCGGCAGTGGGAGAGGACGGACTGTACCGGGGCTTTGTAAAGCACGGGCTTTGCTGATACAGGAAATTTCCACAGTATGAATGTGCCTTGCAAAAAAGAGGGAGCAACATGAAACGCGAAAGGTAAAGGACAAGGGAAAAGTTTATTCTGGATGAAATCGATTACAATATATTGACTAAAAAACAAAGCGAAATTTATATATTGTGACGGTTTACAATGGTGGGAGAATCCTGTATAATCGAAACATAAAATGAAATCGATTTCATTCATCTTGCCTGCTTGAAGAGCAAAAGAGCAGATGCTTGCAAGGGGCGGAGGGCTGCAGGGCAGAAAAACTAAAAAAACGAAATTGGAAAAAGAAAATTGGCAAAAGGAGAGCAAGAGCGATGGCTATGGACTATGGCAAGTGCGCCAGGGAGATTTTCGAGAATTTAGGCGGCAGGGAAAATCTGGTAAGCGCGGCCCACTGTGCCACCAGGCTCCGTCTGGTGACTGTGGATAACAGCAAAATCGACATGAAGAAGCTGGAAAATGTGGAGGGGGTCAAGGGCGTATTCAGCAATAACGGGCAGCTTCAGCTGATTATCGGCACGGGGACAGTCAATAAGGTGTATGATGAGTTTTTGAAGGTCAGCGGCATGACGGCAGCCACCAAGGAGGAGGTGAAGGCGGCTGCGGCGGCAAGGCAGCCTCTTCCCAAGCAGATGGTAAAGGCCATGGGGGACGTGTTTGTCCCGATTCTGCCGGCTATTGTGGCTTCGGGTCTGGTGATGGGGCTGGTGGAGGCTCTGGGAAAGGCTCTTCCGGCATTTGCGGGAAGCGACTGGTAGGGATTTTAGATCTTTTGGCCAACACGGCTTTCGTTTTCCTGCCGGTTTTGATTGCCGTGTCCGCAGCAAGAGTCTTTGGAGGAAACATTTTCCTGGGCGGAGTTATCGGAATGATCATGATTCACCCCAACCTGATCAATGCCTGGTCCGTGGGGAGCATGGACCCGTCCCAGATTCCCGTATGGCGCCTGTTTGGATTTTCCATCCGCCAGGTGGGATATCAGGGACATGTGATTCCGGTGATTATTGCCGTGTGGATCATGTGCCAATTGGAGCGGTGGCTGCACAAGCATGTGCCGGAGATGATTGATCTGTTTGTGACGCCGCTGTGCACGGTGATGATCACGGCGTTTCTGACATTGGGACTGATTGGGCCGGTGTTTTCCACGGCAGAGAACTACATATTAAGCTTCGCCCAGTGGATCATTACTGTGGGACACGGAATCGGAGCCATGATTATGGGAGCTTTGTATCCTTTCACGGTGGTCTGCGGAATCCATCACATGTACAACGTGATTGAGGCCGGTATGCTGTCGGCGGCAGGCGGCGCCTGCGGCGCGATTCTGGGAGCCATTTTCCGTATCGGGGCTACATCCTACGGCGTCACCGGTATTCCGGGATTTTTGATCACACTGGATTACACGGTTCAGTATGCTGTTGTCCTGGCAGTGTCCTTTGCGGTTTCCTTTGTGCTTACCTGGACCTTGTGGAAAGAGGGAGGGGAGGATGAGGAGGAGAAAGCCAAGTCCCAGGGGGAAACTGGGATGGCGGGAAGTAAAGAGAGCCGGAAAGCGGCTGACGGCGGAGACAAAGATAAGGAGCAAAAGAGCGGCAATGAAGGGGAGAATTTTATTATAGATCAGCTTCTGGCTGCCATGCCGCAGATACAGCCGGAGGAGAATACGCTGTATGCTCCGGTTAAGGGAAATATTATCAGCAGGGACGCGATCCCGGATGAGACCTTTGCTTCCGGCATGTTAGGAGACGGCGTGGGGATCGAGCCGGAGGCGGGAGTTGTGGTGGCGCCATGCGATGGGGAGATCGCATCTCTTACCGATACCCGCCATGCCATCGGGATGGTTGGAGCCGGAGGCCTGGAGCTTTTGATTCATGTAGGGGTGGATACGGTCAACATGAAAGGAGACGGCTTTGAACTGTATGTGAAAATGGGAGATACGGTGAAAGCGGGGCAGAAGCTTCTGACATTTGACATTGAAAAGATCCGGGCAGCAGGCTACAGCGCCACTACAGCGGTCCTTGTGGCTAATACATATAATTATTCTGGATGCAGGATAGAGAAAACTGGAAAGACAGAGCTGATGGATAAAATTGTGGTGATGGAACCATAGAGGATGAAAGAATTGTCTGAAAAAAACGGATAGTGAAAATACATGGAAAACAAGGGGCTGTCCCGCGGATTTTGGGGGGCAGCTTCTTTTTTTACTAAGAAAGAGTTGAAGAGATATCCGGACTGATATGCCCAAAGCAAAAAAATAGGAGTAAGCCTCATCGGATGAGTTGAAAAAAGAGTGGCGAGATGGTAGAATTGAGAAATAAGAAAAAGGAGATCAAAAAGCATATTGGCGGGTGAGGAGGACTGTGGAGCCGTGCATGGGGAAGGATATGGCAAAGGAGCAGGGAAGAAAGAATGGAGGAGACAAGGATTTGCTTTTATAATATGGATCGCCATATCCTGCGTGAGCGGTCTGGGGCTGGCCGGATGCGGGGAGAAAACGGAGGACGGTGTTTCAGATGTTTCCGGGGAGACGGTTGAGGAGAGCAGCCACAGCGCCGAAAGTCATAACCCTCCCGCAAGGGTGGTGAACTTTGGCCGGGAGCTGGATGGGTATCGCCCCTTGAAGAAGGAATATAATTTTTATTTTACATATAAGCTGGTTCACCCTTGGTGGGACGCGGTGGCTCTTGGAATCGAAAACGCGGCCAGGGAGTATGAGGAAATGGGAATCGTGATCAATTATGAGTACCTGGCCCCGGATGAGGCCTCGGCCCGGGATCAAATCCGGCGTATGTCAGAGGCTTCCGGGAGAGGGTTTGACGTTATCGGGGTTGATGTGGCGGACGTGGATATTGTGGCGCCGGCTATCAACGAGCTGATGGCCGGGGGACAGAAGATTATGACATTTTCCAGCTCCGATGCGGCAAAGGAGGACGGCTGTGACCGGATTGCCTATGTGGGAAACACTCACAACTATGAGGATGGGGCCGCGCTCACGGAGGCTCTCTGCAAACGTCTGGAATATTCCGGAAAGATTGCTCTTTTGGTGGGCATTGAGGAGGCTCCCTGCCATGAGGACCGGGCCCGGGGAGTGCAGGATGTGATTGGAAAATATCCGGACATGGAAATTGTGGAAATAGCCTATGACGAAGATTCGGTGGAAAATGCCTGTGAGCTTACCAGGGAAATGTTAAAGCGCCATGAGGATCTGGCGGGAATCGTCTGCTGCAATATGAGCAATCCGGTAGGAGCAGCCCGGGCGGTGATCGAGGCCGGGCTGCAGGGGGAGATCGTGATCGTGGGCATGGACCATGACCAGGAAGCTCTTCGCTATCTCAGAGACGGGATTATCTATGCTCTGGGAGTTCAGGACTGCTATTCCATAGGCTATGACACCATTCAGGTGGCGGTTAAAATTGCAGACGGGCTTTTGCCGGGAGAGGCATATCCGGAAAAAACACAGGAAATGACAACAATCATTTATCAGGACAGTGCCTCGGAGGCGCTCCAGATGTTATATGGTGAGATAGATTGAGATATTGAGGATGGCAGGAGTATAAAATGAGTGAATTACAGAATCATGGTATGGAAGAAAAACAGCAGAGGAAACAGACGGTTGCCTTTGCTCTGTTAGGCGGGGTGATCATTGCGGCCATTCTTCTTGTTACGACAATCTGGGCATCGGGCAAGGCCAGAAGCAGCACCAGCCAGGCGGTTAAGCGAGTCAGTGAGTTTTATCTGGAGGAGCTGGCCGGACGGAGAGCCCAAGTGGTCTCGGAGGAGCTGAAAAATCATGTGACATACATGAAAAATGCCCTGGATATTCTGGAGCCCTCTTACCTAGAGTCCCAGGAGAGCCTGCGGGAATTTTTGGGAAAAGTCAAAAAGCTTTACGGTGTGGACAAATTTGCCCTGGTGGATGAAAACGGCATTGTTTATGCCCAGCACAGCACTACCTCGGGTTTAAGCAGGTACGGATTTCTCTCTCAGGAGCTGACAGAGCCGGTGATTCACACCCAAAATCTCTACGGGGCAAGGAAGCAGGTGATTCTGGCTATTCCCGTGGAGGATGTTTTTTTTCAGGGCGTACAGATTAAAATCTGTTTTATCCAGATTAATATCAGTGAAATGTTAAGCTCCCTTACCCTGCAGACCAATGACAACGAGACCTACTGCAATCTCTATTATCGCAATGGAGAGAGCCTGACCAACGACAGCTTCGGCTATTTGACGGCCGGAAAGAATCTGCTTGTGGCATTGGAGGAAGCAGAGATGCAGGAGGGATCCAGCTGTGAAAGGCTGAGAGAGGATTTTGAGAATGGAAGGAGGGGACAGATATCCTTCCGTTACCAGGGGGCAGAAGAGGAGCTGTGCTATGTCCCGGTGGAGGGAACCAACTGGATGCTGACCATTTTGATCCGGAATAATGTGATTCGGGAGCAGATCGGCTCCATCAGCACGGAAATGATGGAGCGCAGCATTATCCAGATTATTATCACGGTGCTTGTCATGCTGGTAGTGTTTTCTCTTCTGATTCATCAGTCCAGAAAGAGTGCCCAGTTTCTTCTGGAGCAGGAAAAGGCTGACGGCAACCGGATTCGGGCGGCCTATGCCCAGATTGAGAGAGAGCAGACGGCCATGGACAATATTCACGCCGCTCTGGGCTCCGGTCTCTGGAGTATGGAGTTTAACGCCCGGGGGGAACTGATTTCCTGTACCTGGTCGGATGTTTTTAGGAGAATGGTGGGATATGAGAGCAAGGAGGATTTTCCGGACCGTATGGAATCCTGGTCAGATCTGCTCCATGAGGAGGACAAGGAGCGGGTGCTAATAGAGTATTGGGATACGGTAAAAGATTATACCAATGAGAAAACCTATAATGTGGAGTACCGGCTTCTCACAAAGCATGCAGGTTGGAGATGGTTTCATGCCGCCGGCCGGCTGTCCAGACGGGAGGACGGTTCACCCATCACCTTTGTGGGGCTTTTTGTGGATATTGATGACGAGAAACAGATGGAGGAGCTGCTAAAAAGGCAGAAAATTGATTTGCAGGATGCGCTGGCGGCGGCCCAGCACGCCAATAAGGCCAAAACTACATTCCTCAACAATATGTCCCATGATATCCGGACGCCTATGAATGCCATTATCGGCTTTACCTCCCTGGCGGCCACCCATATCGACAACCGGGAACAGGTTCAGGACTATTTATCTAAGATCACCACCTCCAGCAATCATCTTTTGAGCCTGATCAATGATGTGCTGGATATGAGCCGCATTGAAAGCGGAAAGGTGAAGATAGAGGAAAAGGAGACCTCTCTTCCAGAGGTTATGCATGATTTAAAGACCATTGTCCAGGCGGATATTACCTCCCGGCAGCTGGAATTTTACATTGACACGGCAGATGTGGTGAATGAGCATGTGCTGTGCGACAAGCTGCGGCTCAACCAGGTGCTTTTAAATCTGTTAAGCAATGCCATGAAGTTTACCAAGCCCGGGGGCATGGTCAGCGTCCGTATTCTGCAGAAGGGAAATACCCCGGAGGGCTTTGCATCCTATGAATTTCAGGTAAAGGACACGGGAGTGGGCATGAGCAGGGAATTTTTGGAGCATGTCTTTGAACCCTTTGAGCGAGAGAAAACCACCACCATCAGCGGGATTCAGGGGACGGGACTGGGAATGGCCATTACCAAGAATATTGTGGACATGATGGGCGGCACCATTACCGTGGACAGCAAGGAGGGGAAGGGAAGCACCTTTACGGTGGATCTGCAGTTTCGGATCTGCAGCGGTCCCGTAAGGCAGGATGAGATTCCGCAGCTGAAAGGACTTCGAGCTCTGGTGGCGGATGACGATTTCAACACCTGCTCCAGTGTCACCAAGATGCTTTCCACCATCGGCATGAGGCCGGACTGGACCACCTCCGGCAAGGAGGCCGTGCTTCGGGTAAAGCTTGCCAGAGATCAGAATGACAGTTATGCGGCTTACATTATAGACTGGCTGATGCCGGATATGAACGGAATCGAGGTGGTCCGGCGCGTCCGCGGGATAATCGGAGATGAGGCCCCCATTATCATTCTCACTGCCTATGATTGGTCCGACATTGAGGAGGAGGCCAGAAAGGCCGGAGTCACGGCCTTTTGCTCCAAGCCCATTTTCCTGTCCGAACTGAGAGAGATTTTGGAATCGCCCTTTACCATGCAGGCCATGGAGAAAGGAGAAGAGGAGCAGGCATCCTTTGAGGGGAAGAAGATCCTTTTAGTGGAGGACAATGAGCTGAATCAGGAGATTGCCGTGGAGATATTGCAGGAGGAGGGCTTTATGATGGATGTGGCGGACGATGGGATGGTGGCTGTGGAGAAGCTAAAGGAGGCTGTGCCGGGACAGTATGATCTGGTCCTGATGGATATTCAGATGCCCATCCTCAACGGGTATGAGGCCACAAAGCAGATCCGGGCTCTCAATAAGCCCGGCATCTCGGATATTCCCATAATTGCCATGACGGCCAATGCCTTTGATGAGGACAAGAAGGCGGCCCTTGAAGCCGGGATGAACGGTCATATCGCCAAGCCCATTGATATACCGAAGCTGATGGAGATTTTGACAGAGATATTAAAGCAGGATTGAAGAGCAGCCGGCCGGCTGTGATGAAACAGGAGATGGAGAAAGTATGAATATTGCGGAGATTGCCAGGCGGGCGGGGGTGTCCAGTGCAGCCGTGTCCCGCTATTTCAACAACGGATACATATCGGAGGAAAAGAGAGAGAAAATCCGTCTGGTTGTGGAGGAGACCGGCTACCGGCCGTCTCTCCAGGCACAGACTCTGCGGACAAGGAAGACAAAGCTTATCGGAGTGATTCTTCCGAAGATTGATTCTGCCGTGGCCATCGGCAGTATGGTGGCGGGAATCCTTTCAGTGTTAAATGAAAAGGGCTATCAGCTTTTGCTGGCGGATACCCAGAACAATCCGGCAAAGGAGCTGGAATACCTGTCTGTTTTCAATGAAAAGCAGGTGGACGGGGTGATTTTTATTGCCACGGTGTTTACAAACGCCCACAAGAAGGCACTGAAGAATATGCAGGTTCCGATTGTCTTGGCCGGGCAGGCTCTGCCGGGATTTCATTGCGTTTATCATGACGATTATCATGCATTTTACGATATTACCCGGATGGTTCTTGAGAAGGGAAGAAAACGGCTGGGATTTGTCAGTGTCTTTCATCAGGACCAGGCTGCCGGGCTGGAACGGTACCGGGGCTTTTGCGACAGTATGAGGGAATTTGGGGAAAAAAATCCGGAAGATAAGTATGTGATCGCAGATTTTACCATGGAGTCGGGATACGAGAAGGCGGGAGAGCTGCTGACAAAATCCGGGGGCTTAGACGGGATCGTCTGCGCCACGGATTCCATTGCCATCGGGGTGATGCAGTACTTAAAGGAGCAGGGAATGAAAATCCCCCGGGACGTCATGGTGACCGGTCATGGAGACTCGGTCCTTTCTAAGGTCATTACGCCGACCCTTACCACAATCCGCTATTCCTACGAGGAGAGCGGACGCTTAGCGGCATCCATGCTTTTGGAAATATTGGAGAAGGGGGAGAGCTCGGTGAGGGAGATGAAGATGGGGTATGAGATTGTGGAGAAGGAGTCTACCGGGGTGGGGGAATCATGAAAGTTTATCCAACTTTTATAGCAGGAGGAAAGTTGACACAAAGACTGTCAGGAGGAATGCGGCGCTTTTAAGCTGGTTGAATTATGAAGCGGAGCATGCGGGAATTAATGTTTCACGAGTGCTACAGGAAGCATTGATGAATGTTCTGAATGTGAAGAGAAACATATAGTATTTTTTAAAGCTGATCCATCAGCGGATTTTTCTGGTACCGGATGGAAAGATACAATCCTTTTGGAGTAGCCGGACAAATTTGTCGGATTTTAGGGAAAAGTGGAAGAAAAAACGCGTATCATGGGCTGCAAACACGAAAAAAACCATATTTTTTCCGCCAAAGTGGGAGAAATATGGTTAAAATTTTGCTATTTTTGGGAATATGTGGTATACTATTCACGAAATAGAAGCGGAATCGAGCTTAACACAGTGGATTAGAAACAAGCAAAAAGGACAGACAATCATGAAAAAAATATTTAGTCTGCTTTTCCTGTCTTTGCTTCTTCTAGCCAATATTTTGTCCGGATGCAGCAAAATAGATTCCACAGCCACCACACCGGCGCCGGTGGTAGTCAAACGAGGGCAGGTGGAAGAGGAAGAAGAACAGGAAGACAGCAAAGAAGAAAGTGAGCCGGAGCTGCAGATCGGGGAGATCGTGATTGACCCGGATGTAGAACGGACACAGGTAAAGGTAAAAGGAATCTATATATCCGCCTACGTGGCAGGAACACCCAGTATGGTGGACAGCCTGCTGGAAAAGATTGACCAGACAGAAATCAACACTCTGGTGATCGATTTAAAAGATGATTTCGGCCGGGTGGCCTGCGAGATGGACTCTCCTTTGGTGAAGGAATTAGGCTCTGTGAGAGTTCATATCCGGGATATGGAAGAATTGATGGAGAAGCTGAGAGAGCGAAACATTTATGCCATTGCACGCATCCCGGCGTTTCGCGATGCCTATCTGGGGCAGGTGCGTCCCCAATGGTGCGTCCAGTATGCAGACGGCTCTGTATTCACGGACAGGGACGGAAATTCCTGGGTAAATCCATACAAAGAGGAAGCCTGGGACTACTTGGTGGAGATCGGAACCCAGGCGAAGAGGCTGGGATTTCAGGAGGTTCAGTTTGACTATCTCCGGTTTTGCACAGAGACATCCATGAAGGATGTAGTGTTTGACGAGGCTGATACCCGGGGGCGTTCCCGAACCGATGTGATCTGTGAGTTTATGGAGTATGCCTACAGAAAACTGAAGGCCCAGGGACTTTTTGTGTCTGCCGATGTGTACGGCTCCATAATCAACAGCAGCGTCAATGCCAACGCGGTAGGACAGATATACGGACAGCTGGCAAAGCATGTGGACTATATCAGCCCCATGATCTATCCCTCCCATTACGGGGACGGATATTACGGGATTGATCATCCGGACATGCATCCCTATGAGACCATCACGGCAGCGCTGCAGGCTTCCAGGAAGGAGATCTATTATGCCAGGGAAGGACAGGAGCATGTGGCAGAAGTTCGCCCGTGGCTTCAGGATTTTACGGCGTCCTGGCTGAATCACTATATTCCCTATGGTCCTGATCAGGTGCGGGAGCAGATTCAGGCAACCTATGACGCCGGATACGATGAGTGGCTTTTGTGGGACGCGTCCTGCCGCTATGACTGGGATGCTCTTCTGACACCGGAGGACGCCAAGGCGGAGGCGGACTGGATTGCCCAGTCCCGGGCAGCGTTGCCGGAGAGCACCTTTGCGCCGGACACGGCAGGGGTGGCCCTTACGGAGACGGCCCAGCCCTCGGCGGGCGGGAGACCGGAGACGGAAACCGGACCCGTGCCTACCGGTTCGGCCGGTCCTACGGTGGGGGCCTATGTGGGGGATTGAGAAGGAAGGATAAGAATGTTTGGATAAGGGAGAGGCCCTGCCGGGACGGCAGGGCTGTTATTTTATGTTACAGTTCACGGGGCGGGGAAAAACGGATAAAGACAGGCGTCAAGCTTGCTTGTAAGACTGTCTTTATCCGTTTTTCCACATCGGGCGAACGCACGATGCTTCTTGTCCGGCTTACGCCGGACAAGAAGATGCCCCCGTGAACGTAAAATAGTAACCCGTGAACGGTTACTATTTTATGTTCACACGGATAGGGCTTGAAAAACCGTTTTGATTTTTGTATGATAGTTTTGTGATAACGGCAAGATATAAAAAATGATAACAGAATTTTAAATACAGGATTTGTCACGGAGGGATTGGCATGGAGAGAAGGCTGTTTCTGGGAGAGATTTACCGGCACTTCAAAGGAAAGCAATATCAGATCATAGCAGTGGCCCGTCACTCGGAGACCGGGGAGAGGATGGTGGTTTACCAGGCCCTTTACGGGGACTTTGCCGTATATGTAAGACCTTTTGATTTGTTTGTAAGCCAGGTGGATCATGACAAATATCCGGACGCGGCTCAAAGCTATCGGTTTGAGCGGGTCGGGATGGCAGGGGACGGACGGGGAGAAGAGTCAACGGCACAGGCAGAAGCGGGACAAATAGAGCAGTGCCCGGGAAAAGCGGGACAGGAAGAGAAATCTCCGGCAAAAGCAGATCCAGTCCATCCCTTAACGGAAAAATCCTCACCGTCAGAACCCAGTCAGGAGCTGCTGCGTTTTTTGGATGCTCAGGACTTGAAAGAACGGATTTTAAGTCTGAGAGAGCTGGCAAAGACTGCCAGACAGTCGGATTTAGACAGTATTTATGTTGTTCTGGATATGAAGCCCCAGTCGGGAACCATCGGGGAGCAGTTGGATGCCGTGAGTAAATATCTGACTATGCAGCAGCATTTTGAGGGAGGACGGCTGCGCTGAACAGAAAAGAGGAGAGACTGAAATGTTTGATATTGAGGAGGAGTTAAAAAAGCTTCCGGCCCAGCCGGGAGTATATATCATGCATGATAAGCGGGATGAGATCATATATGTAGGAAAGGCCATCAGCTTAAAGAACCGGGTGCGCCAGTATTTTCAGAGCAGCCGCAACAAGACGGCCAAGATCGAGCAGATGGTTTCCCGAATTGCCCGCTTTGAGTATATTATCACAGACTCGGAGTTAGAAGCTTTGGTACTGGAGTGCAATCTCATTAAGGAGCATCGTCCCCGGTACAATACCATGCTAAAGGATGACAAGGCGTACCCTTATATTAAGGTGACGGTGGAGGAGGATTTTCCCCGGATTCTTGTTGCCCGCGCAATGAAAAAGGACAAAAACAAATATTTCGGCCCCTATACCAGCGCGGGAGCGGTGAAGGATACCATTGATCTGATTCACAAGATCTATAAGATTCGGACCTGCAACCGGACGCTTCCCCGGGATATAGGCAAGGACCGTCCCTGTCTCAACTACCATATCAAGCAGTGTGACGGACCCTGCCAGGGGTATATCAGCCGGGAAAATTATCGGGAGAATATCGGTCAGGCTCTGGAATTTCTCGGGGGACATTATGACAAGGTCCTCTCCATGCTGGAGGAGAGAATGATGCAGTCTTCCGAAGAGATGGATTTCGAGAAGGCTATCGAGTACCGGGATCTGATTGCCAGTGTAAAGAAGGTGGCCCAGAAGCAGAAGATCACCAGCAGCAGTATGCAGGACAGAGATATTATCGCCCTGGCCCGGGACGAGAAGGATGCGGTGGTGCAGGTGTTTTTTGTCAGGGAGGGAAAGCTGATCGGCAGGGAGCATTTCCATATGAATGTGGCCACGGCGGAGGATACGCCTCAGCTTCTTTCCGGCTTTATCAAACAGTTTTATGCGGGAACCCCCTTCCTTCCAAAGGAGCTGTGGATCCAGACCATGCCGGAGGACAGCCAGGTGATAGGCCGGTGGCTCAGCGTGAGAAAGGGTCAGAAGGTCCACCTGATTGTGCCCAAAAAAGGAGAGAAGGAGCGGCTGGTGGAGCTGGCGGAGAAAAATGCGGCCCTGGTTCTCTCCCAGGATAAGGAGAAGATAAAACGGGAGGAGCTTCGGACCATCGGGGCTATGAATCAGGTGGCTTCGTGGCTGGGGCTAAGTCAGGCGCGCCGGGTGGAGGCCTTTGATATCTCCAATATTTCCGGGTATGAGTCCGTGGGCTCCATGGTAGTGTATGAGGATGGGAAGCCTAAGAGAAATGACTACCGGAAGTTTAAAATCCGGACCGTAATCGGGGCCAATGACTATGCGTCCATGAGGGAGGTTCTGATAAGACGGTTTAGTCACGGACTGGAGGAAAAGAACCGGCTGAGGGAGAACGGGGCCGATGAGGAGCTGGGAAGCTTTACCCGCTTTCCGGACCTTCTTATGATGGACGGAGGAAGAGGACAGGTCAATATAGCCCTGGAGGTGTTAAAGGAGCTAAGCCTTGACATCCCGGTGTGCGGCATGGTAAAGGATGACAATCACCGGACCCGGGGACTGTACTATCAGAACGTGGAGATTCCCATTGACCATCACTCGGAGGGCTTTCGCCTCATCACCCGGATTCAGGATGAGGCTCACCGGTTTGCCATTGAGTATCACCGGAGCCTGCGGGGCAAGGATCAGGTCAAATCCCTTCTGGATGATATTCCGGGGATCGGGGATACCAGAAGGAAGGCGCTGATGCGTCATTTTAAGTCCTTAGAGGCCATAAGCGATGCCGGAGTGGAGGAGCTGTCGGGGGTGCCGGGGATGAACCGGGGGGCGGCACAAAGCGTGTACGACTTTTTCCGGCAGAAGGAGGCACAGCTTGCCGGGGAACAGGGAAGGGAAGCTGACAAGCAGAATATTGAAATAACATAATGACAATCCGCAAGGGATATGGTACTATGAAAAGAGCAGATGACAAGGACATAAAGGAGCCGGAGAGACTATGTATGGTGTAACGATCACAGAACTGATCCAGAAAATAAAACTGAAAAACATGATACCGGAGATTGATACGGACAAGGTGGTGCTATCCCATCCGGATGTGAACCGTCCGGCATTGCAGCTGACGGGATTTTTTGACCACTTTGACAAGGAGCGGGTGCAGATCATTGGATTTGTGGAGCAGGAATATATCAAGACCCTTTCCCGGGAGAGGAAGGTTAACATATACGAAAAGCTTTTGGCCAGTGAGATTCCCTGCCTGGTATACAGTCGGAGCCAGGAGCCGGATGAGGATATGAAGGATCTGTGCCGTCATTACCAGGTGCCCTGTTTAGGTTCGGACAAGACCACCTCTGATCTGATGGCAGAGGTGATCCGGTGGCTGAACGTAAAGCTGGCTCCCTGCATCAGCATTCACGGGGTGCTGGTGGACGTATTCGGAGAGGGCGTGCTGATCATGGGTGAGAGCGGTATTGGTAAAAGTGAGGCGGCCCTTGAGCTTATCAAGCGGGGACACCGGTTGGTGACGGACGATGTGGTTGAGATCCGCCGGGTCAGCGATGACACGCTGATCGGCAGCGCGCCGGACATTACCAAGCATTTCATTGAGCTTCGGGGCATAGGAATCATTGATGTAAAGGCATTGTTTGGCGTGGAGAGCGTGAAGGAAACCCAGTCCATTGACATGGTGATAAAGCTTGAGGACTGGAACCGGGATAAGGAATACGACCGCCTGGGAATGGAGGATCAGTACATTGAGTTTTTGGGCAACCGGGTGGTGTGTCACAATATACCTATTCGCCCGGGCCGTAATCTGGCCATTATCGTGGAATCAGCGGCAGTCAATTACCGTCAGAAAAAGATGGGCTACAATGCAGCCAGAGAGCTGTACAACCGGGTTCAGGCCAATTTGGGCCGCGCCCTGACGTGACAACCGGGTCCGGGTCAACCGGGGCCGCGCCCTGACGTGAGATGGTTTTGGGAGAGTGAGGGATGGATGAGCAGGAATTTTCAGCAGATGTTAGAAGATGTGCTGGCTCGGGAGCAAATCCGTGTGGATGAGCCCATGAGCCGTCACACCACATTTCGGGTGGGAGGTCCGGCTGATTATTTTGTGGAGCCGGAGACAAAGGAGGAGCTGGCAGAGGTTCTTAAGCTTTGCCGGAATGAACACATGCCCTGTTATATTCTGGGAAACGGCAGCAATCTTCTGGTGGGAGACGGCGGTTACCGGGGAGTTATGGTAGCTCTGAATAAGGCATGGTCCGGCATCAGCACGGATCATGGCAGAATCCGTGCCGGAGCCGGGGCCCTCTTGTCGGCGGTGGCAAAACAGGCTTTGAGAAACGCGCTGACCGGTCTTGAGTTTGCCTCCGGGATTCCGGGCACCGTAGGCGGGGCAGTGGTGATGAATGCCGGGGCCTACGGGGCTGAGATGGCGGATGTGCTGGGAAGAGTGACCCTTTTGACGCCAGAGGGAAATGTGCTTGTATCTGATCCGGGAGAGCTGGCCTTAGGCTATCGCGCCAGCAATATTCCCGGCCGTAATTGTGTGGTTTTGGAAGCGGAGTTTTCTCTGGATCCGGGGCGGGAGGAACAGATCCTCCAAAGGATGGAGGAGTTTGCGGCCCGGAGAAAGGAAAAGCAGCCCCTGGAATATCCAAGCGCCGGAAGTACCTTTAAGAGGCCGGCCGGACATTTTGCCGGAAAGCTGATTGAGGATGCCGGCCTTCGCGGTTTCTCGGTGGGCGGTGCTCAGGTATCAAAAAAGCATTGCGGGTTTGTCATAAACCGGGGGAAGGCCACAGCCAGGGATGTGCGGGATCTGTGCCAGGAGGTGCAAAAACGGGTTCTGGAACATTCCGGAGTGGAGCTGGAGCTGGAGGTAAGACTGCTGGGAGAATTCTGATTGCCAGAGTGCTTTGACAATTACTTAGGGTGATAATGCGTAACAGATAATGTGGAGCTTTTTCAGGCCGGAAGGAAAATACATAAGGGAGGAAGAACCATGAAGCTGGTGATCGTGACAGGGATGTCCGGGGCAGGTAAAACCATTGCCCTTAAGATGTTGGAGGATATGGGATTTTACTGTGTGGACAATTTGCCTATTCCTCTTTTGGAGCCCTTTGCAAGGCTGGCAGTTCAGCAGCCATCCGGTCACGAGAGGGTTGCTTTGGGCATAGATATCCGTAGCGGAAAGGATCTTCCTCAACTGCTTCATGTTCTGGAGGACTGGAGGCAGAATGAGATGCCATGCCAGATTCTGTATCTGGACGCCAGTGACGAGACGCTGGTCAAGCGGTATAAGGAGACCAGGCGGTCCCATCCCTTAGCAGGTCGGGGCCGGGTAGATGCAGGGATTCGGCAGGAGAGGGAACAGCTGGAATTTTTGAAGAAAAAGGCAGACTTTATTATTGATACCAGCCAGCTTTTGACAAGAGAGCTGCGACAGGAGCTGGAAAAGATCTTTACTGAAGACCAGGATTACAGCAACCTGTTTATCACGGTTTTATCCTTTGGGTTTAAGTACGGGATTCCCTCTGACGCGGATCTGGTGTTTGATGTGCGTTTCCTGCCTAATCCCTACTATGTGGAGGAGCTGCGCCAGCATACAGGGGAGGAGGCTCCGGTGCAGGCCTATGTCCGTCAGGGCGGGACGGCCGATGCCTTTATGGAAAAGCTTTGTGATATGCTGGAATTTCTCATCCCCAACTATGTGTTGGAGGGCAAGAACCAGCTTGTGATTGCTGTGGGATGTACCGGTGGAAAGCACCGTTCTGTGACCATAGCGGGAGCCCTGTACCAGCATTTGAGCCGCCATGAGGAATTTGGCTTAAAGATCGAGCACCGGGATATTGACAAGGACAGGATCCGGAAAGGACAGGGGTGAGGTTTTGTCATTTTCATCGAAGGTGAAGGAGGAGCTGTCCCGCCAGCTTTCCAGGGCGAGACATTGCCAGATTGCAGAAATTGCTGCCATCATTAGCCTTTGCGGGCGGATCCAGATCTCGGAATATGACAGATTTTGTATAAAAATCCATACAGAAAATGCGGCAGTCGCAAGAAAGTACTTTACATTATTGCAAAAAACATTTAATATAAATACTGATGTTTCCATTCGTCAGGGTATGGGGATTCGCAGAAACCGGGTTTATACGGTCGGTATCAGAAGGCATGAGGACGCGCTTCGGGTACTGCGCGCAACGAAGCTGATCGGTCAACACGGTGAGATTGAGGAGAATTTGTCCCTGGCGCAGAACGTGGTCATTCAGCAGAATTGCTGCAAACGCGCTTTTATACGGGGAGCGTTTCTGGCGGCAGGTTCCATCAGTGACCCGGAAAAGTTTTACCACTTTGAGATTGCCTGTGGCGTAAAAGCCAAGGCAGCACAGCTACAGGGTCTGATCCGCTCCTTTGATTTAGACGCCAGGATTGTTCAGAGAAAGAAGTATTTTGTGGTCTATATCAAGGAGGGCAGTCAGATTGTAGATATTCTGAATGTGATGGAGGCGACCGTTTCCCTGATGGAGCTTGAGAATATACGGATTCTCAAGGAGATGCGAGGAAGCGTGAATCGAAAGGTCAACTGCGAGACAGCCAATATTCATAAGACAGTGTCTGCGGCGGTCAGGCAGGTGGAGGACATCATCACAATCAGAGACAAAATCGGTTTTGACGGGTTGCCGGAAAATCTTAAGGAGATTGCCCGGCTGCGCCTTAAAAGACCGGAGGCAACACTAAAAGAGCTTGGAGAAGCCCTTGACCCGCCTGTAGGAAAGTCGGGAGTGAATCACCGGCTTAGAAAACTGGGAAGCCTGGCTGAGAAACTTCGGGACGGTGGATCAGGCACAGAGGCGTGACGGTGCGCCCAGAGAAATGAGGAGGATTATTATGTTAAAAAAGACGATCACCATCGGACTTTCATCTGGACTTGAGGCCAGACCGGTAGCAATGCTGGTGCAGATCGCCAGCCAGTATGAGAGTGTCATCTATGTGGAGAGCCAGAATGCCCGTGTCAATGCCAAAAGTATTATGGGCATGATGACCCTGGGCATGGGAAGCGGGGAAGAGATCACAGTGTCCGTGGACGGAACCGATGAGCTGGCTGCCATGGAGGGGATTGAGAACTATCTGGTGGGTGCGAATTAGTCATGAATCCAGCCCTGGGGTGTGGGTGGATTGGGGATGACATTTACTAATATAGGACAGGGCAGTGCCGGATTTTTGAAAGGCTGCCCTGTTTTTTCGATTGGTGATGATTAGGGTCTCAAATGTCACAGAGAGCAAAAGGGGGATAAGGTATGGGGGACATTCCAAAAAGCTGTGGACAGCAATGGCAGTTATGATGGCGATATCGGTTATTGGCATCCTTGCCGGTTATTTTTTACTTCTTAAGAAAAATACTCTGGGGGCAGTGGAGGCGGGAGCAGGCTATGGGGCTTATGTGGAACCGGTTGGGGATGGCTTAGTGGACCGATTTTCCATGGAGGATGCCATCAATATTGCTATTTATGAGCATGCGGATGGTATTTTACTGCGCCTTTCGGAGGAGGGAAGAATCCAGAAGATGATTGAGAAGGCCAGAAGCATGTTGACCTCCTTAAAAAATATGGTGGGTATTGATTTTAAGGCAGGCATTGGATCCGTGCGGCCCTGGGCGGTATGGCCCTTTGAGTATTCCGGACAGGAGATTATTTATCCGGCAGGGTATGGGAAGTGAAGGGCTGGGAGAATTTTCTTGCTTTCATTTGTTTCCTTTGATATAATGATAGAAGCGTCAAAAGGTTTTTTGCCGCTTCTTATGATACGGATTGCCTCGCGCTTCGTGCTCCCGCAATTCTAAAACACCTCAAATCCGCTCATTTTTCTATGAAAAATGGCTGCTTTTCGGTGCTTTTGCGGGTCCTAAGTTCAAAAACCCTCTTGCAAGCAAGCTTGCATTGGATTTTTTGAACTTTTGGCCCTGGTATCATATAATGACTTTAAAAGCACTTCTTGGGAAGTGCTTTTTGTGGATATTTTTGTAATGGAGGATAAAGCTTTTGCTGACAGGTCAGGAAAGAGAAGGAGGCAATCGTGGCATTTACACATTTGCATGTCCATACAGAGTATAGCTTGCTGGATGGCTCCTGCAAGATCCAGGAGCTGGTGCAGTGCGCGAAGGATCTGGGAATGGACAGCATGGCAGTGACAGATCACGGGGTCATGTACGGAGTGATTGATTTTTACCGGGCGGCAAAGGAGGTGGGAATCAAGCCGATCATTGGCTGTGAGGTTTATGTGGCTCCAGGCTCCCGGTTTGACAGGGAGACAGGAAGCGGGGAGGATCGGTATTACCATTTGGTATTGCTGGCGGAGAACGATAAGGGATATCACAATTTGATGAAGATTGTGTCCAAGGGGTTTATTGACGGGTTTTATTATAAGCCCAGGGTGGATTATGAGGTGCTTGAGATCTATCATGAAGGAATTATAGCTTTAAGCGCCTGTCTGGCCGGGGAGGTACAAAGGTTTCTTGCCCGGGGAATGTATGAGGAGGCCAAGCGGTCTGCCCTTCACTATCAGGAGATCTTCGGAAAGGGCAATTTCTTTCTGGAGCTGCAGGACCATGGGATTCCTGCTCAGAGAACTGTGGATCAGGGAATGCTGCGGATGAGCAAAGAGCTGGGGATTGATCTGGTGGCTACCAATGATATCCATTATACCTTTGACAAGGATGCGGCGGCTCATGATATTCTTCTGTGCATTCAGACTGGCAAAAAGGTGGCTGACGAGAACCGGATGCGCTATGAGGGGGGCCAGTATTACTGCAAGTCGGAGCAGGAGATGCGGGAGCTGTTTCCCTATGCCCAGGAGGCGATTGACAATACTCATAAGATCGCGGAGCGATGCAATGTGGAGATTGAATTTGGCGTCACCAAGCTGCCCCGGTACGATGTGCCGGAGGGATATGATTCCTGGGGATATCTCAATAAGCTTTGTCTGGACGGCTTAAAGAAGCGCTATCCGGAAGATGACGGCACATTGGGGAAGAGGCTTACCTACGAGCTGGATGTGATCCGCAACATGGGGTATGTGGATTATTTTCTGATCGTCTGGGACTTTATCCATTTTGCCAGATCCAATGACATTATTGTGGGGCCGGGGCGGGGCTCGGCAGCCGGGAGCATTGTGGCTTACTGTCTGGAGATCACAGATATTGACCCGGTTCGCTACAACCTGCTTTTTGAACGATTTTTGAACCCGGAGAGGATTTCCATGCCGGATATTGATATCGATTTCTGCTTTGAACGGAGGCAGGAGGTGATTGATTATGTGGTGAAAAAGTACGGCAAGGATCAGGTGGTACAGATCGTCACCTTCGGAACCCTGGCTGCCAAGGGCGTGGTCCGGGATGTGGGGCGGGTGCTGGATATGCCCTACGCCCGCTGCGATGCCATCGCCAAGATGATACCGGGGGATCTGGGGATGACGCTTGATAAGGCTCTGCGCCAGAGTCCGGATCTGCGGGACGCCTATCAGCAGGACGAGGATGTAAAATACTTAATTGATATGGCAAAGCGTCTGGAAGGATTGCCCCGCCACACCTCCATGCATGCGGCCGGCGTGGTGATCGGTCAGCGGGCCATGGACGAGTTTGTGCCCCTGTCCAGGGCCCAGGACGGCACCATTACCACCCAGTTTACCATGACTACCTTAGAGGAGCTGGGGCTTTTGAAAATGGACTTTCTGGGGCTTAGGACTCTGACGGTCATCCAAAACGCGGTGAAACAGGTGGAGGAGAATTACGGCGTTCATCTGGATATGGGAAGAATTGATTACAATGACAAGGAGGTTTTGGCCTCCATCGGAACCGGCAAAAGTGACGGGGTGTTCCAGCTGGAAAGCTCCGGCATGAAAAATTTCATGAAGGAGCTAAAGCCGGAGAGCTTAGAGGACATTATTGCCGGAGTGGCGTTATATCGTCCGGGACCTATGGATTTTATTCCCAGGTATTTAAAAGGGAAAAATGGCAAGTCTCCGATTGTCTATGACTGTCCGGCTTTGGAGCCGATTCTGAAGACAACCTATGGCTGCATTGTCTATCAGGAGCAGGTGATGCAGATCGTGCGGGAGCTGGCTGGGTATACCATGGGGCGCAGTGACCTGGTGCGCCGTGCCATGTCCAAGAAAAAGACAGCAGTGATGGAAAAGGAGAGGAAAAACTTTGTCTATGGCAATCCTGAGGAGGGGGTTGCGGGCTGCATCGCCAACGGAATCGATGAAAAGACGGCCAACCGCATCTACGATGAGATGATTGATTTTGCCAAATATGCTTTTAACAAGTCCCATGCGGCCTGCTATGCTGTGGTGGCAGTTCAGACAGCGTACTTAAAGTATTATTACCCCAAGGAATTTATGGCGGCTCTTTTGACTTCGGTGATGGACAACAATACCAAAGTGTCGGAGTATATTTTAAGCTGCAGGCAGATGGGAATCCCTATCCAGCCGCCGGATATCAATGAGGGGCAGAGCGGATTTTCTGTGTCAGGAGACAGTATCCGCTATGGATTGTCTGCTATCAAGAGCGTGGGACGAACTGTGGTGGAGGCGGTTATACAGGAGCGGGAGAAGGGCGGACTCTACACTTCTCTGGACGATTTTGTAGATCGAATGAGCGGTAAGGAGATCAACAAGCGGACATTGGAGAATTTCATCAAATCCGGTGCTTTAGACAGTCTGCCAGGCAACCGAAGGCAAAAGACCATGATCGCTCCGGAGCTGCTGGACCAGAAAAATAAGGAAAAGAAAAACTCCTTAAAAGGTCAGATGAGCCTGTTTGATTTTGCCGGGGAGGAGGAAAAAAGCCAGTACCAGATTCATATGCCGGATGTGCCGGAATTTCCCAGAGAGGATCTTTTGGCTTTTGAAAAGGATATTCTGGGAGTGTATGTCAGCGGTCATCCACTGGATGAATATATGGAGCTGTGGAAAAGCAGCATAACCGCCAAGACTACAGACTTTATGTTAGATGAAGAGAGCTCAAAAGCGGTTCTCACAGATGGCGCCCATGTTACAATCGGAGGCATGATAACAGGCAAGATCGTTAAGCCTACCAAGACAGGGAAGATGATGGCCTTTGTGACGATTGAGGATCTGGTAGGGACTGTGGAGACGTTGGTATTCCCCAAAGATTACGAGAGCAAGAAGAGCCTTCTTATTGAGGACTCCAAGGTGTTTGTACGGGGGAGGGTTTCCATGGGAGATGACACGGCCGGAAAGCTTATCCTGGAGCAGGTGACACCCTTTGATTCTCTTCCCAAGGAGCTGTGGCTGAAATTTTCCGACAAGGAAGAATACGACAAAAAACAGAAAGAGGTTATGGACATTTTGCGGACAGAGGATGGTCAGGACACGGTGATTATCTATCTGGAGAAAGAGCGGGCCAAGAAAATTCTGCCTGCCAGTTGGAGAGTATGTGCAAATAAACCAATGAGAGAGAGGCTGTACCCGTTGCTTGGTGAAAATAATGTCAAACTTGTGGAAAAGGGATTGAAAAGATAAGGAAAATGATTTAAAATGTAGCTTAGTAAAACTTTGTCCGGAACAGGTCTGAAGATTTGTTTTTTCAGTCTGCCGGTACGGACTGTGCAGGGATTCCTCTGTCAAACAGACTTATATCAAAATCGCAGATCAACGCCGTAAAGGCGCGGAAATAGGAGGAGTTGATTATGGCAAAGCAGATTAAAACAATAGGCGTTCTCACAAGTGGCGGAGATGCACCGGGTATGAATGCGGCGATCCGCGCGGTGGTCCGGACTGCTCTGAATCTGGGACTTAAGGTGAAGGGAATCATGCGTGGGTATGCCGGACTTTTGCAGGAGGAGATTGTTGATCTGGAAAGTTCAAGTGTGTCCAATATTATTTATCATGGAGGCACAATCCTGTACACAGCCCGGTGTATGGAATTTACCACACCAGAGGGGCAGCAGATGGGAGCGGAGATCTGCCGCAAGCATGGGATTGACGGCCTGGTGGTAATCGGTGGGGACGGTTCCTTCCGGGGAGCCGGAAAGCTGGCAGCTCTTGGGATCAATACTATTGGCGTGCCGGGAACAATTGATCTGGATATAGCATGTACAGACTATACCATCGGATTTGACACAGCAGTCAACACAGCGATGGAGGCAATCGACCGGGTGCGGGATACTTCCACCTCCCATGAGCGGTGTAGCATTATTGAGGTTATGGGGCGCAATGCAGGATATATTGCCCTGTGGTGCAGCTTTGCCAATGGCGCGGAGGATGTTTTGCTGCCGGAGCGCTATGACGGCAATGAGCAGGTGCTGATCAACCGCATTATCGCCAACCGAAAGCGGGGCAAGAAGCACAATATTATCATCAATGCAGAGGGAATCGGACATTCCACCTCCATGGCCAGAAGGATTGAGGCAGCCACTGGTGTGGAGACTCGGGCTACTATCTTAGGTCACATGCAGCGGGGCGGCACTCCTACCTGTAAGGACCGGGTATATGCCTCCATTATGGGAGCCAAGGCAGCGATCCTTCTGTCAGAGGGCAAGACCAACCGGGTGGTGGCTTACAAGCATGGTCAGTATGTAGATTTTGACATTCAGGAAGCATTGCAGATGAAGAAGGATATTCCGGAGGATCAGTACGAGATCTGCAAGATGCTGGTACAGTAGAAGGATATTTAAAGGATCCGGAAATATGGGAAAAGATACCCGGCAGCCGTGATAGAAAGGTCTGCCGGGTATTTGCTGTCTGAAGAATCCGGAAGATTTCAGGGAGAATTAAAATTATGGTACTTTGTGGTTCTAATGGATATGAGAGGAAATATTATTTTAATGAAGAATTTGCCAGTCTGCCGGATGAGGTGAAAAAGGAACTGCAGATTTTGTGCGTGTGGTTTACGGAGGAGTGCGGTGGAATTCTTACCATGGAATTTGACCAGGACGGGATGCTGGAGTTTAAGCATATTACATCTGAATATGACGGATACTACGATGAGATTGGGGCAGATTTAAAGATTAAGCAATACAGAGAGGAAAAGAAGGACTTGCTTGAAGCTTTGGAGCTGTACTATAAGCTGCTGTTTTTGGGATTGGATGAATGACAGGGTGCAAAAGGAGAAACTGGCCCCGGGCAGGGACGGGATAAGGAGGAAGCGGAGGAATGAAGCTGCAGATCGGGAATGTGAAAATGGCTAATAATCTGATACTGGCTCCTATGGCGGGGGTGACAGATCAGCCTTTTCGCAGGCTGTGCAGAGAACAGGGCTGCGGTCTTTTGTATACAGAGATGGTCAGCGCCAAAGGGATTTTGTACAATAACCGGAATACGAAAGAGCTTTTACAGGTCAGGGAAGAGGAGAGGCCGATTGCTGTCCAGATTTTTGGATCCGACCCGGAGATCCTTGGTGAGATGGCCGCCCGGATTGAGGAAGGCCCTTATGATATCATGGATCTGAACATGGGCTGTCCGGTTCCCAAGGTAGTCAATAATGGGGAAGGATCCGCGCTTATGAGAGATCCAAAGCTGGTGGAAAGGATTCTTTCCTCTTTGACAAAAAAAGTGAAAAAGCCGGTGACAGTAAAATTTCGGAAGGGTTTTGATGAAAATCAGGTCAATGCAGTGGAGATTGCAAGGATAGCAGAAGCCTGCGGTATCTCAGCTGTGGCTGTCCATGGGAGAACCCGTCAGCAGTTTTATTCCGGCAAGGCAGACTGGGACATTATACGTCAGGTGAAGGAGGCCGTCAAAATACCAGTAATAGGAAACGGAGATATTTTTTCTCCGGAGGATGCCAAAAGAATCCTGGAGGAAACAGGATGCGATGGATTGATGATCGCCCGGGGCGCCCGGGGAAATCCTTGGATATTTAAGGAAATTCAGCACTATTTGGAAACGGGAGAGCTTCTGCCACAGCCGGATAAAAATGAGCTTTGCCAGATGATTCTGCGTCACGCCCGGATGCAGGCGGAGCTTAAGGGAGAGCTTTCAGGGATGAAGGAAATGCGCAAGCATATTGCCTGGTACACGGCAGGACTGCCCCATTCAGCATCCCTGCGCCGCCAGTGCAATACGGTGGAAAGCTTGTCCGGGCTGGAAGAGCTTCTCAAATCTTGACAACCCGAAATCTTTGGGATATAATACATGGAACGCAACGAGCCAAGGCCATGCTTGCATGGATTTGGTGAGTGCAAAAGGACCAGGATGGCGGGGCCATACTGGTACATGTTTTTTGGGGGACCGGATGAGAAGGGGAGAGCTGGGCACGAAGTAGTAAAAAGGAAGGAAAATGAGTGGCATGGCGGAGAAGAAAAACATTTTAACTTATGCAGGTTTAAAGCAGTATGAGGATGAACTGCAGGATCTGAAAGTAAACCGGAGACGGGAAGTGGCACAGAAAATTAAAGAGGCAAGGGAGCAGGGAGATCTGTCTGAAAATGCAGAATATGATGCTGCCAAGGATGAACAGAGGGATATAGAGCTTCGCATCGAGGAACTGGAAAAGCTGCTAAAAAACGCAGAGGTTATCGATGAGGATGAGATAGATATAAATAAGATCAGCGTAGGCTGTAAGGTAAAGGTCTATGATGCGGATTTTGATGAAGAAATGGAATTTCGGATTGTGGGTTCCACAGAGGCCAACAGTTTGCAGAACAAGATTTCCAATGAATCCCCGGTAGGTCAGGCGCTTCTTGGAAAAAGTGTGGGCGATGTGGTGAACGTGGAGACGCAGGCAGGGGTGATTCAGTATAAAGTATTGGAGATCCAGAGAGTATCATAGGAAGGGCTATAGAACAGGGGAAATATCCGCAGAAAGAGGAACACAAGGATGGGAGAACAGCAGAACCAGCAGAAGAAACAGAGTCAGGAACCGGATTTAAATCAGCTTTTAAAGGTGCGCCGGGAGAAGCTTGCAGAGCTTCAGGCAGCAGGAAAGGATCCGTTCCAGATTACAAAGTACGATGTAACCGTTCACAGCATGGATGTGAAAGATAACTATGCAGAGTGGGAAGGCAAGGAGGTTTCCATTGCCGGACGAATGATGTCCAAGCGTGTGATGGGGAAGGCATCCTTTTGCAATATTCAGGATCTGATAGGCAATATTCAGTGCTATGTGGCACGGGATGATTTGGGAGAAGATTCCTACAAAGCATTTAAAAAGATGGATATCGGAGATATTGTGGGTGTGGAAGGCATTGTGTTTACCACCAAGATGGGAGAGATATCCATTCATGCCAAATCCATGACTCTGCTGTCTAAGAGTCTCCAGATTCTGCCGGAGAAATACCATGGCCTGACGAACACCGATATGCGTTACCGCCAGCGGTACACGGACCTGATCATGAATGAGGATGTAAAAAAGACCTTTGTCATGCGGTCTAAGATTATCAGCAGTATCCGCCGCTATCTGGATGACCAGGGCTTTCTTGAGGTGGAGACCCCTATGCTGGTTAGCAATGCCGGCGGGGCGGCGGCAAGGCCGTTTGAGACACATTATAATGCTTTGGACGAGGACGTGAAGCTGCGGATTTCCCTGGAGCTGTACCTGAAAAGGCTGATTGTAGGCGGTATGGAGCGGGTCTACGAGATTGGCCGTGTGTTCCGCAATGAGGGGCTGGATACCAGACATAATCCGGAGTTTACCCTGATGGAGCTTTACCAGGCTTACACGGATTATTACGGCATGATGGATTTGACGGAGAACATGTTCCGCCATGTAGCCCAGGAGGTATGTGGGACCACTCTTATTCCCTATGCTGAGGTGGAGATTGACCTTGGAAAGCCCTTTGAGCGGCTGACCATGATTGATGCCATTAAGAAGTACACAGGGATTGATTTTGAGGAGATTAAGACTACAGAGGAAGCGAAGAAGCTGGCGGACGAGAAGGGGGTTCACTATGAGACCCGTCATGTCCGTGGTGATATCATTAATCTGTTCTTTGAGGAGTTTGTAGAGGAGCATTTAATTCAGCCTACCTTTATTATGGATCATCCGGTGGAGGTATCTCCCCTGACCAAGAGAAAGCCGGATAAGCCGGAACTGGTGGAGCGGTTTGAACTGTTTATCTATGCAAGAGAGATGTGCAATGCCTATTCGGAACTGAATGATCCCATTGACCAGCGGGAGCGGTTTAAGGCCCAGGAGGCAGCCCTGGCCGCCGGGGATGAGGAGGCCAATACCACGGATGAAGATTTTATGAATGCCCTGGAGATTGGGATGCCGCCTACTGGCGGGATTGGGTATGGGATTGACAGGCTGGTGATGCTGCTTACTAACTCGCCGGCGATTAGGGATGTGTTGTTGTTCCCCACAATGAAGAGCATCGACAAGTAATTAAGCCTGCAAACCCGCATAAAACCTGGAAAGTTGATGTGTGGAAAGCAGAAAAATTTGTACCATTGTACCAATTTTGTACCAATAGAAAAGAGATTTATGAAGGCTTATGAAGGACAGACACCCCGTGGCGGTAAACCACGGGGTTCTTTTCGTATGGAAGGAGGAACCATGGTACAGAAGTGGTTCATATGGCGAGAGAGCAGGAATGTGTCAAAAAAGCTTACTTGATATAGCAGGCTGTTCATGCTAAGATGGTAGTAAATCAGGGGACAGGCTGGCAGGAGCTCGTTGGAAAAGATATAGAGAGGAGCAGGAGAGATGGATAGGAAAGTGAAGCTGCCTATAGGGATTGAGAATTTTGAAAAACTCCGTACAGAGGGATTTTACTATGTGGATAAAACGGGATTGATTACAGAGCTATTGAATAACTGGGGGGAGGTAAATCTTTTTACCCGCCCAAGAAGGTTTGGGAAATCCCTGAATATGAGCATGCTCAAGGCATTTTTTTCGTATGGCTGCAATCCAAAGATTTTTGATGGGCTTGCGATTGTAGGGGAGCAGGAGCTTTGTGAGAAATATATGGGAAAATTTCCGGTGGTATCGGTTACCCTGAAAGGAGTGGAAGCAAAGGACTATAAGGGGGCGCGGGCGATGCTGGCCTCCATTGTGGGGAAAGAGGCATTAAGGCATTCTTTTCTTATGGAAAGTGACAAGCTTACGGATAAGGAAAAAGAATTGTTTTCCAGACTGATTACGGTGGGAAAGGGAGATGAACCGGGATTTGTCATGTCAGAGGATGTGATAAAGGACAGCTTTTTAACCTTGACCCAGCTTCTCAGGAAGCATTACGGCCAGAAGGCAATCCTTTTAATCGATGAATATGATGTGCCGCTGGATAAGGCACAGCAGTTTGGCTATTATGAAGAGATGGTCAGCTTGGTGAGGAACATGCTGGGGCAGGCGTTAAAGAGCAATGACAGCCTCCAGTTTGCCGTGCTGACCGGGTGCCTGCGGATTGCCAAGGAGAGCATCTTTACGGGGCTTAATAATTTCAATGTGTTATCGATAACCAATGTCCGTTTTGAGGAGCATTTTGGCTTTTCCGATCAGGAAGTCAGAGACATGCTGGACTACTATGGCCTGGCGGGTAAATATGGGCAGATCAAGGAGTGGTATGACGGATACCGGTTTGGGAAGATAGATGTGTATTGCCCGTGGGATGTAATCAATTATCTGAATCTGCTCCGTTCCGAGCCGGAAGCATTCCCCCGTGCGTTCTGGATTAACACCAGCGGAAACTATATTATCCGTCAGTTTTTGCGGATGGCCACCCCGAGAACCAAAAGGGAGATCGAGAGGCTGCTTGCCGGAGAAAGCGTGAAGAAGAAGGTAAATCAGGAGCTGACCTACCGGGAGCTGTACCAGAGTATTGACAATCTATGGAGTGTACTTTTTACCACCGGTTATCTGACCTGTAAGGAGGCAGGAGAAGAGGATGTATTCTCCCTCGTGATACCGAACCTGGAAATCCGGAAGATTTTTGAAGAGCAGGTGATGGAGTGGTTCCAGGAGGAGGCAAGGAAGGACGCCCCCATGCTGGACGAGTTCTGCCAGGCATTTGCCAGAGGGGATGGGGAGACGGTGGAGAGGCTGTTTACGGCTTACCTAAAGAAAACCATCAGCATCCGGGATACCAGCGTGAGGAAAGCAAAGAAAGAGAACTTCTATCATGGTATTCTTTTAGGTCTTTTGAGCCACCGGGGCGACTGGGACGTGGATTCCAACATTGAATCCGGAGACGGGTACAGCGATATCCAGGTGGAGATTGAGGAGGAGAGCATTGGGCTTGTAATCGAGGTGAAATATGCGGATAATGGGGACTTAGAGGCAGGCTGCAAGGAGGCGTTTAAGCAGATTGAGGAGACCGGATATGAGGAGAGGCTTAAGGAGGACGGGATGACCCGGATTATCCGATATGGGATAGCCTGCTGGAAGAAAAGCTGTATGGTGCGGGTGGAGAAAGGAGATGCCTGCTGAGTGAATCGGTTTATAAACCTGAAAAAGAAACCAGAATCCATTTATGATTCGGAAAAAAGAGGTGATGGAAAAATGCCGGCAGCAATGGATGACCTGCTCCAGGAATATGTAGAGCAGGTAAGCAAGGTTTACGGGGAGTATTTAAAGTCTGTGATTCTGTATGGTTCCTATGCCAGAGGAGATTTTGGGCCGGATTCGGATATTGATCTTATGATTCTTTTGGATATGACAGACAGGGAGATTAAGGATTTCCGGCATCAGCTGTCCGGGATTACTTATGATTTTAATGAGAAATATGATCTGGATATCCGGCCAATAGCTAAAAGTGAAGCACATTTTAAAAAATGGCTGGGGGCGTATCCGTTTTACACCAATGTGCAAAAGGAAGGGGTGGAACTGTATGGAACAGCCGGATAAGGGTACCGTCAGGGATTTGGTATATTACCGTATAGAAACGGCAAAGAATGATATACGGGTGGCTGATATCCTTTTGTCAGAGAAAGAATACCGGACAGCAAATAACCGGGCGTATTACGCAATTTTCCATGCAATAACAGCGGTGCATGCATTGGACGGAAGAACGTATAAACGGCATAAGGATACGTTGGCGAATTTCAATAAGGATTATATACGGACGGAAGTTTTCCCGAAAGCTTTTGGAAGGAAAATCATAGAAGCAGAAGAAATCCGCCATGCCAGCGATTATGATGATTTCTATCTTGCTACAAAAGAGGAAGCGGAGGAACAGATTGCAACAGCAAAAGAGTTTCTTGCATTGGTGGAAGCTTATTGCTTAAGGCGTATGGGAGAGTAAAAGCCAGCAGAAGATTATCCTAATACCATTAAAACTGACAGATACCGGAAAAGAAGGGAATCACCGATAATCCAATAAAACTGAAAGAAAAAAGGGAATTGATTTACCAATAAAGGGAAGCACAGGGAGCTGATCAGAGAGCCGGGTGCTTCCTTTTTCTATGCAAAAACAGAGAGGAGAAACGAGATGAGAGTTTTATCCCTGATTCATTTAAAGGGCGGTGTGGCCAAGACCCTTTCCAGTGTGAACATGGCCTATATCCTAGCGGCTGTCCATAAAAAGAAGGTACTGTTAATGGACAACGACAAGCAGGGAAATGCCAGCAAGATATTAAACCGCCACAGCTATGACCGGCCCGGGGTGGCAGAAATCCTGACTGGCCGGGACATGGATATGAAGGAAACCATCCAGCACACGGATTATGAGGGGCTGGATATTGTGACGGCCAACATGAACCTGATTTCCGCAGGCTTGGCGGTGATGCTGGACCAGAAGCGCCCCCAGCAGACCCGCTTTAAGAAGGCCTTTGGGCAGGTGGGGGATGCTTATGATTTCTGCATCATTGACAATGCCCCGGATATCAATATCTCCACCATCAATGCCCTGGCCGCCTCGGATGATGTGCTGGTGCCGATTACGGTGGATGATTTTGCCATTGACGGGCTGGCGGAATTAAAGGAGCAGATCGACTATACCCGGGAGGATTTAAACCCGTCCTTACGTTTCTGCGGCTGCTTTATTACCCAGTATGACCGGCAAAATGAGGCCGATAGACAGGGGATGGAGTATCTGAAAGCCCTGGGGGAATACCCGCTGCTTGAGACTTATATCCGGCGGACGGGTAAGATGAAGCCCAGCACCTTTGCCAGGGAGCCGATTCTCCTGTATTCCAGTCGCTGCGGGGCTTCCCGGGATTATAAGGCACTGGTGGAGGAATATTTAAAAATGTGTCCAAGTTGGACACAGCAGGGAGGGGAGAAGGGAGGAGAAACGAAATGACAAAGGCAAAGCGGTTTAACCTTACGGAGTTATTAAACCAGAGGTCTGTGGAGCAGCCGGAAGAAGGGGAAGGAAGGGATACCGGAGGGACAGAGAGACAGAAGGAAGAGATCGTGCTGGTGGATGTGTATGACTTAGAGCCGTCAAAAGAGAACTTTTACCAGGTGGATGACGGCCTGAAACGGTCGGTGGAGCTGGTGGGAATTTTACAGCCGCTCCTGGTAAAGAAGCCGGAGAATGGAAAATACAGGATTATTGCCGGCCACCGGAGGCGCCTGGCGGTGTTGGCGCTGATGGAGGAGGGGAAGGAAGCGAGGCGGTATGTGCCCTGCGTGTTCAAGAAAGAGGATGTGAGGGACCGCCTGGCCATTATCCTGGCCAACCGTTTCCGGGATAAGACGGACTGGGAAAAGATGATGGAGGTGGTGGAGGCCGAAGGGCTGGCCAGGGAGTTAAAGGAGGATTATCAGCTGGGAGGGAGGACCCGTGAGGTGCTTGCGGAGATGATGGGGATGTCCCAGGGGCAGATCGGGCGTTACAAAGCTATCTATAACCATCTGGATGTGGGGCTGATGGAGGAATTTCGGGAAGGGACCATCGGGTTTTCCGCGGTAGCGGAGCTGTGCGGGCTGCCGGGGGAGAGCCAGCGGGCTGCGGTAAAGCAGGTCAGGGAAAAGGGAGGCATCTCCCTGCCGGAGATCAGGGAGTTAAAAAGGATGGCCGTGCCCCAGCCGGGAAATGGAGAGGAGGGGATGGGGGATTCCGGAACGGAGAAAAGAGGGATGGGGCAGGGAGAGGGGATGATAAAACCAGAGGAACCAAGAGCAGAGAGGCAGGGATTGGCAGGAGAGGAGCCGGAGGCAAAGGAATCAGAAAGGCAGGAACCGGAGGGGCAAAGCTCAAAGAGGCCGGAACCGGAGAAACAAGAACCGGAGAATCAGAAATCAGAGAAGCAGGAGCCGGAGAAGAAAGGACTGGAGAGCCAAAGATCAGAGAAGCAGGAGCCGGAGAAGAGAGAACCGGGAGAGAAAAGAGAGGACCGTCAAAGGGACGAGAAAATCAGAACATTGGAGCAGTCAGGCATAACGGACCAGACAGAGAAGAAGGCGGAAGTCCTTACCAGGCAGGCTGCACAGGAGGAAATAGAAAGCAGAAATCAGGAGTTCCCTGACCGGAAAAGCAGGGAGAGCCTGCAAAAGCCAGAGATATCCGATGAAAAGGAGCCATGCAGGCGGACAAGGCCCATGACAACGAAGGAGCTGTTTTATGAGATTTGTGAAAAGCTGAAAGAGAAAGGGAAACTGCCGGATATCCTGGATTATGCATTGGCAAACGGCAGCCCTGCCCCCATGGAAACCTGCGAGTTCAACCTGAAAAACAATCTTGACTATGGCGGGAACGAGGGAATATACTTGGATTTCCAGGCAGAGCGATTCCCAGAAGGGCAGAGGGAGCTAAAAGGCCTGGGCACCTTCAAAACGTTACGGAGGGATGAAAAAGCCATGCACACCATGGCGGCCTTACTGGCGGATTTTATCATTGAAATGCATGATTATGTGAATCAGAATCTGGATGACTTTACCTGGACAGGCGTGGATGTGCGCCCATTGGATGCTTCCGGAAATCGGCTGGGCTGGGGATACTCCTGCAGCACAAAGGAGGCTGCTTTAAAGAGAAAGGATGAGCTGCTGGAAACATATCCGTGTGTGGTGGTGAGGGAGAATGCCTCCCGCAAGGAAACGGTTTACTCCAGGAACCGGAGAGAAGCCCAATCAAAAAGTTCCGATTGATTTAGCCGGGATTTCGGGGTATAATGGCAGTGAGGTCATATACCTTTCGGGAATGGCTTTTGCGTTTCCTGCCATACAAAAAGGAGGTTTATGGCTGATGGATACGGAAATAAAAAATGCGGTCAGCGCAACAGACCAGGACGCACAGTATGATGATAAGGCAAAACGCCTTTTGGGAAATAAGATCATTCTGGCGCATATTCTGGTAAAGACGGTTGATGAGTTCCGGGGAATGAACCCGAAAGATGTGGTATCCTATATTGAGGGGGAGCCATTTATCAGTGTGGTTCCGGTAGAGCCTGGGCTGACTAATGTGGAAAAAGAAGAAAACGGGCAGCGCATTGTCGGGATGAATACGGAGAATGCGGAGATTAACGAGGGGCTTGTAAGGTTTGACATTATCTTTTATG
>CAJUHR010000010.1 GCA_910586255.1 uncultured Lachnospiraceae bacterium | reverse complement strand
CGAAGCGGAAGTTGATGACCTGCGCGAGCATCAGCGAGCTTCCTTGTGGTATAATAGAAATAGCGGATAAAAAGTCAGGGAAAGGGACAGGGAATGAGAAAGAAAAATTATGTGGCGGAGATATGCTGCGGAAGTTTGTATGATGCCAGACAGGCGGTACTCGGCGGGGCCGGGAGGATTGAACTGAACAGCGGGCTGATGCTGGGAGGGCTTACCCCTACCACGGCGACACTCGGCCTGGTGAAGGAGCAATTCCCCAAGCTGAAGGTGATTGCCATGGTGCGTCCCCGGGGAGCCGGTTTCTGTTATACAAGGGATGAATTTCTGGTGATGGAAAGGGAGTGTGAAAGTCTTTTGGGGCAGGGAGCGGATGGCATTGCCTTTGGCTGCTTAAAGGAAGATGGCTCCCTGGATGAAGAGAAGAATCAAAGGCTGGTGGAAAGGATTAAAAGCTTTGGCAGAGAAGCGGTGTTTCACCGTGCCTTTGACTGCTCCGGCGATGCTTTTGGAACAATGGAGCAGTTGATTTCCATGGGAGTGGACCGGGTGCTTACCAGCGGGCAAAAACCGACTGCTTTGGAGGGGATGGAGCAGATTCGTGAGCTTCAGGACCGCTTTGGCGATAAGATCGAGATTCTTGCGGGAAGCGGCGTGAATGGGGATAATGTCTGTGAGCTGATGGAAAGGACTGGCATCTGCCAGGTGCACAGCTCCTGTAAGGCATGGCGCACGGATCCGACCACGGTTCGGGGAGAGGTCTCCTACAGTATTGCGTCCGGGGAGCGGAAATGCCAGTATGATGTGGTATCAGAAAAGCTGGTCGGCAGGTTAGTGGAGCTTGTGTCAGATTTTGGCAGAAGACAGCAGGACAGGGGGTAAAAAGCAGGTTGGCAGAGGGGGAATGCTCCAGCGGATGAGATGGACTTCCGGCCGAAAAATTTTGCTCATATTAAATATTTAAATTAATTAAATAATAATCGCCGGAACTATTGACAAGTAGAAGGGGAGTTGCTATAATGGCAATATAATTAATTAAAATAATTAAATAATTGCGAGGAGGGTATTTCAATGACAGGGAACACAAAACCAATGAGGACAGAGTGCACGGAGAAGGACATATGGCTGTTCAGTACCGGTAATATTGCCAACTGTCTGATCTTCAACATGGTGGGATTGTACATTATGTATTATTACACCAACATTCTCGGGGTATCTGCGGCTGTGGCGGGGACGATCTTCATGGTGGCAAGGCTGGTGGATGCGTTTACCGATCCGCTGATGGGGATGATTGTAGACCGGACAAACACCAGGCGGATGGGGAAGTACCGGCCGTTTATCACCTACGGGGCGCCGTTTTTGGGGATTGCCTTTGTGCTTTTGTTTACCACGCCGGATATCAGCCCCCAGGGGAAGGTGGTCTATGCGTACATTTCCTACATATTCTATTCACTGACCTGGACTTGTGTGCAGATTCCTCAGCTGGCGTTGCCGATTATGCTTTCCAACAATGTGGCAAGGCGTACCAGGATTCAGGCAGTGTTCCAGTTCTGCGGCGCTATTGCCGGGCTGGTGATTCAGTCCTATGCGCTGCCGATGATCGAAGCCTGCGGCGGGCAGGATAACCCTTTGGCATGGACGAAGGTGATTGTGGGCTATTCCGTGGCGGCAACGGTGCTGTTTATCCTGTCGGCTCTGTCGGTGAAGAACCTGGATGTTTATGAGTTCCATGCAGCCAACGGAAAGTCGGTCGGCGGCAATAAGGTCAGCTTAAGCCAGGTGGTCAATGCCGTGTTCAAAAACCGTGCGCTGATGTGTGTGCTGCTGGCCTATGGCACGGATATGTTTGCTTCTCAGATTACCAATTCCATGCGGATTTATTTCTACAAGTACAATATGGGCGGCAGGACAGATCTGATGGTGTGGTTCGGATGGGTAGGTACGATTGCTTCTGTTTTGATGCTGTTCTTTGTAGGCTCTTATGTGAAAAAGCTGGGAAAACGGTGGGGGATTGCCCTGGTGGAGGCGCTCTGCCTGGTCTGCTCGGTGGTGGTGCTGGTGGCGGCTCCGGGACAGAATGCGGTGCTTTGTACGGCGGCTCTGCTGGCTTCGGTGTTTATGTTTAACTTCACCAATACTCTTAGCCGGTCGGCGGTGCTGGATGCGGCCAACTATGCGGAGATCAAGACCGGTGTGTCCTGCAATGCGGTGATTTCCTCTACGTTTACCTTTGTCAATAAGTGCTGTCAGGCATTCTCGGCGGCTTTTGCAGGGCATATCCTGACCTGGACAGGGTACAACAAGGATTTGGCGCAGCAGTCAGGCGGGACATTGCAGGCGATTTTGTATCTGATGACCCTGGTGCCGATTGTGGCGTATGTGTGCTCGCTGATCGGAATGTGGCTGTATCCCATTTCCAGAAAGGATGAGTTGGACATGGAGGAGCGGCTGGTGACCAAGAGGGCGGCGGCTTTGAAGGGTGAGAATGGCTGATGGCTGATGGTTGGTGAGAGGTACGCCATGGAAAAAGGGGAGAGCGGAGGCCAGAAATCGTTTGCCGCTTTCTCCATGGCCGGATATCTCTTGGCCTAAATGAAATGACATGATTTGTGAGCTGTTTGAATTATTACAGATAGGATGCAGTACATGAGGATTTTAATAAAATATAACGAGGAGGATATGAGGATGGAATTGTATAAAGACAGTACGCAGCCGGTGGAGAAGCGGGTGGAGGATTTGCTGGGAAGGATGACGCTGGAGGAGAAGGTGGCTCAGCTTTGCGGGGATCTGCCTATGGACTTGGCTGTGGAGGGGATGCCTACGGTGGAGCAGCTTAAGGAGAAGTTTCCCTATGGACATGGGCGGCTGACCCAGTATTCTACCATGGGACTGGCGGATCCCATGCGGATTGCGCGGCTTTCCAATGTGCTGCAGCGGTATTTTGTGGAGGAGACCAGGCTGGGGATTCCGGTGGTGCTGCAGACAGAGAATCTGTGCGGCTATCCGGCCATGGGAGGAACCCTGTTTCCGGCCCAGATCAATGCCGGCTGTACCTGGGAGCCGGAACTGGTGCAGCAGATGAGCCAGGTGATCGGACAGGAGTCCCGGGCAGTGGGGATTACCTCAGCCATGAGTCCGGTGATTGATATTGTCCGGGATCACCGGTGGGGGCGGGTGTATGAGACCTACGGGGAGGATCCGTATCTGACCAGCCAGATGGGAATCAGGTATGTCCGGGGAATGCAGGGAGACAAGGAGCACGGGGTGGCCTGTATTGCCAAGCATTTTCTGGGATATTCGGAAACCCAGGGGGGACTGAATACGGCGACTACACGGATTACGGACAGGGAACTTTATGAGGTGTTTGCCACGCCCTTTGAGGCGGCTATGCGGGAGGCGGACGTGAGTTCGGTCATGGCCAACTATGCGGAGATTGACGGGATGTGTGTGGTGGCAAACAAAAAGATCGCCCATGATCTTTTGCGGGATACCATGAAGTTTGAGGGAATACTCACCTCGGACGGGGCGGGGATTTTAAAAACCTTTACGGATTTTAAGACGGCAGAAAGCTACAAAGAGGCCGGGTATTTGGCCAAGAAGGCGGGGACGGATACGGAGATTCCGGTGGGAGATTCCTTCCGTCAGCTTCCGGAGTATGTGCGCTTGGGGCAGCTTCCGGAGTCGGTGATTGATGAGTCGGTGCGCCGGGTCTTGAAGGTGAAGTTTGAGTATGGGTTGTTTGAGCATCCTTATATTGATGAGGAGAAGGTGTGGGCAGCCATGAATAACGGAGAAAAAAGCCGGCTGTCGGAAACG
Organism: uncultured Lachnospiraceae bacterium; assembly: GCA_910586255.1. Classification (GTDB taxonomy): domain Bacteria; phylum Bacillota; class Clostridia; order Lachnospirales; family Lachnospiraceae; genus Brotaphodocola. Next base: position 103,524 of record CAJUHR010000010.1, on the reverse strand, counting down.
ATTGCCGCCAAGTCCCTGGTTCTCCTTAAGAATGACGGGGTGCTTCCCTTAAAGGCGGGGACGAAGGTGGCTGTGGTGGGGCCCCATGCGGACAGTCTCCGTTATCCGGTCAGCGGCTACACCTTCCCGGCCTATGTGGAAATGCTGTCTGCGGCAGGAGAAGGCGGGGAGGTCAGCATCGGCGGTATGGCGGATGAGGCGAAGAAGAGTGAGGGCGGTTCCGGCACCAATCCCTTTGCGGCCTTTTCCCGGGCTATCGATGAGGAGGGCAGGAAAAAGATCGGGGATATGAATCAGGTGCTGCGGGATATGGGAGCCCGCACTCTGCGGGAGGTGCTCTCGGAGCGTTTCCCGGTGAGATATGCCGAAGGGTGCCATCTGAATGACGATGATGAGTCTATGATTCATGAGGCGGCGGAAGCGGCAAAGGACAGTGACGTGGTGGTCATGGCCTGCGGCGGCAACTGCGGCTGGGTGAATGTGACCGGCGGCGAGGGCAAAGACCGTTGTACTCTGGATTTGCCGGGAGTGCAGCAGAAGCTTTTGGAGGCGGTTGTGGCTGCCGGAAAGCCGGTGGTGATGGTGATGTACGGGCCGGGAATCTTTGCCCTTCCCTGGGCTTTCGGCCATGCGGCGGCCGTGATTCAGGCCTGGATGCCGGGACAGTATGCAGGCAAGGTGGTTGCGGATGTGCTGGACGGCACGGTGAACCCGGGTGGCAAGCTGACCACCACCATTCCCCGGAGTGTGGGGCAGACGCCTGTGGTGTACAATCACCGGATGGGCAGCGGCTATGCCTCTCAGACGGACGGTTTGGGGACGGTTGTTTTCACCGGTGGTTATGTGGATCAGACCAGCGAGCCGTTGTTCTGCTTTGGCCATGGGTTAAGCTATACCTCCTTTGTGCTTTCGGATTTTGCGGCGGAGGAGACGGAGGTGCCCACAGACGGCAAAATCGTGGTGCATTGCCAGGTGGAGAATACGGGAGACCGGGAGGGCGATGAGGTGGTGCAGCTTTATACCCGCACCAGAGGAGCCCATGTGGTGCGCCCGGTGAAGCAGCTGGCAGGCTTTGTGCGTGTGCCGCTGAAAGCAAGAGAGAAAAAGCGGGTTTCCTTTACCTTGGATACGGCGCAGCTTGGCTATTATAATGAGGACATGGAATTTGTGGTGGAGCCGGTTTGCATCGATGTGATGGTGGGAACCAGCGCTCATGACATTGCCTTTGTGCAGGAGGTGAAGCTGACGGGTGAAAAAATGTCTGTGATGGGGCGGCGTGTGTATAGTTGTGGAGTGGAGGTAAATGTGATAAACTAAGTACACAAGGGCTGCAAGAGTTTTCATCTGCCCTTTATCAGACAGGAGGATATGTCGTAACGGTTCAATTGTTAGCTGATCTGTTACGATATTTCCGGGGACGGATAGCGGTTTCCCGGAGATTCCTGAATCAGGAAATGAGGGCAGGGACAGAGACATGAAAATCAAGGCAGGTTCCAATCTGACAAAGGTAAAGCAGGCAAACGATATTTCCATTCTGGGGATGATCTACCAGAATGGGCCGGTGAGCCGGGGGGAGGTGGCCAGGCAGCTGGAAATCACCCTTCCCACGGTGACCACCACCGTGAAGCGCCTTTTGGAAAAGGGCGTGATCCGGGAGACGGAGATGAAGGAGCAGGATTTTTCTCTGGGGAGAAAGGCCATGGCAGTGGATATTGCGGCGGACAGCCGCTTTGTGGCGGGGGTTGAGTGGAGCCCCTTTGGACTGATTTGCTGTATCAGTGATTTGCGGGGGAATATCAGGATCCGGAAACGGTATGACGAGCCGGAACTTTGCGGGAATTACGAAAGGCTTATATATCTGACAGGGGTATATGTGGAGGAGATGCTGAAGGAAAGCGGCATCTTAAGGGAAAGGCTGGCAGGGGTCGGCTGGACTGCTCCGGGCATGGTGGATGCGGAAAACGGGATTTTAGTGTGCAGTTCCATAGGCGGCGTGGACTGGAAGCGGAAGCTGGTGCGGGCAGATCTGGAGGAGCTTTTGGGGATGCCGGTGGCTGTTGAAAATCACGTGAAGGCCAGGGCTATCGGCCAGGATCTGTTCTGCCGGGCTGCCCGTCCGGATGTGTATCTGTATTATTTTGTGCAGGCGGGGATTTCCTGCTGCATCATGGTAGGCGGCGAGCCCTTTGGAAAGGGGAAGCAGGGCACCGGGGATATCGGCCATGCCATTATGGATCTGAACGGGCCGGTCTGCAATTGCGGAAAGAGAGGCTGCCTGCAGGTCTTTTCCGGGGAGGCCATGCTGCTTAAGCGGGCAAAGGCCCTGGCAGAGGAGGGGAAATGCCCGGTTCTGGCCGGCCTGACGGCAAAGGGAGAGCCGCTGACCATGGAGTTGCTTTTGCAGGCAGCCGCTGACCGGGATCCGGATGTGGAGGAGATGCTTCAAACGGGTGTGAGGTATATGGGCATTTCCATTGCCAATATTGTCAATCTGGTAAATTCTCCCCTGGTGGTGATTGACAGTGCGGTGACTTCGGTCCCCTCCATGCGGGAGTATCTGGATCAGGTGATTCGGGAGCATAATTATTTTAAAGAGGAGTTGGAACTTGAGACGGATTATGTTGCGGCCAACCGGTATACCGGCGCCCTGGGGGCCTGCGCGGTAGCGGTGAAGGAATTGGTGATCCGGAGGCCGTAGAGCGTGTTTGAAAATTGCTTGTCGTCAGATTTGTCCCACAAAGTGGGGGACGCAGACGGCGGGAGCCGTGAGAATTGTGAGGGGAACTGCAAAAGAGCGAGAACAGAAGGAAAGGCAGGAAAATTATGGGGACGACCATTGATTTGAGCAGGGCGGAGAGTTATCTGGACGGGGAGGAACTGAAGGAGGCCAGGGCAAAGGCAGCGTCCGCTTGCCGGGCATTGTATGAAAAAGAGGATAAGGATAAGGTTCTGGGCTGGCGGACAAAGGAGGCTTCCGTGCTGCAATTAGCGGAGATCAAGGCGAAGGCGGAGGAGATCCGCCGGGAGGCGGATGTATTTGTGATCGTGGGCGTGGGCGGCTCCAATCAGGCGGCCAGAGGGGTGATCGAGGCTCTGCCTCGTCCGGAGGGGCCGGAGATTGTGTATCTGGGCAATACGCTGTCGCCTTACACCATCCGCAAAACCTTAGAGGGGATGGAGGGAAAGAGCGTCTATATTGATGTGATTGCCAAGAATTTTGAGACGTTGGAGCCGGGGAGCCATTTCCGGATCCTGCGGCAGTGGATGGGAAGCCGCTATGACAGGGAGGAGATGGCAAAGCGGATTATCGTCACCGGCACTAAGGGTTCCCGGCTGGAGGAGATCGCGGCGGAGAACGGATATCTGTTTTTGCAGTTTCCGGTGCCTGTGGGCGGGCGCTATTCGGCCTTTACCCCGGTGGGGCTGCTGCCCATTGGGGCGGCGGGACTGGATGTGGATGAGTATCTGGCGGGAATGGCCGCTGCCTGTCAGGACTGCCGGGAGAACGGAGAGGATAATTTGGCAGTGCGGTATGGAGCGGTGCGGCAGCTTTTGTACAGGCGCGGCTATGATATCGAGATGTTGGTGTCCTTTGAGCCCCGGTACGGCTTTTTTGCCAAGTGGTGGGTGCAGCTTTTCGGTGAGAGCGAGGGGAAGGAAAAGAAGGGGATTTTTCCCACGGCCTCCATTTACTCGGAGGATCTTCATTCCATCGGACAGTATATGCAGGACGGCAGGCGGAATCTGATCGAGACCTTCGTGTCAGTGAAGGATCCGGGGGCCTCGGTGGTGGTGGAGTCCTGCCCGGAATACGGGGATCGGTTTGATTATCTGGACGGCATGGATTTTGCGGAGATTAACCGGGCGGCGGAGGAGGCTACCTGGGAGGCTCATTCCAGGGGCGGGGTGCCCTGCATCCGCTTTGAGGTGGACAGAGCCTCGGAGAGAAGCTTTGGGGAGTTGTATTACTATTTTATGGTGGCCTGCGCGGTGTCGGGAGAGTTGATGGGCGTCAATCCTTTTGACCAGGAGGGCGTGGAGGAGTATAAGCGGAGCATGTTTGCGGCTCTGGGGAAGTGAAGGGGGAGCAACAGAAAAAGGCGATTTCAACTGTTGCAAACAGGAAGGAGGCCGGGACCGATGGAAAATGGAAGGCTGGCGAGAGCCTCTGGAAAGGAGCGGGTGTGAAAAAAAGACCTCATATTATTATTTTTAATCCGGATGAGATGCGGTGGGATACCATGGGGCATATGGGGAATCCGGCGGCAGCAACGCCGTTTCTGGATCAGCTTGCGGCCAGGGAGGCGGTATCCTTTCGCCAGGCATTTTGTCAGAATCCGGTCTGTGTGCCCAGCCGGTGCAGCTTTTTTACCGGCTTATATCCCCATGTGCAGGGGCACCGGACCATGAGCTATCTGCTGCATCCGGGGGAGGAGAATCTGTTCTCGGAGCTGCGGCAGAATGGGTATTATGTGTGGATGAATGCCAGAAATGATTTGTTTGCCGGCCAGATGGCAGGGTGGGCCGAGAGCAATGCGGATACGATTTTCTACGGCGGGGATGTGCCGGCGGCTCCGGGGCCTGTAAAAGGCGACGGGGAGTTGTATTCTCACTATGGCGGCAGGCTTTGCCTGGATGAACAGGGCAGAAATTACGGCAGTGACGATGAGGCGGTGGACGAGGCGGTACGGTTTGTCAGGGAATATTCTAACGAGCAGCCTCTGTGTCTGTTTCTGGGACTGATGCTGCCCCACGTGCCCTATCAGGTGGAGGAGCCGTATTTTTCCGGAATTGACCGGAAACGGCTGGCGCCCCGGGTGCTGCCGGAGGAATGTACGGGCAAGTCCCGGATGCTGGATGCCATTCGGGGATATCAGAACCTGGAGGGATATACGCCTGAGGCCTGGGATGAACTGCGGGCAGTCTATCTGGGAATGTGCAGCAAGGTGGATGTGCTGTTTGAGCGGCTCTGTCAGGGGCTTAAGGATGCAGGAGTTTATGACGACTGTGCGATCTTTTTTCTCAGCGATCACGGGGATTTTGCCGGAGATTACGGGCTGACGGAGAAGGCTCAGAGTTCCTTTGAGGATTGCCTCACCCGGGTGCCTTTTCTGATCAAGCCGCCGGCCGGGGAGCAGGTGGATCCGGGAGTGACGGATGCTCTGGCGGAACTGGTGGATTTCTATGGGACGGCCATGGACTATGCCGGTGTGACCCCTGGGCGGACGCATTTTGGCAGAAGCCTGCGGCCGGTAGTGGAAAACCGCGGAAGCAGGGTGCGGGATTATGTGACCTGTGAGGGCGGGCGTCTGCCGGAGGAGAAGCATTGTGACGAATATCATTCGGCGGGGCAGGATGGGCCGTCTCCCCGGTTTGTCTACTGGCCGAAGATGAAGGCCCAGTCGGAGGATGAGGCTCACGCCAAGGGCGCCATGATCCGGGACGGTCGGTATAAATATGTCAGCAGGATTACGGGGGAGGATGAGTTCTATGATCTGCTCACCGACCCTGCGGAGCGGCATAACCGGATTGACGATCCGGCCTGCCAGGGGGAGATCGGACGGCTTCGGACGGAGCAGCTTCGGTGGTACCAGAGAACCTGCGATGTGGTTCCTTATGAGTATGACCGGCGATTTACAGATGAGATGTTGTGGGCGAAGGTGAAGAATATCTGCCCGCCGGGGTATGAGGATGAGGTGAGGGAGAAGATACGGGGCGGCATCAAGCAGGGGCTTTTGTATCTTTATTTGGAAGAACTGAGAAAACAGGGCAGATAGATCTGCGTATTTGCGGAGAACAGAGTGGAGGAAGTTTGCGTTTTCTGCGGGCTGCCTGGAAAAAAGAAGTGGCTTACGAAAAGGAAATATGTTAAGATGTAGAAAAGGCAGGAAGCAGAGGAGAGATTGATATGTCTGAAATCTTTGATGAAGGGAATATGCGGCGGGTATTGGGAGAGCATATTCCGGAGGGGGAGGTTCTGGAGGCAGGTATCCATGGGATATCTCAGGAAACCCGTATAAAGGGTATTTTTGGAAAATGTATCTATATGGAGGATAAACTGATTCCGGATGAAAAGGGACGGGTAATCGTCCTGCAGAAGGAAAAGCATTCCGACTATGATGTTTATATCGGGATTACCCGGCATTTCCTGGTGATCGCCGGATGTGAGAAAAACAGCTATTTTTACATGTTTGATGACGCGCCGGAGGGGAGCGAAGGGATTATGCAGGAGATCCTTTCGGAGACATTCCTTGCGGATATCGGGACTTGTTTTCCCCTGGCGGACATTCAGGACTGTCAGTTTAAAAAAGGGTGGATGGGATCTGTAAAATGCAATCTCACCATGAAGAATGGAAGCAGTTTTAAGCTTATGTTCCCAAAGCGAGGCGGAATCGGAGGGGGCATGCCCCATCATGCAGAGTACCGTGAGGCGATTATAGAACGGCTGGGCGGGATGTGAGATTATCCGGTGCTCTGTCCGGGCAGTAATCGCGCCAGTACGCAGTATCAGGCGGGGATGTTGTGGGAACCCATTTGATTTAAAGCCCGGTGCCGGGACCCATTTCCACCAAAGAGATTTCCGGAGGAGTCAAAACCTTGATTCTGATGGCATTTGATAAGAGCGTCCGGATTTTCAATGCATCCTCCTGTGGGGACAGTGCTACAGGAAAAACAAAGCTGATAAATCTCCTGGAACAGGCGGCATATTTTGGGGAAGGTTCCGGTGTGGAGGTGATCTGCGAGCGTCCGTGCAGGACGCTTGGAGGAAGAGACCGGAACCTTGTGCTGCCCAATCTTCCCTTATTCTGTGGATGAGATTTATGGAATTCATACTTCTGGCAGGTATCATGACCTGAAACGAACCTATAATGAACTGTACCATATTTACACTCCAAAAGCATTTTCGGGAAAGGAAAGGCCAGAGGCCGTTGTGGCGGAGGATTCTGATTCCGGATGTGATGGAGGGAGTCAGCTGGCGGGAGTAAAGCAGTAAAGCGGACAAACCTGCATTTTCACAGATTTGTTCGCTTTCTTCTAACGGCTCAACGCCTGTCAATGATTTTATCAATTAATCCAAAGTCCACGGCTTCTGCCGGCGACATATAATTGTCGCGTTCTGTCGCAAGGACAATTTCTTCCATGGTTTTTCCGGTGTTTTTTGCTAAAATCGAGTTTAAGCGTTCTTTGCTTTTTTGTATGTGGTCGGATGTGATTTTTATATCGGTCGCCTGGCCCTCAATTCCATTTCCGTGAATTGCCGGCTGGTGTATCATGATTTCGGCATTGGGCAAAGCCATACGTTTTCCTTTCGTACCGCCAGCCAGCAAAAAGGCGCCAAAGCTGGCAGCAAGACCAATGCAAATAGTCGAGACGTCACACTTGATATATTGCATCGTATCATAAACAGCAAAGCCGGCTGACACAGAACCGCCGGGACTGTTTATATACAGCTGGATATCCTTTTGGGGGTCTTGTGCTTCTAAAAACAGCATTTGAGCAATAATCAGGCTGGCTGACGCATCACTGACCTCTTCGCCTGAAAAAACAATTCTGTCAGATAATAACCGCGAAAAAATATCATAGCTTCTTTCTCCCCGGCTTGTCTGTTCCATAACATAAGGAATGGTACTCATGCGGCAAACTCCTTAATATTTATCAGAAAGCGGTAACTGGGGAGAGCAGGACGGCACAGGAAAATTCTGCTTTGCTTTGGTGCAAAGATTCCCATATTCCTATAGAGTTTAGGCGGATATAAATATATTTGTTTAAAGGCAAATGAAAATGACTGCTGTGTATCATATCCGGCTTCATATGCAATTTGCAGGATTGGCGTATCGGTTTTCACCAGCTTTTCGGCAGCAACCGTAAGCCTGCGGTGTTGGATGTATTTATATAGGGTAATTCCTGTACATTCTGTAAAAATGCGGTTGAGATAGAATTTGGAATAACCAATGTTTTTTGATATCTGATCTAAGCTGATGTGGTTTTCTAAATGGTTCTCAATATAATCGATGACTTTTTTTACCACTTCTTTTTGGTCTTTCATGGTATATCCTCCTTGCGTTCTTATCCATTATAGCAGGTTTGGATATACGTGTCTTAATAAAAAATGCTATTTTGGCGCAGGATTTAAAGAATTTTGATTATTCCTGTTTTCCATTTCGATAATATCCAAAACAGATCACCGTCCAGAGTGCCGGAATGACAGCATATCCTGCATTTACCTGTCCATGATGGATAAGAACATAGCTACTGCCTGCAAATGTTAAAAGTAAAAAAATGATTCGGCAGTTCGTTTATAAAGTTTAAATATTAGTTTATAGAAAGTATTAATCCTGGCCATGTGCGGAAACGGGGGGATGCATACCTGTGAATATTCGGAGGAAAAATTTTCCAAAAGAAGATAATATCGCCAAAAATATATGTTATCCTCTGGACAAAAGAAAGATAAAATATTATAATTATAATAATTCTAAAAATAAGGAGGCTAAAATGTGACCAGGTACGCAAAACGGATATGGGAATTGGTCAATCACTCCGGGGCACATATGACGGCAGAGCAGATCTTTTTAGAATTGAAAAAGGAAGAGCCGAAGGTGGTTCAGGCGACTGTATACAATAACCTGAATACCCTGTGCCAAAAGGGACTGATACGGAAGCTGTCTATCGAAGGCTCACCGGATCGCTATGACAAAATCCGCAGGCATGATCACCTGGTATGTAAGAGATGCGGGGCATTATCCGACATAACCTTTGAGGATATGACCGGAGATTTGGAAAGACAGCTGGGAGAAGGAATTCTGTCTTATGATTTAAAGGTATTCTATCTCTGCTCCAAATGCAGAGAAAAAAAGGAAAAGGGGGTATTACCGTGATTTATCAATGCAGTATCTGTGGGTATGTGTACGATGAGGAAAAGGAAGGCAAGCCGTTTTCTGCATTAACGGGATGTCCGGTCTGCAAACAGCCGCCGGAAAGATTCACTGCGTCAGCGCCTGAAAAATCGGCGTCTGAAAAATCAGCGTCAGAAGAGTCAGAGCCCGGGATGTCAGAGCCGGGAAAGATGGTTTCCGGCCAGGCAGAATCCGGGAAGCAGTCTGCTTTTGTGGGTGCCGGGGGCCTGGATTTAAGATATCCTGAGGAGACCGGGAGGCGGGACAGTGATTACCGGTACATGAAAGAGATTCACCAGATGGCGGTTACCGGCAAGTCGGCCATTGATGCCATGGGCACCCGGATGAAGATGCCGGACTGGGACGATGTGCTCATTCTGGGGGCCCAGCTGAATCCCATGCCTCTGGACGAGCATGCCGAGGTGTCCTTAAAAACCGTCATCGGAAAGCATGCCAAAAAGCCTATGGTGTTGGACATGCCGGTCTATATTTCTCACATGTCCTTCGGCGCCCTCTCCAAAGAGACCAAGATTGCCATGGCAAGGGGAAGCGCGGCAGCGGGCACGGCCATGTGCAGCGGGGAGGGAGGCATCCTCTCAGAGGAGAAGGAGGCGGCCTACCGATATATTTTTGAATATGTGCCGAACCGTTACAGCGTTACGGACGAGAATCTGAAAAATTCGGAGGCCATAGAGATCAAGATCGGCCAGGGCACAAAGCCGGGGATGGGAGGACATTTGCCAGGCAAAAAGGTGACGCCTGAGATTGCCAGGATCCGCAATAAACCTCTGGGAGTGGATGTGATCAGCCCCTCTAAATTTCCCGGAATCGACAGCAGGGATGATTTGAAGAAGCTGGTGAGGGAACTGCGGGAGAGAAGCGAGGGCAGGCCTGTCGGCATTAAGATTGCCGCCGGACGTATTGAGCGGGATTTGGAATTTTGCGTCTATGCCGAACCGGATTTCATTACCATCGATGGGCGGGGCGGCGCAACGGGAGCCTCTCCTGCCCTTGTGCGGGATTCCACCAGTGTTCCCACCATTTATGCCCTCTGCCGCGCAAGAAAGTATCTTGATTCGGTTCATTCCGATATGGCTCTGGTGATTACAGGGGGGCTTCGGGTATCCTCGGATTTTGCAAAAGCGATTGCCATGGGTGCAGACGCCGTTGCGGTTGCCTCGGCGGCTATGGTGGCGGCTGCCTGCCAGCAGTACCGTATCTGCGGCACCGGAATGTGCCCGGTGGGAGTGGCTACCCAGGATGAGAAATTGCGTCAGAGACTGCAGGTGGATGCGGCCGCAAAGCGGGTGGAGAATTATCTTAGGTGCTCCGCGGAGGAGTTAAAGACCTTTGCCAGAATCACCGGCCATGAGGACATTCATGATCTGTCTCTTGCGGATCTCTGCACCATCAACGGAGAGATTTCAGAACATACCGATATTGCACATGCAGGCAGTCCGTTGCTGTGAGAGTTACAGGGAACTCAAGGTCAAAAAACCTCTTGCGGGGGATTTTGCGGCCTTTTGATCCTGATTAACATAATATTAAATAAGGAGAGAAAGATGAAAATGACAAAGTATGCAGGAACACAGACAGAGAAGAATCTGGAGGCCGCCTTTGCCGGGGAATCCCAGGCAAGAAATAAGTATACCTATTTTGCCTCCGTGGCAAAAAAGGAAGGCTATGAGCAGATTGCAGGTCTGTTTTTGAAAACGGCTGACAATGAAAAAGAGCATGCCAAGATGTGGTTTAAGGAGTTAAACGGGATTGGAGATACGAAGCAGAATCTTGGCGCGGCCGCAGACGGTGAAAACTATGAGTGGACGGATATGTATGAGAACTTTGCCAAGACGGCAGAGGAGGAGGGCTTTTTGGAGCTGGCGGCAAAGTTCAGGCTTGTGGGCGAGATTGAAAAGCATCATGAAGAACGGTATCGCGCTTTGCTGAAAAATGTGGAGACGGCAGCCGTATTTGAAAAGAGTGAGGTGAAGGTGTGGGAATGCCGCAACTGCGGACACATTGTGGTGGGCACAAAGGCGCCGGAGGTTTGCCCGACCTGCAACCATCCCCAGAGTTATTTTGAGGTTCATGCAGAGAATTATTGATTCCCGCCAGTAATGAGCCAAGTGCCGTGCTTGCACGAGCATTTGGCGAATGCAGCGCGGCAAACTTGATGCTTTGCTGCCTGGCATGGCTGCTGACTTATGGACTTTATTCCATTTGAAATTTCCGTGTATAATAGAGGTGTCCAAGCCACTATGATACACGGAAAGGCAACGATATGCCGAAGAAAGCCAATGAATCAGGCTTCTTTGGGGAAATTATGGTTTTTAGCATCTACATATTCAAGCTTAGATATTAAAGCGTTCATACCTTCCAAATAATAATCACAGCTGTCAGCCACTGCGCAGGAAATGTGCAGAGCATCAAAAGTTTTAATACCCTTTCTGAAAAAGCAAATTTATTTTTTAAATTTATTAATTAATTATTGACAACATCTGTTCCATGGTTTAAAATGACATCAAATGGAAAAGACAATTCTTTGGCCATGAAATCATCCTGTCATGACCAAACACAGGAGAGGAAGGGGAGCAGGTAATGGTTGATTTAAGGGCAAATCCGTTTTATCTGGATGAGGATAGTGTCCGATGGGTGGAGGAAACCGTGGCGGACATGACGGAGCATGAGAAAATATGCCAGCTTTTTGCGGATCCGCTGATGGGGATGAGCCGGCAGGAGCTGGGGGACTTTCTGGAGCGATGGCCTCTGGGAGGGATTCCCTTCCGGGCGGTTTTGTTCGGCAATGAGGAGGCCCAGGAGATTCTCACAGAGCTGCAGGAAAAAGCCAGGATTCCCTATCTGGTGGCGGGAAATTGTGAATCGGGACCCAATGGGGCGCTGCCGGGAGGGACGCTGGTGGCCTCCGGGGCTCAGGTGAGAGCCAGCCGGGATGTGAGATTTGCCTACGAGGTGGGACGGATTACCGGGGCGGAGACATCGGCAGTGGGCTATAACTGGTCCTTCGGGCCGGTGGGGGACATCCTCATGAACTGGCGCAACAGCCTGATCAATACCAGGGCCTACGGCAATGACGCGGATTTTGTCAGTGAGTGTGTGGAAAATTACAACAAGGGATGCATGGAGTATGGGGTGGTTCCCTGCCTGAAGCATTTTCCGGGGGACGGCTGGGAGGAGCGGGACCAGCATCTGGCGATCAGCAACAATGGCCTCTCCTGTGAGGAGTGGGACGAGACCTTTGGCAGGATTTACCGCAAGTCCATTGAGAACGGGGTCTTAAGCATCATGGCGGCTCATTTTACCCTGCCGGCCTATCAGCGGCGGCTGAACCCTCAGCTGGAGGAAAAAGATATGCAGCCGGCCTGCCTTTCACCGGAACTGATAGAGGGACTTTTGAGAAAGCAGCTGGGATTTAACGGGCTGGTAGTGACGGACCAGACCAAGATGATGGGGTATTACGGGATGAGTCGGTTGAAGGCGGTTCCCTGGAGTATTGCCTGCGGCTGCGACATGGTTTTGGGCGTCAACGATATGGAGGAGGATTATGAGGCCATGAAGGCCGGCATCCGTTCTGGAGTCATCACCCGGGAGCGGCTGCAGGATGCGCTTTACAGGATATTGGGCTGCAAGGCGGCGGTGGGGCTGCACCGGAAAAAGGCAGAGGGAGGCTTTGCCCGTAAAAAGGAGGAATTGGGAGTGATCGGCTGTAAGGAGCATCAGGCGATTGCCAGAGAGGCGGCAAAAAAGGCCATTACCCTGGTGAAGAATACCAGGAGCCAGATTCCTCTTTCTCCACAGCAATACAAGAAAATCGGCGTTTTTGTGCTGGCGGGCAATGTGGGGCGGCAGAGGAGCATATACGGGCAGGGAGTTCAGTCGGGAGGAAGTGAACAGACTGCCGGATATATTTTGGAGGCGCTGCGCAAATACGGTTATGATCCGGTGGAGATGGAGTCTTCCATGAATAAGGGAAGAATATCTGATTTCCGAAAGAAATATGATGCGGTGATGATCTTTGCGGATATCAGCGGCTTTGCCCAGACAAACTCAGTGCGCCTGATGTGGCCGGATCCCATGTCCAGCTGCTGTCCCTGGTTTATCCATGAGGTGCCCACAGTATTTGTGTCGTTAAATTATACCAATCATCTGATTGATGTGTCCCGGGTGCCGGCGTTTATTAATGCCTATAACAATCAGCCGGCTACGATTGAGGAGACGGTCCGCAGGATTGCCGGGGAGGCGCCCTTTGAGGGCAGCTTTGATGAAGATGTGTGGTGCGGTTTGTGGGATACGAAGTTTTGAGTGGCTGAGAATCTCTTTGGCAAATCAAGGACATCAGATTGTAAACAATAACCGGAAATCAGGAAAGCGGATTTGTCAGATATTCGGAAGAAGGGGGGGAGGAAACAGGATGGGAAACAGGAAGGGGAGCAACCTGACTGATGTGAAGAAGCAGAATGTGTCGGCCATCCGGGATGTGATATACCGGCATGGGCCGATTTCCAGAAGTGAGATTGCCCGCATGCTGTCGCTGACGCCTCCTACCATCACCACCAATATTGCCCGGATGATGGAGCAGGGGCTGGTGCATGAGTGCGGAATCCTGGAGCCGGAGACCAAAGAGGTGGGACGGAGGCGGGTGAAGATTGATTTTGTGGAAGATGCGGCCTTTTTTGTGGGAATCGAGATCAATCCTTACCAGATTGCCATCTGTATCACCAATCTGCGGGGGGTGATGACGGCGGAGGCCCGGATTCCCTGGAAGCGGCGGGAGGACAATTTTGTCTTGTCGGAGGATTTGAAGGAGCTCTTAAGGCGGATTGACGGCAATGATTACCGGGGCTCTGTGGAGATGCTGGCGGGAGTCATTCTTACCATGATTGAGGTCAGCGGCATCGAGAGGAAGCGGATGATGGGGTGTGCCATTGCTCTTCCCGGCCTGATTGAGAAAAAGAGCGGGACCCTGAAAAAGAGTACCCTGGAGGCATGGAATGACCGCTCCGTTGCCAGGGATTTGTCCAGGCTTTTGGACTTGCCGGTGCTTTTGGAGAATAATGCCAGAGCCAGGGCCATGGGGCAGAAGATGTTTTATCAGGGGCAGCTGCCGGAGGATTTTGCTTATTATCTGATTTCCTATGGGATTGCCTGTCCTTTATATATCGGAAACCGGATTCTGGACGGAGGGCAGCAGGGGGCGGGGGAGGCCGGGCACATGGTGGCGGTTTTAAACGGGCCCCGCTGTGAGACCTGCGGCAATGCAGGGTGCCTGGAGGAATTGGCCAGTGAGCGGGCGATTGTGAAAACCGTGATAGCGGAATTGGAAAAGGGAAGAGAGAGTATGATTTCGGAACTTTGCCCGGATTTGGAGTTTCTGGGAACCAGGGAGATTCTGATGGCTCAGGAGTGCGGGGATGAGCTGGCGGAGGAGGTGATTTCCCAGGCGCTTTTGTACCTGGGGGCAACCCTGGCCAATATTATCAACCTGATGAACCCGTCCCTGGTGTTTGTGGACAGCTATCTCATGAAGCTGAAGAAAAACCGGCGGAGGCTCGTGGAGGATACGAGAGCCCATATTTTCGGGCTGTATAATGATGAGGTGGAGTTTGAGTTTGTGGAGTTTGGGCATTTCACGGGGGCAAAGGGGGCTGCTGCGGTGGCCATTGAGCGGTATTTCATCAATGAGTAAAAAGCAAACGTTTGAGTAAAAACAACACAAATTTGACGGGAAATGTGGTATGATAGGAGCATGAAACAATGACCTATGGCGGAGAGATTTGGCCGTTACGGTGAAGGCAGTGTGAGAGAAAGGAGAATGGAAGGTGGCAAATGTATTGGTGGTACACGGAGGCGGCCCCACGGCGGTGATCAATGCTTCCCTGTACGGGGTGATTAAGGAGGCGGCGGAGTGTAAAGAGATCGAGCATGTGTACGGCGCCATAGGGGGCAGCGAGGCGATCTTTCAGGAGAGGTTTCTCGATCTGGCGGCCTATCCGGAGGAGAAGCTGAAGCTGCTTCTCACCACGCCGGCCACGGCTATCGGCTCCTCCCGGTATGCCCTGGAGCAGGAGGACTATGAGGCCATGGCGGCGATCTTTCAGAAGCATGATATTAAATACGTGCTGCTGAACGGGGGCAACGGGACGATGGATACCTGCGGGAAGATTCACCGGGCCTGCAAGGATGCAGGTATCTGTGTGGTGGGGATTCCCAAAACCATTGACAATGATATCGCGATCACAGACCATACCCCCGGGTACGGCAGCGCGGCCCGTTACTTAGCGGAGACGGTGGCGGAGGTGGGAGTGGATGTGAAATCCCTGCCGATTCATGTGTGTGTGGTGGAGGCCATGGGGCGCAATGCGGGATGGATTACCGCCTCCTCCGCGTTGGCCAGGAAAAAGCCGGGGGACGCGCCTCATCTGATCTACCTGCCGGAAAGGCCTTTTTGTGAGGAGGAATTTCTGGAGGACGTGAAGCGGCTTTATGAGGAGAAGGGCGGCGTGGTGGTAGTGGCCAGCGAGGGCCTTAAGGATGCCTCCGGCAAGCCGATTGTGCCGCCGATTTTCCAGACGGGAAGGTCGGTCTACTACGGGGATGTGAGCGCTTATCTGGCGGAGTTGGTGATCAAGAAGCTGGGCATTAAGGCCAGAAGCGAGAAGCCGGGCATTTGCGGCCGGGCATCTGTCAAACTTCAATCGCCGGTGGACCGTGACGAGGCGGTGCTGGCGGGCCGGGAGGCGTTAAAGGCAGCCATGAGAGGGGACGGCGGCAAGATGGTGGGCTTTATCCGGGAGGAGACCTCGGATGGCAGCTATCAGATCTCGGTGCGCATGATTCCCATTGAGGAGGTTATGCTGTATGAGAAGGTGATTCCCGAAGAGTATATCAATGAGCGGGGCAATGACGTGAAGGAGGCGTTTGTAAAATGGTGTAAGCCTCTGATCGGAGCAGAGGTTCCGGAGTATATTGATTTTCAGGATTTGTACCGGGAGAAATCGGAGAAGTGACAGATTCCGGGGGTAAATGAGAGAAAATCGGATATGACATGGGAAGGGATTTTCAAAACTGGCATGGAATCAGACACAGGCTAAATGATTGAAATAAAAAAGGAGGGCGTCTATGAAGCACATTTTTTTGAATCTGAAGCGTTTTGACATTCCGAAGGAGTCAGGAGGGGTCAATGCCATTGCCCCTATCGGGCAGTGGGGAAGCTATATTGTGGAGCACACCCAGGAGCAGCTGAAAAAGTATGACGGGGATGAGGTGGAGTTTGCCATGTATTTTCCGGAGGCGCATCTGATTCCGGCTGTGTCGGCGCTGTGTGAGGACAGTCCGGTGAAGGTGGGATGCCAGGGCGTGTACCGGGAGGATACGGCGGTGGGGGGCAATTTCGGGGCTTTTACCACCAACCGGACGGCCAATGCGGTGAAATCTATGGGGTGTGTCACCACCATCATCGGCCACTGTGAGGAGCGGCGGGACAAGGCGGGCATCCTGGCGGAGGCCGGGGTAAGTGACACGGCTGCGGTGAACCGCCTGCTGAACAAGGAGATTCAGGCTGCGGTGAAGGCTGGGCTTTCGGTGCTGTATTGTATCGGAGAGACTTCTGAGGAGCAGGAGCGGTGGCAGGAGGTTTTGCGGGAGCAGCTGGAGACCGGCCTGGCGGGAGTGGACAGAGAGAAGGTTACCATTGCCTATGAGCCGGTGTGGGCCATCGGGCCGGGGAAGGTGCCGCCGGACAAGGAATATATCACCAGGATCGGAAGCTTTGTGAAGGAAGTGACCGGGGGGATGGATGTGGTATACGGCGGCGGGCTTAAGACGGACAACGCCGAAATGCTGGCCTCTGTGCCGGTGATGGACGGAGGACTGATTGCCCTCACCCGGTTCTCCGGGGAGATCGGGTATTATCCGGAGGAGTATCTGGAGATTATCCGGACCTATATGGGAAAGTAATAAGAAACCGTTGATGATAGAATAGTACAGTTCAGACGGCAATGTTAATTCGCTAAGTTTTGCCAGAGGGAAGGCCGGAAAAGCGGGGAGTGAAACAACCGGAAACGGCCTGATGCTTTTTCCGGTTTCGAGATCAGGAAGCTTTTCATTTACTGACATTGGTTCTGAACTGCCGCATAGAAAGAAGGAGGTATTTTATGAAGCTTGCATTTGAGTATGGACAGGGACTGATGACGGCGGAACTGCCGGATACTACGGACGTGTTTATTCCCGGGGAGACGGTTCCTGACCCGCCCTGCATCCCGGAGGATGAGATCGAGGCGAAGACCCTGGAGTCCATCCGCAATCCCATGGGCATGGAGCCCCTTTCCCGGCTGGCTCACAAGGGGTCCAAGGTGACGATTATTTTCCCGGACCGGGTAAAGGGGGGCGAGCAGCCCACTTCCCACCGGAAGGTGTCCATCCGTCTGATTCTTCAGGAACTCTATGATGCGGGGGTGGAGAAAAAGGACATTCTCCTGATCTGCTCCAACGGCCTGCACCGGAAGAATACGGAGAAGGAGATCCGGGGGGTGCTGGGGGATGCGTTGTTTAACGAGTTCTGGTATACCCATCAGATCATCAACCATGACAGTGAGGATTATGATCATCTGGTTGATCTGGGAACCACCCGCAGGGGGGACCCGGTGCTGATGAACAAGTATGTCTATGACAGTGATGTGGCGATTCTTATCGGCCATACCCAGGGGAATCCTTATGGAGGATATTCCGGCGGCTACAAGCATTGTGCCACAGGGATTACCCACTGGCGTTCCATCGCCTCCCACCATGTGCCAGATGTGATGCACCGGCAGGATTTCACCCCGGTGAGCGGCACCTCCCTGATGCGCACCAAGTTTGACGAGATCGGGCAGCACATGGAGGAGTGCATGGGGAAGAAGTTCTTCTGCTGTGATGCGGTACTGGACACCAAATCCCGGCAGATTGAGATCAACAGCGGCTATGCCAAGGTGATGCAGCCCCATTCCTGGGTGACGGCGGACAAGCGCACCTATGTGCCCTGGGCAGAGAAGAAGTATGATGTGATGGTATTTGGCATGCCTCAGTTTTTCCACTATGGGGAGGGCATGGGCACCAATCCGATTATGCTGATGCAGGCCATTTCCGCCCAGGTAATCCGTCATAAAAGGGTGATGAGCGACAAGTGTGTGATCATTTGCTCCTCCATCTGCAACGGGTATTTCCACGATGAATTGTGGCCTTATACCAGGGAAATGTATGAGATGTTCCAGAAGGATTACATGAATACCCTGCCGGATATGAACCGGTACGGGGAGTATTTTGCCACCAATGAGGAGTATATCCGCAAGTACCGGTTCTGCAATGCCTTCCATCCCTTCCATGGCTTTTCCATGATCAGCTGCGGGCATATTGCGGAAATGAATACCTCTGCCATCTATGTGTGCGGCGCCCAGGAGCCGGGCTTTGCCCGTGGGATGGGCTTAAAGACCAGAGCCACCATCGAGGAGGCTTTAGAGGATGCCAAGAAGAAATTCGTGGGGCCGAACCCGAATATTCTGGCCCTGCCCCAGACCTTTAAGCTGAGCGCGGTCCATCTGATGATGAAGGATGAGGTGTACAACGGCAAGGGCGCGGAGGACTGTCAGTGTGCGGCCCATATGCACGGGTAAGGACAGGTAAAAGCACAGATAAAAGAAAGAGAGGGGTAAATTATGCCATTAATTCCATTACGTCCCTTGTTGGAGGCAACAGTTAAGTACGGCTTCGGCCAGGGGGCATTTAACGTCAACGCGGTGGCTCAGGCCAAGGCAGCCATTGAGGTTCACGAGATGTTCCGTTCGGCGGCTATTCTCCAGGGGGCGGACCTGGCCAACGGGTTTATGGGCGGAAGGCGGGATTTTATGAACGCCACCTTAGAGGACAAAAAGGTGGGGGCGAAAAATATTGCCGATGCGGTGAAAAAGTACGGTGCGGATTCGGAGATTCCCATTGTGCTGCATTTAGACCACGGGCGGGACTTTGATTCTTGTGTGGCAGCCATTGAGGGCGGCTATACCTCTGTCATGATTGACGGCTCCTCCCTGCCGTTTAAGGAGAACATCGAACTGACCAGGGAGGTGGTAAAATATGCCCACGCCCGGGGCGTCAGCGTGGAAGGGGAACTGGGGGTGCTGGCCGGCGTGGAGGATCATGTGTTCTCCGCATCCTCCACCTACACCAATCCCCTGGACGCGGTGGAATTTTTCCAAAAGACGGAGGTGGACGCCCTGGCCATCTCCTACGGCACCATGCACGGGGCTTCCAAGGGCAAGGATGTGAAGCTGCGCAAGGAGATCGCCGTTGCCATTCGGGAGTGCATGAACCATCTGGGGATTTTCGGGGCGCTGGTGTCCCACGGCTCTTCCACAGTGCCCAAATATATTGTGGATGAAATCAATGGCCTGGGAGGGGAGCTTTCCAATACCTATGGCATTTCCATTGAGGAACTGAAAGCGGCCATTCCCTGCGGAATCAGCAAGATTAATGTGGATACGGACATCCGTCTGGCTGTGACCCGGAACATGAAGGAACTGTTTGCCAAATATCCGGAGAAACGGACCAGTGCTTCCATCGGGGGGATCTATGAACTTTTGGAGACAAAGAAGAATCAGTTTGACCCCCGGGCATTTCTTCCGCCGATTATGGACACGGTGATGTATGGAAATATTCCGGATGAGGATGTGGCTGCTATCGTGGACTGTGTGGAGCGGGGCGTGAAGGAAGTGGTGGGAACCCTGATCGTGCAGTTTGGTTCCTTTGGCAAGGCGCCGTTAGTGGAGCAGGTCAGCTTGGAGGAGATGGCGGAGCGGTATAAAAAGTAGGTGAGTGGGGAGGGAACGATAACGGCGCGGGAAGGAATGATTCCGGCGGAGGTTATCGTTCCCTTTTATGTTTCTTCTTGGCTGTCTGGTTTGTAACAGACAGGTCTGCGCATTCACTGCGCTGACCGTAAGACATCGTGCCTTTTGGGTAAAACGTAATGGTTGCTCTGGTTTTGGTCTGGCAAAGCGTCAGGAAAAGAATCGCACTTGATTTTTGGAAGAAGATAAGGCACAATAGTAAAAATGACAAGTTTTGATTTCTGTGGTGCCTGGAAAAAG
Organism: uncultured Lachnospiraceae bacterium; assembly: GCA_910586255.1. GTDB lineage: Bacteria > Bacillota > Clostridia > Lachnospirales > Lachnospiraceae > Brotaphodocola. The sequence goes on along the minus strand of CAJUHR010000010.1, from coordinate 83,495 downwards.
AGAGGGGAATCGTATTATGGCCTGGTATTTGTATGTGATTTTTCTGGCAGTCAGCTTTGGGGCCTCGGTGGTGGGCGCTATCTGTGGAATCGGGGGAGGGGTTCTCATCAAGCCGCTTCTGGATGCTTTTGGGGTGCTCAGTGTGGCTTCCATCAGCTTCCTGTCCGGCTGTACCGTGCTTTCCATGTCCTGCTACTCGGTGGTGAAGGCCTGGCTCGGCAAAGAATCTCTGGTGGAGATGAAAACAGGCACCAGCCTTGCCGTTGGCGCTGCTGCCGGCGGGGTGGCTGGGAAAATGATGTTCCAGTATATTTTGGAGATGTCCCCGGACCGGGACCGGGTGGGGGCAGTTCAGGCGGCGTGCCTTTTGGTGATCACTTTCGGAACCCTGCTTTACATGATCCGGAAGGATAAGATTCGCACCCGCCATGTGACATCGGTCTGGGCATGCATGGCCATTGGCCTGGTGCTGGGAATCTGTTCCTCCTTCCTGGGAATCGGAGGCGGCCCCATCAATCTGGTGGTCCTGTTTTTCTTTTTTTCCATGGATACCAAGACAGCGGCTCAGAATTCCCTGTATATTATTCTGTTTTCCCAGATTACCAGCCTGATCAATACCCTGGTGACAAGGACTGTGCCGGAGTTTGGCTTTGGGCTTTTTGTGCTGATGGTGGGAGGCGGCATCTTCGGCGGGGTGGCAGGACGCTTTGTGAACCGGAAACTGGATGCGGGCATGGTGAACCGGCTGTTTATTGGATTGATGGTTGTTATTATGGGAATTTGCGTGTATAATATCATACAGTTTCTGTAGAGGCTTCCATTGGCGGCAATGGGAGATGGTTTTATGGGGATTTGCGGGAAATATGGCCCCCATATTTTGGCGTGCTTTTTGGCAATCAAATACCCCGCTGCAAGCAACGGGGTATTTGAGCCTCGCGGCATTCGCCAAATGCTCGTGCAAGCACGGCACTTGGCTCATTGCTCGCGGAAATAAAGGAGTGTTCCATGGATAAAAGGATGTTTCGGATTCTTCTGATTCCCATGTATTTGCTGGTCGGGCTTTTGTTGTTTCTGATCATGGTCAGAGCGGTTCATTCCCTGAATATTTTCTTTTATATCATTACCTTGCTGTTGATTCCCTGCGCCGGCCTCCTTAGCTTGCCGGACCGCAGTTTACTTAATCTGGCGGGTATGGCGGGGTTTGTGGCGTTGGGGATTCTCTTGCCAGCCACTCAGCCTCTGGAATTTGAGTTTCAGGGCTTTAACGGATGGATTCTGTTGGGAGGCATTGCAGTGATTTTCGGGGTCGGCGGATTTGTTTATGGGAGGAGACAAAGGGATTGAGATTCTTTTGATTGACGAGGGGAAATGGTGACCCGCATCTGGCGGAAACAGTGAAGTGAGGAAGGTAATGGACAGAAAAACAAAACAAAATTTGTTTGTGACAATGGTGGGAATCAGTTGGTTTGTGGCGCTCATAAAGCTGCCGTCTGTTTTAGCATTTGCGGGGAGGCTTGTTGCTCTGATGCTTCCTGTGATTGCCGGCGGCATTTTGGCGTTATTTGTCAGTGTTCCGGCAAACGGGGTGGAAAGGCGGTTGAGAAGGATTTGGGGAAAGGCCAAAAGACAGCCGTCTGACAGGAAGATTCAGAGCGTCAGCCTGCTGATTGTCATAACCGGTATTTTGCTTGTGTTTCTGTTGGTTCTGACCTTGCTGATTCCGGAAATTATCCGCTCATCCCAGAGTGTATATGAGCAGGTGAAGGCTGCTATTCCCGGCTGGTTTGCGTATCTGAACAGGCGGGAATCGGATGCTTTGTGGCTGGAGGAAATCCTTTCGGATCTGGATTTGGAGAAGCTGATGCAAAGCTTTTCCAATGGCGTGGACGTGTTTTTTTCTAATGTGATAAATGCCCTTTCGTTTACGGTAAATATGATCGGAACGGCTGCTTTTGCTGTGATTATCGGGATCTATATGTTGCTGGAAAAAGAACGGCTGGGCAGACATGCCCGGAAGCTGGCTCACGCCTATTTGAAGCCGGCATGGGAGGAGAATGTTCTTCGCTTCTGTACGGTATTTCGCCAGTCATTTGCGAATTTTTTATCCAGTCAGTGCTGTGAGGCCGTGATTCTGGGGATTCTGATGTTTGCTGCCTTTGCCCTGTTCCGTCTGCCCTATGGAAGCCTGGTGGGCATGCTGACAGCGGTATGCGCTGTCATTCCTTATATCGGCGCTTTGATCTCCTGTGTGATCAGTGTATTTCTTACCTTATTGGTGGCTCCGTCAGCAGCGGTTCGATGCCTGGTCGTATATCTGGTGGTACAGTTTCTGGAAAATCAGTTTATTTATCCCCGGGTGGTGGGGGGCTCTGTGGGACTTCCGCCGCTTTATACCCTGGTTGCCGCCATGGTGGGCGGGAAGCTTTTCGGCATTATGGGGATTCTGTTTTTTATCCCTCTGGCAGCGGTTATCATTGAGTTGGTGAAGGAGGACGCGGCGTGCCGGGCGGGGCGGAAGGAAGCTGATAAAATTTTTTGAAAAAACAAATTGGAAATCAAGGAAGAAGGATAATGTGAAAGAAGCAGGGATTGCTGAATTGAATGGAAATATTCCGAATAGCGGTTATTGCACCATCAAAACCAGCTAAAATGGCATAGGAATTCTGGGCGGCAATTAAATACAGATCGTATTGGGGCATATTATTGACAGGTATAACCATACCATCTGGATAAAAATCATTTCCCGTATTAGTCTATAGCCAAATAATTTTAGGGGTATCTATTTAACACAGTAAGATCACTATATTACTGAGACAATCTCTTCCTCCTGCCTGCCCTTAGCCGTCAATTTCAGGGCAAACTAAATAAGACGGCCGATTTTCGCCCGCCTGAAACCATGCTCCCTGCCGTATGCGTACTTCCGGTGGGACGCTTGAACGTTTTCCTCCTTAACCGTACAGTAGATCATCGTAGTATCCAGTTTTTCGTGTCCCAGGAACTCCTTGACCTCCTCTATTTTCATGCCTCGGGCCAATAAGTCTGTTGCAATTGTTCTCCTGAATCGGTGGGGATGGGTATTTTTGACCCCGGCCGGCCTCCCAGCTGCCGGAGCATGTATTGCACCCCAGCTACAGTCAGCCGACCGTGTGGTTTATCCAATGTCACAAACAGCGGCGATCCTCCAGCCCTTCCTGGTTTCTCACCTGTAGGTATCGGCGCAAATAAAATTTCGCACTGTCGGTCAGATAGGTCTTCCGCTCTTTACTGCCTTTTCCATACACGATTAACTCTTGGCGGCCCATCTCAATATCGCCAACGTTCAGCGCTACCAATTCCGAAACGCGGACACCGGTAGAATACAGAAACTCTACCAGCGCCCGATCCCGAAGGTTGCCACAATTTACCCGCAGCGCTTCCAGCTCCTCAGCAGAAAATGGCTTTTTGATCGTCTTCTCAATCTTCAGCAATCCCACCTTCTTGACCGGATTGGAATGCACCAACTCCTCTGTAATCAGGAAATCCCAGAAGCTGCTGAGATAATGGAGTCTGGTCTGCATCGTTGACATCTTAATCCCCCGTTGCTCTCGCATTACGCCATAATAATACCGTAAATCCATGCCGGTAATGTCCTCTATGCGTTTTCCCAAGAAATCCAACATATTCAGGATTTCCCGGCTGTACTGTTTCAATGTGTTATCCTGACGGTTCACTGCCTTCTTACTTGCGATAAACATCCGGATTTTTGCCTCATCCCCACTTTCTCCCCGCGGTACCAGTTCCGTACACTGGTCACATAGCTCTTTTCCATGGAAATTGACATACAGAACATTCTTCAGATGTTCCAGCTGGCCCTCTTCCAGATATGATATATTGAGAACAGAAGGGGAAAGCCAGAGAAGCGGCCTACCCTCAACAGTATATGACGTTACCTCTTATGAGGCCAGCCGTCGCTATTGGTAGTAGTGGCGGCTATTTCTTTCCCCTGAAGATTGTATAGCACAACCCAACCAGGGCAACGATAAAGATACAAAACTGAAATAAATCAGCATATGTAACCATCCGCATCGCCTCTTTCTTCCGCCTTGCACTGACGCAAACATCAAACACTGATTATTTCGAGATTAATGCAATGCTGTACTAGTATAAGGCGATTTAAATACCTTTCCATTTCGTTGAGGATGCTTTTTCGAGAGTGCAAAGGAAAAAGCGGAGGCGTAGTGGTGCTACGCTGAGCATTTTTTCTTTGTGCTATCGGGAAAGCAGGCCAGCGAAATGGAAGGTTATTTAAATCGTGTTATACTAGTGGGATTTTTCCGGGGAGTCGGAGTGGTGCATGTCCTGGTTATCGGGACAACCATCAATATCAGCACATGGGTACTGCTGGCCGGAGTGATGACCAGGCGCTATGGGTTGGCCGGACTGGCAGCGGCCACAGGGATTGGCTGGATGGGAGTGGTGGGATACCAGTGCTGGAATCGGGCAAAGTTAAAGCAAGAGGGAAGGCGGGTGTTTAAAGATAACGGGCGCTGGAGGTGATTGTAATACGAGTTGAAATAGAGCTTTAGATGGCGGATTAAGGTAGCTAAAAGCAGTGGTTTATGGTATACTTTTGTTCGTTATAAATCCATATGGATTTGGATTCAGAGAGAGGTAATTTTGTGAAAAGAAAGAACATGGTAATTTGTTTTGTGACGGTGCTCCTTTTCCTGCTTTTGGTATGGCTTTGGTTTAAAAAATCACATACCCATTCCCTGTCAGACGTGAGGGATGCATGGATAAAATCCGAACAGATTCAGCCAATTACAGGAAGCGTAACCGTATCGGGAACGGTAGATACGGATGTGGTTTTTACAGAAGTTGTGTCAGGTGAAAGGTATAAGATTGATTATATTACGCCTGGCATGTCAGAAAAGATTCGCCTGGAGAGGGGCAAGTGGTATCAGGTGGCTGGAGGAGGCACCCTGACTGTCGGACCGGTGAACCTTCGGGTTGAGTAGCTGCTTTTGATGGGGTTGCACCTTGAGCGAAGCGAAAGGAATGGTGAAAAACATGAGGAAAATCAGTTTATTTATTGCCATGAGCCTTGACGGGTATATTGCAGACAGGGAGGGCGGTGTTGATTGGCTGAGAGGACAAGACAATGATGGCGAGGATATGGATACCTATTCTAAGTTTGCAGAGAGTATTGATACGGTTATCATGGGGTGGAATACGTATCATCAAATTACAACGGAACTGTCGCCTGAGGAATGGGTATATAAGGATTTTACTACCTATGTGATTACCCATAAGGAGCGGACTTCCACGGAAAAAATCCGGTTTACAGATAGGGATCCAGTGGATTTGGTAAGAAAGCTGAAAGCGGAGAGCGGAAAAAACATTTGGATATGCGGCGGAGCCAATATCGTTTCGCAGTTGGTCAACGAGGATCTCATTGACTGTTATCACATTACAATAATTCCCACACTTTTAGGCTCTGGTATCCGGCTTTTTGGAAAGGGAAAACGGGAGATTAAATTAAGACTGCTTCATGCGGAGTCATATAATGGTATGACGGACTTGGTCTATGCGCGAAGATAATTTTCGGTCGGTTTGTCAATGGGATACCGCAGAGCCATGATTTTACAATAGGTATTTTAAAAGCCGTTCTTCAAAAACTATCACCATGTTTTTAACAAATTCTTTCCGCTTTTGTCCATCAACAAGATCAACAGCACATGGATTCATATGTTTGAAATCCGGCACATCATCATAATAGGCATCCTGGCGTTTGCCGTTGGGATAACACCAGGTAAACCACCAGTCTGCAGGAGTGATCACGTCTCTGTTAAGATATCGGGCGGCCTCATCTATGATTTTTGCAGTGATATCATTTACCTGATAGCCTACCAGATTTCCGTCCCTAGGAGCGGCTTCTGTGTCAAACAGAGAAATTCCGGCAAAAAGATTATGCTCAATCTCGATCCGAAACCACATCTGCAGGCTGCTTTTGGAAAAATGCGCCTTTTTAATCACATAATTCAAACCGGGATAGGTACTGTAGCAGTCATAGAATTTATCATGTTTTGTTTCTTCATAGGAATAGTAAAGGGCATTCTTTTCAAGCTCCAGTCCGTATTTTGCCAAAATCTTTTCCATCTCTGCCTTGAAATCATCAAATATAAGCCGTATAAGCTTGACTTTGGCAGCTTTCATGGATTTTTCGATTTGTATTCCTGCACGGAAAAAATCGGCAGATTCATATAAAACTTCTAAGCTCTTTTCCATAATTTTTTCAGCCCTTCTGTCTGCAATGGAGTGAACCGCATCCATATATTGCACGATGATTTGCTTCATTGGTTCATCTAAACAGGTCAGCATCTCCCGCAGCCAATCCCATATATCTCTTTCCCATGAAATACATGTTATCTTATGGGAGGGGACAATTTCATCCCCATTTTTATTTTTCCTGCTATAAAGAGAGGGCATATTCCCAAACCGGGTCAGATAGACTATGGATGCATTGCTGTCCACGGTTTTTGCGTATTCGTAATAATCATAGCATTGCCCGTTTTGTTCGGAGGCATAGATTTTAACTTCTATGGGAATAAAAAAACAGGTATTTTTAATGACAATGTCAATCCTCCGTTCACTGTCAATGACAAATTCTTTGATGATATCCGTATGGGAAAGTGAAGTGTCGTTCAATTGACGTTTATTTAATACCTTTTCCAAAAAGGATTTCAAAAATAGTGTTCCGCATCCATGTGCCCCTTCAGGATTTAATAAATCGGTTAAAAACCGGCACATGATAACCTCTTTTTCGGCCACTTCCAAAATGCGGAAAATGTTATATTCTGACGGGGGATCACAAGGCATAACATCTTTGCTTTTCATATAGGTGCTTATGCTTAACAGTAAGTTTTTGTAGTAGTCCATATTATACGCTCCTTGCGTTCTGTCCTTTACGGAATTTCCAACAGGTAGAATTATTATAAGGGATTCACAGAGAGAATGGAATACCTGAAAGTATGAAATTTGCCGAAAGATAAGCTTTGTGTGACACATGTCTATATGGAAATGTAAACCGATTAATTGATACAAAGGGAATAAATAAAATATCGGGAAAACCGTTGAAAACGGGGACGCTGAAAAATGCGGCGGTGCTTGGCCTTGGCATCGTTGGGGTGGAGCAGGCGGAAGTCCTGCGGGACAAGGAAAAAAGATATTTTAGGAATCTGATAAAATTTGTTTTTATATGGGTAGAACGTGCAGCGGCTTTTTATTGTACCGGATCCATCCGAAAAGGTGAAAATCATAGAACTATGAATAGTAAGACGGAGGTTGCAGACCAACATGGAAAAGGAATTAAAACAGGGATATCACATGGAAATCCTGCTTCAGAAGCCCAAATCAGGGGCAGAAGCTTTGCAGGAGCTGGATGAGGAAGCGGCAAAGCATGCCATGAGATTTCACAGGAGTATTCCCCAATATCAGGAAACGCCGCTGGTATCTCTTAAGAAGCTGAGCAAAAGGCTGGGGGTAAAAGGGATTTATGTCAAGAACGAGTCTCTGCGCTTCGGTTTGAAGGCATTTAAGGGACTTGGCGGCACCTATGCGATGTTTCGGATTTTGTGCAGAGAGTTGAAGATGGATGTGGAAAAAGCGGATTTTCGGGATTTTCAGAAGAAGGATCAGAGAGAAAAGGCTGGAAAGATCACGTTTGTGACAGCAATGGATGGCAATCATGGAAAGGGGGTGTCCTGGGCTGCCGGGCTGCTTGGCTGCCAGACCCCCTGCAAGATCACCTGGCCGGTGCTTAAGGATGTCAGAAAGCAGTTGGGCCTGGGAGCGGATTCCGTGATTCTTTTGTTTAACACGGAAGGAGATACGGATCCGGTGTGTTGCCGGACCATTGCCAGGGACGGAGCCTATGCCCTTGCATAAGCGTTTATCTCCTCTGTCCGAATTTGTTCCGGTATTTCAGGGGAGATAGTCCATAGCTGTTGCGGAACTGTTCGATAAAATGGCTGATCTGATTGCAGCCTACGTCTGCGCTGATCTCCGAGATCGGCCGGTCTGTGTGGGTGATGAGGTTTTTGGCAGTGTAAAGGCGGTATTCGTTCAGGTATTTGATACTTGAACCATAATGCATAGTGATGTGTGAATATTCCACCTTTGGCGGGATTTCCTTGTAAAATTCCCTGTCCGGCCTTATAATGGTTATGTTTGCCGGTTCCAAAAGAAAAATTTGCAATGAAAAAGGAGAATGCGCCATGGCAAAGTTAGGAATTACCATACAGAATGAACAGGGCACACCGAAGTGCCAGGTCAGGGGAGAGAATCAGATTCTTATGGTCTGTGAGGGAGAATATGAGCCGGGTGACCGGATACTATTTGAGACAGAGGAAAAGAACGGATATTATGTAATCCGGGTGGACGGTTCCCTGGATGAAGCCTATGTCTATCTGACCAGGGAGCGGGTAGAATATGTGATTCCTTTTGGAGACAAAAAGGTTTCCTATAATCCGGTGTCCTTTACAGGAAAATATCATTACATAACCATGCGCAAAGCAGAGGACTATGAGAATACAAGCTATCGGAATCTTGCCAGAAATGTTATGGACCAGCACGGAGATCCCGGCTGTTATCCTCATGTCCATGCCAACGTGGAGACACGGGGCGAGGCAGTGTTTGCCGCCCGCAATGCCATTGATGGCGTGGTGGCCAATGAGTGCCATGGAGAGTGGCCCTATGAGTCATGGGGAATCAACCGGCAGGATGATGCAGAGATAACTTTGGAGTTTGGCAGGCCGGTGGACATGGATAAGCTGGTTTTATACACAAGGGCAGACTTCCCCCATGATAACTGGTGGACACAGGCGACCGTTACATTTTCCGATGGTACAAAAGAAGTGGTGAAGATGGAGAAAAGCGTGAAGCCTCATGTGTTTCTTATAGAGAAAAAAGGAATTATCTGGCTGAAGCTGAGTGATCTCATAAAAGCAGAGGACCCGTCTCCCTTCCCGGCACTGACACAAATTGAGGTCTATGGGGTGAATGGGCAGGAAACGTTAAGAGGAAACCGCTATGGGAAATGAAAATATGGATATGCTTTGTGACAAGATCAGGGGGAGCTTATTTGGCGGAGCGGTGGGGGACGCACTAGGATACCCAATCGAATTTTTCATGGAAAGTGAGATTTTCTCAAAATACGGCCCACAGGGAATTCAGGAGTATACCCTTGACGAGGAAAGCGGGAAAGCTTTGATTTCGGACGATACGCAGATGTCTCTGTTTACGGCGGACGGCTTACTTGTGGCGGAAACCAAACTGTCCATGGGCGGTATCGGCGGCGGTCCGCGCTGTTATGTGGCAAATTCTTACATGGACTGGCTGCTTACGCAGGAGCATAGCTTCGACAAGGTTCAGAGGATGCCCCAAAAATCCAGGGAAAAACATATTTCATGGCTTTTAGACGTGCCGGAGCTATACAGCCGCAGAGCGCCCGGAAATACCTGCATATCCGCCCTTAAGGGAGGAACCCCGGGCTCCATGAACGACCCGAAAAACAACAGCAAGGGCTGCGGCGGAATCATGCGGGTGGCGCCGCTGGGTCTGTGGCATAACTTCCATGGGGAGTTAGAGGAGCTTGACAGGGAAGGCGCGGAAATTGCGGCAATCACCCACGGACATCCGCTCGGTTATATGAGCGCTTCCGCCCTTGTTCATATCATAAACCGCATTGTCTGCCCAGGGCGTGAAATGACGCTGAAGGAAAATGTGCTGGAAGCGAAGGAGACAATGGCCAAGCTGTTTTCCGGTGAGCCTTATTTAAGGACGCTTGTCCGGATGATGGAGCTTGCCGTTGCGCTTTCCGAAAACGGGGAGGGCGACCTTGACAATATCCACAGGCTTGGCGAGGGGTGGGTAGCGGAAGAGACGCTTGGCATCGCCATATACTGTGCCCTGAAATATCAGGATGATTTTTCCGCAGGGGTGGCAGCGGCTGTGAACCACAGCGGCGACAGCGATTCAACGGGAGCGGTTACGGGAAATATTCTGGGGGCGCTTTGCGGCTATGAAGCGATAGAGGAAAAATGGAAGAAGAATCTGGAGCTTTCCGATGTCATCCTTGAGATGGCGGACGACCTGTGCTATGGCTGCCAGATAAGTGAATACAGCCATTATGAAGATCCGGACTGGATCCGGAAATACATCGATATGCGTTGGAAGGATGACATGGACAGGGAAGCGCCAAAGACAGAATTTATTGCCGCAAAAGGCGATATTACGGGGAAGCATGATGTGGATGCCATTGTGAACGCCGCAAATACAAGCCTGCTTGGAGGCGGGGGCGTGGACGGGGCAATTCACCGCGCCGCGGGCCCGAAACTTTTGGAGGAGTGCCGCTTTTTAAGCGGATGTGAAACAGGGAAGGCGAAAATCACAAACGCATATAAGCTTCCCTGTGAGTATGTAATCCATACTCCGGGGCCCCGTTGGCGCGGCGGGAATAAGAAGGAGCGGGAGCTTCTCGCTTCCTGTTACTGGTCCTGCTTAGAGCTTGCGGTAAAAAATGGCATAAGGAGGATTGCGTTCCCGTCAATTTCCACGGGGATATACCAGTTTCCGTTAGAGGAAGCGGCAAGGATTGCCGTGCATACGACAAAGGAATTTGTTTCGGAACATCCCGGAGAGCTGGATGTTATTAAGTGGGTGCTGTTTGACGACCGGACATTTGAGGCATACAGAAAAGAACTGGAACGTTAGGAAACAGACGTAATCCTTTCCTGACTGTACTAATTAGCCATATGTTTCGTGCAGGATAAATTTTCAGCCTGCAAGGCGGAAGAGATTTGCAGATTATAATGAACAGTGCATCCATTTTAGCGGACGTATTGCATTTCACAATGACTGTGGACTGCAGTGCGTCCGTTTTTAGGTTATGATGAATGATAAAATGCTGTTCCTTAAAACAGAGGAGGCATCCCACAGGGTTAAATAAGATCCTAACCACTCATTTTGATCCGTCATATATCTGTCATTCTATACAATTCGCGTGTGCTATGATTCCCATGTAAAATAAATACCAGAGTGTAATTGTGACGAACATTTGTCAGAAAGCAATTTTCCAACTTGCTCTAAGAGAACGGAGGGAAACGAAGCATGAAAAGCAACAGCTTATCTACGGAATGGAATATCTATGACTGGATTCTGTCAGAGGAAATCCGGGAGGACTGGAGGAGAAAGCCTCCTTTGTCACTGACGGAGCAGGCACAGATTATTCGCTTTGCTTACCGGTCAGTCGAAGAAAAGCTTCAAGCTTTTAAGGAACTTTTTGAAAGGAAAACGGCCGTGAAGGAGGAGCTTCCAGAGGAACAAAAGGCTTTGGGAGCGATTGCAGGGGAAATCAGCAGTATAAGAGTACAGAGAGGGGAGGAAGAGGCAGCCGGAAGATTCCGGGAGATTTTTATGCAGGATTGGAAATAGAGCAGGGATAAAAAAGTACAGAGATAAAGAAGTTCAGGGATAAATGGAAGGAAAGCATGGGAGGGGAGTGTGCCGGTGGTTCAGTACAAATTAGTTTGGAGGAGATATAATAGAAAGCGATTGTTTTTACATTTCCTCAATATGACCGGCCAGTATTCTTACAGTGCGCCAGAACCGGCTTCTTTTGGCCGGGTCGGATCCTTTTAAGAACGAGGCAATCTCCGGGGGAAGAGTGGTTTCCTGTTCCATGCGGTCAAAGAGCAGGGAGTCGGCGCTGATGCCCAGTACGGATGCGATTCTGAACAGGCTTTCTACAGATAGTTTTCGGGAACCGCGCTCGATGTGGCCTACAAAAGAGGTTGACAAATCACAAGCCTCCCCCAGCTGTTCCTGGGTCAGACCGATCTGCTCACGCTGTCTGCGGATTCTTGTCCCGATTTCAAGATAATTGATGGAATCGTTCATGAAAACCTCCTTAAAACCAATGCACCTTTCCTCGTTAGTATACACGGATAAAAAGACTTCATAAACGAACTAAAAGAAGTAATTTATAGACTATAAGAATTTTTGGATAAAGGCGAACAGGAGGCGCTGATGAAAAAGAATACGGAGGAACTGGTAAATGAGATTATAGAGGGAAAGAATGTGGCGGAGTATCTTGCTTCCAATGCAGAGGAATTTTTAGATATTCCGCTTTGTGCGCATCTTAAGGAATTGCTGAAGAAAAAAGGGATGCGGGTGTCACAGGTGGCTGACGGGTCAAATAAGGGGGAGTATATTTATCAGGTGTTTCGGGGAATTAAAAATCCGGGCAGGGATGTGGTCCTGTGTATTGCACTGGCCATGAAGCTGAATTTGGAGGAAACCCAGTATTTGCTCCGGATTGGACGTATGGTTTGTCTGGATGCGCGAAACAGGCGGGATTCCATTGTTATGTTCGGGATTGTGCGGGGAATTTCCGTGGCGGAGGTGAATGATATCCTCTACGAGTTTGGCGAGCACTGTTTATAGGAAGAACGCTTGTGAAACGGAGTTTCACAATTAAAATGCGTTCTGACGACTTGGCAGGTGACGCGAAGCGGCGCGTGCCGTTACCAGGAAGAACGCTTGTGAAAAGGAGAAAATTTTATGAAGAGAATCAGAATGGAAAACGGAAAGAAAATGGAAAAAATTTTAAAGGCTGTAGGTCCTATGGGGGCTACAGTCAAGAAAGAGGGGCAATGGGATCTTGTGGTGTGTATTGGGGATGAGGATGAGGAATCTGTCTTGGTTGAGATGTGCCAGAAGAAGGATTACGGAGGCGACCTGATTATGGATCCTTTTATGAGGATCTGTTTGAAAAAGGATAGGGATGGCCATATTACCCAGGCAATCCCACAGGCTTACCAGTCAGATAGTTTGTTTATGGGGAGAACGGATATTAATGAAAAGGGAGAGATTTTTTTGAACCGGCAACTCATAGAGACAAAGCTGGGGGAATTGGACAGGAGACTGGAGAGCTGGCTTCATACTATTGAGGGATTTGGTTATCTCACAGAGCCTGATAAGATGATATTTCATGAGTAAACCTGCATGTGCCTGCAAATGTAGTATGACGGACAGATAAGATATACTATAAGAAGTGATATATTGACTAAAAGAATTACAGATGCTATGCTTATGGAAAATCAGGAAGCAGGAGGGGATTTGGGCATGGTTAATTTTTTGGTTACATTCTTTTTGGGCTTTTTGGGGATTCACCGGTTTGTGCAGAAAAAATATGTGACAGGATTCATCTGGCTTTTTACATGTGGATTGTTTGGGGTTGGGTGGTTTGTGGATATCTGTATTGCTTTTTCCCGGATGGTTAAGGGGAGAAAAGACGAGGGGGAGAAAAAAGCGGATACAAGGAAGGCGAATCCGTCAGAAGCAGGGCAGGCAGTACAGCCGCAGGAAAGACAAAAAGGGCAGCAGGAGGCAGGCCAGGCGATGCAAAGGATACAGACAGGACAGACTCAACCTTCCGGCCAGGCGGGAGATGGCGAGAAAAAGGGATTTTGGGCGGATGTGAAAGAAAGGGCAATTAAGAACCGGCAGGAGGCAGCCATACGGGCCGCATATAAAAAGGAAGAGGAGAAGCGGAAACCCAGGATTAAAAAAATCAGGCATACCAGGGCATTTACACCAGAGGAACGACAGACTCTTGATATGTTGAACATGGAAATTATAAAGATGGAAAGCGATTATAAAAACAAGAGAATAACAGACAATTCAGGTGTTTTGAGACTATTGTTTCAGAAGAAAGCAATTGAAAGCAGGGCGGAATGGTACGAAACCATAGAACTTCCTCCGGAGGTAGACCCTGATACTCCTATTTATGTGGATGAGGAAGGGATCCGGAACAGTATTACAGGGTTGTTTTAAGATGGAACGGGGGTTTGCTTAACCTTAAGAGACAGGGGGCGGGATATTGGACAGGGAAGCGGTAAGGCACAAGATTAAGAGTCTTTTGGCTTTGGCGGAGAGCGATAATGAGAATGAAGCTTTGGCCGCTGTGCAGGCGGCCAGAAGGCTGATGATGAAATATCATATTTCCATGGGAGAAAAGGAACAGAGAGAGGTCATAGAAAAGGGGGTAGTGACAAAGGAACTGCGATTCAGGAGCATCCCCCTTACCCGGCATCATTTGATGCTGGCCACGGCTTTGGCAAAGAATTTCCGGTGCCGGGATTTTTACCGGCAGAAGCCGGTTCCCTGTATCTGTTTTGTGGGATTTGAGGAGGATGCCAATGCTGTTTTGCTGCTGACAGAGTATCTGGTTCGGTTTATGGAGCATGGGGCAAAGGCATACGGGGGAAGCAAAAGCCAGGAGTTTTGCTGGAGAGACGGATTTTGTGTGGGGGTTTATGGATCGTTTGAGGAACAGGACAGGGAGGGGACGGGATATGAGATAATGACAGCCATACCCCAGGAGGTAGATGATGCTTTTGGGAAACTGAAGCTTAAAAAGGATAACAGCAGAAGGCGGGCGGATTACAGGGCCTTGGATGGAGCGGCTTTTTCCAGCGGGGAGAGGAGCGGGAGAAGAGCCGTGGATAGCCGGAGCATTTCCGGGAACTGATATTTTTCCAGGTAGCTTACCGATAAGGGCAAGGGGGATTTTTGATCATGGGGGAACATGTTTCAAAGGGTATTTTCTGGTTTATCTGCGGGTTCAATGAAAGGGATGAGTGCGATTTTTCGGAGGCAGAGATGATTGCCTTTCCTGTTTCTTGTGACAGGGAAGGGAAGGTGTCAGGGAATCCGGATTTTAATTCCAGGAAGGGGAACGCATATAATCATAAAGAAACTTGGGTGTCTTTTGTGAAGCACCGAAAAGATTTAAGAAAATATGGGTGGAACTATTTTCCAAGGGGGAGGGTGGAGATAGCGGGCGGCAGGGCGCTGCTCTATCTCAATATAAACATTATCCGGTACGAGGGATTTTGGCGGGATATTGTAAACATGTTTCATCTTAAAGGGCTGGATGTTCGGGTAATCGTGGACAATTCCGCTCATTATCATTGCCATGAAGATGATAAGAGGATACAATAATTAAAAGAAGCAAAATTTATCATGGAGGAGATATGGTGGAGAGATGGCTGGATGATGTGAGACGTAACGCAATCTGCAAATTGAGGGAAGATAAGTGTGGGTCAAAGAAGCTGGGGGACGCAGTGGATACGGTTATGGAGCTTTATGATACCAGGCGGGCAGGGGGGCTGCTTGCGATGGAAGAGGCAGCAGAAGCGGCGGTGTCAGATTTTTTGAAGCATTTGATTTTGTTAACGGCAAAGGAGGTCAGCCCGAAAGGGATCATCGAGATCGCAACCAATGAATACTGGATGAATGAGCCGGAAGGCGGGGAGGCCATGGTGAATTATCTGCATTTGAGAGGAATGATCGGTATTCAAAGGCTGGAAAGTAAGGAACTGCTTATGGAGGTTCTGTTAAGCCTGATGCCCGCAAAGCAGCGAAAAGAGTATGAGAGGCTGATGGGTAAGAGGAAAGAAGAGCAGGAACGGCTGCATAAAAAAGAGATTAGGGAGAAGTTTTCTGCTTTGTGTCCAACGTTCAAACAGAAGGAAGTGCAGGAAGTGATACGGCTGCTGGAGAATAAAATCAAGGAACTGCCGGATCAATGCCTGCAGAGACTGGTGCGTGATGTGGATTGCCGGGATTTAGCCGGCTGTGTATATGCTTTTGAACAGGGAACACGGACAAGGGTTCTTGAGAATCTCAGCACACGGTATCGGGATGTGGTGGAGGAGGAAGGGGTGAAGTGGGCGTTTTCTGATGAAGAGAAACTGTTTGCCAGTGTGAATAAAGTGATGGATATCATGGAACGTTTGAGGGAAAATGGAGAGCTGCTGTGCTGATTCAGGGAGATCATCCCGAGGAACAGGAGGGATATAAGATAGGCACTTATGTTATGACAGACATTCATGGTCATTATGACGGGATGAAAAAAATGTTCCGTAAAATCGGATTTTCCGCCAGCGACCGGCTGATCTGTGCCGGCGACTATATTGACAGGGGGCCGAAGAGTTATGAGATGCTTAGGTGGATCGAAAGTCCTGGGGAAAATGTCATCCTGGTCAGGGGGAATCATGATGAGGAGTTTCGCTATTGCGTGAAAGCCATGGGAATGATTTTTCGAAAATGGGGCATGGATACTGCCAGTGTGGAGGATACCATATCCGTGTACGGGACGGTCAGAAAGATAACATCCTATTTTGATTTGTATGGGACCATAGGAGATCTTGTTAAGAAAAGAAGGACGGCATTTGAACAGTTGTCAGTGTGGGCAGCGTGTATAGGGAAAATGCCCTATTATTATGAGACTGTGATGAACGGACGAAGGTGCATCATCGTCCATGGCGGTTACATAGAAAGCCTTTCATGCCTGGAAGGTGTGGAGACGGACCATACCTATGACTCATTGGAAGATTTTTACCTGAGAGCCAGAGACGATGCTTATCTATACGGCGGAGTGGAGCATGGGATGATTCTGGCAGGCCATACCCCCACAACGGCAATATATGAGCTTCCTTTTAATCACGGAAAGGTATACCGGGCTTATGATGAAGAGACGGACTGCATTTTTTATGATTTGGACTGCGGTTATGGGTATAAGGATATTCGGCCGGAAGGGAAGCTGGCTTGTTTGAGGCTGGAGGATGAGAGGATTTTTTATCTTCAGTAAATATAAGAAAGCCGATATATATGAGAATCCCGCACAGAACGGAGGAAACATGGACATTTATCCCTTTATCGATTCTCTGGCAATCAGGGAGCATTTGCAGGAGCTGGATTATGGTTTTTGTGCTTCTGAAATGGCATATTTGATCTGGCAGAGCAGGAAAAGGACTCTAAAGGAGAAGCTGTGGGCATGGCAGGAGCTGATGGAAACTACGGCAGATGAAGAGGTTTTCTCGGATCGCCGAAAGGGGACAAAGATGAGCCTGCATCATGTTTTGAGGAAGTATGTGAATGCACAGAAAAACCGCATGGAAGCTTTTCAGGATGGGAAGAATTGCGTCTATTTCTATGGGTATGAAGAAGATTCATTTTATGAGGATGAGGACGGCGCGGATGAGGATTCCCTCGGAAGTGCTGACTTTTTAGGATATTTGTCAGGAGATGTGCATAGACATTCCCACGTCTTTTTGCCGGGTAGATTTGGTGTATCACTGGGGCAGCTATGACAAAAAGCCTTTTGTCCTTGATTATATCAATACCTGGGATCGGGGAAAGCGATTGGAAAACGGTTTTTCAAAGAAGGAGGCAGAAGAAAGGGAACGGGAAAGGAACTGCTGCTTAACGGTTATGCTTTTTTTCTGCTGGACGGAAAGGATAGGCAGCTGCGGGAACGTTACTGCAGGAGTTATAGGGAAGAGGACAGGAGGCTTTTAGGGCTTGGTTGTATGGACGAAAAGAAAGGAGAAACATGATGAAAAAGAACATGGATTGCCGGGGCCTTGGCCCTGACTGTTTTGATATGATCAGAAAGGATGAGGGGCTGCAGGCGTTACTGGACCATATTAAGAGCGACCACGCCTGCTGTCTGGAGGTTCGCTGCAACTATTTGAGCTGCTATTATCGCGGCGGGTCTATGCTTAAGCTGGAGTTTAACCTTCGCCAGAAAAATCTGACCTTTACCTTTGACCCCCAATATTTAGATTTGAAAAAAACCTCGAAAGAACCGTTTGCACAACTGGAGGCATGGCTCAAGACCAAATCCAAGGATCCACGCCAGTGGCTTGACCGGCTGGAGGCGCTGAAGGGGATTATGGATGCCTGGTTTGAGGAACACCCCAAGTCGGAGCGGAGTGTCCAGCAGAAACTGGCAAAGTCCAATACATTTTCCTGCGGAAGCTGCCAGACTATGGATACGGAACTGGCGATTCCGGAACATCGGGAACTTGGCCGAATGGATCTGATTGCCGTGTGCCGGAAAGGGGAACGATATATCCCCCTTATTGTGGAGCTGAAGCACGGCACAAAGGCCTTCAGCAACAAAAGCGGACTCCAGGCCCACTATAACAAAACCACAAAGTTTCTGAGGGAGCCGGGGGGCGAGGCTTATCTGGTGAAAACCATTCGCAGTATATGGGATTCAAAACTGCGGCTGGGTCTTATTCAGGAACCGGTGCCAGGTGCCAGAAGCTTTGATGAAGCGGAGCTTATGTTTGCTGTCACTGGCTGGGAAAAGGGGGATGTGGAAAAGATCCGCAGTAAGTTTCCCAGACAGCTTGAGCGGAATGTCTGGGTGGTGACCAGCCATGACCAGACACTGTATTTCGATGATGACAGGAAGATGTTGTTTCCAAAGACAGGCGGGGAGGAACAGCTCACGGGGGAACTCTCATAGGAGGAATTTTATGTGTAACGGGATAAAAGACATTGGCCCGATTTTGAAGGAGATTTTTCCGTCTGCGGAGATGGCGTCTTATCTTGCGCGATGCCTTTTCGGTGATGATGTTTCTCCCCAGGAGCGCTGCGGCGGGTTTGACGATGCGCCTCCCGAAAAGCTTCCCCTTTTCCGGCATAGGATAGCGGACGCTGTTGCAGGCGCGCCGATTTCATTGGAGCGGAAGCGGGAACTGTTCCTGTTGTTGGCCGAGGGCGGGAAGGACGGCTTCTTCTCCGACTTAGCAGGCCTGGCCTCCAGACTCGTTCAGGAGATGAGGCCGAAGCCGGGAGAGTTCTTTTACGTGACTGCTTGCAGCTATGAAGAAGATATGGCCCGGATTGAGGAGAAAACAGTGGGAGCATTCCTCACATGGGAACATATTTTTGGGACAATTCAGGAATATTTGGGAAATGATGCGGATGAGGAGGAGCGTCTGAATTGGTCTTTTTATGTTGAAAAGTGGACGCCAGACGGAGGCGGGCGGCTGAACAATGACTATAGCTACATCGTGATGGACTACAAGGTGTGCTACTGCTGCTGCGAGGATTTACCTGTCTGGGAACGGTTTGATTTTAGCGGCTATGATGATCTGAACCTGCCTGTTCCTTTTCACGCAGGGGATATAGTGACCTTCGACTGTCGTCCTTTTGGGCCTGTGAGCCATGGGGTCATTCTGGAAGTAGGGGACAACAGTGATTGCTGCTGTCTCCAGGCACTGTATCGGGAACGGGATGGAACATGGGATACAGGAGCAGTGAAGCATGGACACGTTTTTCCGGGATGCCATTCACCGCGGATGTCCCCTCTTTACCGTTTATCCTCCTTCCATGGACAGCTCCCAGAGGAGGAATGCCTGCTGGAGTCGGTGAGCCGGTATGTGAACGGGGATGAAAAACGTGGGGCCGCCTTGTGGAACCACATATTTGAGCTGACAGACAGAGGGAGAAGGGAGACGGTGACGGAAGGGCAGATTATATCTTATATGGAACGAAATCCGGCATAGGAAATCGTCAGAGATTGGAATCCACAACAAAGGAGGCAGAACCTATGATAGATTTTAACCGATGGATTTATTCGCCGGACATTGCCTCATGGCTGTCCGCCGGACCGCCCTTAAACCTTGCGGAGCAGACGAACTGCATCCTTTCGGCGCCCCACAGGACTTTGGAGGAAAAGCTGGAGGGCCTGCGGGGGCTTAGGAAGGAGGCGCAGAGCCTGCCTCATCTTGGGGAAAGCTGGGCTTTGGAGATCTTGGAGAAACGAATTGATATAGGAGAGACCTTGGAAGAGATCATCTATCACGGCGGAGGACTCAGAAACCGTTATGAGGCTGATATTTTTTGTCATGGACGGAAAGAGGAGTTTCTGAAAAAGAGAATCTTTACCAGCCCCGTGGATGGGATTGATTTTATCAAGGAGCAGATAAGGGAAGCTGCGGACAGATATGACCTTGCCTCGGAATGTTTTTTTGGTGTTCTTGGGAAATTTCACCGGAGGGGCAGCCGATACTTTGAACGGGAATGGAACATGATCTTAAATCCGGAGGGAAGGATCCTGTACTGTCTGCCGGAGACCGCGGAGGCTGTCACAAGAAGCGATTATTGGTTCGGCCCCATGAACTATCATTACATGAGGCTTCCCTACTCTTCGGGAACGGTTGTGGAGACCATTTCCTCTCCTTTTTTTCCGTCTGTAAAGGGTGTGGTGGTAAGCAGGGCGGAGCCGTGGGAAGGGGAATTTCTCAAAGAGGATGAGCAATGGCTTCTGTATCCGGATAGTCTCCATGGAAGCCCGAGTGTGGGAATCGGGGTTATCCCCTTGAATAACTATACGTCCATTACTTTCGGCGGAGAGTTTGTCCTGCCTTTTATCCAGTTCCTAAGGCGGCAGGAGGGAAAATTTGCGGAGAATGAAGAGTGGCTGGGGGAGTTGGGAGAGCTGATTTGCAGGGACAAAAGCTGTTTTGCAAGGATTCTAAGAGACCGTCAGCCGGGAAAGGTGCAGGAGCCATATGACGGCAGACGGAAGTATGTGAAAGAATTGCAGGAAAGGTGCGGGAAGAAGAGGGGCGGAATTTTATGATAAAGATAGGCGAGACGGTACAAAACGCCGTAAAGGATTACGGAAAAGAGGCTTTTTTGAACCACAGGGAAGAGGTTTACAGAGCCATAGAGGCGGCCTGTTTCTGCGCAGAGTTTCTCCAGAACCAGGAGGACTGGGGCAGCAGGCGGGCGATTCCTGTGAGGAAAGGCGATTCTAAGGAATGGTGGGAGAAGACATTTTTAGAGCGCCGCGACTATGATCTGCGGCGGGAAGAACTGTGGAGATTAAGAGGGGAACTGGTAAAGGATTGTGCAAAGAAAGGGATCCCTCTTAAAAATTTTCTTTGTCAGGGGATTGATCTTATGATAAAGGATTACCGGTATAATCCGGAAACCTGGACAGGGCTTATGGAGACACAGATGATGACGGATTCCTACAGGGATTACCGGGCTTTTGAGGAGGCAGTCTATTTCCTTGGGCTTTTGGAGATGGGTAAATTTCAGTGTGGAATCAATTATCATGTTTTCCGGGGAGATTTCCGTGAGGCAGAGCATTTTCTGAAGCGCCTGGCCCATTGGATCCCTGAGGAGGAAGAGGACAGTTACCGGGGCTTTTGCGTTCGATGCCTGGGGGACTTGGAGCGGAGCCGAATGAACGCCATAAAAAGGGCTTTGGAGGAGCGGAACCGAAGGTTAAAGAACATGCAGGAGGAAAAAGGGGGGATTCCGGTTCTGGAGCTTTTTCATAAGAAAATGGAGGAGATGGCAGAGGAAGAATTCGGGCAGTTCGTCGCGGCTCAGTTTGAAGCGTATGAATATGGGGAGTCGGAGGAATTGAGTCAGGAAGCAGACCTTCAGGCAGGGAAAATCACCAAAATCCGCGGACTGGCGGAGTTGTTTGTCTATGGGGACAGCAGGTTAAAGAAGCGGCTTTTTCCGTATTTATCCGGGGAAGAACAGATGTTAATTATGGAACAATGGATGGTGGATTTCTATCCGTCCAATGGAAAAAGGCTGGCAGAAAGACTTGAGGGGATGCTTTGGGCCGTATGGCCGGAGGGAGGTTTGGACAGGGATGAAAAGGGTATGAGTGAGCATTACAAAATGGTTTGTGCTTCCCTGGAAAAGATAATGGGAAGATCTGTGACAGAATACTATGGGATGCTGTGGTGCAGGGTCAAATAGATATAGGAGAAAAGAATGGAACAAGCTTTGGAGATTTTGAAAAGGAAAGCGTTACCATACGCAAAGGAAGCTTTTGAGCGGCACAGAGAGCAGATATTTGCGGCGATGCAGTTTATGTGCTTATGCAGCTTTGCGGCAAAAGAGAGTGGGCTTTTGGCATTGGATGAGGTGACAGAGATGTGGGAGGAGGAAAGCCGGGGAGAGGATGGAGAAAATATTGCTCTGGCGGTTTCCATGGCGAAAGGGGATATGCCCTTAAAGGAACTGCTGTTTCTCATCATACGCAGAATCGTGGATGCCCCGGATTGGGACGAGGCGGAGGAAGAAATTCTGGCGCAGGCAAAAGAAAAGGGGTGTTCCGGCTATGAGTGGTATGTGGCAATGATTTATCTGTCAGGCGGAAAGAGCATATTGGAAGGAGTGGAGCCGGAGAGATTTCTTCTTATGTTCCGGGTTCTGGTTCCGGAGCAGTGGCTGGAGGATTATGACAGATATTGTCATGAGTGGACAAAGAAAGAGGGGGAGAGGGAACGGGCAGAAAGGGAAGAGCGGGCAAATAAGAGCTTTGAAAAGGAACGTTCCGTCAAGACGGCTTTTAACCGGATATTCGGAAGAGTGGGGCCGGAAAGGCTCCGGTATGTCATGGGGGAACTGGATTACAAGACTTTGGCAGCGGGGACGGCCTTTGGGGAGGAATCTGTCAGAAAGCATTGTCTGGAAAACATGGATGAGAGACAGCGGGAACTGGTGGAGGAGGAGTGGAGCCGCAATAGAGAGTATGCCTATCATTTGGAGGATATTCTTGAGGCTATGGACAGGATGCTGATCCTGGCCGGACTTACGGGGGAGGCATGGTAAGGGGTCAGAGGAGGCATCGTTACTGTTCACGGCTAACGGTTCAGACGAGGTATCG
Organism: uncultured Lachnospiraceae bacterium; assembly: GCA_910586255.1. Taxonomy (GTDB): domain Bacteria; phylum Bacillota; class Clostridia; order Lachnospirales; family Lachnospiraceae; genus Brotaphodocola. Next base: position 60,949 of record CAJUHR010000010.1, on the reverse strand, counting down.
ATATGGGAGAAAATTTGACCCGTCATACTATTGACGCGATACATAGATAAGATGTGATATACTGCCACTATCAAAAGCGCACATTGACAATTAAAAGGCATTTTTATTATCTGGGAGGTAATGAATGAATTATTTATGTCTGGCAGTGAAGAGAGAAGTGGCAGGAAGTGGAAGAGGCAGCAGGGAAGAGGCCCGGGAATATTTCCGGGAGAGATTTGGAGATTGTGTGAAGGAGAGGCTTAAGGAGGAAAAGAAGAAACTGGAGGGCAGGATTCGGTATTATGACCGGAGGGAGGAAAAGCATAATGGAGAGCCGGAGATAAAAGCGGAATGCTTAAGGCGCAGGGAAGCGGCCTGGGAGGAACTGAGACGCATCGAAAGCCAGATGGGAGAGGGGCAGGAAGGGCTTCAGGTATGGAATTATGAAGAAAAAGGTGAGCCAAACTTTGAGATCCTGGATCAATTCAGTGCGGATGGGCTTGTTTTGATGCTTCGCATGGCGAAAGTATCCCGCACAGGCAGCGATTTTCAGGTTGTGGAGGAGACCTGGTCTTATCGGGTATGGAGAGAAGCCGGGGATATGGGAATTATGGAGGTGAGAGGCAGACTGCCGGAGAATATGGAGGAGAGATACCTTTCTCTGGATATTCGCCGGGAGAATCAGGAAACCATAGATCAGTTCAGGAAAAAGATAAAAAAGATGACATCGGAGGCCAGGAGGAAATTTTTATGAAGGAAAAGGACAAAATGCCGCGGCTGGAACGCCAGCTGCGGCTCTATGAAGTGATATGCAAATATAAGATTGCCCAGTTTTCCAATATCTGTGAGGTATTTCCCTACAACAAGCGCCTTCTGCAGCGTGACCTGGCGGATCTTAAGGGTGCGGGCCTGGTCAGTGTGAAATATTCCAGAAAAGGGAAGGGGTATTTTATCACAGGGATACCAAAACTGAATGAGAAGGCGGCGCCCTGTAAAATGGCTCATTTGAAAAGGCTGAACCGTTTGGGAAAGCTGATGTCCGGGCTTGAGAACGATGATATTCCTCTGTGGGAAAAGAAGGACAATGAGGAGGACGGGGAGGTTCGGGAGTATTTCACGGCAAAGGATTCCTACAACCAGATGTTTCCCGGCCTGTCGGAGCGGACGAGACAGAGGGATTTTGAAGTGCTGCGCAATATGGGATATCAGGTTTTCTATGACCCCGTTGACCATTGTTTTTCCTGGGATGAGGACAGCTTTGTGCTGGTATGTAAGCCTTTGCGGGAAGAAATCGATGATGATTTTGTAGACGGGACCTGATAAGGAACGGACAGGAGGTATTTATGGGGACAAAGATCAAGGTGCTTAGAGGAGATCAGATCGGCGGGTGCGTGGCGCTTGTTTCCACGAGACAGGCGAAAATCTGTATTGATTTTGGGGAAAATCTCCCCGGGCAGAAAGGGGAGGAGGGAAAAAGGGCGGTGCTTTCCTGGGATGCGGAGAAGGTGGACGCCGTATTTTTCACCCATTACCACGGGGATCACATGGGCAGGTTTATGGAGATTCCCGCCCATATTCCCCTCTATATGGGCAGCGTTTCAAGGAAGGTGCTAATCAATATCAACCGGGCCTTGCACAGGGAGGCGGAGCTGGCAGTGCTTCTGGATGAGGACAGAGTGGGGTGCCTGAAAGTGAATTGTCCCATAGAGGTGGAAGATATCCGGGTGACCCCCTATCTGGTGGATCATTCGGCCTATGATGCTTATATGTTTCTGATTGAGACGCCGGACAAGACCATTCTTCACACAGGGGACTATCGGAATCATGGGTATCGGGGAAAGGCGTTGTTTGAGGTAATCGAGAAGTATATTCTTTGCCAGGGAAAGCGTCCCGTTGATATCCTGATTACAGAGGGAACCATGATGAGCAGGACGGGGGAAAAGGCGTATTCTGAGGCTGAGCTTTATAAAGAAGCTAAGGAATTGTTTAAAGACCACCGCCATGTATTTTTGATATGCTCTTCCACCAATCTGGATTCTCTGGCTTCTTTTTATCAGGCAGGCGCCTTTTACGGCATGGGAATGTATGGAAATTCCTACGTGTATTCCCAGCTTAAGACCTTCCGTGAGACGGCCGGAAGGGCAACCCCCCTTTATGATTTCAAATATGCCTATGAAGTGCGGTTTGACTTTGTTCTGCCGGGAGTGGGGATGACCCAGGAGGCGTGGATGAGAAAGAACGGGTTTGTGACCGTGATTAAGGGGGAACCGAAGTATGAGAAATGGGTGGAACGGTTTGCGGATTTGAAGCCCATTGTGATTTATTCCATGTGGAAGGGGTATCTGGATTCGGAACAGAAGGCATATGACAAAAGGCTTCATGATTTTGTGCAAAAATATGATGCCATCCCCATGCACACCAGCGGCCACGCCCCGGCGGAGGTGATCGAAGAAGTGATCAACCGGGTATCGCCCAGAGAGGCCATTATCCCCATTCACACGGAGAACCGGGAGGGATTTTGGAACTTAAATCTTCATGTGCCGGGCAGCAGACTTTTAATATAAAGATCAGGGAGGAGTTCACGGAGCTTTGGGCCTTGATCTGTCTTTGTCACAGAGCAAAAACGAAGCGAGAAAAGAAATATATGAGACGGATTGTCACTTACTATCAGGCGGCCCTCAGACAGCTGGGGATGGGAAGGAAAAAACGGCTCCCGGGGGAAAAAGAAACAGGGGAAATCTGGATGGGGAGATGCGGAGAGTATCGATTCGGCTCTGCGGGCATTATGATTATTTTACGGATATTGATTTGTTCTATTCCTTTGGGGAGGCAAGGCAATGGGCAGGAAACGTTATTCAGATAGCCAGAGAAAGAAAATAAAAATTATTCTTCATGGGCATGGTCATACAGAAGCTGGATATCCTTTGGAAGCCGGTTCGGCAGCATCTCATGGATATGGTCCTCATTCCCGTCCTGTATGGCCTGCTCATAATACCAGCATTTGAAACGAATCATAGCTAATGTTTTCTCAAGCCGTTGGATTTCCGCTTCCACGGCCTGTTTTTGTTTCTGAAAAAGCCCCAGCCTTTGACTATAGGTTTCGCTGCCCAAGGCGCACCATGCCATAAATTGCCTGATATCTTTGATTTCCATGCCGGATTTTTTCAGACATTCGATCACGCGCAGGGTTTCGATTTCCTGCTCCGTGAATTTCCGGATGCCGGAGCTGCGCTGCATATGGGGAAAAAGCCCCTCCTTATCGTAGTAGCGCAGGGTGGAGATGGGAATATGGAACATTTCTGATATCTGTCCGATTGTGTACATAAAAACTCCTTTGTAAATCTTTAAATTTATGGAAAATCCTATATTGACCTAAAGTCAGATTCAGGTGTTAAAATAGCATAAATTGGCAGGGAAGTCAAGAGGATGCTGTAATAGTTCCGGGAGGACCACATATTGGATAAAGTTAAAAACAGGTTGACCGGATACTTCGGGATTTGAAAACCGACTATGTGGATTATGAGATTCTTGGCACCTTCACGCCTCAGAATGTCCAAAAAGCATGGACAAAAAGGAGGAACACTCAAGAAGTGTACCAGAATGTCCAAAAAGCATGGACAAAAAAGGAGGAAATTATCATGTTAGAGAAAAGAAAAGTTCCGGGAACAGGCGGAGATCATTACATCCCTTATAAGGAGCGCACCGGAGAGGAATCGGTGGTGTTCTTTACCCGTGATTTGTCTGCCAAGGGACTGGCAAAAATCTATGAGCGTATCTGTGAGATTTTGGAAGGCAAGGTGGCCGTAAAGCTTCACACCGGCGAGAAAAACGGCCCCAACATCATTCCGCGGGATTGGGTAAGAACATTGTTGGAGGAGAAGCTTCCAAATGGCGTTATCATTGAGACCAATTCCTACTATGAGGGAGACCGGGATACTACTGAGAAGCACAGGGAAACCTTAAAGGTCAACGGCTGGACCTTTGCGCCGGTGGATATCATGGATGAGAACGGGGCAGTGGCACTGCCGGTAAAGGGTGGCAAATGGTTTACAGAGATGTCCATGGGAAAGACTTTGCCGGAGTATGATTCCCTGCTGGCCCTGACCCATTTTAAAGGGCACACCAAGGGCGGCTTCGGGGGCTCCAACAAGAATATCGGCATCGGCTGTGCGGACGGAAAGATCGGCAAGGCCATGATTCACACAACTCCCGGACAGAGTGACCAGTGGGATATCAGCGATGAGGAGTTTATGGAGCGCATGACCGAATCCACCAAGGCGGTGGCAGATCATTTCGGCAAAAGGATTGCCTATATCAATGTAATGCGGAATATGTCGGTTTCCTGTGACTGTGAGGGCATTTATGCGGAGCCGGTGGTGACGCCCAATGTGGGAATTTGTGCTTCCCTGGATATCCTGGCTCTGGATCAGGCCTGCGTGGACATCATCTATGCCATGAAGGAGGAGGAAAATCATGCCCTGGTGGAGCGGATGGAAACCCGCCACGGGCTGCGCCAGCTTTCCTATATGAAGGAGCTGGGGATGGGGAATGACCGGTATAGGCTGGTGGATATTGACCAGGATGACCAGACGGTGGCCCTGGCGGATGTGGTGAAGGATTTGGCGCCCTTTGAGGGGTGAGCTTGGAAAGGAGGATAGGGATTTGAAAATCATAGAGGTAAAAGATAGATCCTCCTTGTTGATAAAACAACTGCTGGCAGTGTGGGAAAGCTCTGTCAGAGCAACGCACCTTTTTCTATCAGAGGACGAGAGTGTGATGAACAAGGCAATCCATATCCACGATGCTTCAAATGCCCCTGCCCTTCACGGCGGCGGCAGCATTTTACGGCAACGCCGACAGAGCGTATAACACACCCCACAACAAACAAGCGCTATGCCACCCTCCCCGGGTGCATAGCGCTTGTTTGTTGTCAGTAGCCTGTCATTTGATTCAGACGAGCTGTGGCAGGTATTTATTTCCACGGGGAATCGGCCGGATGATGTACTTATACAGGTATTTGGCGGATGATGCGAAGGATGCTATGTATCAGGGGCGTATGGTTCATACGGACTTGAACTGATAATAATAAAAATAAACAAAAAATAAACGGAAATAAATAAAACATAAAAAATATTAAAAAATATAAACAAAATATAAAGAGAATATATTGACATTGTATAATACGACTGATATAATAGGTGGTACATCAAAAAAAATAGTAAAGTTATACAAAAACTGAAAGCGCAAGTATATGTACTTGAGAGGAAACCAATCAACAGAAAAACAAGAGGGTACATGGTTAATTAATTACGTATAAAAATATGACAGGTGAATGAAAATCTGCGTTCAAGAGCAGATTTTTATAATAAACTACCAAATTTTTTATTTATGGAGAGGAGGATATGTATGAAGTATCTTCAGAAACTTGGGAAAGCTTTGATGCTTCCCGTGGCGTGTCTCCCCATTTGCGGTATCCTGATGGGATTTGGCTATTTATTCTGCCCGGCTTCCATGCAGGGCGGCGATATTGTGGGCTTTCTTCCCAAGCTGGGACTGTTTTTGGTGAAGGCAGGCGGAGCGCTTATTGACAACATGGCTTTGCTGTTTGTAATCGGTGTTGGTGTCGGGATGGCAGAGGACAATGACGGAACCGGCGGTCTGGCGGCTCTGGCTTCCTGGCTGATGATAACAACCTTGCTGTCCACAGGCTTTGTGACCACCCTGATGCCGTCAATCGCGGAGGATCCGAATAAAGTTCTGGCCTTTGATAAGATTGCCAATCCTTTCATCGGAATCCTGTCCGGTATCATTGGTTCCACCTGCTACAATCGTTTTAAGAGAACAAAACTGCCCAACTGGCTGTCATTTTTCAGTGGCAAGCGGTGTGTGGCAATCGTGGCAGGCGTGGTTTCGATTCTGGCCTCTGTGGTATTGCTGTTTATCTGGCCGATTGTGTTTGGTGTGCTGATTTCTGTGGGTAATGCGATTATTGGGATGGATGCAGTGGGAGCCGGTATCTATGCGTTCCTGAACCGTCTGCTGATTCCTACCGGCTTGCATCATGCCCTGAACAATGTTTTCTGGTTTGATACCATCGGACTGGGAGATCTGGGCCATTTCTGGGCCGGCGAGACCTCAGCAGATGTGAGCTGGTCTCTGGGAATGTATATGTCGGGCTTCTTCCCCTGTATGATGTTTGGTATTCCGGGAGCAGCTCTGGCTATGGTACATTGTGCCAAGCCTGAGAAGAGGGATGTGGCAGTAGGCCTGGTGGCTTCAGCCGCTATCTGTGCATTTATCTGCGGCGTCACAGAGCCTTTTGAGTTTGGATTCATGTTCCTGGCTCCGGCTCTGTATGTGGTTTATGCATTGCTGTACGGAGTTTTCACTACGATTACGGTTTTGCTTGGCTTCCGTGCAGGATTCTCCTTCTCAGCCGGTGCCACCGACCTGCTGTTTTCCGCGTCATTGCCGGCAGCGCAGAAAACATTGCTGATTATTCCTTTGGGAATTGCTGCTTTTGCCGTATTCTATGTGGTGTTCCGCGTTGCGATTACAGCCTGGAATCTGAAAACTCCTGGGCGTGAGGATGATGAGGAGGATGAGTTAAAGGTAACGCTGGCTAATGATAACTTTACCCAGATCGCGGAGATTATCCTGGAGGGCGTTGGAGGCAAGGAGAACTTATCTTCCATTGACAACTGTATCACGCGTCTGCGCCTGGAGGTGGTGGATACTACCAAGGTGGATGAAAAGAAGATTAAATCAGCCGGGGTAGCCGGTGTGATCCGTCCCGGAAAGACCAGCGTGCAGGTGGTGATTGGCCCGCAGGTACAGTTTGTGGCGGATGAATTTAAGAAGCTTTGCAAATAACAGATAAGACAGAAGCGAAAGTAAGATAACATGAGAGCGCTTTTCTCTGTGCAAAAACGGGCCTTTGGTCAGCTGCATGGAGAGGGGCGCTTTTTTGCGGATCATATATCCCTTATGGGCTAAATAAAATGGCATTGCCCGTAAACAGTAACACACAGTGATAAGGAAACCACAGACAGGATTAATAACACCTTGACCATTTAACAATTGTGTAATATAATGGAAACAACTTGTAATAAATGGCATGGTTCAGTCTGCCATAATCAAAATATAAATACCGGGAGGTGCCAGAAACGAATATGAAAAAGAATTGTTTGAAACAGTGGTCATTAGCAACGATATCCTTTATCACCATGCTTGTCATGACATTTCCATCCGGTGCGGCGCCTGCCAGGGGAAAGATTACGAAGGTGGACTCCTCGTCCATTTCCGGCTGGGCCTGGAATCCGGAGGATACCAATGATGTGCAGCAGGTAGAGCTTCATATTTTTCGGTCTGGAAAATCCGAGCCGGTTCGGTATCTTCATGCGGCGGCAGACCAGTACCGGGAGGATCTGGTGGCAGATTTAAAGGACGGATGGCACGGCTTTTGTGTCAAGGTTGACTGGTCTGAACTTGAGGGCAGTGAATTTAAGATAAAGGCATACACGGTAAAGGACGATCAGTATTATGTTTTGGGAGAGCCGGTTAGCTACAGTAAAGGCACCTCAAAGGAGACCAAAAACACAGCCAAAAACACAGAGCAGGACTCCTCAAAGACAGCGAAAAAGACCTCCGGCACAGGTTCGCCAGAGGCTGCTCAGACATCCTCCCAAAGCGGTCAGTCTCTGGGCGTGTTTTCCATCAGCGGATATTGCAATTGCGACAGATGCGGAGGCGGCGGCGGGCTCACTTATTCCGGCGCGGTTCCCCGGGCCGGGCATACGATTGCTGCGGATTTAAGCATACTTCCTCTGGGAAGCAAGGTGAGAGTCGGAAACACCGTGTATACGGTGGAGGATAAGGGTTCCGCCGTTCAGGGGAAGATGCTTGATATTTTTTATGACAGCCATGAACAGGCCGTCTCCCATGGGCGGACCAGTCAGGAGGTATTTCTGCTTCGCTGACGGACATGGCGGGCCACCCGTTCCATCTCCTCGGGGATCCGGATTCCCGCCGGGCACATTTTCAGACAGGGCATAGCCGTGCAGGCCCGGCACAGCCGCGCGGAATTCTCAATCCCCATATTCAGCTTTCTTATGGCCCAGTATTCCTTGCCCATAAAGGAGTATTGATACTGGCGGAATACGGTGTGGATTTCCGTGCCGAAGGGACAGACACACCGCTGGCAGCGGTTGCAGGGGATAGGGGAGTAATGCTTTTCCAGCACAGACAGAACCTGGTCAAAGGTGGGCACAGATTTGTAAGAATGTTCCTCCCATCTCATTGCCGTCTCTGTCTGTGCTGTGGTACCGATGCCGATCAGGGCGCAGGATACCGGATAGGAGAGGACGGCGCCGATCAGGGCTTTCTCGGGGAAAAAGGCAGGCAGAAGCCCCGCGGCGTAGACCTTGTTCACCAGCAGACCCTTTTGCCGGAACAGAGGTTCGTTGCGAATCCGGTCTAACATTCCCCGCTCCAGAACATTGCCGCTTCCCTGCAGCACATCTGCCCGACTGTCCCTTGCTCCCCGAAAAAGGATGTCATAATAGTGGGAGGCGATACCAGTAAAGCGGATTTTGCCCTGGCATTTCAGCTCTGTGAGAGCGTCCAGTGCACCGCCCTTTCCAAATACTTCCTCCTCACTGTTCGGATCGACCTGATGGACAAAATACACATCAGCCCATGTTCACAGATTCTCACAGGAGGTCTGTACTGCCTGGTACATTTCATTTCCATCATAAAATCTTGTCTTATCTGAGATGACAATACGGTTTCTTCCAATGCGGGCGGCAAATTTTCCAAGCTTTAGCTCTGCATCGCCGTATTCCGGCACAATGGCCGTGTCGTAGAGATTGCAGCCCAGAAGAAAGGCGTGCGTCATGACATCCAGCGCCTGATCCTCACTGAGATTGTAATAATCCGGCAGCACCGGCACACTTCCCTGAAGGATTGGGATGGTGCCGAAACCGATTTCCGAGACCATGAGGCCGGTATTTCCAAGTCTGCGATATTTCATAGTCAGATCCTCTTTGCGGCATATAAATTTGCTGTTTCTTTATAGACGAGAAAGCGTCTGGTCTTACCGGATTCCCGCAAATGCCCGTTCATCCACCACAACCCCATTCCTCACCGAAGGCTGCCGGAGATTTTTACAGAAGGCAAAAGCCTCCCGGCCGATCCGTTTCAAAGTGGAGGGAAGTACCACCTGCTTTAGGCTGTGACAGCGGAAAAAGGCCCGCTCAGGGATTTCCTCCACTCCCTCGGGAATGTAAATTTCCTTTAAGGAGGTGCAGTTTTCAAAGGCCCGTCTGCCAATAACGTGCAGCTTTTCAGACAGCTCCACGGATTCCAGGCGGCCGCAGCCGGCAAATGCCATATCGCCGATCCGCTCCACATGAATTCCGTGCTCCACCTTAGTCAGCCATTTGCAGCCGGCAAATCCCCATGCTCCGATGGAGGTCACTGTGGAAGGAAGACGGACCATGGTCAGCAGGTTTCCGTCCTGGAACACATGGTCTTTAATGGCGGTGATGCCCTCTGCCACCATAAGACGGGCGATATTGCCGGTACATTCCACCAGGGAATTATCTGTATCTGTCTTAAAGCAGTTAAGGCGCTCCGTCACTGTCTGCTTAGCCACAGGAGGAAGCTCCCGTTGCCGGTCGGCAATTCCCCCAAACCGGATTACCGTGCCGTCAGCAAGAGCCATTTCTTCCAGGCCGATGCAATTGCGGAAAGCGTATTCCCCGACTTTCAAGCTTTCCGACAGAAAGCGGATGCGCCGGATATCCATACCCCCGGCAAAGGCCCAGCCGCAGATCTGACGGATATGGGCCGGCACCGTCACATCCCCCTTGCACTGGGAACCGTCCAGAAGTATGTGATTGACTGTTACCAGCGGCGATTTTTGGCGCTGGTTTTCCAGCCATGCTGTTTGGTGAAAGGCTCTTGCCCCGATATCCGTCACGGTTTCGGGGATCTCTACCTCCTCAAGCATCAGGATGTCCCGAAATACCTCCGGCGCAATCTGCCGGATGCCTGCCGGTATGCGCAGGATCCGCCCCTGTCCCCGATATCCAGTGAGAATGGTCTCCTTTTCTACCAGAAAGCAGCTGAGAGTACTGGCAAAGATCTGCCTTGCCATCTGGGGCAGGGAATCGGAAAAGATATCCGAATAGAGCTCAAGCTGCCAGGTCTTTTCCTTCCATATAACGGTTCTGAGGGAGGTACAGCCGGAGAAGGCATACTCCCGAAGGATAAGTGTTGTGTCATCCCCCAAAAGACGCGCCTGTTTTAAACGTCCGCAATCCTTGAAGGCGTGGGGCATGAGCACAGCCCCATTGTTTAAGTCAACGGACCGAAGACTGTCGCAATCCTGGAACCCATAGGAACCGATTTGTCTGACAGAGGAGCAGTCAAATGACAGCAGCTTCCCGCAGCCACAGAAACAGAAATCCTCTATCACCTCCGCCTGGGGGCACTCACAGATTTCCAGGGAGTCACAGCGATAAAAAGCCATCTCTCCGATTTCTCTTACACAAGGGCCGAAGGTAAGCTCCCGCAGCAAATGACAATGACGGAAGGTGTTTGCCTTTACAGCTGTAAGCCCCGGCGGAAGAATGGTTCCGCTGATGCAAAAATTGTCCATGACCTGTCGGTAAATCGTCTGTACCAAAGGAGGAATCCGCTGCCCGGCAAGACCTGAAATTCCCTGAAAGGTGTACGTTGTCCCGTCACGGACCGTGATCTCTCCAAGAGCAGTGCAGTTTTGAAAGGCGTCTTCAAGGATCTGTACGTCATCGCGCTGAAAAATCACAGATTCCAGACCGATACAGTTGCGAAAGGCCTGGCTCTCGATGACCCTTAAGGAGGCGGGAAGCCTGACGGACAGGATTCCCTGCTTGTCAAAGAAGCAGCTCTTTTTGATGGATTCAATGCCCTCAGGAATCTCCACATGTCTGAGATTGGTGAGAAATCTCACCAGCCGGCGTCCGTCTAACTCCATCATCCTGAGCACATCCACGGCAATAGCCCGAACCAATGAGGGAACCTCCATCTCCCCAGCCACCACCTCCACCACGTTGGGGAATGAAAAGCACTTCCCGTCAGAAAAGCGGATGCGTGAGATTCGGCCGCAGCTGGTAAACACGTCACAGAGATCCTCCCCACAGAGATTACTGGAAATCACCAGCTCCTCCAAAAGGACATCATTGACAAAGGCCTGCCTGCCGAAGCGGCAGACCCCTGGCATGGAGATTTTTACAAGGCTGTCACAGTAGAGAAAGGCACAGTCGCCCAGGCGTTCTACCGAGTCGGGAAGAAGGATTTCCCGGAGACAATGGCAGCGATGGAAGGCATAATCACCGATCTTGGTGACGCCCTGGGGAATCTGGATTTTTCTCAGCTTCCGGCATCCTTTAAAAGCTCCTGCCATGATGTGGCAAAGGGTAGATGGCAGTGATACCTGCTTTAAGGAAACGCATACCTTGAAGGCTCCCTCACCGATTGTGCGGATGCCCTCCGGAACAATGACGGATTCGTCCCTTCCCTCATAGGAGAGTAAAATGTCATCCTGAATGTGAAAATGATGGTTCATGGGCAACGCTCCTTCTGTATAGTTGTATAGGCTGTTGCTGACAGACTAGTACAGTTATGGGGCATATGCCGTTATGTTCACAGGGTACCTGTGAACAGTACCCATTAACTATCATAACATAAAAGAAGAGTAGATGATGATAGAAAAATATGAAATTTCGTGATATAATGGTTAAAGTTTTCAAAGCTGCCACCAACATGCCGGCTTTATTTGGAAAATATCAGCACAAGGAGCTTTAGAAGCTCCTCCAGACTGCCGGTTCTGTATAGCTGAGCTTTGTATTGCTTGGTGCCTTTTCGCTTTTTCATGGCATAGGAAGTCAGCTTGCGCATGTAAGACAGGGTGAAGCTCTCATCATAATAGGTACTTGTCAGCTTCATCTGTGCCAAAAGGATATCCAGAATTGTGCGTGTACAGGGCGTCCGGGTCAGCTCACTGAAAATAAAAGGATTTTCCAGGGCATAGCGGGCAATCATGACGCCGTCCGCGCCGGTTCGCTCCATCATCAGCTGTGCCTGGGCGGCAGAAAAGATGCCGCCGTTGGCGATTACCGGAACAGACACGGCCGCCTTGGCCTGGGCGATTTCCCGATAACAGGGGGTCCCATCATACATCATACTGCGGCTTCGCCCGTGGATGGTGATCATGTCCGCCCCGGCGTCCTCGCACATTCGGGCAAATTCCGCGGCGAACATCTCATCCTCCCGAATTCCGGCGCGGCACTTGACGGATACAAGCTTTCCGCTTTTTTGCAGGCACGGATAACGGCGGAGGTTTTGGGCATGTCCAGCATAAGCGCGCTTCCCTCCCCGCTTTTAAATACATTGGGGACAGGACAGCCCATGTTGATGTCGATCAAGTCAAAATCCTTTAGGAGAGGACTTTTGGCCATCTGCTCCATGACTGCCGGAGAGCCTCCCAGAAGTTGTACCGCTTTGATTGGTTCGTCCTCTGTGGTGAAGAGCAGACGCCTGTTGGCCTGGTCCTGGTATTTTAAGGCATTGGCGCTGACCATTTCCGTGAAACACAATCCGGCTTCCAGTTCATAGGCCAGGATGCGAAACGGATAGGAAGTGTATCCGGCCAGAGGAGCCATCAGGATGTTGGAGGGGAGCAAAAGCCCGCCGACTCGCAATGTTTTTATTTCCATCATTGGGTATCTCCATGAATATCCAGATTTTGTGTGGTTTTAATAGATATCGCCGGGAATGCCGGCAACTTTAGGGAGGAATGTGATATGTGGCTGTTTTTTGCTATTTTATCATCCGTGTTTGCGGCTTTGACATCGATTTTGGCAAAGGCAGGCATGGAAGGAATCAATTCCAATCTGGCCACGGCAATCCGGACGGTTGTAGTTCTTGCTATGGCCTGGGTGATGGTATTTCTCACAGATGCCTACAAGGGAATAGGCGGGATCAGCAGCAAAAGCTGGGTGTTTCTCATTTTGTCAGGGCTGGCAACCGGGGCATCGTGGCTTTGCTATTACCGGGCTCTGCAGTTGGGGGATGTGTCGAAGGTAGTGCCGATCGATAAGATGAGTGTGGTTCTTACCCTGATTCTTGCATTTGTACTGATGCATGAGGAGTTTTCGTTAAAATCCGCAGCGGGATGCATTCTGATTGGGGCAGGGACATTGATTATGGTTTTGTAAAATGAAAAGCAATGCAATTCATACAATTATTTTCACACGGCTTTATAAAAAGGATATAGCAGCAGAAAGGGGAACTAAGCAATGGGAAAATTGTTATGGAATGAGAAGTTTAATATAGGAGTGGAGGTGGTGGACAAGGCGCATGCCAGACTTTTCCGGAAGGTGGGAAAGCTGATGGATATGGTGGAGCACGAGTCTGACAGCGAGAGTGCCTGTAAGGAGAATATTAAATTTCTGGAAGATTATACAATGACACATTTTTCCGAAGAGGAAGCTTATATGCGCTCAATCCGTTATAAGGGGTACGCAAATCACAAAAAGATACATGACGAATTCAGAGACAGCACGCTGGTTTCTCTGAAAAAGTATCTGGAATCATCGGATTATTCCCCCATGGCAGTGGAGCGATTTTTGAGTGTGATGATTGGCTGGCTGACCGGTCACATTATGGCAGAGGACCAGGCGATTATGGGAAATGTAGATGCCCAAAGCGTGTATGAGGAAACGCCGGACACATCGGTGGTGGCCGGCGCGGTCAACCAGGCCATGAAGGATGTGTTTCATCTGGAAGCGGATTTAGTCAGTGCAGAATATAACGGCAGGAGCATCCGAAACGGTTACTACTACCGCCTGTGCTACGATATCAATGACGGAGGAAAGATACAGCTTTTGCTGGGCTTGGAAGAACAGCTGGCCCGCCGGGGAGTCGGCATGATGCTGGGGATGGCCGCCATGAACAGGCCGAAGATGGTAAGGGAGGCTTCTGCGCAGATCCTGGAACAGTTTTTTCACCATCTGGCCAAGCTTTTTAAGTCAGATGCAGAGTATCAGATCAGAAAGGCAGAAGTGCTGACCAAGGATGAGTTTCGTGAGGACTTTATGACCAGATATCCCATCAGTCTGTTGTTTGAGACAAGGCTTGGACATTTTATTTTCTGCGCCCGCAAATGGGACGTTAAGAAGCGTAAGGGGGAATAAAGAGGGATAAGACGAGGGGCCTGGACAAGGTGATAATATACCTGCAAGGCCTCTCATAATGCCTGAAAAGTTACTCACAATATGGGGACAGGTCCAGACGCTAAAGATGAGGGATTATCTGAATGGCTGTCAACATGGTTATTACTGTGTTACTGTTTGCAATGTCTGAAAATTTATGAAAAATCAATTGACAAACCTGTGGGATGTGATAATATATACAATGTACACTCGTGTTTACAAAGGTAAAAACAGGTAAATCACGAAAACAGGAGGTTTTCATGAAGAATAAACTGAATATTGGATTTCTGACAACCTGTTCAGGCAGATGGCCCAGGGAGCTGCCACAGAAGCGGAGAGAAGAGTATGGAACCTGGATTTCGGAGGAATTTTCTTATGGGCAGGTGATAAAGGCAGAGACTGTTGTCTGTGACAAAGAGACTCTGGAAGCGGCAGCAAAGACGTTTCAGGAATCTCGTGCAGATGTGATCATCATGGTGTACGGAGCCTTTACCGGCGATGATGTGCCGGCATTTTTGGCAGAGACAGTCCGCGTGCCGATGATTCTGTGGGCGCCCTATGAGCTTCCCTTTGAGAAGGATACCCGCCTTTATGCCAATGCCCTCTGTGCCATGACCATGAATGCGGCGGCGCTGCACCGGCTGGGAGCGGTTTGCCATACTGTTTACGGAGGCCTGGAGGATGAGAGGGCCTGTGACAAAGCGCGGCAGCTGATCCTTGCATATCATACAATCAAGGCCATGAATCATACCAGTCTGGGACTTTTGGGATACCGCCCCACCGCTTTTTACAATTGCGCCTTTGACGAGGCATTGATTCGCAGAACCTTTGGGGTGAAGATTGAGGAGACGGATTTAAAGGCAGTTTTCGATAAAATGGCAGAAATTCCAAAGCAGGACTGTCAGGAGGAGATGGAAAGAATACAGACAGCTTATGATGTTAAGCTGCCGGAGGGGCACTTAGAAAACCATGCCCGGCTTTATCTGGCTTTAAAGGAGGTCATGGGGCAGCAGGGATACGATTTTGGTGTGATCAAGTGCTGGCCGGAGATGGGAAATCTCCATGCCACTCCCTGCGCGGTGCTGGGGCGTCTGGCAGATGAAGGGGTACATATCGGATGCGAGGGAGATGTGGATGCAGAGCTGGCCCAGATTGCCCAGCATTATCTGACCGGGCTGCCGACCTTTATCACAGACATGATTCACATCAATGAGGATGCCAATACCATGACCTTTTGGCATTGCGGCAATGCAGCCCCGTCTCTGGCCAATCCTAAATATGAGCTGTGGATGCGCAATCATCCCCTGGCCGGTCAGGGAAGCGCCTTTTGGGGAGCGCTAAAGCCTGGAGCTGTCACTATTGCCCGGTTTTGCAATCTGGGCGGCGCCTATAAGCTGTTTCTGATGAGGGGAGAGGCTTTGGATCAGGACCGGTATACACGGGGAATCATGGCCAGTGTAAAGGTAAAACGTCCGGTGCGCCAGGTGATTGAACAAATTATAGAGGAGGGAATCCCCCATCACTACAGCCTGGTATGGACAGACGTGGCAGCGGAGTTAAAGCAGGTGTGCCAGCTTCTGGGAATTCCGGTGATCGAGCTGTAGCTACGTTACTGTTTACGGGGGTATCTTCTTGTCCGGCTCTGCCGAACAAGAAGCATCATGCGTTCGCCCGATGTGGAAAAACGGATAAAATCAGTCTTAAAAGCAAGCTTGTATCGGGTTTTAGACCTTTTGACCCTGGTATCATGACATTGCCCCGTGAACTGTAACATAGGAATTCCAAATCCAAGAAAATTGCATAAAACATCTTGACAAAGTTCCTTGTATATTGTAAACTATGGATAGTACATACGAGTGTACATCAAAACAGGAGAGCTATCAGGATGAGCGAGATCAGAGAGCGGGTTACACGGGCCGATGTGGCCAGGATGGCGGGAGTCAGCGAGACCGTTGTATCTTATGTGATCAACAACAACCGTTATGTAGCGAAAGAAAAGCGGCAGAGGGTGGAAGAGGCGGTCAGACTTTTGAACTATCGCCCCAACAATGTGGCACGTGCCCTGAAGGGAAAGCAGAGTAACCAGATCATTTTTATCGCTGATCACATTACTAATGAGTATTTCAGCAGCATTGTCAGCGCCATGGATAAGTACGCTTATGAGTCCGGCTATCTGATTTCCCTGTGCTCCAACCGGAATACAACCGAGTTTATCTCCCAGGTGATCAGCCGTCAGTTTGACGGGATTATCGTCAGCTCAGCCAGCTTCCCCACCGAATATGTGGAGCAGTTCAGCCAGGCGGGGATTCCCGTGGTGGTGTTTAGGCGGTGGAGGCATCAAAAGGCGGTGGCTCATGTGGCTTATCTGGGAACCGGGCTGTATACGGGAGCCAGAGAGGCGGTGAGGCATCTGATCGACAGAGGCTGCCGGAATGTGATCTATGTGGATCGCATCAGTGCCAGAGGCCATGTCAGCCCCCCGGATGACATGCGGTTCGGGGGCTTTGTGGATGAGATGGAGGCCAACGGCTTTTTGGTGGGGCCGGACAGCGTGGTTTGCGGATGCCACAGTCAGGAGGAGCTGGCGGAGGAGGTCAAAAGGCGCCTTCGAACCGGTTCACGGGTGGATGGGATCTTCGGCAGGAATGATATGCTGGCCTGCATTGCCATGACGGCTGCGGGACAAGCCGGTTACCGGGTTCCGGAGCAGGTGAAGGTGATAGGCTTTGATGATGCCAGTATCAGCCGTCTGATCACTCCCGGACTGACCACTATCGGGATGCAGAAGGAGAAGATCGCCAAGGCTGCCATTGATATGCTGACCCAGATGATCGGCGGCAGCCAGCCGGATAATCAGGACTTTGAGACTGTGCTGATCGAGAGAGAAAGCACATCGGTGGGAGATTGAGGACAAATTTCAAAATATGAGCACAGAATATCGTGCTCATTCCCTTTACCAGAATATACACACGTGTGTATATTCTAAAAACTGAGAAGGGAACGGAACTGTTGTAAGCAGGGAGCTTCTATAAAATCAGAGCTCTGTGCATAAAAATGCAAAGTATGCAAAGGAAAGAGAGGAAGGTATCGGTATGAAAAAACGGACATTGGCACTGGCAATGGCGGCGATTATGGGACTTACCACCGCATGCTCAGGAGGCGGACAAACACAGCAGAGCGCGGCAGCGCCTGCCAAGGAGGCGGAAAAAACAGCCGGTGAGGCGACAGGCGGTCAGTCGGGTGAAGGCGGATCCGGGGAGGCAGTGACCATCAAGATAGCCAATTATGCCCTTTTAGAGGCAGGCTATGACGAGTTCTGGGGAAATGTAAAGACCGGCTTTGAGGAGAAGTATCCCAATGTGACGATTGAGTGGGTGACGGCTCCCTACGGTGAGATCTTAAATCAGGTGATCAATATGGCCGGCGGCGGAGATATGGTGGACTGTATTTTCAGTGAGATGATCTGGATTCCGGCGCTGGTGGACGCAGGTCTGGCAGCGCCCATGGAGGAGATTCTGGATGCGGACTTTTTGAATGACTACTATCCCAACATTCTGGAGGCTCATTCCGTGGACGGACAGGTATACGGAGCTCCACTTTACGTATCGCCCTTTGTCCTGTTTTACAACAAGGATTTGTTAGAGCAGGCGGGACTGGACCCCAGCGCGCCGCCCAAGAGCTACGATGAGCTTTTGGAGATTGCTCCTAAGCTGGCAGAGTTAAAGACGGCAGACGGAAATCCGGTATATCCCTTCGGCCAGCCTACGGCCTCGGTGATTGTGATCGGCTCCTCCCTCCAGGCATTTGCTCAGAATTTTGGCGGCACTGTGTTTGACAGTGACGGCACCTTCAATGTGGACAATCAGGGCTTTAAGGAGGCCATGGAGATGCTTAAGAAGTTGGATGAGCTGGGCTACAATCCTCAGAACTGCAAGCCGAAGGATCTGAGAAACCTGTTTGCACTGGGGCAGCTGGCTATGTATTATGACAACACTTGGGGCTTTAACGGAGCAAAATCCATCAATCCTGAGGTGGTTAATTTTGCGGCCACGGCTCTTCCCCTTTCCGGAGGACAGGGAGCTGGGGATACCACCTTGCAGTCTCATTGCTTTGTGGCAGTGAACAATGGACCGGAGCGGGCGGAGGCCGTGAAGAATTTCATTCAGTATGTGATCAGCCCGGAGATTCTCAATGATTATATTGCCAATATTGCACCGGCCTATCCGGCCAAGGCGGCCATGGAGTCCATGGAGGCGGTAACCGGCAGTGAGTTTTTAAAGGGAGGCCAGGATGCGGTAGAGAAGGCCGTGGCGGTTTATCAGTTCCCCACCTTATCGGATTTCAATCTGGAGCTGTGTGCACTGGGTCAGGCAGTGACCGTAGGCAAGGAGCCGGTGGAGGATGCCATAGAGAATTTTAAGAGTGCGGTACAGCCGCTGCTTCCCTGACAGGAGCAGCTGTTCCACAGGCTTTAAGGGGAAATGAAAGGAATGGTTATTACAATGAGTGAACAACGAGAAAAAAGGCCCAATGTAGTGTTTATTTTGACGGATGACCAGGGCTTCTGGTCACTGGGCTGCTATGGAAATCCGGAGATTCGGACACCGAACCTGGACCGGCTGGCCGCGGGAGGGGTGCGGTTTGACAATTTTTACTGTGTATCGCCGGTCTGTTCTCCGGCCCGGGCTTCCCTGCTGACAGGGAGGATTCCCTCCCAGCATGGCGTCCATGATTACCTCTGCGGAGGCAACGGAGGGAGAACTCAGTCGGCCATCGAGTATTTGAAGGGACAGACGGGCTATACGGATATTCTGGCAGAGAACGGATATACCTGCGGCCTCAGCGGCAAATGGCATTTGGGGGATGGTCTTCATCCCCAGAAAGGGTTTTCCTTCTGGTATACCCATCAAAAGGGCGGCGGTCCCTACTATCAGGCGCCGATGATACGGGACGGAAAGTATGTGACGGAGAGCCGCTACATCACGGATGTGATCACCGATGAGGCGCTGAAATTTATAGACCAGGAGAAGGGAAAGGAGGAACCGTTTTATTTAAGTGTTCACTACACGGCTCCTCACGCTCCCTGGATCAACTGTCATCCAAAGGAATACACGGATTTGTATGAGAACTGCCAGTTTAACAGCTGTCCTCAGCGAAAGGAGCCCCATCCCTGGGCAAAGACGGACGTGGTACCGGGGTATTTTAGGCCAAGGGAATGCCTGATCGGATATTTTGCGGCAGTGACGGCCATGGATGCCAATGTGGGGCGGATTCTGCTTAAGCTGGAAAAGGAAAATCTGATGGACGACACGCTGATTATCTTTTCCAGTGACAATGGATTCAACTGCGGGCATCATGGTATCTGGGGCAAGGGCAATGGAACATTTCCGCTGAATCTCTATGATTCCTCTGTGAAGGTGCCGCTCATTATCAGTCACAGAAACCATATTCCGGAGGGAAAAGTATGCTCGGATATGTGCAGCGGCTATGATTTTATGCCAACTCTTCTGGATTATCTGGGACTGGAAAATCCAGAGGCAGATACATTGCCGGGAAGAAGCTTTCTTCCCTCTCTGATGGAGGGAGATAAACAGCAGGACGGCGCGGTGGTGGTCTTTGACGAATACGGCCCGGCGCGGATGATCCGCAGCCGGAAATATAAGTATATCCACCGGATTCCCTATGGCCCGGATGAATTTTACGACCTGGAAAGGGATCCGGGGGAGGATGAGAATCGGATAGGAGACGGGGAGTATCGGGCGCGGATCCAGGATATGAAGCATCAGATGGAGGAATGGTTTTTGAAATATGTCAATCCGGAGATTGACGGAAGCCGGGAGCCTGTCATGGGAGGCGGACAGCAGGAGCTGGCGGGTCTCTGGGGCCCGGGATTGGATGTATACAATGAAAACACCTGAGAAAAGGGAAGGAGGGGGTTGTATTGAATAACACAGGGGGAAAAGGACTTCTCAAGAACCGGCATACGGCAGATAAATTATTTTCCTTGATTCTGCTGCTTCCGGCCATTATCACAACCATCGTGTTTATTCTGATTCCGGTGGCTGACTCGATTTATCGAAGCTTTTTTGATTACCGGGTACGGAATATTATCTCCGGACAGCCGGGAACATGGAATAATTTTGCCAACTATATCAAGCTGTTTACTGGCGGAAAGCTGGTACCGTCCATGGTCAACACATTGGTATTTGTGTTTGGGGTGGTGATTGCCCAGTTTATCTTCGGCATGGCGCTGGCCCTGATCTTAAATACCAACATGAAGGCATCCCGGTTCATCCGCAGCATTATGATGATTCCGTGGGTAGTGCCGACTATTATCTCTGGTCTGGTGTGGATCTGGATGTTCCAGCCCCAGTATGGTTTGGTGAAATACCTGGTGGGTCTGGTGACAGGGGGACGGATCACGGACTTTGCCATTTTGAACAATCCAGCCACAGCCATGTTCGGCGTGTCCTGCGCGGCGCTGTGGAAGCAGATTCCTCTGGGTACGCTGCTTTTGTTAGCGGGACTTGCCAATGTGCCGGACGACATGCTGGAGGCAGCCAAAATTGACGGAGCCAATGTGGTTCAGCGGTTTTTTAAGATTACCATGCCTTATATGAAGAGTGTGATTAAGGTGACGGTCTCCATGTCCATCATTGAGAACTTCAAGCAGTTCCCGTTGTTCTGGACCATGACCGGAGGCGGTCCCAACAATTCCACCACCACCATGGCAATTTTAAGCTACCGGGAAGCCTTTGTGTCCAACAATTTCGGCTCCGGAGCAGCGGTGACTACCATGTGGATGCTGATGATGATTGCGGTGGTGTTGGTTTATAACCGGATTTTCAAAAAGGATGAGCTTTAGGGAGGGGGATAGAGATGAAACGGAATCGTCTGATAGGTAATATAGTTAAATACGTGGTGTTGATTGTGATTCTGGTATTTTTGCTGTTTCCTCTGTTCTGGGTGTTAATGACCTCCTTTAAGAGCAATATGGAGGCCTACAAATTCCCGCCTACCTTTATTCCGGAGAATCCGACCGTACAGAGCTATATTGATCTGTTTACGAAAAATAATGAGTTTTTTATTTATTACCGGAACAATTTTATCGTGGCAGGCAGCGCGGCGGCTCTGACGACCTTTATTGCCATTATGGCGGGCTATGCCCTGTCAAGGTTTCATTTCCGGTGGAATCTCTGGATTGTGGCCTGCTTTACCTCGGCTCAGATGTTTCCGGTGGTCAGCCGGCTCATTTCCCTCTATAAAATACTGGGGGATGTGCATCTGATTAACCCCCGCGCGGGTCTGGTAATGGCAGTGACGGCTTCCATGCTGCCCTTTACCATCATGCTGATGTCCAGCTTCTATGACGGGATTCCGGTGGAGCTGGAGGAGGCGGCCCGGGTGGACGGAGCCGGACGGCTGCAGATATTGTTTAAGGTGGTGGCGCCGCTTATCAAGCCGGGAATGTTGGCAGTGGGAATCTATGCGTTCCTTCTTTCCTGGGATGATTATCTTCATGCGGCTACTCTGATACAGACGGACGCCTTAAGAACCTTATCAGCCGGCGTGGCGCTGCGGTATTTGGGGGAGCTGTCCTATGACTGGTCTTTGGTTAATACCATCTCGATTGTAGGAACTTTGCCCATGGTGATTCTTTTCTTCTTCTTCCAGAAGTACATGGTCAAGGGATTGGTAGCCGGAGCGGTGAAGGGATGAGAAGTTACTGTTCACTCCATGACTAATCACTCCGCTGATAAGTCATGAGCCAGTACAGCCATGGGGCCAAAGCATATGCCCCATCACCGCAGGCGGTTTCAAATGGGCATATGCTGTTTGGACGGCAGACAGGGAAAATGACGCAACTGCCAGGTTTTACGGGCAGCTGCAAAATGACAAGGGGGACAATATGCTGACAACTAGTAAGGAGATGTTACGAGCGGCCGCGGACGGCGGCTACGCCGTGCCGGCGGTCAATACGCAGGGCGGAAATTATGATATTATCTGGGCCGCCTGTAAAGCGGCAGAGGATTTAAAATCACCGATTATTCTGGCTCATTATGTGAGTACGGGAGAGTATTCGGGTCATGACTGGTTTGTGAATGTATGTAAATGGTGCGCTTCCAAGGTTTCGGTGCCGGTGGCCATTCACTTAGATCACGGGGACGGGTTTGATATCTGTATGGAGGCCTTGAAGCTGGGATTTACCTCTCTGATGATCGATGGCTCAACCAAACCCATTGAGGAGAATGCAAGAATGACCAATGAGGTTTTAAAGGTGGCAAGGTGCTTTCAGGTGCCGGTGGAGGCAGAGATCGGAGAGCTTTTGCGGCTTGACAATCTGGGCGCTGTGATGGAGAATAAAAATATTGTGGATCCGGAGGAGGTACGCAGGTTTCTGGAGCTTTGCCAGCCGGATTCCCTGGCAATCGGAATCGGCAATGCCCATGGGTATTACAAGGGAGAGCCGGATATCCATCTGGAGATTTTGGAGGCTGTGGGCAAATTTACGGATATTCCCCTGGTGCTTCACGGGTGTACGGGAATGAAGGAGGAAATTATCAAGGAAGCCATCCGGATGGGAGTGGCGAAGATTAATTTCGGAACCGAGATCCGGTACAAGTATGTGGAGCATTATGAGGAAGGCTTAAGGACCATGGAGCATCAGGGACATTCGTGGAAATTATCGCGGTTCGCCAATGAGAAGCTGCAGGAGGATGTGAGGAAGATTATCCGTCTGGCAAGAGCGGAAGGAAAAGTGCATATTTGATGAGAACAGGAGATGGAATGGATATGAAGAATAGTGAATTGACTTACAGGGAGATGTATGGGCAGCCGGCCTCTTTTCAGGCGATTAATGATTCTCTGGGAGATATTACCGGAGTGTTGGATCAGGTGTTTGCAGAAAAATACGATGAGCTGATTTTTACCGGGTGCGGGACCTCTCTGTATCTGGCCCAGGCAGCGGCACATGCTTTCGGAAGCTGCACCGGGATTTCGGCCAAGGGGATGTGCTGCTCGGAGCTCTACTATTTCCCGGAGACCTACGTGGGGAAGGGCAGGAAGGTACTGGTGCTTCCCATTACCAGGAAGAGCTATACCACAGAGGTGCGGATGGCCATCGATAAGGTGAGAAGCTTTGAGGGTGTGAAAACCCTGGCCATTACCTGCGATCCGGACAGTGCCGAATATAATGATTTTATGATTCTTTCTCCAGAGACGGCAGAGGACAGCGTGATCATGACCCGGTCTTTTACCAGCATGGTTTATCTGGCTGTGATTCTGGCCTTTTATGCAGGGGGGCAGAAGGAAAAGATCGAAGCCATGAAGGATTATGGGAAACAGTCGGAGGAGTTTTTGAAGGCCAGCGATAACATAGCTAAGCAGATTGTGGCAGAGCATAAGGAGCTGAATCTTTATATTACTCTGGGGCAGGGGATCAATTATGGGATTGCCAATGAGTGTATGAACAAAATGAAGGAGATGAGCCTAAGCAATTCGGAAGCGTATTATACTTTGGAGTACCGCCATGGACCGATGAGTCTGGTAGATGAGAAAACCATGATTATTCTGCTGGGAAATGAGAAGACTGTGGAGGGAGATGCAAAGCTTCTGGCAGAGATGAAATCCTACGGCGCCGTAACCCTGGCAGTTGGGGCGAAGGCGGCAGAGCGCTACAGCGCGGCGGACTATACCCTGGAGCTGGACTATGGGTATGACAGCCTGCAAAACGGGGCAATGATCGGCTTTATCGGACAGATGATGGGGTATTATCTGGCAGAGCAGAAGGGCTTGAATGCAGACACGCCAAGGCATTTGTCTCAGGCGATTGTGATTGAGGAGTAACAGATATAGTTAAGTTTTATATATTTTTTAGAAGGTACGCCTTGGAAAAGAGGAGGGAGGCGGCCAGAAATAGTCTGATGCTTTTTCCGGTTTCGAGATTGAGAATTCCTAAAATCCCTGCGTTTTGCTCACGATAAAATGGGTCACTGGCGCATTTTCCTGTGCGCTTTGGCGAAAAACGAAACAAAAATCAATTCCTAGAAAACTCTGATTTTACAAGGCTTTCCCTTAAAAAAACCAGCCGGGGAGAATTGGCGGTAAGGCGGACTTCTATGAATGGTTTGATTTTGGAGTGGATGGGGACAATGCGCCCCTTCCCGGCTTTTGTCTTGGTGCCACCCTTCATAGTCCCAGCCTCCAGATCAATATCTCCCGGCTTGCGGCATACCCGATAATGGCAGAGCCGCCTGCTGGTTTTGATTTCCGTACAATGTAAGGCTTGCGGCGGTTGTCTGACAGTCTGCTTATAGAACAGTAACCCTGTCAATTGCAGATGGTGGACAGTTCAAAATTAGTAGTTGAGAAATCAGAGATTATGACATATAATATGCTTAACAGGACAGCCGGAAGGTGAGTGCAGATCACCCGTCCCGGCGAAGATTCAAGCCAAGAAATAGCCGTCTACCTTCGCCAATAGCGGCGGTTATCCTGTTGTTATTCCCCGGAAACAAACTTGTAGCCTATCCCTAAAACGGTCTTTATGTAAGTAGGATTCCTGCTGTCCGGCTCTATCTTTTTCCGTAGATTGCATACATGCTGGCAACGCTTGACTGGCAGCTTTCGCTTTCCATGCTCCACACGGCTTCAAAGATTTGCGCCTTTGTGAATACCCTCCCCGGACTGGCGGCAAGGTAGCAGAGTGCGCCGTATTCCAAACGGGTGAGATAAATGTCCGTACCGTCTTTTAATACCCGGCGTTGGTGCAGCCTTATTTCCAATCCGGGGAAAACCAGCGCGGGAGATTGCGGCGGCTGTATGGCTTCCAACGGTATCATATCCGCAAGGGCGGCAAGTCGGATTCGCCTGCTATAATGCCGCAAGACTTCTTCCACGGCTTCCGGGTCGCCGCTGGTCGCCCGGACAATGGTTTCATACGGAATGAGTTTAGGATTCCCCATGCATTACTATCATCGCCTATAAATGAGGGTTGAATATCGTTCGTATTGATGGTATACTCTATTCAGCAAATCAGCATTGGAGATGATAAATTTTGCAGGAAAAAGAAAGCATAATTCGCTTATGGTTTGATATGTGGCTACAACAAGAAGACAAGGGAATTGATAACATTTTTGCGGAAGATGTTGTTTACATCGAAAGTTGGGGACCCAAATATGAAAGCCGAGCAGCCGTAAAGCATTGGTTCGATGAGTGGAATACACGGGGAAAAGTTGTTATATGGGACATAAAGCAATATTTCCATAAAGGCAATCAGATGATTGTAGAGTGGCATTTCAGGAATGAGATGAACAGTGGAGTTATAGAACAATTTGATGGCATGACCCTTATTGAATGGACTCAGGATAGTAAAATAAGATTTTTAAAAGAATTTGGATGTAATATAAATAACTACAATCCGTATCGAAATGGCGATATACCGCAATTCAGAGAGGATAAAGCGAATTGGTTTTGATTGAATTATCTTCAACAAGGGGGATTTCATCTTTTGGGTGAAATCCCCCTTGACAAATGTTCTCTTGGTTTTCGACAGATACGCTTTCCCCGGCTCGCTTGTCATCGTGGGAGAGGCTTTCGTAAAGGGCTGTGAGTTTGTCTTTCTCTGTCTGTTTCTTCATGGTGTGTAACCTCCTTTTTTGAGAATGTTCACTTCTCTCAACCCTTATTATAGTTATCCGTTTGGAAACATCCAGACAGACAACCTCCTGCATTCTGTGATCAGATCAAACCATTCCTGATCCGTATGTTTGATACGTTTTTGAGCCATTGCCAGCTCACTCCTTCCTACTATATAAATGGAGTGTGTATGCACAGGGCAGATGAACGGCTTTGAAATACTATGCTCCGGATGCAAGATTTCGAGAATCGATGTAGAAGTATCTCCATTTGTATAGAGGATTACACAGATTTGAAGAGATGTAAAACCGACATGTTATTCATCGCTTACCATGGTTTGTGAGAAGCCGCCTCAAAGGGGCATGTCTGTCCGGCAGTATTCTCCATGGAGCGGATTTTACAAAAGCAGATTAGCGGAAAGCCCGGATAGAAAAAACATTCATGTATGATGGGAAAAAACCTGGGTGGGATGGAGTTTGGTGGGATATTCGGAAGGGAGCTTTGTGGAGGCCGATTTGCGGGAAGCAAGCTTTCCGGAGTGTATCTATCGTGGGGCGGATTTCCGAGGGGCAAGGCTTGAAGGGGCGAATTTTGAAGCGGCAAAGAAGGCAGCAGATGCATTAGCAGAAAGAATTGGTGGGGAATCCAGAGTTAAATTTTCAAGCGATCCTAAAGCAAGGGAATTTGATGTTATAAGTGATGAATATATTGCTCAAGCAAAACCAGATTTAAAATCTTATGGTAAAAGTTGGAGAAATCAAACAAAAGCCACTTTTGAAGCAGCGAAAGAAACGGGGAAAAAAGCTTATTTTCAGTTTGAAGGAGTCCCAACAGAAGATGTATTACGAAAAATTGATGAATATGCAAAGAGATATGGTGTAGAGAATGTTATTGATGTGGAGCCATTAGGAGTGCATAATTAGAAGGAGGAGATTGGAATGATAGAGTTACACGGTTGGATAACAATTAGAGAAACTTATAAATCTTTTTTTGAAGAAGAACAAATAGATTCTGTGATAAAAAAAATCCAGGAAGAAATTAATAAGATGTCTTGGTTTAGACCTAAAATAGAAGTGAAAAATGGAGAATATTTTATGCAGTTTTCTTCTTTCTCTAATAGAATAAATCCCGAAACATCAGAAATATTTGAAGTATTTAAATTAATAGGAAAAATTGCAGAAGGAAGCTACGGTATAATATATTTATATAATGATGAAGATACTGATGGAAAGGAAAATTATTTTCAAGTTTTTTCATTGGCCAGAGGAGTGGTAAAGGAAAATCTTGATGAATTTTTATCACCGATAATTCCAACAATAGAAGATAGAGATAGCTTTGATGTGTAGAAATATGCTGCCGAATTAATCTTGATATTGGAGAAATAATTTTCAGAAAAGCTACTAATTTGGATAAAATTAGTGAAGAAATTTATAGAGAATATTTGTCGAAATTTTCACAAAAATATGCCAGAGGAACAAAAATAAGGTCTAATGCATATCCAGAACTTGATGGAAAAGAGTTGAAGGGTCAATATATTTTAGAGATACCCGCAAATAACGAAAATATAAGTAATGTTGAATATTATATAAAAATAGCATCTGAATATGATGTGATTTTAAGATTTACGGAGTACAATGATAAAATTAAATTCTAAAATAAAAGTGGCTTTAATTAAAATGAATTTTATTGAGCGATATGAACATTTATCAAATAAATTTAATGCAGAGAGAACACCGTCAGAAGATCGACTGATTTATATAGATGGTGAGGAAGTTATGGAAATGATACAAAATTTGAAATATATTCCCATGTTTGATGCAAAAGAAAAGTTTTATAAAATTAAAGAGGAGCAGATGGGAAAGTATACTTTTGGTGTACATATGGTTTTGCGAGATGGGATGGTTGATATGGTTTGGATAGTCAAAGAAAACGATAATTTGCTTCTCGGAGCACCTTGGAGCACTTATTCAAGGCGGATTCTTGATAGAAATTACAGAATAAAAAAGTTGATTTTCGGGACATATGAAGATTTAGAAGAAATTATCGAAATTACTTTTAAAATGTATGAAGATTTTAAAAGGATTTTAATGGATACATCAGATACATAATATTTGTAGCAAAGGACTTAAAATATTTTTCCTGTGGCATATAAAATAATTATGAATATATTAGCTGAATTACAAAAATATACGGATTATTCATTGGGAAAGTCGAAAGAACAAATGGAGATAAAATATGAGGACACTTCGTTAGAGAAGTTGGTATTTACTGGATTTGACCTTAATAATACAGAATTTCTGGAAGTGATTTTTAACAATTGTGATTTTACAGATGTATATTTAAGTGGCAGTAATTTGAGTGGATCAACTTTTGAAGAATGCATTTTGAAAAGGAATACATTTAGAAAGGGAAAAGCAGAATATGTTACTTTTAGACAAACAGTTATCACAGATCTGGATTCTTTCCGAACGAGTTTTTACGGATCCTGTTTTAATGATTTAATTATTGAAAATTCGATAATGAAAAATTGCTTTATCGCCAGAGCAAATTTAACAAATATAGTATTTAAAAATACGGATTTAACAAATACTAGTTTTAAACATTCAAAGTTTTCAAATGTCAGGTTTGTAGATTGCAAGTTGGATGGAGTGAATTTTGAAGATGTAGAAATATTTTGATTAAAAGAAAATAATGATATTATGACAGGATATGCAATTCAGGAAAGAAACAGACTATTATAAAGTGTTTTTGTTTTGGAGTATATTAGATTATAAAATAAATTGTGTTGTAATTTAAGGCGTATATTGGGATGGGAATATGATACAAAAACATTCAATAATTCTATGGAAAAAAGCAGGAGAAAAAACATTTGAAGAAATTTCAGACTATGGTTATAGAGTTTTGGATATATTGCAAGAATATCCTATAGATTTCAGGCCTAATTACTTGACAGCATTATCAAAAAATGAAATAAAAAATTTGAATGGAATCGAGATAATTTTACAAATGAACTTATGAAAGGGGTAAACAAAGAGGGGAGCATGATTTTTAATGATTTAGGATATTCCATCTCTTTTTTCTCTTCTTTAGATAGACAGAATTGTATTTCTATTTCTTTGAATATAGGAAATAGTAGTGAAAAATTTTATGATACTCTAATTATCGGATTTCCAATATCATGGAATTTTTTTGATAAGAATATCTCTCAAATAATTTATAGTTTATTTGAATGACTTGTACAGGTTTATATGCCTTTTTGGGGATGTGTTTCAAATAGAGCATTATATAAAAAATATGGAAAATATTTAGAAAAAGACATGCCTATATCTATATATTGGATTAATTATTGGTCAAAAGATATAGTTGATAATATGGGAATAAATAAGATATGGAAAATCGAAAAAGAAAATCCCTTGGTCTTATTTAGGAATGGTATTTTATCAATTAAGGATATAGCAATTGACGCTAATAGAGAGGATGAAATTAAATTGATTGATGAACTTAGAGAGCAGCTTTTTTAGATTCTATAGGAAATATAGAGATAATTATTGATATATTTGAATGAATTTATGAGGAATTTGTATGGATTATGAATTAGTGTTTTTCAGTGAAATGTCATTAATAGAATGGGCAGAGTATATATACGATCTGCTTAATAGAAAAATGAAAATAGAAGTAAAATACAAGAAATATTCAGAGTATATTAGCATTGTATGTAAGTACTTATCTTTTATTATAGAAACAGACGAAATAGTCGGAATGGATGTCATAAAGGAGGTATTTTCTTTTGAGGGTAATATAAGTATACGGTTACAAATTTTTGGAAAGACGTTCGATCAAGGAATTAGAATACTTTTTATGATGCTGGCCTTGATATTAGATGATAACTCTGAAAATTTTATGTTATTAGAGAATGGATCAGAGATTATTTTGAAAAGAGATAAGGATATCATATATACCTATGTACAAGAAGGGTATGAAACAGATTTTCCATATAAACTATTAGGAAAAAGTGTAATACACTTAGATAGGAATAGTTAAAATCATATTTTTATGGTTGCATAATGGATGAAAATATTTCTTAATATTGTATCACGAAAATTGTGATAAAGTAAAAAATATGAATAGAGAAGCCGTGATAGATTGTTTGTGCGAACGTGTATTGATTGAGGAAAATGATCCTGAATTATATCATATATGGGACAAATTGACAGAATTATTAAGTGAGAATAGTGAGGAAACTATAGATTTTTTGAATGAATGCACGGAAGAACAATTATTTTATATAAGTGAGATTTTTGAAGATATTTCTTTTAATCTTCAAAGTGAACAATTTATTGATACTTTATATAAATTAGATAGAAAATATCCGGAATTGCAAATGAAATCGGATATAAAAATTGCTGAAGAGTTTATGGGGAAATAGAGATTATGGGAGATTATAATTATTTTCGCATCGAAATGCGGAAAAGATTAGGACGCATTTATTTTTATCCACAGAATATTGATGTATATGTAACAGAAATAATACAGTTGGTTAAAAATAATGAGGAATATTTTGAAAGATATGCTAAAAATTTTACAAGTAACGAAAAAAAAGTGTTTCTAACTATAAAAAAATACCTAAAAAAAGAACAAATTTGTAAGGCTATCAGTCAATTACTTAATGAAAGATTAAGCGAAGAGTAATAGGAAATTCACAATTAACCGTTGGGGAAAATTATAAGGGGGATTCAGGAGGAGTGCATAATTAGAAGGAGGAGATTGGAATGATAGAGTTACACGGTTGGATAACAATTAGAGAAACTTATAAATCTTTTTTTGAAGAAGAGCAAATAGATTCTGTGATAAAAAAATCCAGGAAGAAATTAACAAGATGTCTTGGTTTAAACCTAAAATAGAAGTGAAAAATGGAGAATATTTTATGCAGTTTTCTTCTTTCTTTAATAGAATAAATCCCGAAATATCAGAAATATTTGAAGTATTTAAATCATATAAAAGAAATTACATAAGGAAGTTTATGGTAGAATATAAAAGTAGGAAGAACAGCAATATTTAGCGGCTTTGCTTACGATTCTGAGACATGTTCCAGAGGGTATAGGAACGATTGCAGGTATGATATCGATAGGAATGACGGTATATGATTATATAAAGGGAAACTTAAGCGAAAAGAAAGCAGTGATTTCGTCAGCATTCGGGTTTGATGGTATTGAAGAAGATGTGTATAAAAAATTGGGAGGATCTTATCCGGAGGATTAAAAAAATTCAATAAAAAGCTGTCAAGAATAACGGATACATATAATATCATATCAGCGATAAACCATGAAATTCGTGATAATTGGGTGGACAGTATTCGCGCATATGCATTTACAGAAGAATATATGTTTTTTGCAGAGCAGTTTTTGGATAAAGAATGTAAAAAGGTAGGAGAGATCCGATTCTTTCAAAGAGTGGAGAGAACGGACTATATGAATGAGAGAAGGGGGAGCAATATTGTGTGGGGGAGGATCCAGGAGTGACATATAGTGTGAAAACGCGGGTGGGAGAAGAGGGTGATAAACAAGAAATGGATAAAAACAGCTTTGATCAAATAAAAAAACAAATGGATTAGAATAAAATATATCATGAAATAATTATACAGGAGAATGGTAAAATGCAACAAATTTTAAAAAATATTTTGAAATTTAGAAAAGAAATTATTTGCATATTTTTTTGATGTCCATT
This sequence comes from uncultured Lachnospiraceae bacterium, assembly GCA_910586255.1. GTDB lineage: Bacteria > Bacillota > Clostridia > Lachnospirales > Lachnospiraceae > Brotaphodocola. The sequence goes on along the minus strand of CAJUHR010000010.1, from coordinate 29,351 downwards.
GTATTGGGGATTTCCGGATGTTTAAATAGCAAATATAGATATGAAGAAACAATGAATTCGGAAATTCTGGATTTTGAAGAGTATCAGACAGCTGTCGGTTACTATAACGCCCAAAATTATGAGGAATCAATTCTGTATTATGAACAGGCATTGGACAGGATAAAAGAAGAGATACAGCCTGGTACTACAATGGAATATTGGATAAAAGGAAAAATAGGGGAGAGTTATCTTTAAATTGGCAAATTAGATAGGGCATATGCTTATGTTCATGAGGCCAGGGAGGGTTTAGAAAAGAAAGAAGATGTGGAAATGCTTGGAGAGCTCTACCAGTTAGAGGGAGAACTAAAAGGTGCAAAAAATTGTTTTGAAAAAGGGAAGAGATATGCAGAATATTATTGGAAGATAGATGATATAAAGGTAGCAGAAGGATATACATATCTTGCTCGGGTTTCAATTATGGAAGAAGATTTTGAGACAGCATATTTTTACAGCCGAAAAGCAATGGATATATATATTAGCCAGGATTTATCTTATACTTATGAAAGGCAAATATCGAATATGTATAACAGTATGGGATATATTAATATGGAATTGGGAAATCATAGTGCGGCTTTAAAAATGATAAAAAAAGCATTTGATATAGCTGTTAAAAATATGGAAGAAAATGCAGAAACAAAAGATTTATATAAGATTATATATTAGATAATATAAAATCAATTTACGAAGAATTTATTCATGACGGAACAGATTATGAAACCTGGTTTAAGGAAAATTTTGAGGGATAAACAGAAAGCATAATTTTGGAGGAATAAAGTGATAACCTGGCACAGATTTACTGTGAAGACACCTATCATACATAAAACAATATGGGAATATTTGATTATAAAGAAAAAATTGAAGACTATTTTGTAGAGATGGATGATGCCTATAGACAAAGAAATTTTCCTAAAGGATTTTTTGCATCCCAGGTGAAAAGATGGAGAATTGGATGGGTATATTGTGTATATGGTATAGTTCTTTTCCTCTGTATTTTAACAATAGCGGTTTCAGGTTTTTTGAAGAATGGGATCGCCATAAGAAGTTTTCGGGATTTTTTTGATATAGCCCCAATTCTTGGCTCTATTATTATTTCAACTATTTTCGTTGTTCCCATAATTAAAATGTGGAGAACAGAAGGAATAAAAGGCGAATCGGAAATTATTCAAAAATACATGAAAAACAGTGGAATGAGCCGGTCTGATTTACAGGAGTTTGCCAGACAGGTGATGGAGCCGGGGACAAAACGGATATGGCTGAAAGGGGAGGCATATTCTCTTGGGGGCAAAGATACCGGTATTATGACCCGGGATTTTATCTGGTTTCAACGGTTTTGGTGTGTGCTCAGAAAGAGTGACATCAAAATTATATATTTTTATGAGAGCACGTATACAGAATATAGTAGCGGAGGAGGGCTCAGCCTGTATCATCTTTGGATTGATCTTTTGGCAGACAAGCAAAGAAAAATATCAGCAATGACAGAGAAAGCAGCAGGAGAATTTCTTATAGAATTTATCAAAGAGTGGAATCCTGAGGTTGATACTATGGAAGGCAGGGTGCTGACGGAGGAAGAACACGAAAAGTTTGACGAAAAATTTATGCATGATGAAACCGAATACGAAAAGTGGTTTAGGAGAGGCTTTGATGATTAAAACGGAGGAACAGGTTTTGACAAAGGAAAAGGAATATTTGGATAAAGATATTATAAGGAGAAGAAGAAAATTAGAAAAAAGCCGCTATTCATGTATTCAATCTGGCATATATGCAGGAGAAGGGCTGATTGTTTTTTCGGAGGTAAAACTATTTGATGGCGTTGTGAAGATTTACCTCCCGGAAACTTTTACAGATATGCCAGAGAAGATCCGTAACGTGAAATACAGTGGTAAAAATTCTCCTTCTGTTATCAAGATGAAAGAGGGCGGGGAAATCGTTTTTTCATTTCAAAAAAGCACAAAAGGAGACAGGAGACTCGAATAGATGAGTGCAGGGAATCTGGCAATAGGGATTTGTGATGACTCCCCGGAGGACTTAAGGCGGAACCGTACAGAGTTTTGCAGATGTGCAGAGAAGCTGGGAGAAAAAGATATTTCGCTGCACCTGTATCCGGACGGAAGATCATAGAGCTATACCATGGGGAATATACCTGTTGGAAGGAGCTGGAGGATCATGTTTTGTGGTTTACCCAGAGTATACGCCTGAACCTACAGAAAGGGCCTGGAGAAAGCCGCTTGTATTTCCCCCCCCTGTTTAGAAAAAGCCAGACTAATTGATCTGGCTTTTAAGGGGATTAGTTCTATATAAAGTTCCGACAGATTGGTCAGCGTGCCATCCGGTAGATGGCAGCCATATCCTCCGGGTAAAGCACCTTTGCCGACCCCTTTTTCCCACCGGCAGCCTGGGCGCAGGACCGGGTCATCAAAAGGATCTGCTCCTCGGTAGGCGAGATGCCCAGCTCTGTCATGTTCACAGGCATGCGGATCTGATGGTAGAAGTCCTTCATGGCTTCAATCCCTCTTAAGGCAGTCTCCTCATCGGTGCTTCCAGGCTCCACCTCCATCACATTGAGGGCGTATTTTACAAAACGGGGCAGACAATCCTTGTAGACATATTTTGCCCAGGAGGGCCAGATGGCGGCTAAGGCGGCTCCATGGGTCACGTCAAACATGCCGCCCATTTCATGCTCTAACATGTGGGAGGAAAAATCTCCGCCGTCATTGCCGCAGCCGGTCAGACCATTGTGAGAAAGGGAGGAGGCCCACATGACCTCTGCCCGGGCATTGTAGTTTGACGGATCTCTGTGGAGTATCTTTGCGCATTTGATGACGGTGCGCAGAAGGGCCTCGGCGATCCCGTCCGTTGTCTCCATATTGCCGCCATTGGTAAAATACCGCTCCATGGTGTGCATCATAATATCCACACAGCCGGATTGGGTTTGATAGTCGGGAAGCGTCATGGTCAGCTCCGGATTCATGACAGCGAATACAGGGCGGGCCAAGTCGTCATTGTAGGAACGCTTTTCGCCGGTTTTTTCATTGGTGATCACACAGCTGTTGCTCATCTCGCTTCCGGCAGCGGCAATGGTCAGCACGGAAGCCACTGGCAGGCAGGATTTTGCCGTCCGGGTGTGGGCGAAAAGCTCCCATACATCCAGCTCTGGTTCAGCCAGGCCATAGGCGATTGCCTTTGCAGAATCGATGACAGAGCCTCCGCCCACGGCCAGGATAAAATCGATGTGGGATTCTTTTCCCAGAGAGATTCCCTCCCGCACCTTTTCCAGGCGGGGATTGGGGACGACACCACCTAATTCTGTGTGCCAGAGCCCGGCGTCATCTAAGGATTTTTTGATCCGGTCAATAAGACCGGAGCGAACAGCGCTCTGTCCGCCGAAATGGACCAGCACCCGGCTTCCGCCGGCCTTTTTGACCAGAGTACCGGTCTGGTTTTCTGTCTCTTTTCCGAAGATTACTTTGGTGGGAGTGTAGTAGTTAAAATTGAACATAGCAAATCGCCTCCGTTTCCGCATAGAGCTTTCATGAATAAGTGTCTTGTCCGGCGCAGACGGGCAAGAAGATACACGTCTGAACTGTTACTATTTATCATAACAGAAAAAGAAGAAAAAAGAAAGAAAATTCAAAAGCTACAAAAACTCTTGACAAAATTCTCTGATTCATGTATTTTATATACATAGAAAACGATTTCTATAGTAAACGCCGCCGGAGGTAGCTATGAGAGACATAACCATCAAGGATATTGCAAGTCAGGCAGGTGTTTCGATCTCTACCGTATCCAGAGTTATCAACGGGAATTATCCGGTCCGCCAGTCGGTGAGGGAGAAGGTGGAAGCTGTCATGCGGGAGCTGGAATATCATCCTAACGGGGTGGCCAGAAGCCTGCGGATTAATCGGACGAATCTGGTCGCTTTGGTGGTGGCGGACTTGTCCAATCATTTTTTTATGGAGATCGCCAAAGGCCTGGAGGCAGAAGTGTCCCGGATGGGATACCATCTGGTGATTGCCAGCTCAGGAGGAGATGCAGAGAAGGAGCGGGAATTGATTGATACTCTGGTGGAGCGAAGAATCGATGCACTGGTGATTGCGGCTGTGGATTCTAAGGGGGATAAGCTGCTTCGGTGTCTGCGACTTGGCATACCGGTGATTTTAGTGGACCGGGCCATACCGGGTCTTACTACCAGCCAGATTTTGTGGAATGATTTTGAGAGCTCCTATCAGCTCACCCGACTGCTGATTGACAACGGACACAGAGAGATTGCCATAGTCAATGTCACTCTGACCAATCCCAACGGAAGGAACAGGCTGGAGGGATACCGGCAGGCTCTTACTGATGCAGGAATCCGGGTGCCGGAGGCGTATGTCAGTCCCTCAAGCTTCAGTGAGGATCAGGCGTACCGCTATGTGATGGAATTAATGGGGAGAGGAGAGCGCCCTACAGCCATTTACTGTGCCAACAATGTGATGCTGGAGGGAACGCTTTTGGCATTGCGGGAAGCAGGGCTTAAGGTCCGGGAGGATATTTCCGTTGTGGCTTTTGGGAATCCTGTATGCAATAAGTACATTACTCCTCAGATCACCTCGGCAGAGCAGGACAGCTATGAGATGGGATGCAGGGCCGGGGAGATCCTGGCCGGAGTGTTGGCCGGGAAGGGGATATCACACACTCAGGTTGTAATTCCTTCAAAAATTGTGGAAAGGGGGTCAGTGAGAAGGATTTAAGATCCTTTTTAGCAAAATAGAAAACGATTTCTATAATGTTTTTATTAATATAGAAAACGATTTCTATCCAAATATAGTAAGAGAAAAGAAAAAGGAGGGGTATTATGAATAAATTGAGACTGCACCATAAGGGACTTTACCATGGGATCTGCCTGATTGTCTCTGCTGCAACGGCAGTGATCGCCTGGAGTATTGTCTCATCCATGCCGGACATTGGCAGTGTGATCGTGTCCCCGGCTCAGGTGTGCGGGGCCTTGGCGGAAAACCTGTCGTCAGGGACGCTCTGGATTCACATCCGCGACAGTCTGTTCCGGGTGATCGGAGGCTTTCTTCTGGGATTTTTTCTGTCCATTCCGGTGGCGTTTCTTTTGGGGTGGTATGAGGGCTTTCGGGTGATTGTGGAGCCGTGGATTCAGTTTTTGCGGACAATTCCGCCCATTGCCCTCATTCCCATAGTGATTGCCACCTTCGGAATCGGAACCAGCGCCAAGATTGCCATTATCTTTTTTGCGGTATTTCTCACCATGGTGATTACCATCTATCAGGGTGTGAAAAATGTGGACGCAACCTTGATAAAAGCGGCAAGAGTATTTGACGCCAATGACGGGCAGATATTTTTTCACGTGGTGGTTCCGGCAGCCATTCCCTTTATTCTCACCGGTGTGCGGCTGGGGCTGGCATCGGCTCTCACCACACTGGTGGCCGCGGAGCTGACCGGCGCGGCTACGGGTCTGGGCACTATGATTCAGCAGGCAGGCATGTATTTTAAGATGGATGTGGTGCTGATGGGGATTATTGTCATCGGAATTATAGGCTTTTTGTTTGATAAGCTTGTAACTTTTTTGGAGAAAAAGCTGACTTCCTGGCAGGAGGTAAAATAGATGGAGACAGAGAAAAGGAATATGCCGGAGATTGAGATTCGGGGAGTGACCAAGAGCTATGAGACCCGGGAGGGGAGCTTTCTGGCTTTGGAGGAGGTCAATCTGGATGTAGAAAAAAATGAGTTTATCTGTGTGGTGGGCCCTTCCGGCTGCGGAAAGACTACCCTGATGAATATTATAGCCGGACTGAATCCGCCTTCCACCGGAACGGTAAAGGTGAGAGGCGAGGTGGTTACCGGGCCGGGCAAGGGAAAAGGGGTGGTGTTCCAGCAGTATGCCCTCTATCCTTGGCTGACGGTGGAGAAGAATGTGGAGTTTGGACTGCGGATGAAGGGAGTGGACAAGAAAAAACGGCGGGAGATTGCACAGAAGTATATAAAGATCGTTGGTTTGGAACGTTTTGCCAAGTCTTATCCTAAGGAGCTGTCCGGCGGAATGAAGCAGAGAGTGGCCATTGCCCGGGCCTACACCACCGGGCCGGAGGTGCTTTTGATGGATGAGCCCTTTGGGGCTTTGGATGCTCAGACAAGAGCTCAGCTTCAGGAGAATCTTTTAAATACCTGGCAGCAGGAAAAGAAAACCTGTTTTTTTATTACCCATGATGTGGAGGAGGCGGTTTTGCTCTCCACAAAGGTGATTATTATGAGCGCGGGGCCGGGGAGGATACGGGAGATTGTGGATGTACATCTTCCCTATCCGCGGAATCAGGAGACAAAGCTGACGCCGGAGTTTAATGAGCTGAAAAATGAGATCTGGAATAAGGTTTACAGGGAGTACCTGGAGAATGCCAAGTAGAGAGCATTATTTATAGTAAACGACAAAAATATTTGCCATTTACTATAAACCCTTCGGGGGATACGCACGATTTTTGCAAGGTAGTTTCTGCGTTTACACATAGCAAAAATCGGCGCAGGAAACGTCATAAAGAAAACATTTATGACGTTTCCTATAAATTTAAAATACAGGAGGAATTTATAATGAAGAGACAGTTAGCAGTGTTTGTGGCAATGGCAGTGGCGGCAGGAGTTTGCGGCGGATGCGGTTCATCCTCCAAGACCGAGAGCACACCGGCAGAGAACGTATCTCAGGCAGCTTCGTCCGAATCAGAGACATCAGGGGAAGAGAAGGAGACGGAGACCACGGCAAAAGAGAAAGAGGAGGCAAAGCCGGAGCGGGCTAAGATCAAGGTGGCCTACCATCCCCATATTACAGGGGTGGGCGGCATTCTCAATGCCATTGACAACGGGTATTTTGAGGAGGAGAATCTAGAGCTTGAGCTGGTACAGTTTACCTCAGGGGCCACGGAGCTGGCGGCAATGGCTTCCGGCGACATCGATATCGGTTATCTGGGAGTGGGAGCCCACGTGTTTGCTCCCCAGGGGCAGTGTACGATTCTGGCCCTGGACAGCACGGATTTGAGCGGTGAGATTCTGGTACAGGCAGACAGCGGTTACAAGACCATGGAGGATTTGAGGGGGAAAAACGTGGCCATCTCGGCGGGAACCACCTCGGAGCTGGTGCTTTCCATGGCATTGAAGCTAAACGGGATGGAGCGGAGCGATGTGAATATGATCAATATGGACGCTTCTGGAAAGGTTACGGCATTTATGACCGGACAGATTGACGCCATTTCCATTGAGGCCCCCTATACAGATCAGATCCGCAAGGAAATGGGGGCGGACAAGGTAGTCACCATCAGCGGCTCAAAAGATTTTCTTCCGGATGCGGTGTTTACCAACAGCTGGGTGACTACCAACAAATTTCTGGAAGGCAATGAGGATGTAGTGGTGCGTTTCTTAAAGGCTTGGCTGCGGGGAACCGAGGATCGCTACAACAATATGGAAGATTCGGTTCAGAAGGTGGCTGACTACATTAACACAGATTATGACACCGCTTATTTGGTGGTGGAAAAGACCAACTGGATCAACAATCAGGATTTGAAAAAGCTGATGGATGAGGGGACGTTAAATGAGTGGTACGGCACCATCCGGGATATGTTTTTAGACGCGGGGCTTTTGGAGGAAAAGTATAATGTTCCGGCAGAGGAATTTGTCAATCTGGATTATTTAAAGAAGGCTATGCAGGAAATCGGAGTGGAATAACAGGTGAGGGAAAAAAGGACGTTTATCCGGGATTATCAGATTACCGGATTTTTGGATGAGAGGATTCCTTGCGATCTGTATAATATAGACGGCTATAGGCGGGAGCCTTACACCGGCAGGCCGGCATTTGTAATGGTTCACGGCGGCGGCTTTGTTGGGGGACATAAGGATCAATTTCTGGGAATGGCCTCCTGGCTGTCCCTGACCTTAAATGCCCTGTGTGTGACTGTAGGGTATCGGGTGGCGGGGGTGGCCCCCTGCCCGGCACCGATTCTGGACTGTCTGGGAGTTTACCGGTGGATCTGGAAAGGTCATAAAAGGCTTAAGGTGGATCCGGCGCTGGTCTTTGTGGTAGGCGGCTCACCAGGGGCAAATATTGGAGCAATGTCCATATTGGCAGACGATGGGATGTTAAAAGGCTTTTCGCTGGATCCGGAGCAGGTGTTTCAGCCCTCCAATGGGATTTTTCTCAACGGGATTTATGATCTGACTGATTTTTGTGAGCGGAATCCCCGGGAGCAGGAGAGCGTGTGCCGGTTTTTGGACCGGAATGTGTGGGATCAGAAGCTTTGGGAGGAATATTCTCCCCGGTATCACGGAAAGGCGGACCGGAATATTTTGATGCTGCACGGAAGTGAGGACCGGATTGTGCCTTTACAGCAATGCGTGGATATGAAGCAGAGCATGGAGGAAGCAGGAGGACGGGCGTGGATTCGGTCTTTTGAGGAAAAGGGTCACGGATGGTTTAATCAGGCGGAAAATCTCTATGAGGTATTGGAAAAAATCCGGGAGTTTGTTCAATTCAGAAGAATGGAGGTGAGAAAGAATGGCAATTAAAAGTCCGAAAGAACTGTATCGTCATGCCACAGAGAATCATTACGGCCTGGGGGCCTTTAACACCTTTTCATGGGAGACTATGATGGCGGTTATGGAAGCAGCCCAGGCCGCAAAATCCCCGGCAATTCTTCAGGTGTCCATGGGCGCCAGAAAGTATGCAGGCCATTTTAAGGAATATGTGGACACACTGTATACTCTGGCAGAGCAATATGAGGTGCCGTTTTTTGTTCAGCATGATCACTGCGGAACCTTTGAGGCATGCAGGGAAGCCATAGAGGCTGGATGCCAGGCGGTTATGTTTGACGGATCTCATCTTCCCTATGAGCAGAATGTGAAGGAGACCAGACAGGTGGTGGAGTATGCCCATGAGAAGGGGGTGTGGGTGGAGGCCGAGCTGGGATGCCTCCCGGGCTTTGAGGATCTGGTGTTTTCCGAAAAGGCTGTGTACACGGATCCGGATCTGGCGGCGCGGTTTATCGACAGGACAGGCTGCGATGCCCTGGCTGTGGCGGTGGGAACTTCCCACGGAGGAGTTAGGAGTGAGGATTATCTGCCTCTGGATTTTGAGCTTTTGGAGGAAATTGTAAAACAAAAACCGGATTACCCCTTTGTGCTTCACGGGGCAGCATCCCTTCCCCCAAAGCTGATTGACGCCTGTAACCGACAGGGGGGACAGGTGGAGTATCTGCGTAATTGCAGCGAGGAGAGCATAGCCCGTGCAGTGGCCTTGGGAGTGAAAAAGGTCAATATGGATGTGGACAATTTTCTGGTGTTTACCACGGCAATCCGGGAATTTTTTAATACCAGCCCGGATGTCTATGACCCGAGAAAATATTTAAAGCCGGCCAGAGACGCATTTCGCATGGAGGTGGAGCACAAAATGAAGGAGGTGCTTAACAGCGCCGGAAGGTATCCGGAGGTCAAAGAGAGGAGCCGGGAGGCGCAAGATAAAAAATCCCCCTGTGCCGGGGAGGGAATCCTATGATCCGTGTTGTTGGATTAAATCCGGTGATCGACCGTACCTATTATATAGATGATTTTGCTGTTGGCACAAAGTTTTACGAGATTGCTCCCCGGACGGATGTGGGGGGAAAGGGAGTCAATGTGGCCCGGGTTTTGAGTCTGATGGGAGAGCCCTGTGTTCTTTACGGATTTGTGGGAGGCGGCAACGGAAGGCTGGTGGAAGAAGAAATGGGCGCCTGCCATGTGAGATTTCGGGCATTTCCCACCAGGGGGGAGACGCGCACCACCATCAATATTATCGACAACCGCAACCGGAAGGAGACGGAGGTGACGGAGCCGGGAGTTCTGGTGGGAGAAAAGGAGCAGAAGCATTTTTTGTCCGTGCTGAAAGAGGATCTGGAGGCAGGTGATTTTGTGATCTGCTCCGGGATTCCCATGAGAGGGATGAGCCGGGAGATATACCGTATGGTCAGCCGGATATGTCAGGAGAAGAACTGTAAATGCGCCCTGGATGCCACCGGCATTTATCTGGAAAAGTCATTTCCCGGGCAATATTATTTTTCCAAGCCCAATTTTAGCGAATTGACCGGACTATTCGGGATGGAAGAGCAAAGCACACAGGAAAATCTGATAAAGCACGGCCGGGCCATGCAGAAAATGGGAGTGGAAAATCTGTTGATTTCCATGGGAGGAGACGGAGGGCTTTTTATGGACCCCACCCAGATGTTTCAGATCCGGATTCCCAAAGTGAAGGTAATTTCCACCATCGGATGCGGGGATTCCTCTGTTGCCGGATTTTGTCTGGGCACAGAGAGGGGAATGGGAAAGGAAGATTGCGTGAAGCTGGCAATGGCCTGCGGGTCCTGCAACGCCTTGTTTCAGAAGGTAGGCTATGTGGAGCCGGATATGGTGTGGGATTTATTTGATAAGGTGCAGATTCAGGAGATTTTGCAAACATCGTAAGATAATCGTTAGAATTATCGGAAAATGTTTATTATTCTCTAAGGTATCATTAAAGTCTTTTGAAAATTTCTGTGATATACTGTTATCATCAGTAAAAGTCAGAAAGGAGCGGTGATACCATGAGATTTTGTAATATTTTTCGTTCGATCGTTCTGCTTTTGATGAGCATAATGCTGCTGGCCGGTTTCACCGTTGTGAGACAGGGCTATGACAAGTACAGGGAGGCGTTAGAGGGCATGAGCCTGGAGGAGAAGGTGGCTTCCATTCAGGCGAAGGAAGGCTATACCCGGCTGGAGGCGCTGCCGCCGGTTTATGTAAATGCGGTGGTCTCTGTGGAGGATCACAGATTCTACGGTCATTTCGGGATTGACCCGATTGCCATAGGGCGGGCCGTGCTTCACGATATTCAGGCCGGACGTTATGTGGAGGGCGGGAGCACTATCACCCAGCAGCTGGCCAAGAATCTGTACTTTACCCAGGAGAAGGAGATGAGCCGGAAGGTGGCGGAGGTCTTTATGGCCTTTCAGCTGGAGGAAAAGTATGACAAGGACGAGATTTTGGAGCTGTATGTAAACAGTATTTATTTTGGAGATGGCTATTACACGGCAGGGGATGCCAGCCGGGGATATTTTGGCAAGGAGCCGGCAGAGATGAATGAGTACGAGAGCACATTGTTAGCAGGTATTCCCAACGCGCCCGGGCGGTACGCGCCTACCAAGAGTCAGGAGCTGGCAGAGAAGCGGCAGCGCCAGGTATTAAGGCGGATGGAGGCCTGCGGATACTTTTCCCAGGAGGAGGTCGAGACTGTGGCGGCGCAGATGGTGGCTTTGCAGTAGGGTTTATCAGAGCGGTTTTGGAGTGGTCGGATGACGATGGCCTCCGGCAGAGCGGTTGTTCTGTCGGAGGCTTTTTGTGGTGAAAAGGTGAAAAAGAGTTTCTGTGGTTTCTATTGTTTGAATGAAGAAATTATGGTACAATAAGAAAAATTAGGCAGGTATTTTGGGGGAATTGAAGAGATATCTGACTGCACATTTTTAAGAAAAGGAGACAGTGGTATGACGATTTATTGTGAGAAGGATTATGAGGCTATGAGCCGCAGAGCGGCGGGGATCATCGGGGCGCAGATTATTCTGAAAAAGGACAGTGTTCTGGGTCTTGCAACCGGTTCTTCGCCCATTGGCACCTATGAGGAACTGATTCGGCGGTATCAGGCTGGGGAACTGGATTTTTCCAAGATTACCTCTGTGAATCTGGACGAGTACAGGGGCCTTTCCGGGGACAATGACCAGAGCTACCGGTATTTTATGGACACCCATCTTTTTAACCATGTCAATATTGATAAGAGCCGCACTTTTGTGCCCGATGGACTGGGGGAGGACCCGGATGAAACGTGCGCAATGTATGAGGATATCATCAGCCGGGAAGGCCCTGTGGATCTTCAGCTTTTGGGAATGGGCTTCAATGGTCATATCGGGTTCAATGAACCGGCGGAGTTTTTTGAGAAAAAAGTTCATTGTGTGGATTTGACAGAGAGCACAATTGAGGCCAATAAGCGGTTTTTTGAGAAGGTGGAGGATGTTCCGCGGCAGGCATACACCATGGGGATTGGCAATATTATGCAGGCTAAGAAGGTGCTGGTGATTGTGTCTGGCGAGGGGAAGGCAGACATGGTGGCAGAGGCCTTTACCGGTCCCGTGACGCCCCGGGTTCCCGCATCGATTCTGCAGTTCCATAAGGATGTGACCCTGGTGGGAGACGAGACGGCTTTGTCCAAGCTGATGGATGTTTTGGGAAAATAAGATGAAACGGCAGGTGGATCTGACGGAGATCTCTGACGGAAGACGCTACAGGGCTAAAGATTTGGTAAAGGCAGATTTAAGAGCGGATGGAGAACTGGACTGCATAAAGGTTTGGAAACCGGCAAGACAGCAGGCAGGATTTTGGAACTGCCATCTTGCCGGTTCCTTTTATTTTCACAACTGTTTTAGTGTGTTCAGACCGTCACATCTACATAGCGTCCCTTTTCCACTGGTTGCTCCTCCACAACGGGAGCGCTCCGAAATGTGGTTCGGGTGGTCCCTCCGGACATATAGGTTCTGCCACATTCCGGACAGATGCTTGTGTGGTAGGTGACGGACTGGGAAACGATTTCCTGATCCTCTTTCTGCGCCTTAGCTCTGGCATGGGCCACATGCTCCGCCTCGTGGGCGCGGATGGCAAAGGCGGCCCGCTCCGGACTGAGCCGGGTGGGTGTCTTGAAGGAGACTCCCGGGTCAGTGGAGCCGTCCTGGTATTTGCGGTTTTTGCAGGTCTCACACTCATAGGTGTCAGTATCCGGTTTTCTTCCCACGGTCTGACTGCTGCCGGATTCCCGGGTGCCGCCCTGACCGGGAACAGGAGCCTGCAAAGCGACTTTGTTCTGACCGGGGAAAGAAGCCTGTGGAGATACCGGCTCCTGTCCCGGGATATTGCCCGACCTATCTGCCGCCGGTCCGGATGATCTGGCTTCCATACCAAAGGAAGAGCCGACAAAAAAGGAAGACGGAGAGTAAAAGGCCAGACTGTTGATCATCAGTGAATCATTCATAAGATTGCCTCCTCCTGTACGGACATTTTTATAAACAATAAATGTTCAAACAGGCCATTTTTCCGCCTGTTTGCGCCGGACAGGAAACTATTTGATTTTTAAAGGAGCAGACGGATCATCAGTCTGCTCCTTTTTGAAACGGATTTTTAAAGCCTGAAAATACCGGCAGACTTTATTCCATTATACGATCTGATGCTTTGCCACATATACAGGGAAGCTGTCGCTGCCTTTAATCTCCTTGTCAGCAGTGAAGGTCACATTCTTGTCGGAGATTATGTACTCTAAGCTGGCGCCCTTCTCAACCACCGTATCCTGCATCAGCACACAGTTTTTCACTTTTGCGCCCTTTGCAATCTTTACGCCTCTGAACAGCACACAGTTTTCCACCTCGCCCTCGATGACGCATCCATCGGCAGCCATGGTATTCTTTACCGTTGCTCCGCCAATATAGCGGGTCGGATTGTCGTCACGAATCTTGGTGTAGATGGAGTCTCTGGAAAACAGACCGTCCAGGTTCTCCTCATCAAGCAGCTTCATGTTCTCGTCAAAATAGCTCTTCAGATCACAGATCCGGGCCAGATAGCCCTCATACTTATATGCCTGCACATTCAGCTTATCCAGCTGAGGAGCCAGAATATCCCTCTCAAAGTAGGAGTGTCCATGAAGGTAGGCAGTGCTGATCTGATCAATCAAAAGCTTCCGGTCCATGATATAGATATTCATGGAGAAGTTCTGAACACCGCTCTCCTCAGAGCAGATATCCAGCTTTACAACCCGGCCGTTTTCAATGCCGAAGGAATAGTACATATTGGTGCCGATATCGTTTTTCTTCATGGCCCCTTCCGGAAGCTCGCTCTCGCTGTAGGCGACCGTTACGTCAGCACCGCTGGCAATATGGGCATCCATAAATGCCTTGAAATCAAAATTCACCGCAATATTTGCATCGGACATTACCACATATTTTTCTTTCTGGTCTTTTAAAAATGCAAGAACACTTGCCAGCGCTTCCACCCGTCCGGTGTACATCTTGATATTTTTCTGCGCAAAGGGAGGAACAATGTTTAAACCGCCATTTTTGCGGGTTAAGTCCCACTCACGGCCGGATCCCAAATGGTCCATCAAAGAGTGGTAGTTCTTGCGGACAATTAAGGAAACATTGCCGATCCCGCTGTTGACCATGCTGGACAGGATAAAGTCCACCATCCGGTAACGTCCTGCAAAGGGGATGGAAGCCATTAAACGTTCGCTGACTAACTCCGGAATCAGACTGTCATAGGTGTTTGGGAAAATGATGCCCAGAGCATCTGCGTTGGAATTTACCATTGTTCTTCACCGCCTTTCACATTGCTGTTGACCATGGCATTGGGGCCGATCTTGGCACCGTCACCGATATACACGCCGGAGCCTACGGTGGCAACACCCTTCTCCCCATCGGATGGCATGGCGCCTACCACAGCATTCTCGCCGATCACTACATTTTCCGCCACGATACAGTGCTTTACACAGGCACCCGACTTAATGGTGGTACCGCCCATAACCACGGCATCTTCCACCACAGCGCCCGGTTCTACGGTAACGCCGGCAAAAAGGATGGAATGCTTCACAGAACCGGATACCCGGCAGCCATCGGTGATCATACAATTCTCCACCACGGCCTCACTGCTGATTCTGTGACCGGTCATACCGCTGTTGCGGCTGTAGATCTTCCAATTGTCATCAAACAGGTTAATGCCGCTGTGTTCCGGATCCAGAACCTCCATGTTGGCCTCCCAGAGAGAGGAGATGGTTCCCACATCCTTCCAGTAGCCGCTGAAATGATAGGCATACATCTGGCGGCCGTCACGGAGCAGATTGGGGATAATGTTGTTGCCAAAGTCATTTTCTGAGTTAGGATCTGCCTCATCCTCGATGAGATACTTTTTCAGGACATCCCAATTGAAGATATAGATGCCCATGGAAGCCAAGTTTGACTTGGGATTCTTCGGCTTTTCCTGGAATTCGGTGATCTTGTCATTCTCGTCCGCCACCATCAGGCCGAAACGGGAAGCCTCGTCCCACGGAACCTCCATGACTGCCACGCTGAATTCCGCGCCCTTTTCCTTGTGGAAGCGCAGGAAATCGCTGTAGTCCTGCTTGCAGATCTGATCACCGGAAAGGATAATCACATACTGCGGATTGTAACGCTCGATAAACGAAATGTTCTGATAGATGGCATTGGCGGTTCCCTTATACCAGTCGGAGCCGGAAGCCTGCTGATAAGGCGGAAGTACATGAACTCCGCCGTGCAGACGGTCCAGATCCCACGGTTGACCATTGCCGATGTATTCGTTCAGAACCAGTGGCTGATACTGGGTCAGGATGCCCACCGTATCAATGCCGGAGTTGACGCAGTTTGACAGCGGAAAATCGATGATGCGATATTTGCCGCCGAAAGGAACTGCAGGTTTTGCCAGCTTCTGGGTCAGTGCATACAGACGTGAACCCTGTCCGCCGGCAAGAAGCATTGCAATCATTTCTTTTGCCATATTAATCTCCCCCTGATTATTTAATTGGTGAAGGGTTACAAGATTGGAAACAGAAAAGATGCCCGTCCAGGTTTTGTACCTTCACCGGTCCGGAAATCCTGTAGGGCAGGACCTCCGGCCGTGATATTGAAATTGTACCACAAAACGGGGAAAACGGGTAGTGCTTTGTGGAAAAAAATAATAATTCGGGAATATTTTGACAAGCAGGACAAGGGATTGGACAAAATATGACAAAAAAGGGCAGATTATTGTGAAAAATGATGAAAAAAGAAAGGCTGCATGAAGAAAGCAGCAGCCCGGATAAAGTGTGTCATAAAGAGAATTCAGGAATTCATCAGGAATTGTTCTAAGATTTCGGCGGCATCGGCAGCCAGATCCGCGCAGGGACGCTTTTTGTAATATTCGGGAGTGCGTTCGGAGGGAGTGGGCTCATCTGTGTGATGGTCCAGACCCAAAAGCTCCCGGCAGATAATGCTCCCATTGTGCTTCTGAAAGGTGCCGGCCAGCTGCTGCACCTGGGCGTAAAGGGCTTTTTTCCCCTCCTGGTCTTTGGGATCATAATAGCCCTTTAGCAGCCCTAAAACCATAAGCATGCCGCTTACAGTGCCGCAAACCTCCCGCAGGCGGCCCATGCCTCCGCCGAAACAAGACGCCATACAGGCAGCAGCTTTTTTGTCTAAGCCCAGTTCTTCATGGAAAGCCAGGACGACAGCCTGAGCGCAGTTGTAGCCCTCCAGGAAATAAGATTTTGCCAGTTCTTTGTGGCTGCTCATAGAAAACTCCTTTCTGTCTGTGAATGTTCCCCGCTTTTTTGTATCAAATGCCATACACAAGGATCCCGGCAATGCCGGATATAATAATCAGAAGGATGGGGGAAAGCTTTTTCTTAAACTGTTTTTTATAGAAGATCATAATGGCTGCAAGGGCAATGGTAATACCTGCTGACCGGATATCAGGAGTTCCCTCGGCGAGACAGTGATCTATGGTCATATACAGACCGGTGGCCAGAATAATTCCAATCATACAGGGCTTTAACCCGCCAAGAACTGCCTTTACATAAGGATGGCCGATGATTGACCTTAAAAGGGCAGTGATGAGCAGGATGATCACAAAGGCAGGAAGAATCACGGCGAGAGTAGCCAGAAACGCGCCGGCAATATCTGCCTGGGTACTGCCCACATAGGTAGCCAGATTGACCATAATGGGGCCGGGGGTGGATTCGCTGATGGCAATCATAGAGGTCAGCTGTTGGTCCGTCAGCCATCCGTAGTCCAAAACCACATCCCGAATCAGGGGAATGGCACCATAAGCACCTCCAAAGGAAAAGCATCCTACCTTCAAAAAGCCCAAAAACAGATCCAGATAGATCAATTTGCCTTACCGCCTTTCACCAGACATGCAAGAAAGCTCACCGCCGCGGCGGTTGTCATCAGGGTAACAGAAGAAACAGGAAGGGAGAAAAGCTCCCCAGCCAGCATGGCAGCAAGGGCACAGAGAAGAATGCCGGAGGAAAGGAGCTTTTTCTTCATCTTTTTAACCATTAAGATGCCTGCATCCAGGATCAGCAGGCCCACTGCAAGCTTAATGCCCTTAAAAGCATTTGCAAACATTGTCAGCTCTAAAAAATTATCAAAAAACATGGAGATAAGATAGATGATTCCCATGGAGGGCAGAATCATGCCTGTGGTTGCAATGACAGCTCCTAAAAACCTGGCCTGCTTAAAGCCGATATAGGTTGCCGCGTTGATGGCAATAGGGCCGGGGGTGGATTCAGCTATCACAGTGATATTCATCATCTCATCGTGGGTGATCCATTTTTTTCGGTTCACACAGTTATCCTCGATGATGGAAATCATGGCGTAGCCGCCTCCAAAAGTAAACAGGCCGATTTTGGCAAAAGTGAGAAACAAATCTAAAAAAATATTCATTTTGGGTCTCCTTTATGTAATAGTTTCATTATAGATTTCCTTGACATTTCCGTCAATGTGAAAATTATCAATGGTACTCTAGCATTTTTTTCTGTCTGGTGGTAGAATGGATAAAAGTTTCAAAAAAGAGAGGGCATTAGTATGAGTAATAAGAATTTTTGGATTTTATTGATTCTTTTACTGACAGGGATCGTGCTGGGCGGATTTTTGGGAAGCTTAGCAGATGGTGTCCCATGGCTTTCCTGGCTGAATTTCGGACAGTCCTTCGGGCTGGATGAGCCTTTGGTTTTGAATCTGGGGATGTTGGTGATCACCTTTGGCTTGTCCATCAAGATCACCATGGCAAGCATTCTGGGGGTGGCAGCGGCCCTTTTCATTTACCGCTATATATGATGGTTACAGGATTTATGGTTTGACAGTATGTCTCGTGCATTTGGTTAAATGTGAGCGTGTCAGCGCGCCAGACATCACTGGCTTGCCGTATATCCGTAAACATAAAAAGCTTTACAAGGATTACAGAATGGTAGAGGTCTGCTGACGTTTAGGAAAAGCAGACGAACAACAGAAAGGGGACAAAACCATGAATCTGGAAAAAATGTTTCACCTAAAGGAGAATCACACTGATGTAAAGACCGAGGCTCTCGCCGGTATCACCACCTTTATGACAATGGCCTACATCTTGGCTGTCAATCCCAGTATCTTAAGTGCCACAGGCATGGACAGCGGGGCAGTATTTACGGCCACAGCCCTGGCTTCTCTGATCGGAACGCTTCTGATGGCGATTTTTGCCAACTATCCGTTTGTGCTGGCACCCGGAATGGGGCTCAATGCCTATTTTGCCTACACAGTGGTGTTGCAGATGGGGTATTCCTGGCAAACAGCTTTAGCCGCTGTTTTTATTGAAGGTCTTATTTTCATTGTTCTCTCCCTGACTAATGTGCGGGAAGCTATTTTCGATGCAATTCCCATGAACTTAAAGTATGCGGTGTCTGCGGGTATTGGCTTTTTCATCGCGTTTATCGGTCTGCAGAATGCGAAGATTGTGGTGGACAGCGCCACACTGGTATCTCTGTATTCCTTTAAGGGCTCTGTGGGGGCCGGAACCTTTTCCAGTGAAGGAATCACCGTGGTGCTGGCTCTGGTCGGGATTCTGATCACAGGAATCCTGCTGATTAAGAAGGTGAGAGGAAACATTCTCTGGGGAATTCTGATCACCTGGGGGCTTGGAATCCTCTGTCAGTTTACTGGTTTGTATAAGGTGAATCCGGATTTGGGCTGCTTTAGCCTTCTTCCTGATTTCTCCAATGGTATTTCCGTGCCCAGTCTGGCGCCTACGTTTATGAAGCTGGATTTTGCCGGGATTTTCACCCTGGATTTCTTTGTGGTGATTTTTGCGTTTTTGTTTGTGGATATGTTTGATACTCTTGGAACTTTGATTGGGGTGGCCTCCAAGGCGGACATGCTGGATGAAGACGGAAAGCTGCCTCATATCCGAGGAGCTTTGATGGCAGATGCAGTGGGAACCTCTGTGGGCGCGGTTTTGGGAACCTCCACCACCACTACCTTTGTGGAGAGTGCTTCCGGTGTGGCTGAGGGAGGAAGAACCGGACTGACCGGAGTGGTATCTGCCGCGTTATTTGCCTTGTCTTTGTTTCTGTCGCCGGTATTTTTGGCAATTCCGTCCTTTGCCACAGCGCCGGCACTGGTGGGAGTGGGATTCTTGATGATAACTTCTATCACGAAAATTGACTTCAGTGATTACACGGAGGCGATCCCTGCTTACATTGCCATCATTGCCATGCCCTTTATGTACAGTATTTCCGAGGGAATCGCCATGGGGGTGATCTCCTATGTGGTTCTGAATCTGATAGCCGGTACGGCTGCGAAGAAAAAAATCAGTGTGCTGATGTATGTTTTGGCCATGCTGTTTGTAATCAAGTATATTATGTTGTAAAAAGGCCGGGGAAATACTGGTTGTCACCGCGGAGAAAGTGTGCTATAGTATCCGATACGGCATGAGATACCGTATAAATGAATACAGAGGTAGAGAAAAATGAGATTAGGTAAAAAAGCCGGAAAAGCATATGAGATGGATATGTGCAGCGGGCCTCTCTTTTCAAAGCTTGTGGTGTTTGCAGTCCCGCTGATTCTGTCCGGGATCTTGCAGCTTCTGTTTAATGCAGCGGATATTATTGTAGTGGGAAAATATGCCGGTCATGAATCTCTGGCGGCGGTGGGTTCTACCAGTGCGCTGATCAATCTTTTAGTAAATGTGTTTATCGGACTTTCGGTGGGGGCCAATGTGCTGGTGGCCCAGTATTTTGGAGCCCACCGGATGAAGGATCTGGAGGAGACGGTTCACACAGCCATGGTGCTGGCTGTGGGAGGAGGGCTGTTTTTAGTGGTGCTTGGCGTGCTGCTGGCAGATCCGCTTCTGACGCTAATGGGGACGCCCCAGGATGTTTTGCCTTTGTCTGCTCTCTATATGAAGATATTTTTTGTGGGGATGCCGGCCACTCTGGCCTACAATTTCGGAAGCGCCATTCTGCGGGCTGTGGGAGATACAAAGAGACCTTTGTATTTTCTGCTGTCTGCAGGGATTATCAATGTACTGCTTAACTTGTTTTTCGTGATATATCTTCACATGGGAGTAGCCGGAGTGGCTCTGGCCACTGTGATTTCTCAATGCATATCGGCCGCGCTGATTGTTCAATGTTTGATGAGAGCCGATGCGCCTTACCGGCTTCGTCTCAACCGGCTAAAGATCGTCAGGGAAAAGCTTCATGCCATCGCAAAGATCGGACTCCCGGCAGGGCTTCAGGGAGCTATTTTTTCTATTTCCAATGTGCTGATTCAGTCATCCGTTAATTCCTTTGGCTCAGTGGCCATGGCAGGCAATACAGCGGCAGCCAACATTGAAGGATTTGTATATACGGCTATGAACGCGGTATACCAGACTGCCTTAAGCTTTACCAGCCAGAACTTCGGCGCCAGAAATTATGAGCGTATGACAAGGATTTTGTGGTACTGTCAGGGGCTGGTGATTGCGGTGGGAATTGTTATGGGGGGAGGGTCGGTTCTTCTTGGCACTCAGCTTTTAGGGATCTATTCTTCTGATGGGCAGGTGATTCAATATGGGATAAACCGGCTTCGGATTATCAGTGGCCCATACTTCCTCTGCGGGATTATGGAAGTGATGGTGGGCGGGCTGAGGGGGATGGGATGTTCTCTGCTGCCTATGTTTGTGGCGCTGACGGGGGCCTGCGTGTTCCGGGTTGTGTGGATTTTTACGGTATTTTCTGTCAGCCGCACCTTGCAGACGCTGTACATTTCTTACCCGGTGTCGTGGACAATTACTTTTATGGCGCATATGATATGTTATGTGGTGGTCAGAAAAAGACTTCAAAAGCAGGAAATGCAAAAACAGTAAAAGGTTACTATATTAAGTAGGAATGATTATGCGGAAATATGGATAGGGGGATTGTATGGAGTTTAAGGAGCGATGTATACGGGCTTTGGAGGAGCAGAAGCTGTTTCGGGATTCCGGGCATATGACTCGTTTTAAGGAATTGTTAGACTGTTATTCGGGCTATCCTTTTTTTGGCAGGGGCCTGTGTAAATGCATGTATCTGTCCGCGTGGGATGAAGAGCATTTTGCCGTTATGCTGGGGATCCTGACAGAGCTGGCACTTTTAAAGGAGCGCGGCACGGAGGAGATGAGGCGTCAGGGGGAGGACCTTGCAAAGGAGCAGCTGAAAGGTGAGCAGTTAAGCGGAGATTTTTATATCTATGAATTGTCAAACGCTTTTTTGGACGGCCGAAGGTATCAGCTTCCAAAAGATGCCCGGATTGAGCCGGAATTTGCCCATATTATCGGGAAAGCACAGGAGGCGGCAGACATCATTGACGGAATATGAAAGGTTTTTTAGGTCCCGCGGGAAATGAGAATAGCTTACAGAGCCGGTTCTTGATTTCCTGCGGTTTTTTATATCAAAGCGCGTTCTATGATACAAAAACCCTCGGCGAGGATCTTTTTTATTGTCTCCTTAAGGGAATGTGCCCAAGAAGGAAATGGATGACAGCCGCGCCGGCGATGACAGTCAAAAGATAGAGAAGGTTGGAGACCGTGATGCCAAGGCGCGCAGACAGGGTGTGAAAGAGAGGCTGGGAGCTGTAGGTGTAGGGGGAGATATAAAACATATCAGCCCGGCCATGTCCCGGGGCCAGCAGATTTATTATAGTGGCGACAAGGCAGAAAAAGAGAAAGGGCGGGATGGTGCAGGCAAAGCCCTTTAGGGTCATACAGGAACGCCCGGTTCTGCAGATCAGAAGGCCTATAAAAATCAGCAGAATGTGCCATACATACCCGTGGAGAGTCAGGCTCCAGTGAATGTGGCAAAAGCCCTCCGGCACGATCAGAGCGCCGATGCCTCCTAAAAGGCCGTAGTCCTGCACAAAGGTACAGAGGGCGGTTTTCAGGCGGCAGGAGGGTATAAAGGGAAAAGCCAGGCACAGATACATAGGCAGGCTGCAAAGCTGAAAGGGAAAAAACCACCAGTCGTAGCTCCTGCCGTTGACAATATAGAACAAATACAGCTGCTTGTATATCTCGGCGGCCGCTAAAAAAATGCCGCAGCAAAAGAGGACGCGGTCCGCGGATGCCTCTTTTAAAAGGGATGATTTTGAAAGGATAATGTTGTTCATAATAAGACAGTATACCATTGCTTTACAAAAAGAACAAGAAAGGTGTTGAAAAAATGGCGGGATTTGAAATGGCGGGATTGAGAGAAGAGACGGCAGACGGAAAGCCGGAAAACAGTTATCATATAAAAAACGGGCTTGTCAGGCTGAATATGGAGGAGATTACCCGGATATATGAAGAGCATATGATGGGGGATTTCCCCAAAAGCGAGTTAAAGCCTCTGGCCTCCATTTTGCATATGATAGGCAAAGGGATCTACGAATGTCTGGGATTTTTTGAGGACGGGGAGCTGAAGGCCTATGTATTCATGCTGACGGACCGGGAAGGAGGATTTTTGCTTTTGGATTATCTGGCTGTGTGTGAAAACAGCCGGCAGGAGGGCTGGGGCAGCCGCTGCATGGAAAGACTGGGGGAATACTACGGGGATAAGCCGGGGATTTTGCTGGAATGTGAGAGCTTGGAGACGGCAGCGGATGAAAAGGAGCGAAGGCTCCGCAGACGGAGAATCCGCTTCTATGAGCGCAATGGCTGTGTTCTCACGGGAGTGAAGGCCCGGGTGTTCGGGGTGGAATTTGATATTTTGTATCTGCCTCTTATGGAGCGGCAGGTGGACGGGGCCAGGGAGCTTGAGGGGCTTTACAGGAAAATGCTGCCGGATGAGATTTACAAAAAGCAGGTGAGGATTCGGTAAGGTGAAAAATTTGTACTTGTCATTGACATAAGGATTCGCTATAATAGGAAGGATATTAGCGGAAACAGACAAAATAAGGTAACAGTTCAAGGCTTATGTGAACTGCTGCAAAATAAGAGCTCTCAAGCTGAGGAGAATATCAGGAGGACCAAAATGTACAAAATAGTGAAGGCCGAAAAGCTGGCTGAAAAGATTTTCTTAATGGATATAGAGGCGCCGCGGGTGGCCAAGTCCTGCCAGCCGGGGGAGTTTGTCATCGTGAAGATGGATGAGCGGGGGGAGAGGATACCCTTGACTATCTGTGACTTTAACCGGGAGAAGGGGCTTGTGACCATTGTGTTTCAGATTGTGGGGGCTTCCACCGAAAGGATGGCCGGACTGAAGGAGGGAGACGGGTTTCAGGACTTTGTGGGGCCTTTGGGACAGCCATCGGATTTTGTCAGGGAGGATTTTGAAAAGGTAAAGGGCAGAAGATATCTGTTTGTGGCAGGAGGCGTGGGCACAGCTCCTGTGTATCCCCAGGTCAAATGGATGAGAGAGCACGGGATCCAGGCAGATGTGATTGTGGGCGCCAAGACAAAGGAGCTGCTGATCTTGGAAGAGGAGATGAGAGCAGTGGCAGGAGAGCTTTACATAACCACCGATGACGGATCCTATGGAAGAAAGGGCATGGTGACCCAGGTGATCCGGGATCTGGTGGAAAATCAGAAAAAGCAATACGATATCTGTGTGGCCATCGGGCCGATGATTATGATGAAGTTCGTCTGCATTATGACAAAGGAGCTGGGCCTTCCCACCATTGTCAGCATGAACCCTATTATGGTGGATGGTACCGGCATGTGCGGCGCCTGCCGCTTAAGCGTGGGAGGCCAGGTGAAGTTTGCCTGCGTGGACGGGCCGGAGTTTGACGGACATCTGGTGGATTTTGACCAGGCCATGAAGCGGCAGCAGATTTACAGAACCGAGGAGGGCCGGGCCAAGTTGCGGGCCACAGAGGGCGAGACCCATCACGGCGGCTGCGGCAATTGTGATTGACAGGAGGGGACAGACTATGGATATGTTAAAAAAAGTACCGGTGAGAGAGCAGGATCCGAAAGTCAGGGCTGCCAACTTTGAGGAGGTCTGCTATGGATATAATAAGGAGGAGGCCCAGGCTGAGGCATCCCGCTGTTTGAAATGTAAAAATGCCAAGTGTATGGGGGGATGCCCGGTTTCCATTGACATTCCCGGTTTTATCCGGCAGGTGGAGGCCGGAAACTTTGAGGAGGCGGCCAATGTGATTGCCCAGGCATCCGCCCTTCCGGCCGTGTGCGGCCGGGTGTGTCCTCAGGAATCCCAATGTGAGGGAAAATGTATCCGGGGCATTAAGGGGGAGCCGATCTCCATCGGAAAGCTGGAGCGCTTTGTGGCAGACTGGTCCAGAGAGAACGGATTTGTGCCCAAGGCTTCCAAAGAAAAGAACGGGAGAAAGGTGGCCGTGGTGGGAGCCGGCCCTGCAGGGCTTACCTGTGCGGGAGATCTGGCCAAACTGGGCTATGATGTGACCATCTTTGAGGCGCTCCATGAGCCGGGGGGCGTGCTGACCTACGGGATTCCGGAATTTCGTCTTCCCAAGGAGACGGTGGTGCGGACAGAAATTGAGAATGTGAAGAAGCTGGGGGTGGCCATTGAGACCGATGTGATCATCGGAAAGTCCGTGACCATTGATGAGCTGATGGAGGAGGAAGGCTACGAGGCGGTGTTTATCGGCTCCGGCGCCGGCCTGCCCAAATTTATGGGGATTCCGGGAGAGAATGCCAACGGGGTGTTTTCTGCCAATGAGTATTTGACCCGCAGCAATTTGATGAAGGCGTTTCGGGATGATTATGACACGCCTATTGTGGCAGGCAAAAAGGTGGCTGTGGTGGGAGGCGGCAACGTGGCTATGGATGCTGCCAGGACCGCTCTTCGTCTGGGGGCGGAGGTTCATATTGTGTACCGCCGCAGCGAGGCGGAGCTGCCTGCCCGGGTGGAGGAGGTTCATCATGCAAAGGAGGAGGGAGTAATGTTCCATCTCCTGACCAATCCGGTGGAGATTCTCATGGATGATTCGGGCTGGGTGACTGGTATGATTGTCCGGAAAATGGAATTGGGAGAGCCGGACGAGTCGGGAAGAAGGCGTCCGGTGGAGATTCCCGGATCGGACTATACCATTGAGGTGGATACGGTCATCATGTCTCTGGGCACATCCCCCAACCCGCTGATTTCTTCCACCACCGAGGGGCTTGAGGTAAACCGCCGCAAATGTATCGTGGTTGAGGCGGACAATGGCCAGACATCCCGCCCCGGAGTGTTTGCCGGCGGGGATGCGGTGACCGGAGCGGCTACGGTGATTCTTGCTATGGAGGCCGGAAAGCATGGGGCCAAGGGAATCCATGAGTATCTGAGCGGAAAGGCCTGACGGGCGGCCCGGCCAGAGTAAAACTATAAGTGATACAAAAAGGTTTTTGAAGTCAAATGAGCAAATTTGGCCTCAGGAACCTTTTGAAATATTTTAACGGAAAGAAAAGGATCCTATCATGAATCGTCACATTGACTTGCTTCACGGAAAAATATTAGGCTCTCTCACCGGGCTGGCCCTGCCTATTATGGCGACCTCCCTGGTACAGACGGCATACAATCTGACAGACATGGCATGGATCGGCAGAGTAGGGAGCTCTGCGGTGGCAGCCGTGGGTGCGGCGGGGATGTATACCTGGCTGTCCTCCGGGATTGTGACCTTAGCCCGGATGGGCGGTCAGATCAAGGTGGCACACAGTCTGGGAGAGAATGACGCGCAGGAGGCGGCAGAATACGGCAAGGGCGCCCTGCAGCTTACGGTCCTTCTGGCTCTGGTGTACGGGGTGATTGTGCTTTTGTTTGCAGGGAGTCTGATCGGCTTTTTTGGTCTGCGCAGTGAAGAAATTGTGGGGGATGCCCAGGTGTATCTGCGAATCACCTGCGGTCTCATTCTTTTTCCGTTTCTGAATCAGACCATGACCGGACTGTTTACGGCGGTGGGGGACAGCAAAACGCCTTTTCTGGCCAACTGCACCGGGCTGGCCATCAATATGGTGCTGGACCCGATCCTGATTTTCGGCGTGGGCCCCTTCCCCAGAATGGAGGCCGCAGGGGCGGCGGTGGCAACGGTGACGGCGCAGATGACGGTGACCCTTGTGCTGACTGGAAGGGCCTTTAAAGATTCGGTTCTGTTTGACAAAATACGTCTGTGGCAGAAAACCTCCATGAAATATTTTCTTGCCATACTGAGGCTTGGAATCCCTTCTTCTCTCCAAAGTATGCTGTATTCCGGCATTTCCATGGTGCTGACCCGGATGATCACCTCCTGGGGAGATGCAGCCATTGCAGTCCAGCGGGTAGGCGGCCAGGTGGAGTGTATCTCCTGGATGACCGCAGAGGGCTTCGGCTCAGCTATGAATGCCTTTACAGGCCAGAATTTTGGCGCCCGGTTTTATGACCGGGTGAGAAAGAGCTATGGGATTGCCTTGGCGGTAATCGGAATCTGGGGAACCTTTACCTCCTGTCTGTTGATTTTCGGAGCAGAGTTTATTTTTAAAATTTTCATTCGGGAGCCGGAGGTGCTCCCCTTGGGGATCAGCTATTTGGTGATCTTAGGAATCGGCCAGATGCCTATGTGTGAGGAGCTTGTCACAGTGGGAGCTTTGCAGGGGCTGGGAAAAACCATGTCCTGCTCCGTGATAACCATTGTGCTGACGGCGGCGCGGATTCCCCTGGCCCTTATTCTGACCCGAACCCATTTGGGGCTTAACGGAATCTGGTGGGCCCTTACTCTTACCAGTATTACAAAGGGCTGTGTGTATGTAATCTATTATCTGTGGGTGCTAAAAAGACTTCCGAAAGGGTCTGAAGCAGTGGCAGGATAAGGAGGCGGGAAAAGTGGCAGAAGACAGGATAAAAAGGGTTTTAAAGCTTTCCATAATACTTTTTGAGGTAATGTTTTTTATCAGCCTTTATTGGTGGATATGTTCAAGCTTTTCTGCATTCGGTCAGATGGCTGTGCTGCGCTCTCTTGGGGTTTTTACAGGGGTCATCTTTTTGCTTCTGTGTCCCATTGCCCCCGTCTGCGGTGTGGTCTGCGGAATTGTGGGCTACCGGGGATTAAAGAAACTGGCATTAAAGCAGGAGATTACAGGCCTTAGAATGTGGAAGATCATTTCCCTGATTGAGATTGTTTTAGGGATTGTGATGGCATTTCCCTGTATGATTCTTTTTCTGGGAGCCTGCTCCGGACAGATATAAAGAGGAGGAAAATATTGTGGCAAGGACAATGACAAAAGAAGAAAAGTACAAACAGATGATTGAGACTCCCGTAAACCGGCTGATACCGACCCTGGCGGTTCCAACGATCATCAGCATGCTGGTGACTTCCATCTACAATATGGCAGACACCTTTTTTGTCAGCCAGATCGGAACCAGCGCGTCCGGGGCTGTGGGAGTGATTTTCTCTGCCATGGCCATGATTCAGGCGGTGGGCTTTACTTTGGGAATGGGAAGCGGCAACAATATTTCCCGGGCCTTAGGAAACCGGGAGGAGGAGCGGGCCAAAGAATTTGCGGCCACAGCCTTTTTTACGGCAGGGGTGATTGGAATCCTGTTTTGGGCATTTGGAACCGCCTTTTCCCGGCAGATGGTATATTTCCTTGGAGCAACCGAGACCATTGCCCCCTATGCCCAGGACTATGCCCGCTATATTCTGATTGCGGCCCCCTTTATGATGTGCTCCTTTGTGATGAACAATATTTTGCGGGCCCAGGGCAACGCCACCTTAGCGGCAGTGGGAATCACCACCGGAGGGATTTTGAACATGATTCTGGATCCGGTTCTGATCTTTGGCTTTGGCATGGGGATTTCCGGAGCAGCGATTGCCACTATGGCCAGTCAGATGATCAGCTTTGGAATTTTGTTTTATCAGTGCAATTTCCGCGAGGACTGCATTCGGATTCAGGCTTCCAATTTCCGGTTAAAGCTTAAAATATACGGGCGGATCCTTCACGCAGGCTTGCCGTCCTTCTGCCGTCAGGGGTTGGCAAGCATAGCGGCAGTGGTGCTGAACTTTGCCGCAGGCCCCTACGGAGACGCGGCCATTGCCGCCATGTCCATTGTGACTCGATTTATGATGTTTATCAACTCCAGCCTGATTGGCTTTGGTCAGGGCTTTCAGCCGGTTTGCGGCTTTAATTTCGGAGCTGCCCGCTATGACCGGGTGTTGGAGGCCTACTGGTTTTGCGTGAAGGTGGCAGTGGTGATGCTGACAGCCTTCGGGACCGTGGCATTTATTTTTAGCCGGCCCATTATCACAGCCTTCAGGAGGGAGGATCTGCAGGTGATTGAGATCGGAACCCTAGCGTTGCGGCTGCAGCTTCTGACCATGCCCATTCAGGCATGGGTCATCATGGTCAATATGCTGACCCAATCTATCGGCTACGGTTTTCGCGCCTCTCTGGTGGCCATGGGAAGACAGGGACTGTTTTTGATTCCGGCCCTCTTGATTTTCCCGGGTATCTTCGGGGTGTTGGGAGTCCAGATGGCTCAGCCTCTGGCAGATGTGTTTACTTTTTTGCTGGCCACAGGGATTGTGGCGGGAGTGCTAAAGGAACTGAAAGGGCTGAGGGAGGAACAGGAGAAGGCAGCTTTGACAAAAGTGTTGGAAGTGTGAGAAACGGACGGCAGGATGTATGAATCTGCAAAAAAATGCCCCGGAGAAAACTCTCCGGGGCATTAATTATGATATTTGTTGAAGCTTGATACTGTGCTCAGTAACTACTTTTTTGAGAATCTCAATATCCTGCATGATCGCCTCCAAATGTTCGATTCCATTGGCATATCTTTTATAGGTGGAAGTATAGCAGGATTCCACATTCTGCAATCGGGGAAGAATATCGTTTTCCTGAGTAATTTTGATCTCTGTTAAATTGTCATGTATAGGTTTAAGCTTTTTATCGATCATATCGGATATGGCCAGTAATAATTCATTGTCTGTCATTTTGTTCCTCCAATTGTCTGTGATCTGCTCTTGAAATCCTGCAAATTCAGATATAATGAGACCTTGAAAATACATGATTCCGGAAATCTATAACAAAATTAGTATATTCATCTTTAGTATATCATTGCGGAGATAAAACTACAAGCGATAAATTCTTCAGAGGGGCGATTTTTTTCCTGCCTGCCGCACGGTCCGCATGCTGTATTAACAGAAAATTTCTCTATGCGGGCCTGCTGAATATAAAAAACCCCGGAGAAAATTCTCCGGGGGCCTTCCTACGTGCGCGAGAGGATTCGAACCCCCGACATCTTGGTCCGTAGGGAGAAGACCTAGAACTTGTAAGCGCCCTTTTTACAAAAGAAA
>CAJUHR010000009.1 GCA_910586255.1 uncultured Lachnospiraceae bacterium | reverse complement strand
ATCATCTTATCAAAGATGGAAGGGAATTTGTAGATACGGATTATTTCCTACTTACATAAGATTAAGAAAGTGGCAGAAGCCCTCCATGTGAATATTGAAGATTTGGGCGCACCGAAGGAAGAATGGGTTGATATTCTGAAAATATCCTCTGATATTCATAAGGCTTTGGAATCCTTTCCCGTAATACATCGCCAAATAAAGTCTAAAAGAATCGTTGCCTATTTATCTCTGGAGGATCCGGATGAAGCCTTCGATAACGCTCTGAACTATCTTTTGAATGACAGCAATTGGATGGGACGTGCCTTTGCCTGTTTTTTGTTGTCCCATGACGATCCAGAAGGCTCTGATTTGGAACACTCTGTTTCCTCCAATCCTGTTGAACGCATAGAAGCCTATCGCAATCAACCGAAATACCAGGAAAAAAGGAAAACTAAATTCATCACAAAATTTGCCAAAGAATGTGGCATCTCTTACCCCACCTTTATTAAAGCCCTTCAGGGAAAACACATACAAAACCTGTATGAGTTGTTGACTTCCGCCGCACGCATACTTAATATCGAATATACGGAGCTGACCTCCCTGTCCAAGCCGATTGTGGACATTAAGGAGCTAACGGATGAACTGGATGAATCAATCGCTGCATGTAAACCCAAATCATTGAAGAAAAGATATGAGATTCTTGCTAAATCCAACTATCTGAAAGAGGGGGACATCTATACCGAATATCTCCTTGGCTGCCTTCTTTTTTACTCAGAACAAAAATCTGAGGTTCTTGAAATATTACAAGATATAGCCGGGGTTCCCTTCTTTAACGGCGAGTACAAGCCTGATATCAAATTATACTATCGCCAGGATGAAGAAGGCTATTGTGAAGCTGCCGTATTATTTGAGAATTGGGTTCATTGTATTTTTCAGTTGGATTTGCCTGGAAAGCATATCCCGATCCCCGATTCTCCCTCTGAGTTTCTGACTATGATGGATTTTCCCATCTTCCTGGAAGATCTGTCCCCTGATGATGGTGATTTTGAAACAGAGTTAAGAGAGCAGGTTCTCCAGTCTCTGACAGAGGATGAAGCCCAATCCATTGTTACCGATGATATGGAGAATAACTCCTTATTCCCCTTTGGCCTGGCTTCGATCTTCGATGAATATCTGGAGAAATACTTCGATAATGCAGAACTTATTGATTACGATCAGGAAGATTAGAATCCCTTCGGATTTTTCAAAAATCACCCATTAGAACATACATCCTTTAGGTACAATAAAAACAGTGGAAAATCCGATCCCATCGGATTTCCCACTGTTTTTTCTCCCGCTCAATGCAAAAACTGATGCAGCACACTCATAAGCAGCTTAATATCCAGCGGCTTGGCAACATGGGCATTCATGCCGCTTTTGAGTGCCGCCTCCTTATCCTCCTCCATGGCATTTGCCGTCATGGCAATGATGGGCATTGTTTTGGCATCCGTTCGGTGCATAGCCCGGATTGCCCTGGTGGCCTCGTATCCGTTCATAACTGGCATCTGCACATCCATCAACACCGCGTCATAGTAGCCTTCCTCCGATCCCTCTATCATGGACACCGCATCCGTTCCGTCCGGCGCCGATTCAATCTCAAAGCCGGCTTCTTCTAAAATCACCCCTGCAATCTCCCGGTTCAGTTCATTATCCTCCACCAGAAGAAGCCTCTTTCCGCCAAAATCCGTCTCCGTCCAGACGGCCCCATCTTCCAATCGTTTATGGTCGCCGATATTATTGGCGACCAGCAGAGCTGCCTTAAGGTCAGACATAAAGAGCGGCTTTGCACAGAACGCTGTGACGCCGGCCGACTTGGCTTCCTCCTCAATATCCGCCCAGTCGTAGGCAGTCAGAATGATGATGGGCGCGTCCTGCCCCACCACGCTGCGGATCCTTCTTGCCGTCTCAATACCGCTGGTCTCCGGCATCTGCCAGTCGATGATGTAGGTGTGGTAGGGATCCCCCTCCTGATAGGCGGCTCTGGCCCGATATACCGCCTCCCTTCCGGACGTGGTCCACTCGGAGCGCAGTCCGATGCTCTTTAGCATTTTGCTCACACTGTCGCAGACATTAAAATCATCGTCCACCACCATGGAGCGCAATCCTTCCAGCTCCTTTATCTGCTCCGCATTTTTTTCCACATCCTGAAGCTGCAAAAGGAGCTTAACCGTAAAGGTGCTTCCTTTTCCCACTTCGCTTTCAACAGTAATCTCGCCTCCCATCATGTCGATAATGCTCTTGGTGATGGCCATGCCGAGTCCGGCGCCCTGTATGCCGCTTCTGGTGGCAGTGGATTCCCGCTCAAAGGGCTCAAAAATATGCTTCACAAACTCTGGGGACATACCAATGCCATTGTCCCTGATAATAAAAACATATTCTCCCCATCCATGACGAAAAGTGCTGTGCTGCATGATGCGGAAACTGACAATCCCTCCTGCCGGGGTGTATTTGACCGCGTTTCCCATCAGATTGATAAAAATCTGGTTTAGCTTCAGAGGATCCGCAATCACATCCTCATTGATGATCTCAAAGGTGTCGATAAACATCTCCAGCTGCTTGGACTTTACCTGAGGCTGGATAATATTGACCAGATTGTGCATCAGCTCAGGGATATTGCACTCCTGATTATGGATCTGCAGCTTTCCGCTCTCTATCCGGCTCATATCCAGAATATCGTTGATCAGACCCAGCAGGTGATTGCTGGAAGAGAGGATCTTATGAAGACAGTCCCTTACCTGATCTGTCCGGTCCATATGACTGGCAGCGATGGTGGCAAAGCCGATAATGGCATTCATGGGAGTGCGGATATCATGACTCATATTTGACAGGAAGGTAGTCTTTGCCTGATTGGCATGCTGTGCCTGCATCAGGGCATCCTGTAATGCCTGAGTCTGTTCCCTCTGCTTTCTGACCTGCTCGGTAATGTCCCGGGATACCACCATGGCAATCAAATCATTGGTATCCTCATCGCAGGTCATGATAAAGGACTGGCGGACACACATGGTTTCCCCCTTTTCCGCCTCGCTCCAATAGTCCACATCCACTTCCATCTTTCCCTGCTCATACTGAGACTTCAGATACTCCACGTTCACGGTCCTGGAATATTCCTCCCGGGATTCCGGTAAGACAAACTGTGTCCATTTCTCAAAGCATGCAGATGCCCTGCATGGAGCAGACAGCCCCACCCGCTCTAACAGAGAAAGCTCCTTCTCCTCCCTTTTTCTGATAATATCCTGCTCAATCCGGTCCTCTGTCAGATTGCACTCAAAGGCGCTGAAGGAATTAGACATAATGGCAATCCGGTATTGCCGTTCCTTTCGGTTTAACACGGCCCGCTCCCGCTGCTCACGCAGTTCCTTTTGCTTTAACTCCGTAACGTTCTGACGGACATACAAAACTCTGACGGGCTTTCCATCTCTCCGTTCCAGACACACCACAATCAGATGCTCCCAGTCCTCCTTCCCCTGGCGGGAAACATGACATTCATGGACAGCCATGTTTTCTGTCATAAGCTTCTCCTGAAGGTTGTCAGCCTGGGAAAAATGACGAAACGCCGCTTTTCCCTCGTCCCCAATCACATCCGAAACATGAACCTTGATCATTTCGCTGTATACTCCCTCCATAGGGATACTAGTATTCAAAGGTCCGATTCCCGCCATGTAGGAATAACGATCGCTTTCCAAATCCACGGTCAGATAACGGGAGGAGAAGATAATATTTATTCCCCGAAGCACATCGTTGATCAGCTTATTCTCCATCTCCAGCTTCTTTTGCCGTCTTCTTCCGACTATTAACAGAAAACCTACATAAATCACAAACAGGATCAGTAAGCAGATTTCAAGCCTCACGCCTGCCATATTCGCTCTTTTTATCATTGCCTGGGTAATGGTTTTGGGAAATGCCTGTAACAGCACATAATCATATCCCGGCAAATGCATGACACAGAGATTGTCTGTTTTACAGCCCTCCCTGCACAAAAGGGCCGCCTCCCCCTCCCCGGCAAACAGCTCCCGGGCTGTCCTGGCAGTTCCATCATCAATGACACCGGATTCCGTCAGAAAATCCAGCACGTCCACTCCGTACATTCCCTCGCCTGAGCTGGCAAGCAGCTTCCCGTCCCTTGTGCAGATAAACACATCGGCCTCCTCGCCAAAATAGCTGGCGGTAAGCATATCCTTTAGATAGTCCCCGGCAAAATACAGCCCCAAAAGCATTCCGGTAATCTCCTGCCCTTTGGATACCGGGGCAAAAAATATCATCATGGGCTTGCCGGTAATCCTGGACCGCGCCACGGTCTCTAGACCGCTCTCCCCCCGCATTCCCCGGACAAAATAGTCCCGGTCCGAGCTGTTGTTGGTCTCCCCGCTGGAAGCAAGATTGGTACCGTCTGCATTGGTAAACTGGATCGCGTCAAAAGTGGTATTTTCCTCCATCTCCTTCAGCATCCGGGCATTGATTTGTAATTCATTTTCGCTCATGCTCATCAGATAGGCGCTGTTTTCAACGCGCTGCAGCGCATTGTCAAATTCGCTCTCAATGCGGACCACCGTCTGCCGGGCGCAGTCCTCCGCATAGATTCGGTTCTGTTCCTGAATACGGGCCTTGTTCTGTGTTGTATAGACAAAAAACAAAACAAGTACAGCGGCCAGAAAAACAAATGCATAAATAATGGGTTGCCATGTTTTCTTCTGTTGCTTCATCTCATCGGCATTATCCACTCTGTCCGGTTTTAGCCGGAAGAATCAAAATGC
Source organism: uncultured Lachnospiraceae bacterium (assembly GCA_910586255.1). GTDB lineage: Bacteria > Bacillota > Clostridia > Lachnospirales > Lachnospiraceae > Brotaphodocola. The sequence continues at coordinate 104,384 of CAJUHR010000009.1, read as the reverse complement.
GCTGTCACCTCCCCCTTTAATGCTAAGAACATTATACAATAAAAACCATGCGAATATCAATCGCTATCTTTCTTTCACCCTTGCCATTTTTTTCTGCCCATGCTACTATAACACCAGAACCGCAAAAAGAGAGGGCTGTCTATGATCCGATTAACCTTAAACTGCATAAGACTTCACCAAAAATACGTAAAGGATGAGGTCACGGTCTACGCCGCACAGGCCTCCTTTTTTCTTGTGCTTGCCTTTTTCCCCTTTATCATGCTGCTTCTTACCCTGATCCAGTTCATCCCCTCTGTAGGAAAATCCGACCTGCAGATGATCTTAATCCAGATTATGCCTGACATGCTGGATGCCCTGGTCCTCGGCATTGTGGAGGACCTTTATCTGAAATCTCCGGGAACCATGCTCTCTGTCACCGCCCTTTTGGCCCTCTGGTCTGCCGCCCGGGGTATGATGGGCATCGAGCGGGGTTTAAACCGGATCTACGGAAACGCCGAGACCCGGGGCTATCTGCTGCGGCGCCTGATCTGTACCGGCTATACCTTTCTCTTTATGATTGTGTGCGCGGTGTCTCTCGTTCTGTTGGTGCTAGGCAGCTCCATCCAGTCACTTTTTATACAGATTTTCCCTTTTATGGCAAATATAACCCGCCATGTCATAAGCTTTAGAGGCCTTTTGGCCATGACGCTCTTTTTGTTTTCCTTTGTGCTTCTCTACACCATTGTTCCCTCCAAAAAACAGGACCCCTGGCATCAGCTGCCCGGGGCCGTGTTTGCAGCCGTCTGCTGGCTGCTGTTTTCCTATGGCTTCTCTCTGTATTTCTCCAACTTTAGCAATTTCTCCTACATGTACGGGAGCCTGACTGCCATTGTCCTTTTGATGCTGTGGATGTATTTCTGCATCTGTATACTTTTTATTGGGGCAGAAATCAATGATTATCTGTTCCCATCCTCCCTCACTCCGCCCCGGTAAGCTCAGCTTTCCCTGCCTGAAAGCTTTAGGGACTTCCCGTCCAAAGCCGCCGATACCAGGGCGCCTGCTCCGTCATACACCAGCTTTAAGGAAAAGAATTTTTCCGTCTCCTCCAAAAGACGGAAAAAAATCCTGTCCCCCTCCCAGACGTTAAGCCTCTTCACATCCTTTTTATCCACCCACAAAAGCTCTCCCTCATCGCAGGCCGTGGCCTGTCCCGTAAATCCGTCCGCCGTAAAAAGGGACATATATTCCGTCACCCCGTCCCCGGAGATAAAGGTCACAATCCCCCGGTATTGGTAGGAGGTAAGGGTGTAGCCGGTCTCCTCCCGAACCTCCCGCAAAAGACATTCCTCCGGGCTCTCATCCTTCTCAAAATGCCCGCCCACACCGATCCACTTGTCCCTATTTACGTCATTTTTCTTCACTGTCCGGTGAAGCATCAGGTACTTGTTATCCTTCTCAATATAACACAGTGTGCTTAAACGAACCATGCCTTCCTACTTTCCCTTTTTTTCCTTTAAAAGCGGTTTGATCTTTTTGTAAAGCTCCCCTGCCTTTTCACTGCCATACTGCTTAACTAAAAGATTGTTGATGGTCTGCTTGCTCTTGCCATTGCGGATACAGTTCATCACCATGGCAAAATCCGTCTCTCCCACCAGACGCAAAAGATTTTTCTCCATCTCGCTTCTCTCCTCCGCCGCCTTCCCGGACTCGGAGGAAATAGCATCGATCAGCTTGATATTTCTCTCCTTCCAGAAATCCAAAAGCACCTCATATCCTAAGTCTCTGCTGACAATACAGAATCTGCCGTTCTCCTCTTTTGCCATCAGATACCCCAGATAGGCCGCCAGCTGAAAATCCAAAGCGTTCTTTTTGCCAGTGGCAATCTTTCTGAATTCAACCGCCGCGCGACATTCCTGCAGCTTCCTGTGCAGATCAAAGCTCATTTTATCTGCATTTTCACTGTAGAAAATAACAACCCGGTCACTGCTTCCAAGCTCTGTCAGCCCGTCTAGTCCGTTCTCTCCCGTATTCTCATAGTCAATCAAATAGTAATTCATCTCATTTTCCCAATCCTTTCTATATTTGGGGGATATTTTGCAGGCAATCTCCATTTTACAATCTTTGGAATCAAAGTGCAAGATTTTTCATGTAATATCAAAAAACACAGCCAGGCAGCCCTGTTTAAGGCTGCCTGGCTCTTTAAAACTCCCCTGGTTGCGGTAAATATACCTATGGCATAACATAATCCTCAGCTGCGGCTGTCCCAACTGCCCCTGGCATATGGTCTGCTCTCCCCGTGCAGGCTTTAGGGGTTTGTGGTCTTACCGGTTTTATGACAGCTGATCTAACACCCAGCTCACGTCACTTGTGGTTTTCAAGGTCTCCAGACGTTCCGGATCCTCTAAGAGGGAACACAGCTTGCTCAAAAGCTCCAGATGCTCGTCTCCGATTCCGGCGATACCGAATACCAGCTGAGCCTTCTCCGCGCCGAAATCCACGCCCTCCGGATACTGGAAGAACACGATACCGGTCTTTTTCACCGTTCCCTTGGCCTGGGTGGTTCCGTGAGGAATGGCCACACCCATGCCGATGTAGGTGGACACCAGCTTCTCCCTCTCCTGCATGGCGGCTACATAGGTCTCATCCACATATCCTAACTGCTGCAAAAGCTCGCCGGCTGCCTGGATAGCTTCCTCCTTGGTCACCGGAGTCCGTCCCAGCTTAATGCCGTCTGCAATAATCACCTGCTTCTTCACCGGCACATCCGGAATCTCAATATCCGTATTCTCACCGGCCGGAGCTGCCGGGGCGTCTCCTGTAGTCAGCTGTACGTACAAAGCATCCAGTGCCGGGTCGGCCAGGAAATTGCCGATGGTAATCAGCTGGGCCTGGGGCGCTGATTTTTTGGCCCGGTCGGCCAGTGTGGTCTGCACCACCGCAATGTCGCAGTCTGAGGGAATATTGTCCACAGAGGTGTTGATCACCGTAATATCCGGCCGGTTTGCCTTAAGCCGGTTGCGGAATTTAGTGGCGCCCATAGCGGAGGAGCCCATGCCTGCATCACAGGCAAAAACAATCTTTTTAATGATCTCTGTCTTCTCAATAGTGCCTGGTACCACGGTCTGACCCTTGGCCTCCGCCTTCATGGCAGCCATTTCACTCTGAGCCTCCTCCAGGCTCTTGCCTCCGGCCATCTTCACAAGAGGAGATGCCACGGCAAAGGAAATGCCCGCGGAAATCAGAACGCCGATGATCACCTTTAGCATATCCGGCCCCGGAGTCATCATCATATAAGCGATAATGGAACCAGGAGAGGCCGGCCCCACCAGGCCGCAGCCGGTCATGTTAAACCAGAAAATTCCCGCAAAGCTTCCCAGGATGGGGGCGATCAGCACCACCGGATTCATGAGAATATAGGGAAAATAAATCTCGTGAATACCGCCTAACAGGTGAATGATCACGGCGCCCGGCGCGGAATCCTTTGTGGCCTTATCCTTGCAGAAGAACATGTAGGCCAGCAAAACTCCAAGACCCGGCCCCGGGTTGGGCTCCAGCATGTACATGATGGATTTTCCCGTCTCCGTAACCTGAGCCGTGGCAATGGGAGTAAACACCCCGTGGTTGATGGCGTTATTGAGGAACAAAACCTTTGCCGGCTCAATGAATACGGAAACAAGAGGAAGCAGCCCTCTGTCCACCAGACCATTGACTCCTGCCGACAGCACAACCAGAATCGCGCTCATCACAGGACCGATAGCCACGTATCCCAGCATGGCCAGAATCATACCGATCAAACCGGCTGAAAAATTGTTGATCAGCATCTCAAAGCCTGCCGGCATATGGCCCTCCATGGCCTCGTCAAATTTCTTAATACAGTAGCCGGCCAGAGGGCCCATAACCATGGCCGCCATCAGCATAGTAATATCCGTGTTGCTCATGATGGCGCCAATCACTGCAATGGCTCCCACCACCCGCCCCCGGTCTCCGCCGATCATGCGGCCGCCGGTGGAGGCAATCAGCACAGGGATCAAATAAGTAAGCATCGGGCCCACCATGCTGGAAAAGCCCTTGTTGGGAATCCAGCCCGTATCGATAAACAGCGCGGCCAAAAATCCAAAAGCAATCAGGGCGCCGATGTTGGGCATAACCATTCCCGATAAAAATTTACCAAAACGTTGAACTTTGTTCTTCAAGACAATTCCTCCTGTTGATCCGGAATTTCACAGCAGTCTCCTCTAAAGCTGCTGCCAAAATTGTCGATGGAGAACTGATTTTATGATAGCAGGCAGGAAAATCCTGTTGCCTTTACAGACACCTACAGCACCGTGACGCCGTATTTTTTACACTCCTCCAAAAAATCCTCCGGCAGCTCCCCGTCCGAGACCACAATATCCACATCCCTAAGGCCGCAGATGTTAAAGCTGCACTTCACCCCGATCTTGGAGGAATCCATCATCACCACCACCTGCTCGGACTGACGAATACTTGTCTGCTTTAATACAGCCTCGTCACTGATGCCGCAGGTAAAGCCGGTCTGATGGTGAAAGCCGGTGATTCCCAAAAAGGCCTGATGAAAATTCACCCGTTCCAGCTCCTTGATGGCCGAAAAGCCAAACACACTCTGACTGTAGCGGTTCAGCCTTCCTCCCGGAAGCATTACCGCAGGCCGGGACAGATCCGCCAGCTCCGTGGCGCAGCTTAGGCCTGTGGTATAGATCAGGTTGGACTGATCCGGAAACTGGCGGGCAAACATCGTGGCCGTGCTGCCGGAATCCAAAAAAACCGTGGTGTCCTCCCGAAGAAGCGTCAGTGCCTTTCTGGCGATTTTTTGCTTTTGGGGAATATTGCGGACAGACTTCCGGTTCAGAAAATCATCGGTACCGATAATCACCTGCACGGACCTGGCTCCTCCGTGAATGCGGAGAATACGCTTTGCCTCATCCAAAAGCTTCAGATCCGTGCGCAGAGTCATCTCCGATACCTGAGGGAATGATTCCTTTAGCTGGGCAAAGCTGACGGTTCCCCTTTCATTAATCAGTTCTACAATCGCATTTCTGCGGGTTTCCATTGAATCCATTTATTTCCTCCGTTCTGTGCCGGGATTCCCTGCACAAAACGGAGATCCTGACACTTATTATTGGCTTATAAAATTGGCCAGAAGATATTCCTCTGCCTCCGGGCTCCAAAGTCCCTGATGAGCATCCACAATATCCGCCAGAGCAATAAGCCGCTCATCCTTCTCGGCCTCTCCCTTAGCCCGCAGATCATTAAGATCTGTCAGGGGCATGGACAGATGGGTGTAGATGAGCTTCTTGCCTCCCGGAATCTTGGGAAGATTCAACGTGGTGTCAGCCACTGCATCCAGACCGCCAATATGGGTCACCATAACCGCCGGATTGATCCGTCCGGCTGCAGTCAGCTTCAAAGACTCGATCATGTCGTCCGTGTTGCCGCCGGTGGTTCCCATCACATGAGTGGAATTGTAATGCACATCATAAAAGTTCATGGTTGCGCTGAATTTGTTGTCTGTGGGACCGGCAAAGAAATTCAGGCAGCCGTCACGACCCAATATATCGCTGGACTGCTTCACAACGGCAGCCACCGGAGCATAGCACAGCACATCGTCATAGCCGGTTCCGCCGGAGATCTTCAAAAGCTCTGCCACCGGGTCCTCATAATTGCCTGTGTTGACAAAGTGAAGCTCAATGCCGTCCTTTGCAGCCTCTGTGGGAGGGAACAGCTGAGCGGCCCGATCCAGACGTTCCTGATTCAGATCCGTCACCACAACCATGGACGGACGCACATCCCGGTGAAGAGCATAAGTCAGAGCACCCAGTCCCATGGGACCGGCTCCTGCCATAATAGCCAGCTTTCCGCCCTCCTTGATTCCCATCTGATGGGTGTACACGCCCATCTGGGTATGGTAGGCCGCGTTAAACGCACCGATGCTGCAGGACATGGGCTCTGCCAAGGATGCCTCGTAGTAAGCGCGGCCGTTGTACTCCAACAGACAGCCCAGCTCCATCACCTCAGCCGGAATAATGCAGTAGGTGGCATCTCCGCCAAAAAACTCGTAGGAATACCCCGGGCTCCACATGGTTCCCTTGTAGTTGAGAGCCGGCTGCAGGGTAAACTTCATTCCTGGCTTAAAGGTGTCCTGATGGTTCTTTCCCACCTTCACAATATCACCGGCAAACTCATGTCCCATAATGGCCGGATGCTCCGCCACATCGTCATGAACCCTTTTGTGCTTCTCTCCCAGAATAGCACATTTGTAGGTGGACATGCAGATACTGTCGGACACTACCTTTACCAGAATCTCGTCATCGGTGATCTCCGGAAGCTCAAACTCCTCAAGCCTCAGATCATTTGCTCCGTGCAGTCTTACGCCTTTTGCTTTCATTTTAAAAACTCCCTTCTTATAATATTTTATATTTTTATAGTTTTCAAGGTCAAACAGACTTTTTAGGCAACAATTCTACATTTTGTGCAGAACAACCCTGGGAATCAGTCCCTCGATCACGTCATATTCCGCTGCCTGGGTTCCGCTGCACATCACATTGGCGGCGCCGGTGGCAGTGGAAAGACGAACCGTATCCTCCAGATTCATATCCGCCTCCTCCGAAACAGCCAGGGCAGCCACCACGCTGTCTCCGGCTCCCACGGTGCTTCCCACGGGAACCTTCAGCCCCTCGGCGTACACGGTATCCTTTTCTGTCACGTACAGAGCTCCGTCTCCGCCCATGGAGACCACGATCTTTGCAATACCATGCTTTTCCATCAGCTCTCTGGCCGCCTTCTCCAACTCCTTTGGCGTCTCTAAAGTCCGCCCCAAAAGGCCGGAAAGCTCATGGTTGTTGGGCTTAATCAGATAGGGGGAGGCCTTGATGCCTTCTTCTAACAGCTCTCCGTCCGCATCCAGAATCACCTTTGCCCCGGCCTCCTTGCAGGCCTTCACCCAGGTATGATATGTATCCTTGGGGGAACCCTTGGGCAGGCTCCCTGACAGAACCACAATGTCTCCCTCAGATACCTTGGTCAGCAGCTCCTTTAGCACACTGTTTAAAATCTCCTCCGAAACAGTGACTCCCGGCTCGTTGATATCCGTATTTGTATGGTTAATGGGATCGATCACCTTTAAATTGGTGCGGGTCTCCCCTTCCACAAACCGGAAGCTGGTCTCAAGGTCCATGGCCTTAAGAGCAGACTGAATGGCGTTTCCCGTATCCCCTCCGAGAATTCCGGCGGCAATGCTTTTTTTGCCCAGCTTGTCAATCACCTTGGATACATTGATCCCTTTTCCTCCGGGATCGGTCCGCATGGTCGTGATGCGGTTGACACTATCCACTGTCAGAGACGGGATCTCCACCGTCTTGTCCAGAGCCGGATTCAGTGTTACTGTGTAGATCATGTCAATACCCCCTTTTTATTATTTTGTTTCAAAAGTATTATAATTGTTGAACCAACAACTTTAAGTATATAATAGCACTTTTTCGGGAAATGTCAACTGGTTTTTGTTGTTTTTTTGCATTTTACTTTTGTTTTAAAAGTTTTGTTTGTTAATATTTTATCATACGCCTGTAAGAACCGCAAATACAAACCGCAGATACAAGGTAATTTCCCATTGACGAATCCCTCCCGCTGTGCTAGACTAAACAAATAACAAAAAGGGGTGCTGGAAGATCCTCCGGCTGAGATAAAATAGGATTTATTTTAAACCCTGGAACCTGATCTGGATAATGCCAGCGTAGGAAAAGACTCTTTGTGCGCCAATGCGCAAATAGGAGAAACCATTATTCCGTCTGGACAGTCCAGGCGGATTTTTTGTTATTCTGTTGTGTCTCAACCTGCAAACCATTTATCTGGAAAGGAGAATTATCATGAACGCAAGCGTAGCCATTCAATCATTACCGGAAGCCGCCAATGACGAGGAGCTGATCCGCGTTGTGGACGAGGTGATCGCCTACATCAAGAGCACCGGCTTAAACTGCTATGTAGGTCCCTTTGAGACTGCCATCGAGGGAGACTATGATGAGCTGATGGACATTGTAAAGGAATGTCAGCACATCGCCATCCGGGCCGGCGCCCCGTCCGTGGCCGCCTACATTAAGGTAACCTATCGGCCGGAAGGAGAGGTGCTGACCATTGAAAGGAAAGTCACCAAGCATCACCAGTAGACTGTGGGCCTGCTTTTCTGTCCTTGGAGTCGTGCTTCTGTGGCAGCTGCTTACGGGGACCGGGATGATCGATGCCTATCTTCTTCCCTCTCCCCTAATGGTGGGGCGGGCCTTTTTCACAGAGCTGCCCTCCCTGATAGAGCACTCCAAAATCACCCTGTCAGAAGCCTTTACAGGACTGGGTCTTGGAATCCTTTTGGGCTTTTTTATGGCTGTGATCATGGATCAGCTGGAGCCTTTGTATCAGGCTCTCTATCCCCTGGTGATTTTGACGCAGACCGTTCCCACCGTGGCTATCGCTCCCCTTCTTGTGCTGTGGTTTGGCTATGAGATGACCCCAAAAGTGATTCTGATTGTGGTCACCACCTTCTTTCCCATCACTGTGGGTCTTCTTAGCGGATTTAAGTCGGCTGACCCGGATGCTGTCAGCCTGCTGCGGGCCATGGGGGCCGGGAAGGGACAGATATTCTTCTATATCAAGCTGCCGCAGGCTATGGACCAGTTTTTTTCCGGTCTGCGGATCTCCGCCTCCTACGCGGTTGTGGGAGCGGTGATCTCCGAGTGGCTGGGCGGCTTCGGCGGGCTGGGCGTGTATATGACCCGGGTCAAAAAGGCCTTTTCCTTTGACAAAATGTTTGCCGTGATCCTTTTGATCTCAGCCATCAGCCTTCTTCTCATGAGCGGGGTGGATATTCTTGAGCGGCTTTGCATGCCCTGGAAACGGATAAAAAACTAATGTACGAACCTGTTTTCGTTCATCACACTATATTTCTTAGAAAAAGGGGAATATTATGAAAAAAATATGGATTGCGGCTGTCATAGCGGCCCTGGCTCTCTCCGGGACCGCCTGCGGCAAAGCCAACAAAGTATCGGACGGAAATTCCGCCCCCAAAGCTCAGACCAATTCGGCCGGCTCAGACCAGAATACCGGAGGAAGCGATGGCAGGGAACTCAAAAAAATCACCTTTGTTCTGGACTGGACTCCCAACACCAATCACACAGGACTCTACGTGGCTCAGGATAAAGGATATTTTGAGGAAGCCGGCCTTTTCGTGGAGATTGTTCAGCCGCCGGAGGGTGGCGCCGAGATTTTAGTGGCCTCTGGCAAAGCCCAGTTCGGCGTAAGCTTTCAGGACACCATGGCCCCGGCCTTAACCGGAGACAATGCTCTTCCCATCAAGGCCGTGGCTGCTATTCTCCAGCACAACACCTCCGGCATCATCTCCCGCAAGGGGGAGGGCATGAATGCGCCCAAAGGTCTGGAAGGGAAAAAATATGCCACCTGGGAATCCCCCATTGAGCTGGCCACCTTAAAAAATGTGGTGGAGAAGGACGGGGGAGATTTTGATAAGGTGGAACTGATTCCCAACACTGTCACGGACGAGGTGTCGGCTCTAAAGACAAAGACCGTGGATGCCATCTGGATTTTCTACGGCTGGGCAGGCATAAAGACAGAGCTGGAGTCTCTGGAAACCGACTATTTTGCCTTTTCCGACATAAACCCGGTATTTGACTACTACACACCGGTGGTGATTGCCGGCAGTCAGTTTTTGGAGGAGGAGCCGGATACGGCAAGAGCTTTTTTGACTGCCCTGAAAAGGGGATATGAGGATGCAGCCGCCAATCCGGAGGAAGCGGCAGAGATCTTGTGTAAAGCCGTGCCGGAGCTGGATCCAAAGCTGGCTATGGCCAGCCAGAAATACCTGTCCCCTCAATACCTGGCAGACTGCCCCCGTTGGGGCTACATGGATCCGGCCCGCTGGAACGGTTTCTACTCCTGGCTCAATGACAACGGGCTTTCTGACCCTCAGCTTCCGGAAAACATCGGCTTTACCAATGACTATCTTCCCCAATGAAGACATGTCATTTCGTTTCCGGCAAATAAGTATGCCCGCAAGGAAACACCCCCACTTACAGCAAATGAAGGAGGCAGACAATGGCTGTGCTGAGAGCAGAAGGGATTACCAAATCCTTTGATGGGCAAAAAATCATTGAAAATATCACACTAGAATTATACGAGGGAGAATTAGTCTCCCTTGTAGGGGTCAGCGGCGGCGGAAAAACCACACTGTTTAATGTAATTGCCGGCTTAAGCCAGCCGGATGAGGGAAGGATTTTTCTGGACGGTGTTGACATCACGGGACGGCCCGGACAGGTCAGCTATATGCTTCAAAAGGATCTTCTGCTTCCTTACCGGACCATCGAGGACAATGTGGCCCTTCCTCTCTTGATCCGGGGTGTTAAGAAAAAAGAAGCCCGCAAAAGGGCATCCGATTTCTTTTCTCAGTTTGGCCTTGAGGGCACTCAGAAAAAATATCCTGCCCAGCTGTCCGGAGGCATGAGACAGAGAGCGGCTCTTCTGCGCACCTATCTCTTCTCCGAGCGGGTAGCTTTGCTGGACGAGCCCTTCTCTGCCCTGGATATGCTGACAAAAAGCTGCATCCATGACTGGTATCTTCAGGTGATGGCGCAGATTCACCTTTCCACCCTGTTTGTGACCCACGACATCGATGAGGCAATTCTGTTATCCGACCGGGTCTGCCTGCTGACAGGACGGCCCGGCCGTATCACAAAAGAAATCCGGATCGAGGAGCCCCGGCCAAGGGGCAAAGACTTTCCTCTCTCTGAGAGATTTTTAGAGCACAAACGCCAGATTCTTTTTTATCTGGAGAATAGCTGACGGAGAAAAAGCACAGGGCTTTTCCTCCGTTAACATTTTTACAGCACCAAAGACAGAATCAGATTAAACACCACCGCCGACAGAACACTGGCCGGCACTGCCACAAACAACAGCTTGGGGAACATCTCATTTCTCTCCTCCTCGGTGCTGCAGGAGCCAAGCACCAGACTTCCGCCGGAGGAGAAGGGTGAGATGGCCGAGCTCTGAGCGCCGATCACAATGCAGGCAAAGAGTACCAGCGGACTGATCCCCGTAGCCCCTGCCAGAGTGGGCACCAGTGGAAACAGCGCGGGACACACCACGCCCAGAGTGCTGGAGAAAAAGCTCATGATAGCTCCGATGATGCTAAAGGCAATAGGCACAATCCAGGCCGGCAGGCTGCTTCCCGCCCAGGCTGCCAAAAGGTCGATGGTTCCCGCCTCAATCGCCACATTGATCAGCATGCCCACGCCGCATATCATGATGATGGTATTCCACGGAACCTTGGCAATCACGTCCTTCTGAGGCGCCAGCCCAAAAAACATGGCAATGACAGAGAACAATACTGCCACCAGCCCCACATCCATCTTGCTGTTGATAAAGGAAATCACCTCCGCGCCCGGCATCACAATATGTAAAATCGGGAAAATTAAAACCACAGCGATCATCGCAATCATAAGGTACAGATTAATCCTCTGCTTGTCTGTAAACGGCTCCGGCTTTTCAAAGGTCACACCCTTGCCAATGGTGCGGTTATTCTTGGGAATATAGCGGAAGGCTGCAATCAGCAGCAGCGAAAACAACACACTTCCCACAAAAATCACCGCCGTGTAGGAAAATGCAGCCTCTCCCAATCCGTTTTCCTCCATCAGTCCCCGGAAGATAATTCCGCTTCCGCTGGTCATGAAATTGGCTCCTGACAGGGCCCCGCAGTTGATGGCAACCGCGCCGGTCAGCTGATCCATCTTGGCCTCCTTGCAGATCAGGATGGTGATAGGCGCCATAAATGCCATCACCGTAAAAAAGCCTGCCCCCAAAGCGGCGATTCCCGCGCTGGCCAGATAAAGGGCAAAGGGCAGAAGCCCCGGAAATCTCCGGCAGGCATACAGAAGATACCGGGCCGTTTTCTCCAATGTGCCGTTTACCAGAGCAAAATTGTAAAACAGAGAGACAGAGAAAATCACAAACATGGTGCTGACCGGCCATCCGGCAATCACAGCCTTTGTCTTCATTCCCATGGCAAAGCAACCGATCAGATAGGCAAATACAATTGCAAAAAATCCCGTATTAAATTTTGTCTTATATCCTATGGCAACCGACAGGGCAATCGCCCCTATTATCAATGCACTCAGCATAACATCCTCCTTTTATTCAATCCCCAGCAGTCCTGCCTGGATATCGTGGGTCATATAGCGAAGCTCCTCTTCTCCTACTCCATGATCAAAAAGATACTGCATATACTGCTCCAGGGCAATCTCCCAGTTGGGATTCTCCACCTGTCCGCCGTCTGTGGAAACCATGACATTTTTGTAGCCGCATGCTTTAACAGCCTCCAGGTTCATGGGCAGGTTGCTCTTATATTTGCCGCCTCCCATAGGCTGTGCAAAACAGTGCTCTAAAATCACATCATAATCCTTCACGATCCGCACCTGATCCTCCAGGGACATGCCCACCATCCACCACTCCGGATGGGTCACCACCAGCTTCTTCACTCCTGCATTTCTGGCTGCCTCCACCACCACAAAGCACTCCTCAGGCGATACGTGGCCGGTTCCCAAAACCACATCGTAATCCTTCACCAGCTTAAATATGCTGAGAAGCTCCGGAACCACCTTTTTGTCCCGAATCACATCCACACAGCCGTCCGGATCCTGATTTTGCTTTATCATATTATTCCTGGCCGACTGAGTGGGCAGCCAGATCACTTTGGCCCCCAGCTTTAAGCCGCTCTCCACTGCCCAGGGATTGATTCCGCCCATCTGGCGGTTCATGGTGACACTGCCGAACATGGTAAAATCATTATCCCCCTGATGGACGATCTCATTGTGGCGGTTGCACAGAAACGCCCGATCCACCGTGGTTCCCTGATGGGTCTTGATCACAATTGCCCTGGCTCCAACCCGGATCCCTGCCTCCATCAGCTCAAAGTCATCATATGCCCGATGCCGGATATCCGGATTGGAATGTACGTGCATATCAATGACGCCCTTTAAAGATACCTTTCCCATTTCTTCCTTCCTCCTTATTTTTTAGTACCCATCCGCAGCCGTTACTCTTTCTAAGCAGCTACTCACTCTCCCAGCAAAACGCTTAAAATCCCACTGTATTTTCGTCTTGCCTTTGATGTATTTTTATCATATAATAAATTTAAAATTGATGAAACCGAAAATATTATATATACACCATAGGTAAAACCGATGATAATATATAAATTTTTTAGATTAATCTTTCAAAACTGAATCCCCATGACTTAAACGAAATAAATCCATGTCATTTCGTTTAATAGTGAGAATACTCAGCCATGGAAAAAGGAGATAACCCAACATGCATCTAAAAGAACTAACCTACATTGTCACCCTGGCAGACGAAGGAAGCATTTCCAGAGCCGCCGACAAGCTTTACATGGCCCAGTCCAGCCTAAGCCAGTTTCTCCAGCAATACGAATCGGAACTGGGGCTGCCTCTCTTTATACGCACCTCCAAGGGAATCCGCCCCACCTCTGCCGGAACTCTTTTTGTTGACAATGCCCGCACTATCTTAACCCACTACCGGCTGGTCCAAAACGAGCTGTGGGATATGGCCGGGCTTCACGGCGGAAGCGTGATTTTTGGCATCAGCTCCTTCAGGGGCCGATATATGCTGCCCAAAATATTGACAAGCTTCTATGAAAAATACCCTGGAATCCGGGTTGATATCGTGGAGCAGAACAGCATGGCCTTAGAGGACCGGCTGGTGGAGGGCTCCATTGACTTAGCCATTGTAGCCCTGCCCTTAACCCGCCTGACCCACGAAGTAGAATTTATAAAAAAAGATGAAATATTTATTGTGGCCAACCGGAATCATCCGGTCATGGAATTTGCCCACAAAAGGGAAAATTCCCCTTACTATTGGGTTGATCTCAAAAATACAACCCCGTTTGAATATATCCTAAGCGACTATGATACAATCCTTGGCAGCAACAGCCGCCGCCAGTTCCAAAAGGCCGGTATCAAACCCATTGCCTACAATACCAACATCTCCGCTGATCTGGGAGTGGCTATGGCGCAAGCCGGCCTGGGGCTGGCTTTCACCTACCACTCCTGCGCCAGAGACGACCCGGACACGGTCTATCTGTCCATCGGGAGGGAAGGGGTCTTTTTGGAGCTGGCACTGGCCCATCCCTACTCCACTTATCACTCAAAAGCGGCACTGGCACTGGGAAGGGTGATACGGGAAACCTTTTCCTGAATTACTTTTTTATTTCAATCTCTCAATCGTGTCTATCACATAATCCGTAAATTCCTTTGTGCTGGCATCCTCCGTAAAGGTAGTCAGCACTACCTTTCTCTCGGTCACTGTACAAATATCCATGGCCTTCTCCAAAAGCTCCTTCTTATCCACAAAGCCGATGTGAGCCAGCAGCATACCTGCTGCCCGTATAAGGGAGCTGGGATCCGCATACTCCCCTCTTCCATGGCTTATCAGATAGGGAGCCGTGCCGTGAATGGCCTCAAACATGGCATATTGATTTCCAAGGTTGGAGGAGGAAGCCGTACCTAAGCCGCCCTGATGCTCCGCCGCCACATCGGTGACAATATCTCCGTACAGATTGGGAAGCACCACCACCTCAATCCCCTTGTTAAACTCTGGATCCAGCATTTTGGCGCACATGGCATCCACCAGTCTCTCCTGAATCTCAATCTCCGGATACTCTTCTCCCACCTTTCTCACGGCCTTGATAAAGTTTCCATCCGCCAGCTTTACAATGTTGGCCTTTGTGACAATGGTCACATTTTTCTTGCCATTCTTTCTGGCAAACGCAAAGGCCGCCCTGGCAATCCGCTGGCTTCCCTGTCTGGTCTGCACCTTAAAATCCACCGCCAAGTCCTCATCCACCTGGATTCCCTTGTTTCCCCAGATATATTCTCCCTCGATATTCTCCCTGAAAAAGGTCCAGTCAATCCCTTTGTCCGGAATCCGGATAGGGCGCACTGCCGCGAACAGCTCCAGTCCCCGGCGCAGCAGACTGTTGGCGGATACCAGATTGGGCCACGGATCACCGGCCCTGGGCGTCACCATGGGCCCCTTTAAGAGAACATCGCACTTTTTGATCTTTTCAAACACCTCGTCCGGCAGACTCTGAAGCTTTTCGGCCCGGTTCTCGATGGTCATCCCTTCAATCACCTCAAGCTTTACTTTTCCGCTTGCAATCTCCTTGGGAATCAATGCCCGGATCACCCGCAGGGCCTGCTCCATAATGATGGGGCCTATCCCATCGCCGGGAAGGATCCCCACCACGATATTTTCCAGTGAAGCAAAATCCTTCACCTGGTTATCCTGCTTCATCCGCTCAATCCGCTCAAACTCCGACCGAATCAATTCCCCAAATTTTTCCTGAGCCTGTGCAACACGTTCCATACCTTGTTCCTCCTTATGTTTTTGTTCTTCTCGTAACAGTTCAGATAACCCTTAAACTGTTACTTCTTCTTCAACTCTTCATCTCTCATACCCCCGGTTGTCTATATTCATATCATACACCCGTCTTACTTATAGGTAAAATACATTTATATGCACTCTAACCATAGGCAAAATACATTTATATGTTATGTGAGCTTTTCCGTTGATTAATCTGCCCATAAATAGTATAATTTCCATTATCCAAAATTGTATTATTGATGAACTGAAAAGTATTTATCCCGGCATTTTATCAGGCCATCAATGAATATACTCTGATTCGCGAGTTTCCCTCAGGAAAGGACTACGCGGATATTGTATTCAGACCGATGGCATGCCCGTTATACCTAAAAAATCCGGACCAGCATCCTCTCTGGTCCGGAAACAATCTCTGTCCTATTCTGTTATCGCCCACACCCGCGCCGGAAGTCCTGTGGCTCCCTCAATTCTCGGATAGGAAACAATAATCACTGCCCCTGCCGCAGCCACCTGATCCAGGTTGGCAAGGACCTCCACCTGCAGCTTCCCCTTATCCAGTACATACCGCTCACAGGCCAGATCTCCTGCCGCGGCAGCCTCCACGGAAGCGTCCGTGTCAAGAGCTTCATGGCCGTTGGCAGCGGCATTCCGCTCCTCATAGATGTATTTCAGCGCCTCCATGGACCATCCGGGGAAATTCTCTCCGCCATCGGCGTCTGTTCCGGACAGAGCATCCATATCCGGCCATCTCTTTGACCAATCCGTCCTAAGGGCCACAAAGGCGCCGTCTGGAATGGCACCGTACCTGGCCTCATACTCCCGGATATCCTCTGCCGTGACCACATAGACAGGATTCTCCTTTACCTTCTCTGACACATCCACCACACACAGGGGGAAGATCAGATCCTTCACCCCATAATGCTCAGACAGCTCTCTCTCCTTCACAAAATGTCCCGGAAAATCAATGTGGGTTCCGAATTGTCCCGGAAACTTAAAGGTCTGAATCAGACAGTCAAGCATCTCATTTCCCCAGTCAAAGCAGGTCACTCCCAGCTCCACTGACCCTTTTGGAATCCCCGCCCAGTAAGGACTGTCGTTGCTTAGAGAATGGGACAGCTCCACCCAGCGATACTTTTTTGCCTCCTTCAATGCTTCCCACAATTTGTACATAAATATGAATCCCCCTTTGCTTTATTATAACAGTTCAGACGGGTATCTTCTTGCCCGTCTGCGCCGGACAAGAAGCATCGGATGGACATCCGATGTGAAATTTGACATGAGTTTTGACTTACAAGCAAGCTTGACGCTCAAAATTCATGTCAAATTTCCCGCCGTCTGAACTGTTACGTTTTATTTGAACACTTCCGTTTCCGGAAACACTCTTTTTAATTTATGTCTGAAAAATACAACTACTCCCTCCCGCCCCTGCTTCGGATCACCTGATCCAATGTCTGATACAGCTTATCCACCTCTACCGGCTTTGACAGATGTCCGTTCATGCCGCACTCCACGGACTTTTTCAGATCATCGTCAAAGGCATTGGCTGACATGGCAATAATGGGTACAGTGCGACAATCCTCCCGCTCCATGCTCCGGATGGCGCGGGCCGCCTCCAGTCCGTTCATCACCGGCATCATAATATCCATAAGAATCACATCATAAGTGCCCGGCGAGGTGGTGCGGATGCGCTCCGTGGCCTGGGCGCCGTCATAGACACAATCCACCTGAAAGCCCCGCTCCTCCAAAAGACACTGGGCGATCTCGGAGTTGAGCTCATTGTCCTCCACCACCAAAATCCGGAATCCCTCAAAGGAGATTCTCTCCGTCTCCTCCTGTTTTTTCTGTTCCCTGCCAAAAGCTATGAGAATGGAAAAGCTAAAGCAGCTTCCCTCTCCCGGGACGCTGTCCAGCTGAATATTGCTCCCCATCATCTGCACCAGACGGCTGCTGATGGAAAGCCCAAGACCGGTTCCCTGCTGCTTGGAGGTATTGGCGCCGGAAGCCTGTTCAAAGGAGCGGAACACCCGATCCTGATCCTCCTTGGCAATCCCCACTCCCGTGTCCCGGACCGCAAAATACATCATTGCCTTCTCCTCTGAGACTCTGGTTTCCTCTACAGTCAGGGTAATTCTCCCTTTTGGAGGAGTGAATTTCACGGCATTTCCCAGGAGATTGATAATTACCTGACTGATGCGGATCCTGTCTGCCATAAACCAGGGATCCGTCACCTTGATTTTTTGCACAAAATCAATCCCCTTGGCTGATGTCTGGGCGGTGATCAATTCCTGAATGGTTCCCAGCATTTCATGCATGTTAAAATTCACAGGCTCTAGCTTCATCTTGCCGCTCTCAATCTTGGACATATCCAGAATATCATTGATCAGCCCCAGCAGATAATCCGAGGAGGTCTGTATTTTCTGCAAACAGTCCAAAATCCGCTCCTGGCTTTGATCCTTTTGTAAGGCAATGGCTGTCATGCCAATGATACCGTTCATCGGCGTGCGGATCTCATGGCTCATGCGGGACAAAAATTCCGACTTTGCCTTGCTGGCAATGTCGTGCTGCTGCTGGTTGAGCTGACTCTGGATGGCTCTGCCAAGCTCCGCAAGATTCTGATACTCCTCCCCCTTGTCCAAAAGCTCCGGTCCAACACCAAGAATACAGAGATTTCCCACATAGCTTCCGCTGTCGTACAAGGGCAGCACCACCCCGCTTTGTCCTGGCTCAATGCTCAGAAAGCACCGGATAACAGGCTCTCTGCTGTCCTCCGAGGAAAAATAACGGACCTCCTTTGGCCCCAGCCATGTATAAAAGTCTGCCTTTTCTTCCTCCTTATATTTTCTCACGCTTTCCCGAATGGCTCTTTCATCTCTGTGCCACTGATAGTTGAGATAATTGGAATTAAAATCCTCCCTAAGCAGAGACACTAACACATGGCTGGCATGATAAAACCGTCCGATTTTTCGGATCATCAGCATCATTTGAGCCGAAAAATGATCGCCTCTCCCAAACAGGTTTAAGGCCACGGACACCAGGCTGGTATCCTCATCATAATCCGGGCTGTTGATTTCCTGTCCCTGTAGAGCAGGCAAAAGGACCGGTTTTTTTCCGGAATAATCTTCGTAAAAAGCATACGGCTTTTCGGTGCCGGAGACTCTTTCAGCCCGGGCCAGCTTTGCCATACGGATCAGCATCTCACCGGAAAATCCCATTCTTCCCTGAGCCAGACCCGCAGATACCCGAACATGAAACATCTCCTCCGGAAAAACCACTTCCATTTTCCTTAAAAATGCTTCCACAAACTCCTCTGCCTTTTCCCTGGAATAATTTTCCAGCCACAGAACAATCTCGTCCCGGCTCAGGCGCAAAGCCATCGCCTTTCTGTTTTTCTCCTGGGACAGCTTTTTGCACTCACTCTGAATCAGCTTTCCGGTCTCCTCCAGAATCATATCACTGAAAACAATCCCGTTTTTCTCCCCGGCCTCCCGAAGCCCGTCCAAAAACAGGTCTGCCATCACTCCCTCCGGACAGACTCTCCTGCTTTCGGCCATCTTTTCCATACCGGCGCCAAATACATAAAGGCCTGTAACCCCGTCAGTGGTGTTCTTCCTGATTCTCCTGGCCTCCCGCTCCTTCTGCTCCTGAATATTGCGGATGCTTCCCACCAGCTTCCACCGCCGGCCGTCTGTGTCATGAATTACCTTTCCGGTCAGCGCCACCCAGGTAAACTCCGGATTTTTCGGCCAGCGTATGCGAAACTCCGCGTAATAATTGTCCACGTCCTGCCCCAGTGCCTTTATGGCTTCCTCCCTGTCATCTTCATAGATGTATTCCGGGTTGATAAAGCCGCTTTCCTTCCTGGGGCACTGCCATTTTCCGCTCATGGTCTTGTGATTGACAAGATCCAGCATCTGACTGTGCAGATCATAGGAAAAAAATATATCCTCCGAGGATTCCAGGGCCACCTTGTATCGCTCCTTCTCCTCCAAGAGAATGTTTTCTGCCTCCTTCTGCCGCTCCGTCAGATTGGCCACTACCTGATACAGATCATCAATCTCTAAGATATTGGAGGGTTTAAATCCTAAAAGCCCGTCTCTCCCCCCGCGGATACACTCCATCAGCTGCTGAACCGGCCTGGTTAAGTGCCTTACCACAAAATAGATACCGACCACCCCAAAAACAAGACCTATCAGAAGGGCAATGAAAATCCACACATAGAGCTGGCGGCTCATGCCGAAAAGGTCCTCCTCCGTATCCAATCCAAAAAGGACCCATTCCGTATTCTCGTAGGGGACATAGTTGCTGTACAAATTCAGGGGGCATACCACTCCGTAGACACCCTGCCCGCTTAAATCCACATCCTTCAACAGAGAAAGGTTGTCATACCTGGTCTCCTTCAAAGTGAACCCGCTTTCCTGTCCCCGGACCAGATTATAAAGCACGCCCTTTCCCACCAAAGGCTTATAGATGTGATCCCCTGTTCTCACGGCAAGCATATATCCGGACTGCTGGGATTCATTGAGCTCCGCCACCGGAAAATAGTCATTTATCCTGTTGCAGGCAATCTCCACTCCCAGCACGCCGTACACCTGTCCCTCATGCCGAAGAGGCAGTGAATAGGTAATCATCTCATAGGCATCCACTATTTTCTTTTCCAGAGAAAAGGGAAAAGCCCAGTAGCCCAAATCCCTTGGGTCCGCGTCCCCATATGCCACACCTGCCCTCCATGGCTCATAGAAAAAGCGATCCGATGGATTGTTTCCCGGCCCGTCCATTGAAAACCGGGTGGTCCAGTATGTGTCTAAGGGGATTCCCCATTTTCTCGAAAGCTCCTTGCTTCCTCTCTCCAGCAAAAGATCCGAATGATTCACCGGATTTTTCTCCGGATCCGAATCCCGGATAAAGAAGCCGTCAAAATCCCCTGCCGCCTCCGTATCGTCCCCTGTGAGAATCAGAAAGATTCCGGTTGTGGAGCTGCCGTGAAGGATCTCCAGACTCTCCGGAAAGAGCAGCTCAAGCAGCCGGGCCTTCCTCTCCGGCGACTCTGAAAGCTCTTTCAGGGAAATCCCTTCCTCCGCCAAAAAAACTTCCAAAAGATGATTCATCACCTCTCCCTGCTCCCGAATAGAAGACCAGCGCTGATTCATCTCATTTTGCAGGATCACCCTGCGGTTTTCCACCAGACGGTTCATCATATTGCCGGAATACTCCTCCAGCATTTCTGCCGTCCGCCGGGTGATCAGAGTGCCAACGGTAATGGCACTCTGTACCAGCATGATGGCAATCAGCGGAGCCAGGAAAATCCGGAATATTGTCGATTTTTTTCTATTCTTATTTTTGTCGTTCATCCTATCCCTGCTTATTCATCAATGGATTTGTTCAGCGCGTCACAGAAGGAATCGTACCATTTCTCAAAGGCCTCCTCTGTCACATAAGGAGCCGATGCCTCCTCAAGGCTTTTTCCCTCCTCGATGGCCCGGAGCACAGACTGACGATCCTCAACCGCCTTGTCTGCCAGGTTATATTCCAGGACCTTCCTGGCTGAGGAGCCGTTCTTAAAGCTCTTGTTGGTGTAGAGGGTCATATCCTTCATCTGACCGAAAATCGTTGTCAGACAGTCATAGGTCTTGGGGGATACCGCCAGACCCTGGTCCCCAATCACCTGGTCCAGCTTTTCGGTGCTGTTGGCCTCCTTCATCACCGGCAGATAGCCGGATACGCATCCGAACCGCAGATTGTTCTCCGCCTGGGTAAACCATTTCAAAAATTCCACAGCCGCATACTCGTGCTTCTCATCGGACTTGCTGACCACCATGCCGGCTCCCTGCTGCACTGCATAGTTTTTCCCCCCTTCAAGCACCGGAGCCGTCATCACTATGTAATCAATGGCATGGGTATCCTTATCCGACTCCACCTGATCCGGAAAATACATGGCTGAGGAAATGGAGCCTGTGTAGGCCAGAATGTCTCCTGTCTTCACATCATCGGAGCGGAAGGAGCCGTAGGCTCCGAAATACCCCTTAACCATGGGCACATAATAATTATCCCAGAGGCGATGCAGCTCCTCCTTTGGCACATGAAGGGTCATCTCGCCGTTTTCCACCTGGAAAATCTCCACGCCCAGCTGCTGCATTCCGATAATAAAATAATTGGCCACCGCATCCCTTCCGTAAAAGGCCTTCCCATCCTCCGGCACCTCTGGAGTCAGGCTGTCCGTCCATTCATAGTAGATCCGGGCTGTGGCCGCCACTCCCTCTATGGTCCTTAAATCCTCCAAAGAAACGCCTGTGGCCGCGGCAAAGGGCTCCCAGTCCGTCTTATTGATCATCATAATCTCTGTGGATTTGGCCGTGGGAAAGATCCGCAAAGTGCCGTCCGATGCAATGCGGCCCTCCTCTATGTAGGAATCCACATATTTTGACAGCTCCTCATCGCCAAGGTAGACAGATAAATCGGCCAGAGCGCCTGCCTGCTCCACCTCATAAGCGGTGTCTGCATAGGAAGAAAAAATATCCGGCATGGCATCTGCCCCCACCTTCCCTGCAATGGCGTCCCGCACTGCCGCTTCCAGATCGGGAACCGAGCCCTGGGAGTAGCCCTGCACGTAAATGCCCTTTTCCCGGCCAACGGTGTCATTAAATTCTTCCACCAGGGCGTCAAAGGCTGCCTGCTGGGAGCCGTTATAGTAGTGCCATATGGTCAGAGATACCGGATTTTTCGGGTCCAGCAGGCTCTTTTTTCCGCATCCTGCCATATTCGCGGCCAATATTAGAGCCAGACTGACTGCTCCTGTTCTTTTTATCGCATTCATAATTCTCTTCATCATCTGTCCTCCCTCTTCTGTTTTCAGGCCGGTTTTTCTTATTTCATGGCTGTTTTTTCCATTATAGCACAGATGAGACGGACCTGCAAAGGTCCATGCAAATAAAAAACGGATCTGAGGAAATCTGTTTCCCCAAATCCGCTTTTCTCATCTTTCCTACACCCCTCTGGCCTTCTCTATCTCCTCTGCCAGGGCCGGCACCACCTCAAAAAGGTCTCCCACAATACCATAATCGGCTATGGAAAAAATCGGGGCATCCGGATCCTTGTTGATGGCAATAATACAATCCGAACTGCTCATGCCGGCTATGTGCTGAATCGCGCCGGATATACCGCAGGCAATATAAATCTTCGGACCCACCGTCTTTCCGGTCTGCCCAACCTGATGGGAATGGCCGATCCAATCGGCATCCACCGCGGCTCTGGAAGCACCAACCGTAGCTTTCAGCACATCCGCCAGCCTTTTTATGGTCTTAAAGCCCTCCGGGCCTCCTACTCCCCGGCCGCCGGAGACAATGATCTCTGCATTTTCCAGATCCACCAGCTCTCCGGCCGCCTCCCTGATTTTCTCCAAAACCATTGTCCGGATATTCTCCTTGGGAAATACAAAGCTCTCCCGAATCACCTCCGCCTCCACGGCCTTAAAAGGCTTTTCCTTTTTAAATACCCCCGGACGGACGGTTCCCAGCTGGGGACGGTGATCCGGGCACAAAATCGTTGCCATCAGATTTCCTCCGAATGCCGGGCGGGTCCAGGCCATATTTCCTGACTCTTCATCCACATCCAGATTGGTGCAATCCGCCGTGAGACCTGTATTCAGCCGGCAGGAAAGCCTTGGAGCCAGATCCCGGCCATTGGGGGTGGCGCCAATCAGCATGGTAGTAGGCGCATACTTCTCCATCAGATAAAACAGAGCCGCTGTGTAGGCATCGGTAGAATACTCCTTGTATTCCTCACCGTCCACCACCACGATCTGATCTGCCCCATACTCCCCGGCCGCCTTTACGGCCTCGTCCGTATGACAGCCAATCACAGCGCCTACCAGCCTTCCACCCTGTTTTCCCGCCAAAGCACGTCCCGGATTTAAAAGCTCCAGTCCTACACTTAAGGGGCTTCCGTCCTCTTTCGTCTCAATAAACACCCATAAATCCTTTGTCTTTGCATCCATTTTCGTCACCTCTTTAAATCACATGGGCATCTTCCAGCAGTTGGAATAGCTTTACTGCCGATGCCTGGCCACTGTCCTCCCGAATCATCACCCCGCCCTTTTTGCGCTCCGGACAGAAGGTCTTTTTCACCTTGGTTGGAGAGCCCTTAAGCCCTGCCCGCATAAGATCAATGTCCGGCAGATCCGCTGCCCCCAGCACCGGAATCCGAGCCCGGTTAGCTGCCAGCTTCCGCTTGATGCTGGGATAGCGGGGATCAAAGGACGGCTTTGTGAAGGTAACCAGACAGGGCGTGCGAATCTGTACGAGAAGCTTCTTATCCGTGTCCTCCTTTAATACCCTTAAGCTGTTTTCCTCCGCCCAGGCTTCTAAAGCATAGGTCACCTGAGGCAGTCCCAAATGCTCCGCCAGCTCCGGGCCCACCTGGGCCGTATCCCCGTCAATGGCCTGCTTGCCGCAGAAAATCATGTCAAATTTCCCCTCCAGCTCTTCAATTTTTTTCACTCCGGCTGAGAGAATGTAACTGGTGGCCAGGGTGTCGGAGCCGCCGAATGCCCGATCGGATATAAGATACGCCTTGTCGGCGGCAATGGCCAGACATTCCTTAAGCGCCGCCTGGGCCTGGCCGGGCCCCATGGACATAACCACAATTTTGGCGTCCGGATGAGCATCCTTTATCCGGGCGGCCGCCTCTAAGGCGTATCCGTCAAAAGGATTTACGATACTTGGCACACCGCTTCGGATCAATGTATTGGTAACCGGATCGATTTTTATCTCCGTGGTGTCCGGCACCTGCTTGACACATACTAATATATTCATAAATTATCACTCCTCGTTTTTACCTTCTACGCTCCTGCTCCCTGGCGCAGAGCCTGAGCCTTGCGCTCTTCCTCCTCCTCGGCTTCAATGACCGAACGGTTGTAGGCAATATCCTCCTGCCGTTTCTCCCTGGACGCAATAAAAATATAGCACACGATTCCCACGGCAAACCCCCAGGCTGCCCCCTTGGCCACCATCACCGCCGCAATGGCTCCGGCGATGGACAGATCCGCCTTATCACGGCACAGCCCGATTCCGCTGGCCGTACAGGTAAAGCCCTGGGATACCAGACAGAGGCTCATGCAGATACCGGCAATGGGGCGGACCAGACTTACAATGGGAGTAAACAGCATGGTAATAAACGGCATATAGTTGCCTGACATGGCGCCGCCGTGGACACTGTAAAAGCCCTTTTCTCCCCTGTCCTGATAGCCCTGAAGCATAGAGATGGTAAAGGCGGCGCCCAGAGGGGATGCCAGGGGCCCGAAGGGGCAAAGCAATCCCAGAATCAGGTTGCGCAGCCCTGCCGTGATGCTGACCCGGTTTACATTCAGCTCACAGTACTCATCCTTGCGGGAGGCGGTTCCGTCCCTAACGATCTCCTTCAAAACCAGGGTATCTCCAAATGCCACAATATAGATGGCAAAGGCCGTGGGAATGGCTGAGATCAGAATACCGATGCTGGGAAATCCCACGGAAAGAGGGGACAGCTCCCGAAACATCACTGCAAAATTGGGAAGGGTTATGAGCGGGAACAATGAAAACTGCATGGGGCTTTCGCCGGTGACTGCTGCCAGGAGCATGGCCAGAACCACTGCCGGTACCAGTCCCAGACTGGCCAGGAATTTAGCCGCCGGATTGCCTTTTTTCACCCAGCTCTTAAACACGGGGCTGTACAAAAAGAAAATCATTGCCACCGTGGATACCATGATTGTAATGGGAAACTGGCCTACCCGTCCTCCCTCCTTGTACTCTCCGAAAATAGAGGCGATGGCTGCCCCCAGGACGATTCCTCCCTTGATGCTGGGCGGCACAAGGGCGATCACCTTTTTGGCCAGCCCGGTTCCACCCAGGAACAAAAAGATTGCCGCCAGCATCAGCTGTAAGGCTGCCATTGCCTGCACTCTCAACTCCTGCGGATACCCCTGACAGAATGCCACCACCAGAGGAACTGCCGGCATAATCCAGCCGCAGACAGTGGGATCCCCAGCCAGGGAGTTAATCACATAGAGAAACGTGCTTAGAAAAGCCGCTCCGAAGGCTGCCTCCTCGCTGACCCCCGTACAGAGCATGATGGTGGCGATTGCCCCAAAACACAGCACGCCGTTGCACATTCCCTGAATCGCTTCAGGAAATGTGGGATTACAATGGATAAACGGAATACGAACCTTAAACATTCCACACTTTATATACGGCTGCTCCGCGCCGTATTCTCTCTTCATTGCCATACCAAATTCCCCTTTCTATTTCCATGACCTTTATCCGGTACGTTACCCACAACTGCACAGACCGTCTAATAAAGCTTTGCCATCTCCTTTGAGATAACCAGACGCTGAATCTGATTGGTTCCCTCAAAGATCTGGAATATCTTGGAATCACGCATCATCTTTTCCACCGGATATTCCTTGCTGTAGCCGTAGCCACCTAAGATCTGCACCGCATCGGTAGTCACTTTCACCGCGTTGTCGCTGCAGAAGGTCTTGGCACAGGAGGCCTCCATGCTGACCTTCTTTACTCCCGAATCCAACAGCCGCATGGCATTAAACACCAGCTGGCGTCCCGCCTCCGTGCCGATCTGCATGTCGGCCAGCATCATTTTCAGAGCCTGATTCTCAATGATCGGCTTGCCGAACTGCTCTCTGGTCTTTGCGTAGGCCACGCTCTCCTCGATGGCATTCTGGGCGATTCCCACGGCAATGGCCGCATTGTAAATGCGCCCCGTATCCAGCCCGCTGAGGGCAATCTTTATGCCGTCCCCCACAAAGCCCAGCATATTGGCCTTCGGCACCCGCACATCCTCCAGATACAGATCGCAGGTGTTGGAAAGGCGGAGCCCCATCTTGTTCTCATGCTTTCCCACGTTCAGTCCCGGGGTGCCTCCTTCCACCATAAATGCCACCGTCCCCTTGGAGCCTAAGGACTTGTCCACCGTGGCGATGATCACATACAGATCGCTGTAGGCGCCGTTGGTGGCAAAGCATTTGGTCCCGTTTAAGATGTAAGCATCTCCGTCCTCCCGGGCGGTTGTGCGCAGCCCCAGGGCATCGGAGCCGGCGCCGGGCTCTGTCATGCTAAAGCATCCGTGGGCTCCCGGAATCAGAATATCCGCCGCCCGCTGCTTCTGCTCCTTGTTGCCTCCCAAAAGAATACACTTAAGGGTCATGGATGTGCTGAGCATGGTAATGGCAAAGCCCGGGTCACATTTTCCCATCTCCTCCAACGCCACCGCCATGGTCACATAATCAATACCCGCTCCTCCGAACTCTTCCGGGATCTGTAGACAATGGAGCCCCAGCTCAAATGCCTGCTTATAGATATCTAAGGGAAACTCTCCCTTATCGTCCAGCTCCCGAAGATAAGGCTTCACTTCTTTTTTCATAAAATTACGGATCAATTCCTGAATCCCCAATTGATCCTCCGTATAAATTGTCGCCATTCCTAACCACCTCGTCTTTCTGCCATGTTTATTTTCTTTTGTCTTTTAATCCCTGTTATGCTTCTTTACCACAATAGCCCCGCTTTTTTTCATCTCCTCCAGCTGCTCCTTTGTGTACCCGTACTGCTCAAGCACCTCCTCCGTGTGGTAGCCGATAGGCTTGGACTTTTTCAGAGGCGGAAGGCCCATGCTCTCAAAACGGATGGGCGTGTCGGTTACGATCTTTTCCTCCCCGTTGTCATAACGAATCTTTCGCAGAAAATCATTGTCCCAGGCCTGGGAATCCTTTAAAATGTCATCCACCGTAAAACATTTGCCCGCCGGTGTGTCCTTCTCCTTAAAAATACGCACCCACTCGTCCACATCCTTCTTCATGAAGCCTTCCTCAATCAGGTTCACCACCTCCGTCACCCGTCCTTCCGCCAAAACCTTGTTGTAGTCGCTGTACACCGGGGAGTCGATGAGATCCGGCCGCTCAATCAGGTCCATGCACTTGTTAAACTCTGCATTGTACACAGGCATACACAGATAGATCCACCCGCCGTCCTTTGTGGGATAGGTGTTGTTTAAGGGGCTGGGGGGATTCTTTCGGGAGCTGGGATAGTGATTGTCATAGGTGCTGGTGACAATGCCTACGGTAAGGAAGTACAGAGCCGCATGGTACAGGCTGACCGATACCCTGTCTCCTAACCCTGTCCTGGCCTTTCTCACTAAAGCCCCGCAGATGCCGGCAGCCAGAGCCACGGATGCCGGCAGATCCCCCAGAGCATTGGGCCAATTCATGGGGGCATCCCCTTCCTGGGGCAGGGAGCGGAACCAGCCGCCCCTTGCCGCGTAGCTTATGGTGTCATAGCCGGGGTTGTCCTTCTCCTCCCCCTTATCCCCGTACCCGGTGACCTGGGCATAGATCAGGCCGGGATATTTTTCCTTCAGTGAATCATAATCCAGATGGAGCTTATTTAAAGCCTTCTGCCTCCAGCTGGTGGCAAACACATCCGCCGATTCCAGAAGCTTATGAAGCGCCTCCATTCCCTCCGGCTTTTTTAAGTCCAGACAGATGTACTGGCGGTTTCCTCCCACCATCATATCCACACAGTGATTGTAATCCTCCTTCATAAAATCGATCATCTTAAAGGAGGGACCTAAATGGCGGCTGGGATCGCCCTTGGGGCGTTCAATCTTATATACGGTGGCTCCCCAGTCGGCTAAAAGCCTGGGCGCCCCCGGCACGGCAACATACTCTGCCAGCTCTACAACCTTGATTCCTTCCAGTGGTCTCATAGACAAAACACCTCTTCTTTCTTAGCAGTAATTGGATGTACGGATCTCTCCCCGGGCGGCAATCACCTTCCGCACCAGGGTCAGACGCTGAACGGTGCGGGGGCCTTCCTCAAACCACATGGCCCGTGCATCCCGGTACAGACGCTCCACCGGCCCGTAGGGGTTGTCCTCAAAGTATCCGATTCCTCCGAAGATCTCCAGGCAGCCGTCCGATACGGTGCGTACCGTGTCAATGCCGTGAAGCTTTAGCATGGAGGAAATCATCTCAATATCTTCGTCCTTATCCCCCTTCTGGGCGCAGTCTCTTGCCAGTAGCCGAAGAGCGTGAACCTGGGTGGCCATGTCGGCGATGGTCTGCTGGACGGCCTGCCTTTGAATCAAGGGCTTTCCGAAGGTAACCCGGTCCTTGGCCCGGGCAATGGCCAGCTCAAGCATTCTCTGGGAAAGTCCTAAGAGGCACACGCCGATGGAGGCTCTGGACACGGCCAGGGCATTTAAGAACACCGTAAGGCCCTCTCCCTCTGCTCCCAAGCGGTACTCATCGGGAATCTCCATATCCGTCATGATCACATCCCCATGTCCCGTTCCACGGCATCCCATCATGTGAGGCATGTTCTCCACCGTAAGGCCGGGGGTGTCTGCCGGAACAAAGAAAGCCGTGTGTCCGCCCTTTTTGCGCTTGCTCTCATCAGACACCGCAATGATGTAATAGGCATCGCAGATATCCGTAAAGGAGATCAGGGTCTTTCTCCCGTTTAGCACCCACTTGTCTCCCTTTTTGGTGGCCGTGCTCCGAATATCCACGCCGGAGCCGCAGTCCGGCTCTGTCAGGGCAAATGCCACAAAATAATCGCCTGTGCCCATTTTGGGAAGATAGTCCCTCTTCATCTCCTCATTTCCGTGCTCAGCCATAATCTCCCAGCTAAGTCCGTTTGCCACATGGAAAAACATGCGGATTGCCTGATTGCCTCTGCCAATCTCCTCCAGCACGGTAAAATACTGCTCCAGGCACAGGCCCATACCGCCGTATTCCTTGGGAAGAGACAGGCGGAACATATCGTTTTTCTTGCCGATCTCCCACATTTCGGGCGGATAGACATTGCTCTTCTCCATCTCTGCCGACAGCGCCTCCATGTCATTTTCCACCACATGACGGATTTTCATCCTTAAATCGTAAAGCTCCTTCTCACTGATTCTCTCCTTGTTCAACATGTGCTTCCCCTCCTGAATTTTTGATGTGTACTTCTATTTTTTCTGCAGGCTCCCGCAGGCTCCTGTTGAAATCATGTTTGCGATCTCTTCCCCCGAATACCCCAGGCCTTCTAAGATCTCCCGGTTGTGCTCTCCCAGCCTTGGGGGCTCAGAGGCGCCCTTTAAGGACACCGGCAGGGTGCTGACGATCTGGGGGATCCTTGTCTGCAGAGTCTCTCCGGTTCGGGAAAATCCGCAGTATTCCATCAGCCCCTGATTTTCTGACAGAATATAATTCAGCGCGTCCTCCTTATCCATCACCCACATGGCGCAGATGTCCTTGTCCTTTAGCCACTCCTTCCACTCCTTTAAGGTCCTGCTGAAAAACAGTGCCTCCATTTTCCCAAAGGCCTCCGGCTCATCCTCCCGGACACTCATCTTGTATGGTCTTAACTCCTTAAGCTCATTAAATTCCAGAAAAGCCTCCCAGAACTTGTCCTCCAGCATCCCGATGGAAATTTTCCCTCCATCGGCCGTCTCATATACATTGTAGGCCAGCACCGGAAACTCCAACTCACTCTCCTTAAGCTGATTCCCCAAAAACTGATATCTGGCGTCCAGAATAGAGTTCCACCAAACAAAGGAATCAAACATCCGCACATCGCAGAATGCTCCTTCCCCGGTGCTCTGTCTCTGCAAAAGCGCCGCCATCACACTCTGAACCGCCACCATGGCCGTGGCCACGTCCGCTAAGTGAATGGGACTTACCCTGCCCCCGTTTAAGGAAAGATAGCCGCTTAAGGCCTGAAAATTAATGTCGTGATAGGCCTTTAAGCTTCTGGGATCCTCCTGTCCGAAGCCGGTGAGAGAACAATGGATAATGGATGGCTGGATGGCCTTTTCCACCTCATAGCCAATGCCCAGTCGGTCCATGACACCAGGCCGGAAATTTTCTATGACAATATCTGCTTTCTCCAAAAGCTTTAAGTAGGCGTCCTTTCCCCCCTGGCTTTTTAGGTTTACGGAAAAGCTCTTTTTGTTCCGGTTCAGAGCTGAAAAGTAGTGGCTGACGCCGTTTTTTAATGGCTTCGTCTCCCGGCACAGATCTCCTTTTGCCATTTCCTCCACCTTGATCACATTGGCGCCTAAGTCTGCAAACACCTGAGTGGCATATCCCCCCAGCAGGTAACGTGTATGATCCAGGATCGTCAATCCTGCAAATACATTTTGTGTCATATTTTTCACCACTGTCTTCCTGTTTTTTATGCTCGGACAAGCTGAACTCTCATCCGATTGAAATTCCCAAATCATAGGCAGAACGGATGGCGTCCATCACCTTTTTCGGCGCCCTGGCATCCCCGATGACAAAGACCTGGCCCTCCTTTTCCTTAAGCTGCTCTAAAAGATGATTGTCAGACCTTGAGCCGGCCGCCATGACCACCGTATCCGCAGACAGCTTTATGTTTTCCCCGTCCTTTTGTATTATCACCCCGTCCGCCTTTATCTCTGTGACCACAGAGCCGGTGAGTACCTTGATTCCCAGCTTTTTTAACCGATCCAGCATGATCCACCGGGTCGTCTTTCCGATATCCTTTCCGGCCTTGTCCTGCATTTCCACAACTGTGACCCTTTTGCTGCCCTTGTTTAAGAGCTCTCGGAGAGTATCCGGCTCCTCGGCCCCATAAAGCATAAGAAAGCGCAGCTCCTCGGCAGTCAGTGTTCCCTCCTCGCCCAGCAAAATTGCCGTCTCGATGCCCACGGCTCCTCCTCCCACCACCACAATCTCCTTTCCTGTCCGGGCCTGCCCGGACAGAACATCCCAAGCCTGAACCATATTCATTCCCCTCTCTGCAGGGATGGCAGGAGATACCGGATACGCGCCGGTGGCAAGAATCAGCCGGTCTGCTTCTTTCTCCTCCAACTGTCTTGTAAGCTCCCCGGACGATGCCTGCCTGTCAAAGCAGAAGGTCACCCCGGCTCTCACACAGGCCTTGTAGAGATAGTCCGAGAGGCGTTTAAAATCCTGTCTGGCCGGAGGCGCCGAGGCCAGCCGAAGCTGTCCTCCATAAGTGTTTTCTTTCTCCCAGACTGTCACCGTATGTCCCCGAAGGGCGGCCACCCTGGCAAATTCCATGCCTGCGGCCCCTGCCCCGATGACTAAAAGCTTTCTCGGCGTTTTTTCCCTCACCTCTGTGGGAAGAAGGCCTCTTTCATCTGCCAGCTCACTCTCCCGCCCGCACTCTGCATTGCCTAAGCAGGCAATCTCTCTCCCGCTCATGGAATGGTCCAGGCATCCCTGGTTGCAGCCGATGCAGGGGCGGATCTCCTCATACCTTCCCTGGGCTGCCTTTTGGGGAAACTGCGGGTCTGCCAGCATGGGACGGCCGAACACAGCAAAATCCACGTCCCCCCGCTCGATCAGTTCCTCGGCCGCAAATATGTCCATCCGGTTTCCCATCATCACCGGTATATCCACCGACTGCCGGATATTTCTTCCCAGATAGCTGAACACGCCGTGGGGCAGATCCATGGTAACCTGAGGTACCCTTGATTCGTGCCAGCCTCCGGTGACGCTGATGGCATCCGCCCCGGCCTCCTCCAAAAGCCCGGCAATCCGGCAGGCCTCCTCATTGGTGTTGCTGCCTGCCACAAAATCGTTTCCTCCCATGCGGACCGTAACCGGAAAACTGCCGTCTGTAGCTTCCTTCACCCGGCAAATGGTCTCTGTCAGAAATGCCGCCCGGTTCTTTAAGGTTCCGCCGTATTGGTCCTCCCGCTTGTTGGTGAGAGGCGAGAGAAACTGTCCGAACAGATAGCCGGAATTGGCGCACAGCTCCACCCCGTCAAAGCCGGCCTCCATGGCCCTTTTTGCCGCCTGGGCAAAATAATCCTCCAGCCGGCAGATTTCCTCCTCTGTAAGCGCCCTGGGTGTCTCCCTGGTCATCCCTGTAAAAACAGCCGATGGAGCCACTGCCTCTGCCCCTCCCTCATACTCCGATGACCGGGCATACCTTCCCTGATGGATCAGCTGCACAAACACCTTTGCGCCCTGGCTGTGAATAACCTGAGCCAAAGGTCTTAGCTTTTCCGTGAAGGAATCATCGTAGAGATGAAATTCCGGTTTCAAATGTCGGTGCTCCGGATCCACGTGAACATTGCCCACCACGATAAGCCCGATTCCCCCTGCCGCCCGAACCCGGAAATACTCCAGACTTCTCTCTGTGGGAGCGCCCTCTGTGCCAAACCCGTCCACCATGGGCGCCATCACCATTCTGTTTTTGATCTCCAGGTCGCCGATTCTTCCCGGAGTGTACAATTTTTTCATATATTTTCTTCCTTTCCCCATCGTCCCGATACCTGCGTGCCATGCTCTTTTTGGATTTCCTTACAGTCTTAACTGTCTGTTACATGTGGGCGGAGCCTTCCGGTGGGATGCCAGTACAGCCTTTTCCGGGACAGTGCCTAATTACAGCACCAGTCGGTACAGCCCGTGAACCGTGCACCACCCATAGATCTGCCATCCTCTCTTGCACTTAAACTGGCAATGCTCCCTCCCCATGCGGCAGATCTGCCGGTTGCAGAAGGAATAGGCATCCTCCCCCGCCAGTGCAAATGTAACCGATGAGGTCCGGGACCCTCCGAGGAATTTCATCTGCAACCCCTCATAGGTAAACAGGGCAATCCATCCAATTCCATGCTCCTTTGTCATGGGATGGGCGCCATTATCCACCACAACCCGAATGGCATTGTGCTCCATTCCCCCGAACACCACATAGGACAAGCCATGGTCTCCTCCTTCCTCCCCGGACGAGAAGGAAAGCCTTTTTTGAACCTCCCCGCACCTGCAGGGGACCCCTTCAGCTCCTGCCCCGTAAGAAGCGCTGACCGCGCCGCACCGGGCACACCTGAAAAACACCGGGCACTGGCTGTGCATAACCGGGCGGCGGCTTGCCATGCAGGCTGTTGAATAGCTTCTCTCAGGAATCATCTGGCCTCCTCTTTCAGCTTTTCCCTCACATCGTCCCGAAGCTTAAACTTCTGTATCTTGCCGGTCTCCGTTCTGGGAAGAGCCTGGATAAATTCGATTCTCTCCGGCCATTTAAACTTGGCAATGCCGTTGGCCTCCATGTGGGCCTGCATCTCCTTTATGGTCAGCCCCTTCTCCGGCTCCTTAAGCACCACGTAGGCACAGGCCTTCTCCCCCATCCGGTTGTCCGGGTAGGACACAACGGCCGCCTCGGTCACATTTTCGTGAAGCATCAAAATTCCCTCAATCTCCACGCTGCTGATATTTTCACCGCCCCGGATAATCACATCCTTCTTTCTTCCGGTAATGCGGATAAACCCGTCCTCGTCCATGATGCACAGATCGCCGCTGTGATACCATCCGTCCTCGTCCAGCGCGTCCTTCGTCATTTCCGGCTCCCGGATATATCCCATAAACACTCCCGGCCCCCGGGACAATTCTTCCCCCTCCACCCACGGCGGCACCTGATTACCCTGATCGTCCACCACCTTAATCTCGGTCCCTGTCACCTGACATCCATCGGTGGTCAGCACCTTCTCCTCCGGAAAATGGGGAGACACGATGCAGTGGGGAGCGCTCTCTGTGGAGCCATAGACTCCCAGAACACGGATTCCTCTTTTTAACGCCTTTCTCACCAGCGTCCGGGGCACCGGGGATCCTCCGCAGTAGAAGAACCGCAGGGAAGAAATATCCACGTCCGTCCTCTCCTCCACCCGGCGCATCATGTCATAGGCAATCACCGTGGGGCCCTCAATCACCGTACACCGCTCCTGTTCAATCATATCCAGACACCGGTCCATGGTGTAGCGCTCAAGAAAGACACTGGTCATACCCATCATAAAGGGCACCAGCACCCCGTACATAAGTCCGGTGGCGTGAGACAGAGGAACGGGCATCATCATGGAGTCAAAGCAATGAAGATCTGTCAGGGAAATGTAGCCCTTCATGTTGGCCACCAGATTATTGTGAGTCAGCATAACGCCCTTTCCCACACTCTCTGTCCCTGAGGTAAACAAAACAATGGCCACGTCATTGGCCTCTGAACGGGTGTATCTCTCAATCGGCTTAAAATCCCGGATAATATCCGACAATCGGGAAACGCTTTTTGCCTCCCCCACACTCTCCGGATGCTTGTCCACAAGGACAATGTGCTTAAGGCTGGGCACCTTCTCTGCCACCTGCTCTGCCAGAGCCACATGGTCACACCCCCGAAACATTCCCGGAAGGAACAAAATCCGGCTCTCGCATTTTGACAGGCGGTGAGTAAGCTCGCTTTCCCGAAACCCGGTAAGCAGCGGATTGACTACAACCCCCAGCTTTAAGCAGGCGATGAGAATCAGGGTGAACTCTGCCCAGTTGGGAAGCTGAACCGAGGCAATATCTCCTTCCAGAAGACCATATTTTGATTGGAGCCCTCCTGCCAGCCGGTCCGAAAGCTCATCCAGTTCCCTGTAGGTCCAACCTGTCCCCTGATCGTCCACCACCACCTTTTTGTCAGGAAATGACTTAGCCGAAATCATCCAGTAATCCAGCAGGGTGGCATCTCCCCAGAGCCCCTGCCTTCGATATTCCTTTGCCCGATTCTCGTCATAACTGACCTGAATCTTTCCCATGATATCCCCCTTTCACGTTCCGAGACATAACATCAATATACCTTTCCACACAGCTAATTTAGACATATATTGTATTATTATCTCTTTCTGACATATAAATTATATACTAAATATTCCTTGTTTTACATTTATAGATTGTTGGTTATGTACAATTATGGACTTTTCGTCTCCATTGACCAAATTTAGACATTTTCTGTTGTTTGTACCTGAAAATCGTTACTGTTCACAGGTACCCTGTGAACGTAACAGCATATGCCCCATAACTGTACTGGCTCATGACTAATCAGCGAAGTGATTAGTCATGGAGTGAACAGTAACAAAATCCATACTGCCGGGACGCATATAAATTCTCCTCTTGACCATTTCCAGATTTTCAATTATCATAAAAGGCAACTAATATTGTCATTTTTTTAACCTGCACTGAGGAATCGATTTATGGCCATAAACGTAAAAAAACTATTTGCAGACGCCATCATTGAGCTGAGCAACGAAAAGCCCTTAAAAAAGGTCACGGTGACTGACATTGTGAACCGGGTAGGCACCGGACGGCAGACCTTTTATAACCACTTTTTAGATAAAAATGACCTGATTTTCTGGATTTTCCGCAGAACCCTGCGGGGAGAAAAAAAACTTATAGAATCCGGCGGCTTTTACGCTTATCTTTTGAGCATTTACGAAAATGCCAAGATCAATCAGCCGTTTATCACACAGGCCTGCCATTTAGACGGCCAGAACAGCCTGATGGAAACCATCTATAATCAAACCTATTGCTACTACAAGGATTATCTGATCCATCATTTCGGAGAGCAGGTTCTGACAGAGGAATGTCTCTATGCCCTGGCCTTCAATGCTCACGGAGCCTCCAACATGTACGTCCAGTGGGCTCGGGATGGCATGACCACCCCTCCGGGGGACATGGCCAGATATGCCATTAACTCCACACCGGAATGTATTAAACGCTATATTTTGTCTAAGTGAAAGGTGTTCCTGACGGTACATGGGTAACAGTTCAGATAACCTTTGAATTGTTACATACATGGTTCATTTTATTCCTTTTTTGATTAGCAGCCTTTGATAATTCAGGAAAAATCGTCTATAATAATATTGTATGTTGAAATAGCCGGAAGAGGACTTATGTATATTGCAAGGCATGCTGAACAAACGGTTAAAAAGCTTTCCCGGATGTTTGGAGCTGTTCTGGTTGCCGGGTCCCGTCAGGTTGGAAGGACGATCTTTCTAATTTTCGTATTCTTGACAGACTTCCCGGAATTAAAAAAGGACCGGGTGATACCGGTAAGCTATATCTGAAAAAGGGCGGCAGTAAATCTGCCTCCCTTTTTCGCTCTTCCCTTTTCCTACATCATTTCCCTTAAAGCCGTCAGTATCATCCGCTCTGCCAGCTCATACTCATCCCTTCTCTGCACCACAAACCCGTGACTGCTGTGAAGAAAGCGTTTCCCGTAAACCGGAACCCCAAGCCTTAAAAGCCTTTTGTGAAATTCCTCGTCCTCATCGCAGAACATATCATTTTCACAATACATCATCAAGGTCGGCGGCATGTGGGAAAGCTGTTTATCCGAGGCAAAATACCATATCCTGGTCTCTTCTGCCCTTTACAACCCCGCCTCCGTGGATATTGATAAATAGAGGAGCCTCCTTTCCTTCCCGGCCTTCCGGGCGGTACAGATGCACCAGCGTCTTTCCCACCCGGGTGTCAATCTCAAAATCCCGTTCCTGTCCCGCCTGTTAAATGATGCGAAAACTACCGTGTTGATGTAATTGCTGAGAGCCGGCTGACTGATAAAAAGCGCTGCCGCCGCCTTGGTGAAGCTGCCACATTCCGCCACCTTGTTCACATAAGTAAATTGACGCAGTTCCATGATCCTTCTCCGTTCTCCGGCCTTTCACGCCGGGTGTGCGTCTGCAAAGTGACAGCGTAGTGGATCCTACGTCTATCTTTGCAGACGTGCTCCTGACGTAGAGAGCAAGTGCTGTTGCTTAGGAATTAATACAATGATGTACTAGTATCTCCTGCAAAAGCTTTATAAGCTCCCGGGAGCTTCTGGGCAGCTTTTCCTCCTCAGGGTAAGCCACCGCCAGCTGCCACACCCCCTCCAGGGCATCCTCAAGCTCATAACACGCCAGACCCTCCACCCCGGAATACAGGTTTAAGTAGGATCCCGGCAAAAGGGTGATCCCCACTCCCGCCGCCACCAGGCGCTTGGCCGTCTCCATGCTTTTGGTGGTGCAGCAGATGTCCGGCACAAGCCCTGCATTTTTTAAAATCCGATCTGCCACCAGGCGAAGCTTTTGCCGGGGAGAGACCATCACAAAGCTTTCCCCGGTCAGGCCTTTAAAGTCTTCTCCTGTCAGCGGCCTGTTTTCCGGAAGCCGAAGTCTTGTCTTAAAGTCTTCCGGAATCACCAGATAAAAAGGATCGTCAAAAAACATTTCGTATTGAATCTGCTCCCGCCTTTCTTGGAAATGAAGAATACAGAAATCAATCTTCTTTGCCACCATCAGCTGCTCTAATTCATTGGAATTGCTCTCCCGAATCCGAATCCGGATTCCCGGGAAACGCTCCCGAAAAGGAGGAATCACCATCGGCAAAAGATAAGTTCCCAGATTCAAAGGGATTCCCAGAGTGATTCTTCCCCTTTTCATCTGATGAAATTCTTCCAGTTCAAGCCGCAGCCTGTCATACTGTCCCTTTACCATTTCCAGTCGGTCCAGCAAAAAAGAGCCGAAGCCTGTCTCCTCCACACCGTCTTTTTGCCGGCTAAACACCGGACTTCCCAAATCCTTTTCCAATGTCTTTAACATCTGGCTCAAGGACGGCTGAGCAATATAAAGCTCTCCTGCTGCCCGGGAAATATTCTTTTTCTCACGGATCGTCAGAAGATAGCGGATCTCGTTTTCTGTCCACCGATGAGGTCCTTGCCCATCCTGCTCCTCCGATCCTTCCCTCTGCCCCTCTTGACCTTCCCTCCACGCCTTCACATCCCCGTCCAGTCTCTCCAGTTCCTCCAGAATCTCCCCGCAAATCTCAAGAACCCGCTCTCCCTCCGGTGTGGGAACCATCCTTTCCCGGGTCCGGTTAAACAGGGATACCTCCATCTCCCTCTCACAATTTTTCAGGACCCTGGTCAAGGTGGACGGATTCTTCCCCAGAATACCGGCAGCCCTCCAAATACTCCCCTCCCTCTCTATGGCCTGAATATAGCGAATCTGATATTCATCCAACCTCATTCCCCCCTTCTTCCTTCCAAAACCATAAAACCGCCGGTAATGAATCATTCAAAAAAAGCAATCTCCATTTCACAGGAAATTGCTTTTATTTATTTCGGTAATCCCGTGCCGGAGACGCGCATCAGGCTCTCACATCCAGAATCCCTTTTTTGTCATCCTCAGGACGCCCCAGCATCTCGTCTGTAAACTCCCGGTTTCCCCTGGCCATAATCTGGTTTAACTGGGCTGTGACCCCATCCCGCATCAGATCATTAAATTTGATCGCCCCTGCCGCAAGCTCATCGTCCAAATCCGTCTCGCCGTCCGTGTGCTTCCCCGGATCCGCCTCATATTGCCGGCTCATCCAATCCAATGTTCTCATGGTATGCACATAAAAATTAATCCCCATAAGATTCCCCTCTCTAACCCCATATGATCCATTGGCTGAAGCAATTTAGAAAACCCTTAAACCATTGCCATCTGTTTTTAATATCGGCTCTTTTGCGAAAAAAATAACGGACGAACCACAAACTGCAAAAGTCCATTTCACTTAGCCAAATTTCCTGTTCGACAAAAGCGCGATGTCATATACCCCTATCTCATGTCCCAGCAGTTGCATAATTTCCAGTTCATCCTCTGCATCCAAAACCGCATTGTGAGTCTCACGATACCCTCTGTTTTTGCGGAGCATCTGCAATATACTTTCCACTCCGTATCCTCTTTTCATTCTTCCGGTCTTATAACAATCCGCACAATCCGGTATGGCACTGTTATATTGGCGATAGGATGCCAGGCGCATGATATCATACCACTTATACCCTGAATACTCCGGCAAATGCATTTTGTCAAAGGACGCATTGTAGGCGAAGAGCTTCTCAACGCCATGCATATTCAGCCACTGTCGGATTTCCTTTAAAGCCCTTTTCCTGTCCGCAACACGGACTCCCTCCTCGTCAGGCCTCAGCTCATCTGCATACATCCCGCCCACTCTGTATTCCGGGTCAATGATGTAATAGACCGAATCAAGCTTCTTTTTGGCTTTTGAATCAGCAACCACCACACCGATAGACATGACCTGGTCAAGCCAGTTCGTCTCCGTATCAATTACCGCAAATTTCTCTGTCATGTTTTCTTTTGTCCTCTTTTCCCATGAGCCTGTACCGCAAGAAGCGCCAAAAAAGTCCCTGACGCTGTTGTCATAGTATAGCACAGGGAAGCCTTTGACCGCAATGGGATTATGTTTGATCTTTTAATTCGTATTCGGAGCGTTACTGTTCATATCCAACATCATGACATTGGTTACTAAACAGCAACCGAATCATTTCCTTCCACAAGAACCAATATAGAAGAGAGCAAATAAGAACACAAAAGAGCGCAAAGCCCCTCACCAAAAATAACCGCAGGAGTAAAAATGCGGATAATAACCACCGCCATACTAAAATAAACCAAAGCCATCAGCACCGTACACAAAAGAAACCGCATACCGATCATCAGGGCGTTTTTAAACATGGCCCATATGGTATTATCAAATCTTGCCAGAAGAGGGAATATGTACATAAATATAATGGCATAAGCGGCAACAGCTGCCATAAATACGGCCGTTCCCAGGGTCCACAGCACACC
Source organism: uncultured Lachnospiraceae bacterium (assembly GCA_910586255.1). GTDB lineage: Bacteria > Bacillota > Clostridia > Lachnospirales > Lachnospiraceae > Brotaphodocola. The sequence goes on along the minus strand of CAJUHR010000009.1, from coordinate 64,511 downwards.
GTCAAACCTCATATGGTAAAAAATATATCCGTCTATCCCAAGAAGTATCCCCACTGCCAGCAAAATCAGCCAAATCACAGTTGCCTGACGGAAATTCTCCTTAAAGGAATGGAAAAACGCCCTGGTGACGGCTCCCTCCTCATTCCTGGCAATCTTTAAGGTCACGTAAAAAAGCGCGGTTGTGGAAGCGCCCACAGTAAAGACAGGCAGACAACAGATAAACCAGAGAATATTCAGCCAGACAGCATACACAATCTTTGTGATAAGCTGCATCACAGGCCCGTCAATTTCCAAAAGTGCTTTCATAATTCTTTATCCCTCCGTAGAACCCCGGAAAATCAAATTGGTTTCAACATACACGGTCCGGTAATTTAATGACGGCTCCTTGATCCGTGATATCAGCAGCTGGACGGCAGACAGCCCTATATCCTGGCTGTGGATATGAACGGTGGTAAGGGACGGCATCACGACCCGCGATTCAGGAGAGTCATCAAAGCCGCACAGGTAAACGTCACCGGGGATCGAATAATTCAGGAAATTAAGCACCTGCATCACATCCAGAGCCGTTGCATCATTAGCACAGATAAAAACATCCGGAAGCTTTTTCATTCCGCTGATATGTTCGGCCAGATATTTATGATAATCCTCTCTGTCAGATACCGAAGGACCGCGCCTGTTCTCAAGCAGACAGTATTCTTCCAGGCAGGGAAATCCCATCATGTACATGGCATTGCGATAGCTCATATATCGTTCGTAAAAAGACTGACAATGCATATACGGGCCTACAAATCCGATCCTCTTCTTTCCTCTCTGAACCATTTCCTTGACAAAACGGTAGATTTCCGTCCGATTGTCCATATAAAGCAGATCCGCCTCCAGGGGAGCTTCAAAACCATCGGCGGGGGAATCAACGAACAGCAGAGGACGGTTCAGGCCGCAAAGCATCCGGCAGTAGTCCCGATCAAATATTTCAATACACGCAATACCTGCGATCCGCTCCGGCCTGAAGGAAACAGGAAGCCGTAATTTTTCTATCTCCTCCTCAATTACCCGGTACATAATAAGGCTATAGCCCAGCTGCGCCAGCTCCCTCTGAAATTTATCAAGCATTGTTGACGCAAAATGGGAAGCGCCTACAAAATTTCCCAGAAACAGTGCAATCTCATGCTTTTCTCCTGCCTCCGATGCAGAGGGCAATCCGGCGGCTTCCGCAATATTCATATAGGAAAATTGCTTATATCCCATTTCCTGTGCTTTTTTCAGAACCTTATCTCTGGTAGCGGCCGCCAATACTCCCGTATTATTGATTGCTTTAGAGACCGTATTGCGAGAAACACCCAAAGCATCCGCAATATCCTGAATGGTAACTTTTGAGGCCATAATCTTCTCCTTTCCAATCTTACATATGTATCATACCGCATAGCATATAATATGTCAAATGTAAAATTATAAAAATTTTATGTCCAGAATAATCAAAAACACAAAAACAAATTCATAATAATTTGTTCAAATGTAAAATTATATATTGACTAAATGTAAAATCTATGGTATATTATAAACAAGATGCATGACTGATGTTTTACGTTTGCACAAATCAAGAGTGTGCATCAAAAGGATACAGCAAAGATACCTTGCGTAAAATAAAACAACACAGGCATGCGAGAAAGGGGGAACCAATGGCTTCCAATTCTTCAACCGTTTCCGCAGGGAAACAGGGCAGCAAATCAGGGAGGATTCATGATACGCTGGTGTATGTAAAGCAGCACTGGGAATTATATGTAATCTTCCTTATGCCGGCATTGGCGCTGACTTTAATCTTTAAGTACATTCCCATGGGCGGCATTCTCATCGCGTTTCAGGACTATAACCCGTTCCGGGGCATCTGGGGCAGCGAGTGGGTAGGATTCCGGTATTTTAACCGATTCCTTTCCTCTCCGGACTTTATGTCCTATCTGGCCAATACCTTAAAGCTCAGTATCTTCGGTCTTTTGTGGGGATTTCCGGTGCCCATCCTCCTGGCGTTTTTACTGAACCGGATTCAGCGCACGGGAATCAAGAAAAAGATTCAGCTGGCTCTTTACCTGCCCAACTTTATTTCCGTCATAGTCCTGTGCGGTATCATAAGGATTTTCCTTTCCGTAACCGGTCCCGTAAACCTTTTATTAGGCACCCAGATCAACTTTATGACCATGCCACAAGCATGGAGGACCATCTACATCGCAAGCGGTATCTGGCAGGGAGCCGGCTGGGCGTCCATTATGTACACCGCCGCCCTGGCGAACGCAAGCCAGGATTTAAGAGAAGCCGCCGAGCTTGACGGGGCCAATATCCTTCAGCAGATCCGGGTGGTTGAATGGCCTGCCATCAAGGACATTGTGATCATCCAGTTTATTCTTCAGGCAGGAAACATCATGAGCATCGGCTTTGAAAAAGCGTATGCTTTACAGACGGACTTAAACCTTGCCAGCTCAGAAATCATCTCCACATACGTTTACAAGCAAGGTCTTATCAGCGGTAACTTTAGTTTCTCCACAGCAGTCGGCTTGTTCAATACGGTTATTAACGTGATTCTCCTTTTAAGCGTAAACAAAATTGTAGCAAAAATGAACGATGGCCAGGGGTTATAGGAGGTTCCCAATGAAAACAAAAAAATTTTCCAGCTACGGCACTCAGGATAAAATACTGCTTACGGTGGGATATATTCTCATCGGCTTGTTTGTTCTTGCAATTATCATTCCTATGATCTATATTGTGGCCGCCTCCTTCATGGATCCGATCACCCTGCAGAACAAGGGGATTACCTTTGATTTCAGCAAATGGACCCTGACGGCATATGAACGGGTCATCTCCAACGCCCAGATATGGATCGGCTTTAAAAATGCGGTGGTTTACTCTGTGGTGTATACCATTGTATCCGTGGGAGTCACCCTGCTGGCTGCATATCCCATGTCAAGAGCCGACTTTAAGGGGAGAGGGCTTTTTAATGTGATTTTTATGATCACCATGTTCTTCGGCGGCGGCCTGATCCCCACCTACCTGCTCATCGGCAATCTGGGACTCCTTGACAGCATGTGGGCCATCATTCTTCCCGGCGCCTTCAGTGTGTGGAATATGACCATCGCAAGAACCTATTACCGGGGGATTCCCACAGAGCTGCGGGAAGCGGCGGATGTGGACGGCGCCAATGAAATCACGTATTTCTTCAAAATATTGCTGCCGGTATGTACGCCCATCATTGCAGTGCTGTCCTTATGGCAGTTTGTAGCAATGTGGAACAGCTACTTTGATGCCATGATTTATCTCAATGATTCCGCAAAACAGCCGCTGCAGCTGGTGCTTCGTTCTATCCTCATACAAAACCAGCCGGAATCCGGCATGATTTCCGATATGCAGAGTACGGCGCAGCGGGCACAGCTTGCAGAGCTTTTAAAGTATGCCACCATTATTATCTCCAGCCTTCCGCTTTTGGTGATGTATCCGTTCTTCCAGAAATATTTTGACAGCGGCATCATGGCAGGTTCGGTAAAAGGCTGACAAACAAAAAAGGAGCAAGGACATGAAAAACAAATCAATCAAACGTGGGGCTGTATTGGCACTGACAGCGGCAATGGCTCTCTCCCTGGCCGCATGCGGTCGAAGCGTCTCCTCCCTTAATACCGGCGAAAAAATGCAGGTGGTTGATCCGAAAGAGCTGCAGTTTCCCCTGGCGCAAAAAAAGGCCCTCACCGGAATGATCAGCTATCCCCCCAGCACAGAGTCCAACCCCAACAACCGGACTATTTTCAAAAGGCTTCAGGAGGCGACCAATGTGGAGATTGAGTGGATGGCCATTCAGTCCGACCAGTGGAGCGACAAGATCGCTCTCAATATGGCAAATCCCAATCTTCTGACGGATTTTGTGTTCAGCGGTGATTTCAGCGATAACGATATCCTCCGGTATGCAAACTACGGGGCCATTATTCCTTTGGAGGAGTATATTGATACCTATATGCCCAATTTAAAATCAATTTTTGAGAAATATCCGGAATACAGAAAAATGAGCACGGACGTCAACGGCCATATCTGGACGCTTCCATGGATTGAGCAGCTTGGCTCCGAAAGAACGGCCATCCAGACCGTCAGCGAGATGAGCTTTATCAATAAAAAATGGCTGGACTTTTTAGGACTGGAAATCCCTGAGACGGTAGATGAATTTGAACAGACCCTGCTGGCCTTCAAGGAGCACGCTCCCGAGCTTCAGGCGGAGTTTAATATTGAGGGAAGCATTATCCCCATGTCCTGCATTATCAATGACGGCAGCCAGGATCCTGCCCTTTTGATCAATGGCTTTGGGGAAGGCTACGGCGATGGCGATCAGGGAAGGCATATTGCGGTCACGGACGCAGGGGAAGTCATCTGCACGGCGACCCAGCAGGGATTTAAGGACGGAATCGCCTGGCTTCACAAATTATATGAGGAGGGACTCATTGATCCGGAAGCATTTACCCAGGAATGGTCCACCTATGTGGCCAAAGGAAAGTCCGGGCGCTACGGCGTCTGCTTCAGCTGGGACGTGGCCAATATTGACAACATCATTGACTGGGTTCCCCTTCCGGCCCTGACTGCGGACACAAGAAACATCACTCCTGAAAACGGGTCCTTCACCAGCGGATACAGCAGGGGGCGCTGCGTTGTCACCGCTGTTGCCAGGGAACCTGCTCTGGTGTGCGCATGGCTTGACCAGATGTATGCCCCTCTCCAGTCTCCTCAGAACAACTGGGGCACCTACGGGGAGGACGATGATTTTGATATCTTTGAGATGGGCACCAATGAGGACGGAGAGCCTATGTTAAAGCATGCCTCCTTAGGAGACGCTTCCCCAGTGGAGGTCAGAGAAGCGGAATCCGTTGGCGGCCCCCTGGCCGTACTTGACGAGTACTACGGCAAGTATGTTACCTGTCCGGCTGACGCCCAGTACCGCCTGGACTGGATCCGGGAATCCTTTACGCCGGATATGAACAACAAATACGTGTATCCAAACGTATTTATGAACCGGGAGGACACGGACAGACTTTCCGTCCTGACCCCTGACATCTCCCAGTATATCAATGAATGTCGTTCCAGATGGATCATGAACGGATATACGGAAAACGACTGGAACGAATACAGAAACAAGCTGGATGCTTACGGGCTGGAAGAGTATCTGTCCATTTTCCAGAAATATTTTGACGCTTTTTATGAGTAAATTTTCAGGAGGTATATTATGGCAAGTCCCTTTTTGCAAAAGGTACGAAAATATGAGGAGACATATGAAAAGAATATCAAAAAAGAGGAACGTCCTGATTTTCACCTGAGTCCCCGGGTGGGCTGGATGAATGATCCCAATGGTTTTTCCTTCTACAACGGGCAGTATCACCTGTTTTACCAATATTATCCCTACGATTGCCATTGGGGGCTTATGCACTGGGGGCATGCCGTAAGCTCTGACCTGCTGCACTGGACCTATCTTCCGGCCGCCTTGGCGCCGGATGAAGCCTATGACAAGGACGGCTGTTTTTCAGGGAGCGCCATCACGCTCCCTGACGGAAGACACCTGCTCATGTATACCGGTGTGGCAAAGGAACTCCTGGCAGACGGAAGCATACAGGAGGTACAAAGGCAGTGCATTGCCACCGGTGACGGCATCAATTATGAAAAGTATGCAAAAAATCCGGTATTGACCGAAGCCGATCTTCCGGAGGGCAGCTCCCGCTATGATTTCAGGGATCCGAAAATATGGCAGGGAAAGGACGGGACCTATTATGCAGTAATCGGAAGCCGCCCTGCCGATGGCAGCGGCCAGACGCTACTGTTTGAGAGCGCTGATGGATTTGAATGGAGATTCCATGACATCCTGTGCTCCAACCGGGGACGTTACGGGAAAATGTGGGAATGTCCAGATTTCTTTGAGCTGGACGGAAAGCAGCTTCTGTTCGTAAGCCCTCAGGACATGCTGCCTCAGGGATTCGAGTATCACAACGGAAACGGGACGGTTTGTATCATTGGATCCTATGATGAGGAAAACAAAAGGTTCATTGAGGAACGCAATCAGGCCATTGACTATGGCATTGACTTTTATGCCCCACAGACTCTTCTCACAGCCGATGGAAGAAGGATCATGATCGGCTGGCTTCAGAACTGGGACTCCTGCCTTCCGTCCACGGTTCATGCCCCGTGGTTCGGGCAGATGAGTCTGCCCCGGGAGCTTTCTGTAAAAGACGGACGCCTCTTTCAAAAGCCGATTCGTGAACTGGAAGCCCTGCGCAGAAATGAAGTGCGCTATATGGATGTTACCTTCACAGACGTCTTACAGCTAAGCGGCATCAGCGGCAGGAAAATAGACATGGAGCTAAACATCCGCCCTGTGGACGGCAACCAGGTATATCAGAAATTTGCGGTGCGTTTCGCTCAGGATGCGACCCATCACACGGCCGTCAGCTTCCGGCCCCATGAGTCGCTCCTTAAAATCGACCGCAAATTTTCCGGCTCCCGAAGAGCCTTCATTCATCAGCGCAGAAGCCTTGTGAGACACCGCAATGGCAGGATCCGCCTGCGTCTGATCTTAGACCGCTTCAGCGCCGAGCTGTTTGTAAATGACGGAGAGCAGGTGCTTTCCGTGTCCATCCAGACACACCCGGATGCAGAGGGCATCTCCTTCTTCTGCGATGGGCTTGTAAATATGGATATTGTGAAATATGATTTGGGTTGATTTTCTATTATTAACAGATCAGGCAGCAATGTATTAAGTTAAGTGTTTCACGATTCCTTAACTTAATGACATGATGCTGGGGTCAAAAGGCGTCAATTTAGAAAAGTGTTTAAATTGTTTCTGAACTGTGCATTGAATAAATTCGATTAGTACCAATTTTAAGGAATAATATGGTGATGATTTCACACACAATTTTAAATTAATTAATACAATTTTTCGGCACATGACCTTTTGACCCCGGCATCATGACATTGGTTGAGATGGGAACTTATACTATCTTAACACCTTCCACTGCTCTTAAAGGGGCTGTCGGGAAATATTGATTCTTCACTCCCAGTCTCAATAATAAGAACACCCTTGATAGAATCAATGTTTTTCAGACATTTGAATTTCTATCAAGGGTGTTCTTTTCTTAAGTTTTCTTTTTCTGAGCGCATAAATCCCCCTTGCTCCTATTTTTCAGCTCTGTATTTTTTTAAGCTACTTTTTCGCTGCTTTTCGGCTCGTATTTTTTCAGTTCGCCGGTGGAAAAACGATGGTATTTATTCAGATTCCTCCCTATCGCATACATCAGGAATTCCCTGTATACTTTTCCGGATGATCGGTAATGGAAACGTCTAAAATCCTCATTCTCCTTGATATCTCCAAAATCTCCTTCGGTCTGGATGGAGCGTATCTGCCGGTTCAGCATCCCCTTCCCACTCTGGATATTGGCATGGGTCTCTTCCTTTAGCTCCTCCCATCGTTCGTTGATCTTCATGACCTTGTTCTTATTCCGGTCCTTTTCCCCGTGATATTTATACAGTTCTTTCAGGGTAACGAGGCCTTCCTTTTGCAGACGGCGCACGAACGGATAGTGCAGGTCTTCCAGCACTTCCTCTGTCAGTCTCAGGTTCTTAAATTCATAAAAGGCATCCCGTTTCGGCTGCTTTCCCTGTGTCAGCCAGATAAAAGCCAGATCCCTTCTGCACAGATCCACGACCGTATCAACAGATCGGATCCCGCGCATGGCAGCATAAACAACCGTTGCGTACATCATGATTGGGTTGAACCCATTTCTTCCCCTGGTTGAATACTGGGCCAGCAGCCCAGAAAAATCGATATCCACCATCACTTTTTAAGGGTATAGACCGGATCGTCATCGGGTAAACTCAATTCATAAAAACTAAAGTTGATTTTCTGTTGCCCTAATTCAAAAAATTCGTTATAATATTTAGTGTTTAGCATAGTTACATTATAACATGTAACGGAGAAAAGATGGTTGTCGTTAGCCATCTTTTTTCTTTTTTTATAGAAAAAGCCAGGGCGGGGTGCGACTTATGTAAGCCGTTCCCCGCCCTGTTCAGAACTGGCTATTTCCCGACAGCCCCTTTTCTCCTCCTAATACAGAACCGTAAAATTCTCTCCCCTCAATCCGCAGTCATTTGAAAAAACCGACCAGTTTTTCTGAATGCCGTTATAGTTTCTCGCCGTGAGAGCAATTTCGTCATTTACATACAGGACGAATACCGAATCATCCATGACCAGCTCAAAATTAATCTCCAAATGCTCTTTAAATGCAAACGCTACCTTGCTTTCCGGCTTTTTTGCCTCTTCTAACGGGCAGCTGTAAAACCGGATTTGATTTTTATTTATATCAAATACCACATTGATATTATTTTTTGCACCTGCATTATTAAATCCTAAACCGAAATATCCGTTTGAGTTCCCATCGTATCTCATTCTGCCTTTTAATATCATCCGCTCCTTAAGAGGCTCCATAGTCTTAAACTGATATCCGGCGGAGGGCAGGCTGAAACTCCCCATCCCTTTTCGATTGGCAAAGCTTCCGCTTCTTTCCGGAATCGGTACGGTGAACAGCTGCCCGTTGGTTCCCTGGCGCAATCCATGCGCCACCAGATTTCCCGCCCAGTCAATAGAACCGCTGTCCACACCGTTTGCCTTTGACGGCGTCCAGCCTACGATATAGAGTTTTCCTCTGAATTTTTCTATGCGTCCCGCATAAAAGCCGGCGCCGTCAAAATAATTGATGTCAAAGCTTCTAAATGGTCCCCCGGGGCTTTCCGACACTAAATATTTAACGATTCTGTTAGGATCCTGCTCGGAATAGGACAGGTACCAATAATTATTATATTGAATGAGTGTCGGACATTCCATATTGCTTCGGTTTGTTTCATTTTTGTACAGGATCTGCGGATCCTCCCAGCTTAACAGGTCATCGGATTTCATGTATATAATTACGCCGTGATCGTCTTTTCTTGCTGTCAGCAGCATCCAATATCTGCCCTCGGCTTCATTGAACAATACATAGGGATCCCTGAAATCGTTGAGTGCGTAGCCCTTAGGGGGATTCAACATAAATTCCTTGGATTTCTCCCAGTCTTTGGCGTTTATATCGGTTGATGTGGCTATCCGTATTACTTCCTTGGGTTCAATGTTTCCGTTGTGGGCCGTATAAAACGCATAGTATACGTCATCCTTTTTTATAACGGAACCTGTGCCAAGCGCCAAATCCCGGTCATACTCATTGTGTACCACGGGAAGCATCTCACCAATGTCATTAAAATTTACAAAGTCAGCTGTGGATATTTTATTCCATGGATGGAAACCAATGGTACCGCTTCTCTGGTCATTCAAATAAAATATGTGCATTTCATCCCCATCGGTAAACGGCATGGTGTCGCCGATAAAACCATCCTGTGAAACAGGGAAGAACTGCGGGTTTTGCGCCCCGTACACGCACTGCGAACATATCAGCACCATTGCCAGTGTGCTCCCGGCCTTTTTCATTATCTTCATCTTCAAAACCCTCTCCTTTCCTCGTTTAATCTGACTGCCATGCTGTTATATGGCCGGAGTCTCCTCCTCTTTTTTCCCGCTGTCCGGTATGGCTGCGCTGCTCATTCCGGTATCTTCCTGTTTCGTTTCCGTTTCTCCGCCCTTGCTTTCGGATCCCTCCGATTCTTTCCCGCCTGTATCCTCCTTTTCTTCGGAGTCCGGGGCCGGGCTGCCCGTTCCGGCTCCTTCTCCCTTTTGTTCTGTTTCTCCGCCCTTGTTTTCGGATCCCTCCGGGCCCTTCTCACCTGTGTCCTCGTTTCCATTGGAGTCTGGGGCCAGGCCGTCCGTTCCGGTTTCTCCTGGCGTCTGCTCTGCTTCTCCGCCCTTGTTTTCGGATCCCTCCGGGCCCTTCTCACCTGTGTCCCCGTTTCCATTGGAGTCTGGGGCCGGGCTGCCCGTTCCGGTTTCTTCTGGCTTCTGCTCTGTTTCTCCGCCCTCGTTTTCGGCTTCCTCCGGGCCTTTTTCGGCTGACTCCGTCACATCCGCCTCCTTATTAAAGTTTTGTTCCGTACCGCCGCCCGTACTGCCTTGTTTGTCTTCGGTTCCTCCTTCTTCCTGCTTTTGTTCTGCATTTGATGGAGTCGCTTCTTCCGGTTCCGCCTCGTTTTCCTCTAATAAAATTGATTTAAACATAATGTGATTGTCTTCTCTGCCTTCCGGATCCTCCTCCTGCCCAACCCGGAAGAAAATTTCCAGGGTATCGCCCGGAGCAGTAAACCTGTAAGACAATGTAGTAGAAGTGTCAGGCTCAAGCCAATCCACAAAGCAGGTCTCCTGATCGCCTTTTGTGTCTGCCGCATCCGGAATCGCAGTTACCATATCCAATCCCTTTTCAGCCTCCACTTCCACCGTCAGCGTATATTCCGTACCGGCTTCGACAATCATGTTTGTACCGATTATCTGGTTATGACAATCAACATCGCCGAGTTTTTCGGCATAATATACCATATTGCCATCATCATCGCTGTACAGGCTGCCCTTTGCCATATCGCCGTCTTCCCCATGTATGAAGTCGTATCCGTCTAAATTTACCGTATCAGCATCACGAGTCGCCTTTTTTACTAATGAAATGGATTTAAATATAATGTGATTATCTTCTCTAGATTCCTTGTATTCATCTTGCCCAACCTGGAAACAAATTTCCATGGTATCCTTATCATCGGGGACAGTAATATTATGCGTCAGCGTTGTAGACTGGTTAGACTCAAGCCAGTCCCTCCACCAAGCATCCCCCTCGCCGTCCGCATTTTTTGCACCCGGAACTGTCGTTACCATATTCAGCCCCTTTTCAACTTCCACATCCACCGTCAGCGTATATTGTCCGCCCTTTTCCACATTCTCTATGGTCGTGGACACTTTATTATGCCAATCCTTGTCGCCAAGCTTTTTTGCATAATATACCATGTAGCCGTTCTCGTCCGTATACAGGATGCCCTCTGCTCCGTTAGTGTCTGTATGGCCGTACTCATGGCCGCCAATCGTTACTGTACCTTCATCAACCTCAGCCGCGCTTTTTACTAATGAAATGGATTTAAATACAATGTGATTATCTTCCCTGGCCTCTGCAAATTCCTCTTGCCCGACCTGGAAGAAAATTTCCAGAGTATCACTTTTGGCAGTAATTCTATAAGACAGCTTCGTAGAAGTACCAGGTGCAAGCCAGTTCTTATACCAGGCATCTCCGCCAGTTCCCGTATTTTTTGCATTCGGAATTGTTGTCACCATATCCAGATCTTTTTCAGGCATTACCTCCACCGTCAGCGTATATTCTCCATTGACCTCCACATTCTCTATGACCGTGGACACCTTGTTATGCCAATCCACCTTGCCAAGCTTTTTTGCATAATATACCATGTGACCGTCATCGTCCGTATACAGGATACCTTCTGCGCCAGGCTCCTCTGCATGGGTGTACTTACAGCCGCCGAAAGTTACCGTACCTTCATCAACAATGGGTTCGGATTCTGTTATCGAAAAATCCGTAAACTCGATTCTGTTATCGCCTCTCGCATCCGCCCATTCTTCCTGTCCAAACATGATGAACAGTTCTATTTCCTGATTCGTGTTTGGCGCGGCAATAAAGAGAGCGATTTCTTTTTCTTCATTATCCCCTACCCAGGCTTTCTCTGATTTCAATTCATTCCCGGTTGCCGCATCAACTGCCCTCATGATGACATTCAGCCCTTTTTGCGGTTTTAAAGCTATCCTTATCTTGCTGTCTTTACCTCCTGTCAATGTCCTGGTCATGGATATCATATTATCTTCCGGGGTATTTCCCAGTTTTTTCCCATAATATACCATATTGCCGTTGTCATTCGTGTATAAAATACCTTTTGCAGTTTCCCCGGTTTCTTTATGCCCGAAGTCGTTTCCTTTAAATGTTACTGTACCTTCATCAACAATCGGTTTCATTTCTCTTATTTTGAAATCCTTAATATAGACATGGTTTGGCGCCGGGTTTCCGTTTGCACCAAATTCAAAAATAAGATCCACATCCTGATCCGCATCCGGCGACTTTGTCGTATATACATACGTCCTGTAATCCTCTGTAAGCTCGATATTTTCCGCAACCAGCGGATCCCACCCGCCCTCCGTTCCGTTCATGGCAAAGAAAAATTTTGACGGTTCGTCTGCACGTGCGGTAATCTCAATTTGATAGCTTGTGTCCGCCTTTGCTGTCATCTCCTTATTGATCGATACTTTGTTATGATATGTCTCTTCCCCCACTTCTCTTATCACGTAATGAAGGATACCATCTTCTTCATAAAGGGAAGCATCCGCATTGTCAATGAGCGTGGAGTTGAATGTATAGCCTTTAAAATCGCAGCTCTCATAAAAATCCGAATTATCATATAGGATTTCCACATCATAGTCGTCAATGGCAGTACCAGTATAAGGGATACCCGGACTAAGCTTGTAGATTTTAATATCGCTGATTTTTATGGTGGTATTGCTTCGATTGTACATGCCGCCAAAGGCCAAACTAAACTCCACATCCTCGTCACTGTACTGTAGCGTATCTGTCTCAAAAGACAGGGTTGATTCTTCGTTTAAGAGGATGCCGTACTTTTTGGCCTTCTCCTTCCAGTCCCTTTGGGAGACGATCGCACATTTCACATTGGCGCCTCCGCTGGCGGATGCCGTCACATCGATTCTGTAGCGATATCCCTTTTCAAACTTAACCCCCTGATTGAATATAAGCTGGTTGTGCCAGTCGGCTATCCCTTCCCTGCCGATTTCGTATATGAGAACGCCGTTCTCCTGGTGTAAGCATCCGCTTGCCAAGGATCCTTCATGCTCGGATGAGAACACTCCCTCCGCACCTGAAAACTGAACCTTATCTTTTCTGTAATCGGCACATTCCGTTATTTTTATATCGCTTATAAAAATATTGGCCGGTCCCTTTTTTGTATTCCCCTGTCCGCCCAGCTCAAAAATCATTTGATTGACAGGATTGTCCTCCAAAGCTTTAAAGGTAAACCGAAAATGCTGTTTTTTCCCGCCCATGACGCGGTTTCTCTCCCAGAAGTATTCCCATTCGTCCTCATCCTCATATCTTTCAAGATTCCGCAGGACACAGGTAAAGACAATACTTTCCGTGCTGCTCATGTCAAATTCCACAATATAGTTTTTATCTCTTTTAAATTCTGTTATATTGTCTATGGTTATTTTATTCTCCCAGGGATTTCCGCCGAATCTTTTTACGTCATATATCAGACCTCCGTTTACAAAGCTATGTGTCGCATTTGATTTATCATCCGTATGCACCTCACATACATCCTCCAGCAAAAAAGTCTCCTCAATTCCCTCCTCAACTGCATTTATAACCACCGAATGTACATAAAATTTCCCGCTTCCTTCATTGTTGCTTAAATCAAAGACGATACGCCCCTGATCATCCGTAGTATTCCCCGTTCTGAACTTGGCTTTGATCACCTCCATGCTTTTGCCGACTGTCAGTCTGGACTTATCCCTGTCCTTCTGGGTATTCCTGCCGCTGACAAAACATTCCAGGTTCATGGGCCGGCTGGCGGACACCTTCATTTCAATGTTGTACTCGGTATTGTTGCTGAGCCATAAATCTTTTTTGACCAGCTGATTCACTCCAAAGGATTTGATGTCATACACAAGCACGCCTTCATCTAAGTACAGCTCCGAACCACTTGAGTCATTCATTACAAAGCCCTTGAATTTATAGTTGTCTAATTTGGAAAAGGTGTACTCTTTAACCAGGGCCGGCTCCATGACTGCCGCTCTTTTCGCCGCCACCGCGGCTATATCATCCGGGGACGCCGGTTCAATGGATATTGCTTTCATTTTAATGTTGCAGGGCGCCGTATTGCCGAATCCTCCAAACTGGAACAGCACTTCCATATCCTCATCATACGCCTGTGTATCGGTTGCAAAGGAAAATTCATTCACGCCCTCCTCAAGCGCCAGCGTCTCCGCAATCTTCGGCTCCCATTTGTTTTTCGGGTTCACGCCGAAAAATACGCGCATTTCCTTATCGCTTTCCAGGGAAATCTCCACCTTGTAGGCATTGTCTTTCACAAAGGTAACACCCTTATCGATCATGACCTTATTGTTCCAGTCATGTTCACCGATTTTCTCGATTCGATATACCACATTCCCCTCTTCATCCATATCCAAGTCAGCGACCGCGCCATCGGACTCATTGTGGTTCAGCTGAAAGCCGTCAACGACCCATGCATTCTGAAAAACCTCTTCCTGACCGTCCTTTATCTCTTTTATCACGATCTGATCAAAGATGATCTTTACAGGCTCCTCTCCTCCTTTGTCGATGTCAAAGGTGATCTCCATCTGCTGGTCTGCCTGTTGTATTCCGGTTCTGCGGCTTATCGTCCGAGGTCCTCCTGAGAGGGAAACAAACGGGCCCGGGGCAAAGTATCCTCCCTTAGGATCCACCGAGCAGGCCACCCGGGCGCTTTTGTCGGCCCAAACGGTGTATGTGATCTCATAATCGTATCCCTTTTTGAAGCTTAAATCCTCGACCCTTACTTTGCCGGCTTCCCCTGTTTCAAAAACAAGCCCGCCTCCCTCTATGTACAGACTGCTGCCGTCAGCGCCTTCCGCCGATACGGAAAGACCGCCAAAATCAGGGACTCTGTAAAAGGATGTATGCTCCGCCTCTTCCTCTGCCGCGACTTCATGAATCGAGAAATCCAAAAGGCTGATTTTTAAAGGCGCCTGGTTTCCGCCGCCGCCAAACTGAAACAGCACCTCCATCGCCATATCATCGCCTATCACCGAAGTCGTGTAGCTATAATTCTCCACATAGTCCCCGATATTCAGAAATTCGGAAATCACCGGGTTCCAGGCACCTATCTGGTTTACAAAGAAGGAAAAATATGTGTCTTTACTGGCCGAGATGGCAAAATCCACCGTATATTGCTTTCCCTTTTCAAAAACTATGCCGGAATCTATGAAAAGCTTATTCTGCCAGTCCTCCAGTGATATTTTGTCGATTTCATAAATAAGCGTTCCTGCTTCTTCATATAATTTTGCGTCATTCTCTCCCGGCTCATAGGAACGAAATTCATAGCCTTTAAACGGTACGCCGTCATCTGTATGATTGTCTGCTTCCTCCGCATGTACAAATGTCACGTTACAAACAGAAAACAAAAGAAGTACAGGAATCATAAACATCGACATTATTCTGCGAAACATTTTATTTCCCCCTTATATTTTAGTTTGCATTTGTAAAATTTTTGTTTACATTATTGTAAGCTTTTGTTGTGCATATGTCAAGCGGAATCGGATTGTTTTCGGTTTTTTTGTGTATTTTATCCATTTTTTATTGCTATCTTTGTGTAAACAGACCAAAACAGCCTCTAGGCAAATTCCTTATTTTGTAAAACTCTTGATTTTCCCTAATGTTTTTGTTTTGCATTTGGCAAATTAACAGATTCCTTTTTATTTCTATTTTTGCGCAAACTCCTAAACAGAATTTCCTTTTTCCAAAATATTTATAAATGTGCGCCGCCAGACGCACCAAATCACAAAAAGAGCAGCTTATACAAAATATAAACTGCTCTTTTTGTGATTTCTTCTTAACAAATCCATCCAATCTCAGGCATTCTTCCCCTTATTGGAATACCCCTGGGGCACCGGCCAGTGATATCCCCGCTGATTATACAGCCCATAATCCGCTCTGACCGTATCCTCTCCGGCTTCAAAGCCCTTAAGCCTTCCATTCTCCACCCATTCCAAATCCTTCCCATAAAGCCTTTCTATGAGAAATCCCTCCATTTTCTCTAAGATTTCCCTATACTCCTCATCCCGGGAGCAATCATGGGTTTCCGCCGGATCCCGTTTCAAATCAAAAAGCTGCGTCACATTTCCGCAAGGGTAATAGATCAGCTTATATTTGTCCCATCGAATCATGCGGGTCGCCTTTTCGCCCTCGCTGACCTCCCCGTACAGATAGGGGTGCTCCTTTTCAGAAAGCAGGGAAATACCCTCCACACTTTCCGGCACAGGAAGCCCGCACAGCTCTAAAAGTGTGGGCATCACATCCCCCAGACCAGCCAGCTTCTCCTCCACCCTGCCCCCATAAGATTCCAGCGGTTTGCCGGAGAGAATCAGGGGGATACAGGATGCCTCCTCATAAAAGCAGCGCTTTGCCACCATACCGTGATCAAACAGCATGTCTCCGTGGTCGCTTAAGAACACCAGGATCGTGTCGTCCAGCAGGCTGCTTTCCCGCAGGGTTCCGACCAGCAGGCGAATCTGGTAATCAATATGGGTACACTGGGCAAAAAACGCCCGCCTGGCCCGCCTTTTTTCCTTCTCCGTATAAAGCTCTGCCTGCTGGCACATAGCCCTGAAAATCCTGCTGTCATCCAGCCAGTCCTGTCCTGAGATTGGCTCGATTTCATCCTCCTCATACATATCCAGATAGATCTGTAAGGGAACCAGCGGCGGATGGGGGAACTGATAGGAACAGAAGAAGAAAAACGGACGGGTGGGATCCTTTCTCTTGATCTGGTGCATCATCTCCATGGTTACCCAATTGGTGGGATGGGCCTTTTCATCCAGATGCCAGGGTCTCGTATAATAGGTATTATTTCCCATTCCATGCATGAATTCCTGTCCCAGATACCCGTGCTCCCCCAGCCAGATCTGATAGTCATCCACGGCTCCCAGCTCATAACGTCCTTCCTCTGCCAGAATCACATCCTCAAAGCCAATACGGTTCCGCTGGGGATACACATGCAGCTTCCCCACAGCCATGGTCTGATAACCATTTTCGCGAAATACCTCAGCCAGAGTGGGGACATTCGGCATCTCCATCCGGTCAGAATACACCCGATCTCCATGACTCCTTGGCGATAAGCCGGTCATCATTGTTCTTCTGGCCGGAATGCACACCGGACATTCACTGTAGCAATTCTCAAACCGGATCCCGTTTTTTGCCAGATAGTCCAATGTGGGCGTCATGATATCACGGCGCCCGGCACAGCCCAAAAGGGATCCCGGCCAGTGATCCGTACAAATCATCAATACATTTTTCCTGCTGCTCATTTTCTCCTCCATCCTGCTTTCCTTTATTTTTAAACGTTCCTTCGTTTCCAAGAGTACTCCCCTCTCACAGCCTTTCATCCGCCCGCCAACACATAGATGCAGGCAAAATTCAGTTTTTTATAATAGTCCCAGTACTCCGGGCAAAGCCAGGGTGATAGCCGGCACATAGGTAATCAGAAGCAGAACGATCACCATCACCGCCAAAAGCGGCAGCGTTTGTTTAAAAAGCCGCTCAATAGGCACTCCCGAAATTCCGCTTCCGATAAACAACACGCCGCCCACTGGCGGGGTGATCAGACCGATACCGCAATTCAAAATGAGAATCGCGCCGAACTGGATGGGACTCATACCGATACTCAGCAGCACTGGCATCAAAATCGGAGTGACTATAATGATAATCGAAGCCATGCCCAGAATCGTTCCCAGCACCAGAATAATCAGATTAATCATAAGCAGCAGCAAAAATCCGCTGTCCGTAAGCCCTAAAAGTCCGTTTACCACCATCTCCGGAATTTTCAGATAAGTAATGCAAAATCCAAATGGTCCGGAAGCCGAGATCAGAATCAGCACTGTGGATAAGGTCTTAATACTGCTTTTGACTACCTTAAGAAGCTCTTTCCCATCCATCTCCCTGTAGACTATCAGCGATACCACCAAAGCATAGACACAGGCAATGGCCGCGCTCTCCGTAGCCGTAAAAATTCCCTTTACCACACCGACCACCACAATCAGGACAGTTCCCAGTCCCCAGATGGACTTTTTCAGGGCCTTCCATAAATTTCTCAGGGAAAAGGGAGTGCCCTTGGGATAATTTCTCTTTACGGAAAGGTAATAGCTAAATGCCATCAGCGCCAGCCCCAGCACAACTCCCGGCACAATTCCTGCCATAAACAATGCGCTGACGGAAATTCCTCCCGCTGCCATGGCATAGATGATCATATTATGGCTGGGCGGGATCAACATTCCCTGCACACTGCTGGTCATGGTCACCGCCGTGGCAAATTCCTTGTCATAGCCCTGCTTTTCCATCATAGGAATCAAGATGGCTCCCAGAGAAGCCGTGTCCGCCGTGGCCGAGCCGGATATTCCGCCGAAAAAAATGGAAGCCACCACATTTACCATGGCCAGGCCGCCCCGCATCCATCCCACCAAAGCATCCGCCAACAAAATCAGACGGTCCGAAATTCCCCCGTGAGCCATGATGTCTCCGGAAAGGATAAAAAACGGAATGGCAAGAAAGGTAAACCCATCCACGCTGTCCACCATGGTATTGATAATCTGGGTGGGGGACAGTCCCAGATACAAAATGGTCACTGCGGCAGATGCCATCATGGAATAGGAAATATGAAATCCCAGGATGATCATCAGAAAAAACGTAATCAAAAGTATTGCTGTCGCAGCCGTATTCATGCTTAAAATCCTCCCTTCCACAGACGGTACAAAGCCATGGCCGCCCCATAGACGCCTCCTAGAACCACCGAGAGGTAGGTCACGCTCATCGGCCATCCCGTAGCTGCCATTTTTGCCATCTTCGTCAGCTTCAAAAGCTGAATCCCATATACCACCCACATCACATTGATCACAAGGAGCAGCCCGTAGGCACATCGGTGAAGCACAGAGGCCGCCTTCCTCGGCACAAGAAACTCAATCAATGTCATCCGCACATGCAGTCCCTCCTTAATGGCGTATCCCGCTCCCAGAAAACACAGCCAGACCATGCAGAGAATGGCCAGCTCCTGGGTCCACCGGGGATTTTTCACAAAGGGAAGATATCTTCCCAGAACCCCATAGGACACGGAAAATACCATAATACTGAAAACAGCCACACAGACCAGGATCATAAACCGTGACAATCCATCCGCCAGCCGTTCCGGCATTGCCTGGCTTTTTTCTCCTTTACTCCCTTTAAAGGAGACTTCCGGGCCCACAGATACTTTACCTGCCCTCTCTCTTTCTGCTTCTTGTTTACTCATATTTTCTGCCTCCTCCTTTTGTCAAACAACAAAGGGAACTTTTGCGGATACGCCCCGCAAAGTCCCCCTTCCTGCCTGCAATCAACGATTAATATTTTGTGTTTTTAATCTGCTCAATAATATCCGCATACTCTGTGCCATACTTATCGTATACACTGCTGCAGGCCGCCTGCCAGTCTGCCACATTGACCTCTATCACTTCCGTACCCGATTCCTCAATGGTCTTTAAATATTCCTGATCCTTGGAATCGGACAATTCCTCGAAAAACGGGACAGACTCCTCAAAGCTCTCCCGGATCATCTGCTGCTCTTTCTCTCCCAGCTGATTCCAGGTAACCTCTGAAAACAGAATCAGGTTCGGGCTGGTCTCATGCTGATCCAGCACATAATAGTCGGAAACCTCCTGGAATGCATTGTTCACAAATCCGGACAGAGGCTGCTCCGCGCCATCCACCACACCTGATTGAAGCGCGCTGTACAGTTCGGAAAACGCCACCGACTGAGCAGATGCTCCTATCGCCTCCACCGCATCATAGTAGACAGAGCCCTCCTGGCAGCGGATCAGCATATTTTTCATGTCCTCCGGCTTCTCCACCCGCTTTTTAGTGAAGAAATAATTGCGTGCAGACTCCTGATAGGCGCCGATACATACAAGAGAGCTTCCCGAAGACTGCACCGTGTCCAGAAGAGCCTGTCCGTCATCGCTCTTCTCAAACGCCCTGGCATGGGCCACAGAATCAAACAGGTACGGGAGGGTAAACACACCCAGCCTGTCGCATCCATAATCTGCAATCACACCGCTCATCAGCATAGCTCCGTCAATGGTTCCCGTCTGAAGTCCCTGAACCGTGGTGGCCTTATCTCCCAATGCCCCGCTGTAGAACAGCTCCAGCTTGATCTGACCTCCGCTTTTCTCCTCCAAAATCTCCCCGAACTTTGCAACTCCCTGGCACAGAGGATGATTTTCCCCGTTCTGAAGAGCAAATTTCAACACGTAGGATTGCCCGTCTGACGCTTCCTTCTCTGTCTCCCCGCTCTCTGCCTGAGCTGCTGTGGTCTCCCCGCCGGCAGCCTTCGTCTCGGCAGATGTTGTTGCTGCACCGGCTCCGCCGCCCTTGCTTTCCCCATTCCCGCAGGCTGTGAGAGCCACTGCCATGCCACAGGATAATAATAATGCCGCTATTTTCCTCATAAAAAATCCTCCTTACTTTCTCAACGGTTTCTTACAAACGCACCCTTGTTTTGATGTCTCCATTGTAGCAGTTTTTTACCGTCATTTTCCACTGACAAAATCGACCCTTCCTATAACAAAATCGACATTTTTCACGAAAAAACAGGCGCGCTGTTCAGCCGCCTGTCCTACTGCCCTCCCGGTATCGGGACGGTGATATTCCCACTGCCTGTTTAAATGATTTTGCAAAATATGCCGGATCCCCAAACCCCGTTTTTTCCGCCACCTCTCCCGGGTTCATTCCCTGCTGCAAAAGCTTCTTCGCCCGGTCAATCCGCACCTCCCTCAGATATCCCATGACGGTCACGCCACATTCCTCCCGAAACAGACGGCCCAGATAAGATTTTTCCAGACAGACCTCCTCCGCCACATCCTGCAAAGTAATATTTTCCTCAAAATGATCTTCCATGTACTTTTTCGCATTCCCGATTGTCTTCGCCTTTCCATAGAGAAGCTTCTTTTTCTCCCCCAGCCCTCTCTCCACAGCCTCCTGAAAGGACTCCACCGAGTAAGGCTTCACCAGATAATCCAGGGCCTGATTCCGCATGGAGCTGCGCAAATGCTCATAATCCGAATAGGCCGAAACCATAATAATACGGATTTCCGGAATCCGCTCCCGGATCCGCACAGCCGCCTCGTTTCCGTCCAGCAAAGGCAGGTTGATATCCATAAGGACCAGCTCCGGCCGGGCATTAAGCGCCACCTCCACCGCCTTTTCTCCATTTTCCGCTGTCAGAATCTCCGTTATCTGAGGAAAGCCTGTTCTGACCAGATGGACCATGGCCTTTCTCTCAAGCATTTCATCCTCCACTATCAGGATTTTCACATTGTGCCTCCCTTCGGCGGAATCAACAGGGTAATGCTGCTGTATTCCCCTGGCTTCCCCTCTATCTTGATGGCGGCTCTCCCGGTGCCGTAGATGAGCTCCAGCCGCCTGCGGATATTTTTCAGGCCGATGCCGTTTCCGCCCTCCTTTAACACCTTCTCCGGATTGAGCCCCATGCCGTTGTCCGTCACACAGATCAGAACCTTGTCCCCCTCCCAGGTGATTGCAATATGGATATGAAGGCTCTTTTTGCTGCCAAATCCATGTTTAAAGCAATTCTCCACAATCGGCTGGATGGACATGGTGGGGATCTCAATATCCTCTCCCTCCAGGTCATTGTGAATCTCCGCGTGGACCGCGTCATTAAATCTGCATTTCTGCAAAAACAAATACTGGAATACAATATCCACCTCATCGTCCAAGGCCGTCATGGTCTCCTGATGATAAAGAGAATACCTAAGAATACTGCCGGTAGCCTCCACCATCTGCATGACCGTCTTAGAATCCCCCACCAGAGCCGTCACCCCGATCAGATTCAGAGAATTAAACAAAAAATGGGGGTTGACCTGGGCGCGCAGGGCTGACATCTGGGCTGCTATCAACATTCTTTTCTGTTTCTCATTGATCAGCCGTTCCTCCGCCAGCTGATTCTCCAGCCTGGCTCTGTTCTCGATCTCCTTGATAGATGCCCGGATCTTGTCCTTCATCCGGTTGGCTGTCTGGGCAATCAGGGTAAACTCCCCATAAGGCGCCCTCCCCAGATCCGGCGTCTCCCATTCACTGGCCGCAAGCCGGTTGAAATACTCTGTCATCTCATCCATCGTCTTTTTGGCAACCAGGGAAAAATGAATGGACACTCCTCCCATCACCACGGCCGCCACCCCGAAGATCACGGCCATAAGGATCATCTGCCGAAAAATCACATCCGCCCGCTCCTCATACACTGTTCTGGCATATGCCGTATCATACTGGGTCATTTCCAACGCCTGCTGCTGATGGAGATCCAGACCATTAATCACATAGATATATGCATCATATCTGCCCTGCGTTCCCTCCATCACCCGCTCCAGACATTCCTGCTGGTAAATATTAAAATTGTTGATCCGCCGGATATAATTCTGCGTCACCGGCACGTCCTGGCAGTAAACCTCAAACGATTTTGTGTCCCTTTTCAGATTCCCGCAGAGCTCCAAATATCTCTCATACTGCCCGTCCGTCCACTCCCGCCCCAGCTCCCGAAACGCCTGTTCCATATCATACAAATCCAGAAGAATCTTATCGCTCATGGCGGTCCTGTCCGTAAACTCTTCCTGCAGCCGGTTCTGTACCGTCACCCCGTAAATCATCGTTCCGATCACAGACAGAGCCATAAGGAAAAGAGCAGCTCCCAATGACAGGAAAAACGACAGGATGCTGGGCTGGCGCCCATGGGGGGCCCTGCCTGTATCTGTGTTTCTGCCCGTGTTTGTATTCTGTTTTTCCGTTTTTCTCAAAAATTTTTCCAACATCGCTCTCTCACAAAATTATATATTGCAGCTGCAGCTTTGCCCTCATAAAACGATACGAGAAGCTTTTTGAATTTGATGCCTGCCTTCCGGCAGGCACCTTAACGATACCGTGTCCACATTATACCATATCCTCACCGCATTTCACAAAATCTTTTTATATTGTAAATCTATAAAAATACAGAAAAAAGGAACCTTTTACAATATCAAATGTAAAAGATTCCTTAAGTTAATGACATTGTGTATTTACTAGGCTAATTGATTTTTTATCTCTGCTAATTGCTTTTCTTCTTGTTCTCGCCATTCTCCCAAATATGCTTTTTGATATACCGTTGGATTTTCTCTTTCTATTTCATGCATAATAACTGTCATAAAATGAGAAATATACCCCTCTGCTTCTTGTGCCGGAATCTCATATCGAAGCATTAAACTTCTCATCTCTCTATGCAAAGCGTCTTTTAATTAATATCGACTTCCTTCATCCGTTTTCTTTGCCGATTCTTTCATATTCTCTCTGGATAAAAGATTCGACATATCTTCAACGATATTATCTCCACCCTCTACCTGCTGCAAAAAGAATTCTCCTGCATCAATAAAAAGTTTGCTCCATTCCTTTTTATTTTTGTACGCATTAAGTTTATCGATAGCAGCTCCTAATACTATCTCACCAGTTTTTTCTACTACTTTTTCTTCTATCATAAAACTCCTTTTTCCTAACTATATATTCATTTTTAATTTACCCGCACTCACAAGCGGTGCCACCAGACTAA
Source organism: uncultured Lachnospiraceae bacterium (assembly GCA_910586255.1). Classification (GTDB taxonomy): domain Bacteria; phylum Bacillota; class Clostridia; order Lachnospirales; family Lachnospiraceae; genus Brotaphodocola. The sequence goes on along the minus strand of CAJUHR010000009.1, from coordinate 41,096 downwards.
TCATTGTATAAGTACGAGATTTACCCGTAAATTCAATTAATTCGGCCCTTGATCTAGGTATTGAGCAGAAATCTAAAATCGCTTTTTCTGATGTTGTATTTTCTTTATAACAGTCATTCTTCATAACCACTTTAAATTCTCCATGAACAACTGAAAAAATTGGCACTGGCAGCCCTGCCTGAATAAACTCTGATCGCATTGTTGGAATTCCGGAATAACGATTTTCAGTAATTCTCAATAGTTCTAACATATTGGCAAGTGCGGCATTTCTTGTCTCTGGATGTACCTTCCCTAACGCATCAATAGAAATCTTTCCATATAATCCGCCGCTATTGATAATTTCCATACGATCTCGATACATCTCTATACGAATCGGTGTGTTTTCCGTATGCAGACTATAATCACGATGCACTAATGCATTTAAAATTGCTTCTCTAACTGCTTTAATTGGATATTCCGGTTTATCCTTTCTCTTCCCATTATCATCTATAATAGTCTTAGTTCGACTATTCTTTCGTACAAATTCAACTGCTTCTTCCAACATATCTGGTATTGCGCCTGTAATCCGCTTGTTATCAATGAAGCGTTCTCCACTTTCTCCTACTGTTCCCATCTCCGTTCCAGGCAAACATACTGCAGTAATGCAGAGCTGGGGAAAGTATGTTTGAGGATATTTAGAAAACGTCATTATCCCAGCCAATGTAGGAACATTACATGCCGTAACTGCCATCAATTCCAAAATTTCTTCATTCGATACATTTTCCGAAAGATTTCTTCTCTCCTGTTTTACCATAGTCAAATAGTCATTTAAACGCTTTTCGTCCAAAAGCTGTAATTTAGCTTCATCTACTGTACGAATATCATCACGAATTCTTTTACGAAAAACTTCATAACTATATACTTCATATTCACTCATTGGCTCATCAGACTCCCCAACACGAATATAAGAACCTTTGATTCTACCAACGCCTTTATAAAACACTGGTCTTTCCGTAATATCTGCACCCGGAATTTCAGCGGATACAATCACTTTATCTTCAATGTCACAGACCGTAAATAAAGCTCTTATCATTGGTTCCATCTGTTTGCACTGCTCTGTTACCTTCTTCTGTAAATCCTGTGGATCATAAACTCCTTTTATTTTATATTTATCATTTTCATCAACGCCAAAAATAATAACGCCGCCTTCATCTTGGTTCGAAAACGAAGAAAGTGTATCATATAATCTGGTTGGACAACCTTTTTCAGCTGACTTTAATTCAACTGTGTGTTTTTCTGTTTTCAATTTCTGTATATCAAAAACCAATTTTTTCAATGCTTCTGCTTGCATAATCAACCCTCTTTCAGATAATATATTTTAATTATATCTTCCAGTATATCTGAAGTCAGCAAATTTGATAACTAAAAATTAAATTTGATAACAATTTTTCTATTTTTGACAACTTGTTATCAAACTTTTTCCTCTTGTCCTTTTTAAAAGGAACATTAAGATAAAACAATTTCATCCTTCTTGTTTAATTATATATAACAGAATATAAGTAAGCCGCCTTTATATACTGAATTTTTCTAAATTTAGCAATTATATAGGTATACTCTCCCTCACACACAGCGCTCCCCACCCCACCTGCGGATTCGGATACTCCTCAAACCCCGGCAGCGGCTTCGCCCCTCTCCTCAGATAAGCTTTCACCTTCTCCCCATACAAAAAGGGGTCATTTCCCTCCACAATGCCCCACTGCATCAGAAGCGCCGCGCTCCCCGTCACCATCGGCGCCGCAAATGAGGTCCCGGTCACCGACCGATATCCTCCCCCGTTTCCCGGCGCCATCAATCCCACTCCCGGCGCGCACAAATCCGGCTTCGCCTGATCTGTCAGCCGGGTAAAACCTCTTCCCGAAAAATCTGCATATGAATTAGTAATGCTGTTGTAGGCCCCCACCGTAATCACCTTTGTTGCTGAGGAAGGGATTGTCAGCGTAGTATCCGGCGTAGATCTCAGAAAACGGGTGGAAAAATTCATCACCGCTGAGGATGGAAGCCAGAAATCATACCGCCCCTGCACGATTCTTTGCGGCGTGAGATGGAAGGTCCAAATCCCGCTCTCCACAAAGCTTCCCTCATCCGGGACAAAATCAAAATAAATTTCCTGAGACACACTAAAAGGCCCCGGCTTACCATAATATACCAGAATCAGCGTGCTGCGATAGCGAAAACGGACCGGTCCTATCTGCTCGGAAAGAGGGCCTAAAACCTCTCCTGACGGGGTGCGCAGACTGACGGTAAAACGATCGGAATAATCCTTCCACAGCTGTACGCTAAGGCCCGGCTCATAAGGAGCAACTGACAGCTCCACCCCCGCCTGCTGATAACCTGACGCCCTTATGCCGCCTGTTCTTGTCCCGCTGCCGCCTCCCGCCGCTCCGCTGTCGGACGAAAAATTTCCGGACACATGACCTGCCGCCGCCCCCTCATTGCCGCTACCCACCACAATCGTAGTGCGCCCATAGTTTCCTATATCATCCAGAAATGTCTCCAAAAGCCCGGTTCCGTCATGGGAACCGTAGGTATTTCCGAAGCTGATATTTATTGCCAAGGGCATTACCATATCCACCGCCTGCCCTACTGCAAAATCCACTGCCCGCATCAGCTCCGTGGTGCGGGGAAAGCCTTCCTCACGGGCATTTCCCAGCTTCACCACCAAAAGCTGGCTCTCATAAGCCACCCCCCGGTAAGCTCCCTCCGATTCCTGTCCGTTTCCCGCCGCAATCCCTGCCACAGAGGTTCCATGACCGCTGGCATCTGTGGAGGGAACCACCTGTCTGGCCTGGGCACGGTTGTCAGCCTCCAATGCTCTGTCTATGTCCTCCCTTGTAAAGACCTGCCCCAGAGTCTGATCCCACAGCATGGCAATCCGGGTTGTCCCATCGGGATTGCGGAAATCCTGATGAAAATAATCAATCCCTGAATCCAGCACCGCCACCAGTACTCCTCGTCCTGTCAGATTCCGGGGCGGCTCCTGAAGGATATTAATACAAGAGGCTGCCTTTGCCCGGTTTACGGCAAAGAACAGCCTCTTTGGTTTCTCCACATATTCGATTTGGGGCAGCGCGCTGACCTGATCAATGAGATTTTCCGGAACAATCAAAATGGCATACTCATTTCTCATCTCCTCCACCCGGACCCCCATCTCTCTCACCGCATCCAGGCTTCCGGAATATTTTACGATCAGTTCCCAGGCCCTCTCCCCCGGCATGTATCCGGTTTCCAGCTCCTGAGAGAGGGCCCGCTCCCCGGGAGATATCTCCAGTGATAAATTTAAAAGATTTTCCAGCTTTTGATTTGGCATACAACACTCTCTGTATCCGGCATTTGTACTATTCTATGAGTATTCACCGGCCAATCATTCCACCTCATACAGCTTCCCGTATTTTTCCTTCAGATATTCCACATAGTACCTGGGATTAAAATCCTCTCCGGTCATATCCTTAAGAAGTCTTCTGCTGTCTCTCATTTTGCCGAACCGGTGAATATGCCTTTTCAGCACCTGGACAATCACCTCCACTTCTCCCTTCTCAAGGAGTCCTTCAAAATCCATACTCTTTTTTATAAACTGAAGCATCTGTGCCGCAAAAGCGCTTCCCAGGGCATAGGACGGAAAATATCCAAAAGAGCCCTGAGCCCAGTGAATGTCCTGCAATACTCCCTCTGCCGGATTTTGGGGACGCACGCCCAGATATTCCTCATACTTGTCAGCCCAAAGCTCTGGCAGCCTTTCCACCTCCAAGTCCTCCTCGATGAGCATTTTCTCCAGCTCATACCGAACCAGCACATGAAGACTGTAGGTCAGCTCATCTGCCTCTGTCCGAATCAGCCCCGGCTGCACCTTGTTGACGGCCCGGACAAAATCCTCCCGGCGGACAGCTTCTAACTCCTCCGGAAACAATTCCTTAAGCTTACCGTAGACAGGCACCCAAAAGGCCTCGTTCCTGCCAATAATATTTTCAAAAAACCGGGATTGGGACTCATGCATCCCCATGGAAGCTCCCTGTCCCACCAGGGTCTGGGTCAGCTCGTCATCCACCCCCAGCTCATAGATCCCGTGCCCGGCCTCATGAATCACGGAAAACAGGGAACTGTCCACCCGATCCTTATAATGGGTGGTAAGGCGCACATCATGATTGTGAAGATTGGTAGTAAAGGGATGGGCGCTCTCTGCCATCACCCCTCGCTCAAAATCAAATCCCACATATTCTGCCAAAAATTCCGCCAGCTCCCGCTGCTTTTCTCTTGGGTAATTCCCTGTCAGAAAATCATCCCGAATCTTTACATGGCTCTCTGTCACCCTTTTTAAAAAAGGTACCAGTTCCTTCTTCAAAAGCCCGAAAAATTCATCCAGCTTTTCCATAGAAAACCCCTTTTCATAATTATCCAGCATCACATCATACATCCTCTGGCCATCCTTTGCCTGATATCCGGCAAATTTCTTCTGATAGGAAATGATTTTTTTAAGTGTGGGAGCAAATGCATCAAAATCCTTCGCCTTTTTGGCCCCGGACCATATGCGGGCAGACTCTGCCACCAGCTCCTGATAGGCCCTGTATTCCTCCGGAGGAATCTTTTCCAGCCTGGAAAGCTCTTCCGATGCCTCTCTGACAATGGCCTGTTCAGCCTCCGTAAGCCCCTGCTCCTTTTGGCAAATGTTCAAAAGCTCTCTCACAGCTTTATCGGTCATAATCTCCTGATAAGCCCCGGACAAAGCCCCCTGTACCCTGGCTGTATATTTGCCTGCCTTCTCCGGGGCCAGGGTTTCATTATCCCACTCAAAAAGAATCAATGCTGTCTGCAACGCCATGGCACGCTCCAGATAAGGCCCCAGCTTCTCATAAGCCCCTTCTTCCTGCTTTCCTTCTTTTATCCCCTCCTCCCCTCTTTGTATCTCTTTATTTAAACTCAGTGCCATACTATTTTTCTCCTTTCTTCTTATCCCCTTTTCCAGATCGTCCAGGCCTTCTTCTTACTTACAGCCCTCCGGCATACTGCCGCCCGCAGCCCGGTACAAGTCAAATTCGGGGACACCGCTACCAGTGTCCCCGAAATCCGCTTATTTCATACAAGAGCCATTCTGAGCATATGAACCGCCTCTATATGTTCCTTATGTACTTTTTCCTCTACCGTTTGAGTACTTCCTTTTCCCGCTCCACAATCCCCTTGGAGGAGTCCAGGGATGTGTCCAGCACTGCAAAAAGATCCTTTTCCTGCAAAGTTGGCGCGTAATAATATCCCTGCTGCATATTACAATTAAATTTCCTCAGAATATCCGCCTGCCCCTGGGTCTCCACGCCCTCTGCGATCAGCTGTTTGCCCATCCTTCTGGCAATCTGCGCCAGCCCTTCAATCACCGGTGCTGACTGGGGGTCTGCCTCCAGCTGCCAGACAAACATCCTGTCAAACTTTAAAGTATCCACAGGAAGCTCTAAAATCCGCACAATTCCTGAATACCCGGATCCAAAATTGTTCAGAATCAGCTCCACTCCCATGGCAGCTAACTCCTGCATCAAAACAACCACGTTTACATAGGAGATATTCACCGCATATTCGTCCACCTCAATGGCCAGCTTCCCCTCAGGAATCTGGTAAGTGGAGATCACCTGCTGCACCTCATCCAGAAAATCCCCCTGAAGCAGCAGAACCGGCGAGATAGCCACAGCGATGGACTCAAATTCTTTGTCATTATCCAACAGCCAGCGAATCATAGCCGCCACCCGGTCCAGGGCATAATACTCCACCGTCCGTATCTGGCCGGTGTCCTCCGCGATGGGAAGAAGCTCCGCACTCCCCACCATGCCGATTCCCTTGACAAAAATCCTCATATAAAATTCCGCCCTGGTAAAACGTCTCTTTTCCAGGTCATAGGTGGGACGGTAACGCACTTCCACCTCATCATTGGCAAACGCCGTGCTCAAATACCGAGTAATAGCCTGCCTTCTCTGGAACCGTTTATGGAGGCTCATGTCATAGACCGCATACTGATTCCCCTCCATCTCCGCAGCGCGGGAAACGGCAAAGTCCAGACATTTTAACATCTCGCCGGCATTACCCGGATATCCGGGGTAAGCACACATGCCCAGATGAATCGCGCACAGGCAGTCCGTGTTATCGATGGTCCAGCTGTGGTCAAACCGGTCTATGATCTGCTCTGCAATCCGGGTGGCTTCCCTCATATTGTGATCCCGCAAAATAATAATAAACTCCACGCCCACATAACGGTAAACCTTACGTTTGGTCCGCTGCTCTAAATAATCCAGAATATTGTCAAGCAGCTCCTCACAGTACTCGAACCCAAACAGCTCATTCATCCGCTTAAAATTCTCAAGGTACACCTTCATTACCACACCGCTGTACCCAAGCAAAAACTGGGCCTCCAGATGATTGTAACAGGTCTTGCTGTCGCTTTGCTTCCGGTTTTCCAGCAAGGCCTGCTCCGCCGCCAGACGCTTGGCGTCCTCCATCTCCATTACTGTCTCTTCTTTTCTCCCAAAAAATGCCATAACATCTTCTCCCGCCTGTTTATCTGTCCGCCTAAAAATACTTTTTGCTGCCCCAGAGGTTCGCCTTTTTCAAATCCAGATATTCATTATAAGCCTTCTCCAGGATCTGCTTCTCATTGGAAAACTTCAGCAGATGATATGCCTCATAAAACTTATAATAGCCGGAATCCATGAAATGCTCCTCTCGTTGTGGTTTGCTGTAATAGCTGTCTGCCATCATGAGATACCAGTGTACATCCTTCTCTACCATATCCTGAGGGGTACTGAAGGAATAGGAACTTTTTCCGATATACTTGATGATAGAAGCACTGACACCAGTCTCCTCCTTTACTTCCCGGAGCGCAGTTTCCTTGTACTCCTCTCCCGCTTCTACAGTTCCTTTTGGCAATACCCAGCCCTCATACTTATTTTTATAGTTCTTGTACAAAACCAGGATCTTGCCTCGAAATATAACCACACCTCCACAGCTCGTTGCTTCAATCACTGCAATCCCTCCTGTTTTGGCAGCGCCAAAAACGACGCTCCTATGGTGTGTCACAAGACTGGTTTAAGTATACCGCTTTTCCTGGCAAGATGCAAGAAAAACTTCACCCGTCAACACCGAGAGAAAAATACGTGTCAAAAATCCGTCTGGCCACCGGAGCCGCCACCTGCCCGCCGGAGCCTGCCTCCTCCACCACCACAGTCACTGTCAGCTGAGGCGCCTCCGCCGGGGCAAAGCCTGTGAACCAGGCATGAGTGTCCCGGCCGGCCTCAAATTCGGCGGATCCGGTCTTTCCCGCCACCGTGTAGCTTTCTGTCCGGACAGCCGAGCCGGTTCCTTCCGTCACTACCTGTCTCATCAGGCCTGCCATGGTGTCCGCCTCCTGAGCTGTCAGAAGATTTCCCCAGGCCTGGGGCAGAAATCGGTGTATCTCCTCCCCCGCGGCATTTTCCACCCGCTCCACCATATAGGGCTTCATCAGAACTCCTCCATTGGCAATGGCCGCCGTAATCATCACATTGTGTATGGGCGTCATCTGGGTATTTCCCTGACCGATAGAGGTCTGAAGAATCTCCCAAACCTCTGCTCCCGTATTCATGGTAAAGGAGCTTTTGCTGTAGGCCACCGACAAGGGCAGCTCCCTGTTAAAGAGAAGCTGTTCCGCCAGACTGTGAAGTCCTCCCGGATCCATCTCCATTCCCAGCGCCGCAAAGGCTCCGTTACAGGAATTGGCGAAGGCCTGCTCCAGATTTTGATGACCATGGGCATTTCCATGATAGCAGGAAATGGTATAGTCCCCCTGCTCGTATGTTCCGTCACAGTCAAAGGCAAAATCCCGCCAGGTATCCGGATGCTCCCGGATAAATTCCAGCGCCGTAAGGATTTTGAAGGTGGAGCCGGGCGGATACACTCCCTGGGCCGCCCGGTTTAAAAGCTGAGCCTCCTCATTGTCACCGGATATAAGCTGATCCCAGTCTGCCCCCAGAGTATTCGGGTCAAAACCCGGTTTTGAAACCATTGCCAAAATCTTTCCCGTATCCGGCTCCATGACAATCACAGCTCCCCGGTGCTCTCCCAAGGCATCCGATGCCGCTTGCTGCAAATCCACATCCAAAGTGGTGATCACATTGTCTCCGATATTCTTCACCCCGGACAGCTCGTTGATGGTCCGCTCCGCCAGATTCATGTGAGAGGTCAGAAGATAAAAATTGGCAAGAGCTTCCAGCCCGGTCTTGCCGTGATCCCCGTAGCCCACTCCATGGGCAAACAGGCTTCCGTAAGGATAGACCCGATGCTCACTGCCATCCTCCCCGGTTTCCGTTCTGGCCAGCACTCGCCCGTCATTGCCAAGAATCTCTCCTCTTACAATCCGGTCGGAAAAACGGTCCAGTCTGGCATTGTAAGAATTGTTAATCACCGTCTCCCCCTGAAACTGTAGAAAATATCCGAAATAGCCAATCATACACACAAACACGCCCACCATCAGATAGGTAAAAAACAGTATGCCCTTGTTGGAATCCGGATCAGGTCTGCTCTTCCTCATAGTCCTCCTCATCATTTTTCTTCAGAATATAAAGTCCCTGAACCACACCAAACACAATAAAGGTTCCCAGCACAGAACTGCCTCCATAGCTGACAAGCGGCAGGGTCACCCCGGTGGACGGGATAAACTTAATCACTCCGCCTACCGTCAGAAACACCTGTACCAGATATTCCATTCCCAGCCCAAAGGCAATCAGCTTATAAAAAAGCGCCTGCATTCTGGCTGCCACCATCATAAACTGCAAAAAACATCCCAGGCAGATGAGCAGCACGCAGACGGCAAAGATTCCCCCCAGCTCCTCCGAAATAGCGGCAAACACAAAATCCTTTTCCACCACCGGAATCTTGTAGGGCATCCCCTGAAACAGCCCCATGCCAAACCATCCCCCCGTGCCAATGGCAAAAAGAGACTGGGTGATCTGATATCCCCGGTTGTCTAAGTCCGCCCAGGGGTTTTGCCATGCCGCCACCCGGGTTCTCACGTGGGCAAACAGCCCGTAGGCCACCACTGAGGCGCCGCAGCCTGCCAGCGTACCCGCCAAAAGATAAAGCCATCTGCCGGTAGCCACAAACAGCATGGACAGATAGGTAACAAAAAAGATCAAGGCGCTTCCCAAATCCTTTGACAGCACCAAAATCAGCACATGGGCCGCCGCTACCAGAGTAGTCACCGCCACTGTCGTCAAATCCATGGACCGATAGAACATGGCAGCCACAAAAAACACAAAGCTGATCTTGACAAATTCCGATGGCTGCAGGGAATATCCTCCGAAGCTGATGGAAAGCTGAGCCCCGAAGCTGTTATTGCCCACCATCCACACAGCCGCCAAAAGAATCAGCCCTCCGATCCCGTATATCCAGGGAATCCGGGACAGCTGCCACATCCGGTCAACCACAAAAGGAATAATCCATGTAACCAATGCAGCCGCAGACACGATCATAAACTGCCGCAGAGCCTTGTCAAGCGAAATCCTGGTCAATACAATCCATCCCACGCAAAGCAGCATGCACATATTATTGACCAGGATCCTGGTGAGCTTGGGATAAAACATCCGATACAGCCCTAAGTAAGCCCCGAAAAATACTATCTGTGCCAGATAAAACAGCACAATCCGTTCATCCTCAGACTTTAAATACAGAATCAAATATGCAATAAAATGCAGCAGAAACATGGCTACATTCTGTCTGCGGCACACTTTCTTCTGCCCCCGCTCATCATGAAACCGGAAATAACTGAAATTCAGATACGTGTAGGCGGCCATTAGCAGTATCATCAGATACTTGGACACTTCAATAATCACATTAACCATAATTCACCTGTCTGATTGTTACTGCTCACAGGTCTCTGTGAACGTAACATCTGGTTCCCACCCTTTACTCAACTCCCCGCTTAAAATGTCCCCGGGTAAACTCCCTAAAGGGCGCCGATGTATTCATTCCCCTTCGGAAACAATCCCCGTAAGCATTTAACACGGCTTCAATCTCTCCCGGCGTCTCTGTTGTAAAGGAAATACGCAGCACTGCCGGGTCCAGCCGCCCCACCTGAGCTTCCATCCCAAGAAGAGACAGAGGATCCGGATTGTAGATTGTATTGTAACAGAAACGGCAGTGATTTTTCACAGGAAGCCTTTTGCCGGCCCGGTCCTTTATAAGCATCACGCCTGGCTGCCCCGTACATTCCTTAATAGTCTGCCGGATACACTGGGCAGAAACCATGGCAGGCAAATGTCCGTAGACAATCAGCTCTGCTGACTTTAAGGCCTCGCTGCTCTTAATAAGCTTCGTAAGCTCCTTTTCATTTTGCTCCACCGGCAGAGTCAGCCTCGCTGCTCCCATATCTTTCATTACGGCACATGCCCGGCGATTCATTCCGTAAAGATTGGCGTCAAATACCCAGGGAAGTGCTATCCCCTGCTCCCTGAGAAATCCGGCCTCCTCCAGAGAGCGCAAAATCAGCTCGTCAAATCCCGCTTCCCGAAGCTCTCTCATATGCTTTACAAAATATTGTTCTGCCTTTTGCCGGAAAATATGCGGTAAAATCAGTCCGCAGGCTTTTCCTGCCTTTCTGCATTCCGCCGCTGCTTTTTTCCAGCTCTCCGCCCCAAAACCGCAGGCGTCCAGGCAAATTTCATCCACATCCGGATGGGCAAGGACAGCAGCCAATCCTGCCGGCTCTTCCAGGAAAACGTGCAGCCTGGGCCTTGGGACCGCCTCTGAGGCTTTCTCTTCTTCCCAAACCGTCTCTAAGACTTTCTCTTTCTCTGTCCTCTCCCTGCAATATGGCTCCAGAAGCTTCTTTTCCAATATCCCCAGGCCTTCTCTGCGCAGTTTATTCAATTCCCGCACAGGCACAAAACAGCTTCCCGATATTTCCGCTTCCAGCTCTGAAAAATAAAAATGGGACTCGCCTGTCTTATTGATCGGTTTTAACAGCCCTTCCCTTGTCATTGGCTGATTTTTCGCTGTCTGAACCACTGCTCCGGACACACAAACCTTGCAGGCATTTACCTTTGGCCGGCAGTCCGTCTCCAACTCCAAGCACACCGGCTCTCCTTCCCGGACAACCAGTCTTGCCTTAACCGGCCTCTGGGATTTCTTGTTTACATATTCTCTGTCCAGATAATCAAACAGCTCCTGATCAACCTCCCGAAAGGCAGGCTTCTTTCCCGGAGCAATCATATTCCTTCCGTTGTGCTTCTTATAATATCCTTCCGTAAAACCTCCCCGGTCAAAAAGCTCCAGCAAAGCTCTTTTATCTGCCGGTTCCACATGATAGCTGTCACGCCCTTGTGCCAGATACCGGTCCACATACTTTCTATAGATATGAACCACTCCTGCCGTGTAGCGTGGACTTTTCATTCTTCCTTCAATCTTTAAGGAATACACACCCGCCTCCAGAATATCCGGCAGAATGTCCAGGGTACACAGATCCTTTAGATTCATCAGATATTCCTCATTGTTTGTTCGGCCGGCTCTCCTTGCGCTTTTTGGGACATCAGGTCCTCCTGCATGCTCTGCCGTGTAGGGAAGACGGCAGGGCTGGGCGCACCGTCCCCGGTTTCCGCTGCGGCCGCCGATCAGACTGCTAAGCAGGCATTGTCCTGAATAGCAGTAGCACAAAGCTCCGTGGACAAAGCTCTCAATCTCAATATCCACCTGCTTTCGTATCCTTGCAATCTCTTCTAAGGACAGTTCCCTGGCCGTCACCACCCGGGATGCTCCCATCTCCTTCAAAATCCTGGCAAACCGGTATCCAGTAACCGTCATTTGGGTACTGGCATGGACAAAAAGATCGGGAAAATATTCCCGAATCAGGGAAAACACACCCAAATCCTGCACAATGGCAGCATCCAGCCCCTGCCGGTAATAAGGTCTCAGAAATTCCAGCAGCTGCTCCATCTCCCCCTCCTTTACCAGAGTATTTACGGTCATATAAAGCTTGCGACCGTGAAGATGGACATAATCAATGGCCTTTAAAAGATCATCCTCCTGAGGATTATCCGCATAGGCCCGGGCGCCAAACCGGCTTCCGCCCATATAGACGGCATCTGCCCCCGCATTAATGGCCGCCACCATGCTCTCCATAGAACCGGCAGGCGCCAGAATCTCCACCTGTGGTTTCAATCGCTCTCCCTCTCTTCTCAAAGATATATTGCTTTGTTCTCCTGGCCTGTCTTTCTCTGTCCCGCAGCGGACCGGGTCCTTTTGGGCTTCTCCTGGGGTACTTCTTTCATCTCCTCTGCTTCCGATGCCCCGGCCTCCTGCCCCAGCTTCTCCATTTTCATCTGGGTGGTGATCAGCTGATGCTTCAGACTGTAGATCTCCTTTTCCAGCTCCGATTTCTCATTATCCAGCCGGTTGGCCCGCTCCTGCTCCTTAAAATAATCATCTGCAATATTCAGCTGAAGAAGCACTGCCTGATAGTCGGAGCTCAAACGGGAAAAACCCTCCTCCTCCCGCAGCTTTCCGATCTTTCCATTCAAATAAGCGGCAACCTTCTGAAGATACATCTCCTCCTCAGCCCCGCTTAGCTTATATATTTTCCCGTCAATCAAAACTTCCATTTGGTTCTTCGGATTCATGTCACCTGACCTCTGTTCTTTCCTGCTTTTGTCCTTACAGGCAGCAGCTCATACCTTTCAAGCCACTGCCTCTGTAGTTTTCTTAGCGCCCTCTGCACGCCTGCAAAGCTAGACGTAGGCACCACTACATCGTTACTTTGCAGACGCACAGATGACGCAGACATCTGGCACTTTATTCACCGTTATTTTCGCAATGCAGTACCAGATGCTTGTAGGCATGTCTTGTGGCTACTCTTCCCCTTGGCGTCCGGTTAAGAAACCCATTCATGAGAAGGTACGGCTCATACACATCCTCCAGTGTACCCGCATCCTCCCCCAAAGCAGCCGCCAATGTATCCAGGCCCACCGGACCTCCGTCAAATTTCTCTATAATCGTCACCAGAATATTTCTGTCATTGTTATCCAGGCCCAGCTTGTCCACATCCAAAATATCCAGGGCAAAGTCCGAAACCTCTTTTGTAATAATCCCATTATACTTAACCTGGGCAAAATCTCTCACCCGCTTTAAAAGCCGGTTAGCCAGACGGGGTGTTCCCCTGGAACGGCGGGCAATCTCTCCTGCCCCCTCCTCATCGATCTCCACCCCCAGCACCTTAGCAGAGTGCATGACAATCATTGTCAGCTCCTGAGGGGTATAAAATTCCAGCTTCTGCACCACCCCGAACCGGTCTCTTAAAGGAGCCGTCAAAAGTCCGGCCCGGGTGGTTGCCCCCACCAAAGTAAAATGAGGCAAGTCCAGGCGGATGGATCTGGCCGAGGACTCCTTTCCCAGCATAATGTCAATGGCAAAATCTTCCATTGCCGGATACAGCACCTCCTCAACCTGCCGGTTCAGCCGATGAATCTCATCCACAAAAAGCACATCCCCCTCCTGCAGGCTGTTAAGAATCGCCGCCATCTCCCCCGGCTTCTCAATAGCCGGCCCGGAGGTCACCTTCATGTGAACTCCCATCTCATTGGCAATAATCCCTGAAAGAGTGGTCTTGCCCAGTCCCGGAGGACCATAAAACAACACATGATCCAGAGACTCCCCTCTTCCCCTTGCCGCATCAATATAAACCTTCAGATTAGCCTTAATCTTCTCCTGTCCGATATATTCCCTCAGCAATTGGGGGCGGAGATTCGGCTCAATTTTTCTGTCCTCTTCCGTTATTTCCGTTGTAATGATTCTTCGCTCCATGGTCTAATATCTCTCTCCTTAAAACATCCGGATTACACCAGATACTTAAGTGAGGCCTTAAGCACTGCCTCCGCTGTCATCTCCCCATCCACAGAAACCTGCCGCACAGCCCTAGAGGCCTCTGACAGAGAATATCCCAGAGCAACCAGAGCCTCGATGGCCTCCTTAGCCGCTCCCTCCGGCGCCCGAAAGGAAGCAGACTCCGCCGGTGCCATATAGCTTTCGGACACTCCCCCCGGCAAAATATCCTCCGTCCGAATCCTGTCCTTCAGATCCAGAATCACCCGCTTTGCCGTCTTTGGTCCGATTCCGGGCGCCCGGGCAATACTTTTGGCGTCCTCAGAGATAATGGCCATTCTCAGATCTTCCGGCCTCATTACAGACAGAATCCCCAAAGCCGCCTTCGGCCCGATCCCATTGACCCCCAAAAGCATCCGGAACATCTCCAGATCCTGCCTGGTCAAAAATCCATACAGAGTCATGGCATCCTCACGCACCTGAAAGGAAGTATATATCCGCACCTCCTCCCCCGTCCGAGGCAACCGGTCCAGAACCGACAATGGCACATGGATATTCCACCCGATATTACCCGCTTCCACAACAATCACGCTCTCCAGGGCCTCCACCAAAGACCCCTTTATATAAGAAAACAATAATATAGCTCCTTCCGTATTAACCGCATAAAAATTTGAACAATAACAATATATAACAGTTCAAATTTCACATAGGATGGACATCCGATGCTTCTTGTCCGATGCAGACCGGCAAGAAGATACCCGTCTGAACTGTTACAACAATATAATATCATATCCCCATCACATGTGCAAGTGCGGTTGACTTTCTCTGTCTCCACTGCTATAATGATGGGAAATTTGCACAACACACAGGAGTTCACCAATGATTACCATAAAAAAACCTATAGAATTCCCTCTCACCTATCCATTAGAGCGAATCGGACGCCTGGAGGAAATCCTTTTCTTTGATATTGAGACAACCGGCTTTTCCGGCGATTATTCCTGGCTTTATCTTATCGGATGCACTTTTTATCGGGACGGTCACTGGAACCTGCTCCAGTGGTTCGCAGATACAGTGTCCTCAGAAGCCGATATTCTCCACGCCTTTTTCTCTTTCCTGAGGCAATTCCGGATTCTTATTCATTTCAACGGAGATGGCTTTGATATCCCTTATCTCATGAAACGCTGTATTACCCTGGGCCTTCCCTATGATTTTTCCGATGTCATCAGCCTGGATATATACCGCCGGATTCGGCCATACAAAAACCTTCTGGGGCTGGATAGCCTAAAACAAAAATCCATTGAACACTTCCTCGGTATCACCCGCGCAGACAGATACTCCGGAGGGGAGCTGATCCAGGTTTATAAAGATTACCTCATCACCCACAGCTCTCACTTATATGATCTTCTGATTCTCCACAATGAGGATGATCTAAAAGGGATGCCGTCCATCCTTCCCATTCTCAATTATCCGGATTTTCTGGAGCATCCCTTTCACCTGACCGGGCAATGTCTCCACCAGGAGCCGGATGAGTCCGGCAATCCTCTGTATCTGTTAGACTTATCCTGCAAGAGCGACTATAGGGTCCCCATTCCCTTTCGGGTACATGCTTTTCCTTTCCGATGCAATGCCTGCAAAAATCAGCTTTTTTTGACCGCAGTTCTTTATAAAGGCACATTAAAGCATTTTTACTCTAATTACAGAGACTATTATTATCTTCCCCTGGAAGACACAGCCATACATAAAAGCATTGGTGAATATGTAGACAAAAGCGCCCGGCAGAAAGCCACCGCAAAAACCTGTTACACAAAAAAAGAGGGCTGCTTTCTCCCTCAGCTCTCTCCCATCTGGGGACCTGTCATGAAAAAAGAGCCTAAGGATAGGCTGTCCTATGCCTCCCTTGACCAGATCGATCTGACAGACCAGGAATGTTTTTCCCTCTATATTTCTCAACTACTCACTTGGCTGTGTAACGGAAAATAAGCTTTCCTCCGTATCAGCTATACATACAATAATCAAAGGGCGGACATTTTGTCCGCCCTCTCTTCTGCCAAAAATAATTCTGATTCATAACAGCCCGGATACATCTGAATCTGTCTCTCAAATTCCTCTTCTCAGCTGAAACTTTCCAATCAGTTTCTTCAAAATCTGAGCCTGGCCTGCCAATTCCTCACTGGCCGCCGCACTCTCCTCGGATGTAGCCGAGTTGGACTGAATCACCGTGGAAATCTGAGTAATACTGTCTTTGATCCGGTTGATTGCCACCTCCTGCTCCGCAGATGCATCGGAGATTACCTTGATCTGGTCTGTCACAATCATAGCGCCGTCCACCACTGAATGTAGGGATTCCTGCGTCATGTTTGTAAGCTTGGAGCCATTGTCCACCATATGCAAGGTTTTCTCAATCAGCTCCGTTGTATCCTTGGCCGCGTCTGCGCTCTTAGCCGCCAGATTGCGCACCTCATCCGCCACCACGGCAAAGCCCTTGCCGGCACTTCCTGCCCTTGCCGCCTCGACCGCCGCGTTCAATGCAAGAATATTGGTCTGGAAAGCAATATCCTCAATGGTCTTGATGATATGCTGAATCTCACCGGAGCAGGAACTGATCTGACGCATTGCCTCTGCCATCTCCTGCATCTGATCATTGCAGATATTGATCTTCTCTCCAACCTGATTGACTTCCTTGGTGGTAATAGCAGTACCCTCCGCATTATTGTCGACCTGCTCAGCAACCTGCTCAATCATATGCATCAGGTTATCCACCTCAGATGCCTGCTCAGTTGCACCCTGAGCTAAGTTCTGGGCGCCATCTGCCACCTGGTTGGAACCGGCATCCACCTGGCTGGCAGAAGAATGAATCTGCTCCATGGTTTCACTCAGTTCCCGGCTGATCATCCCGATAGCCGACTGGATCTGCACAAAATCCCCGATATACTGAATCTTGCTTTCGCTGGCAAGATTTCCGCTTGCCATCTCATTCAGCACCGTTGTAATATCGGAAATGTAAGTTTTCAAAATCTTTACGGAAGTATTCAGGCTGTCCGCCAGCACTCCAATCTCGTCCTCACTGTCTATATCAATCTGGAAATTAAGATTTCCCTCAGACAGGCTGCGGCTGGACTCTGTAACGACCTGAAGCGGCTTCACGATCTTGTTCATGGAGTACACTATCAGCATAATACTTACAATCAGAGTAATGACCACCGTGATGATGGACATAATCTGAGTCACAGCTGCCGAACGCATCAAACCGGCCTGATTGTCAGATACTTGGGATTCGGTAATCTCCGCCACCTGGTCCAGAATCTTTACCAGCTTCTCCACATTGGCCTTTGTGCCAGTCAGATATAACTCATTGGCAGCCTTCTGGTCTGTCTTGCTCATCTCCAGTACGGTCTGTGCCGACTCATGGATCGCCTGATGGATCGGCTTCATCTGCTCAATCAGCTGCAGCATCTGATCATTGGGAATCTTGGAAGCCTCCGGATCATAAAACCATTTTCCCAGGACACAGCCCTTGTAGTCCGTGCTCTTGGTAAACTCCGTTCCCATAGCCGTAGCAGAGCACAAATTCTCCACCCACTCATAATGAGCCTTTTGCGCAGTCAGAACCAGAGAATGAATCGCTGTCCACTCTTCTGTGGAGTTACTGTATTTTCTCACCTTGCCCATGCCGCTGATCGTCACAATCCCGCTGACAATCACTACAAGGAAAATAAGGGCGATGCGTATCATTATGTCCTGTTTAATGCTATGCCTCATTTTCTTCACCTCATATCCTTTTTTAAAGATGCATTATCTTTCTTACACTCAATATTTGTCATTGCCGCCATAGCTGGTGTAGGAAGACAGATCCACATAGCTCTCATCCTCCTGGGCATCATACTGAGACGCCTCCGCCGGCATCGCGCTCATACCGTTCTGCCCCTCAAGGCGGAACTTTCTCACCAGTTCCTTCAGAATCTGCGCCTGTCCGGAAAGCTCCTCGCTGGCCGCCGCGCTCTGCTCCGCGGTAGCTGAGTTGGTCTGAACCACACTGGAAATCTGATCAATACCAATGGTAATCTGAGTAATCGCCTCTGCCTGCTCCTTGGAAGCCTTTGCAATGGAATCCATCATCGTGGTAGCCTCGGTAATGCCGGTCATAACCCGCTCTAAGGATTTGGCTGTCTCATCGGCAATCTTCTTGCCGTTCTCCACCGCGCCGAGGGAATTCTCGATCAGCACAGCCGTATTCTTGGACGCCTCGGCTGACTTGCTGGCCAGGTTGCGGACCTCATCGGCCACAACGGCAAAGCCCTTGCCGGCCGCACCCGCCCGGGCCGCTTCAACTGCAGCGTTCAGGGCAAGAATATTGGTCTGGAAGGCAATATCCTCGATGGTCTTGATGATCTTTCCGATCTCCCCGGAAGCATTGTTGATATCGGACATGGCATTCAGCATATCCTGCATTCTGCGATTGCTCTCTCCTGCCACTTCTCCCACGGTCTCCGCCTTCTGACCTGCTACCTGAGCACTCTCCGCATTGCGATTGATGTTGCCGGAAATCTCGTTGATGGAAGCTGCCAGCTCCTCCACAGAGGAAGCCTGCTCCGTAGCGCCCTGAGACAAAGCCTGGGCCCCGGAAGACACCTGATCCGAACCGGAGGACACCTGATCCGCCGAACGGTTTAAAGTGGCAAGCGTATTGTTGAAGCTGTCCTTGAT
The DNA here is from genome assembly GCA_910586255.1 of uncultured Lachnospiraceae bacterium. Classification (GTDB taxonomy): domain Bacteria; phylum Bacillota; class Clostridia; order Lachnospirales; family Lachnospiraceae; genus Brotaphodocola. Next base: position 22,538 of record CAJUHR010000009.1, on the reverse strand, counting down.
CTTCTTCATTGAGTGGAAAATCTTCTGATAATCTCCTATGTAAATCTCCGGCGCCGTGGAATGAACCGTAAAATCACCGTTGGCCATAGCACTCAGCACCGTCTCGATATCCCGGATAATCGTGCCAACTCCCTGGGCCACCTTGTGCATGTTCTTCGCCATATCGCCGAACTCATCATCGGCCTCATAATTGACCTCCACAGACAGATGACCCTGCACCATCTCCTCCATGGCATCCTCAATCTTCTTTACCGGATTCAGAATATTATTGGTCAGCATCACTGCAATCACACAGGTAATGGCAAACGCCACTGCTGCAATTATAATGGCCATGGCCAAAAGCGCGTTGTCCAAAGTCATAGCCAGGTCATAGGTGTCCTGACACTGCGACTCCATATTGTCAAACGCTGTCTGAAGAATATTGGCAAACTCCTCCACCTTCGGATTATATTCATTCAGCAACAGCTCCTGTGCCAGACGGTTGCCCTCGTCTGTGTTCATGCGGACATACTCATAGGCCTGAAGGCGCAGATTCTTGGCATCATTCATCTTCGTCTCAAAATCTCTAAGAAGCGATACATCACCGCTGTAGTTGGAGTAGATCCACTGCAGCTTCTCCTGAATATTGCTCACATGCTGATCCACCGTGGCAATACGCTGCTCTGTCTCAGAAGAATCCGTACCTACGGCACTGAGCATCAGCTCTTTCAGAGCCCTCTGAAGACTGATCCGCATCTCATAAATGTTCGCCATTGCATGATAATCTTCCTGATAAAATTTCTCATAGCTTGACTTTGACTTGGAGATCCCTATGCCTGCAGCCACTACCGACACAAGAAACAATGTCAGTATAATACCAAAAGACACAAGAAACTTTTTCCCAACCTTTAAATTCTTCATTCGTTGCTCCTCCTTGTTGAGCCCTCATTTACCGGTCAGCCATCCATAAAATTATTACTGGCAGCTGTCCATTCCACACTCTTTTATACTATTTCGGCACATTTTCGCATAATATAATACAAATTACAAAAATTTTTTTCAAAAATTCTCTTTTCCCTTAACAATCTCTTTTTTTCGCCGATATTATAGTTCAGTATGTTGTGGTCTGGTATGTTTCACTATATACAGGACTGTTTTATTTTCATGCAAAACATTAAAAAGGATAGGTGGTGTATCGAATGGATAACGGTATGGAAAGTATGCTTGATACATATCTCTTTGAGACGAACTCCCTGTTGGACAATCTGGACGAGATGCTGGTAAAGGATGAAAAGCTCGGTGATTTTTCATCCGATGATGTCAATGAGATATTCCGTATCATGCACACCATCAAAGGTTCTTCCGCCATGATGGAATTCGGCTCTCTTGCCAGCATTGCGCATCATATAGAAGATTTGTTCTTCTATATCCGCGACAAGGGAATCGATACTCTGAGCGCCCAGCACAAGAAGGAACTGTTCAATCTGATGTTCCGCTCGGAGGATTGTCTGCGGGGACAGGTGGAGAAGGTGGAAAGCGGAGAGCCCTTAGACACAGACATGGATGCCTTTGCCTCCGAGATTAACAACTTCTTAAAGAGGATCAGTACCGTGGAGGATGATTCTGCTGACAGCGGGGAGCCTTCTGGCGAAGCTGCCGATACAAAGGCCGGCGCTTTGTCCGCCGGCGCTTCCCCGGACGGGAACCTGCCTGCGGATTCCACGGCCGTGTGTTTCATCCACGTGTTCCTGGAGGAAGGGATTGGCATGGAGAATCTGCGCGCCTTTATGATTATCAATTCTCTCAAGGAATGTGAAATGGATTTCCGCTATTATCCGGAGAATATGGAGTCCAATCCGGATACCTGCGCCACCATTGTGGAGGACGGTTTCTACATGGCCTTTGATTCTGAGGAGATGGCTGCAAAGGCCGGGGATCTTCTCCGAACCCAGAACCATATCCACTCCTACGAGCTGGTTACGCTTCCCGAACAGGCTCCGGAGCCCGCTCCCGCCCCGGAGCCTGTCAGACAGACCTCCCCGGAAAATTCCGGACAGGCTGTGCCGCCGGCTCAGAGCGAAGCTGCCCCCAAGCCCCAGACTCCTGCCAAGCAGCCTCAGGGCACTCCGGTCAAGCAAAATCTGATCAGTGTAAACATCACAAAGCTGGACGATCTGCAGGCCCTTGTAGGTGAGATCGTAATCACGGAATCCATGGTCACCTCCGCCCCGGAATTAAACCAGCTGAACCGGGACGCCTATGACAATTTCATGAAGTCCGCCCGCCAGCTGCGCAAGCTGACCGATGATCTGCAGGACATTGCCATGTCCCTGCGGATGGTTCCCGTCTCCGGCGTGTTCCAGAAGATGAACCGGATCGTCCGCGACATGAAGCAGAAGCTCAACAAGGATGTGCGCCTGACCCTGATCGGCGAGGACACAGAGATCGACAAAACCATTGTGGACAGCATCCAGGACCCCATTATGCACATGGTCCGCAATGCCATGGACCACGGCATTGAGGATAATGCAAATGACCGTATCCGGGCCGGGAAAAATCCTCAGGGCGAGATCGTTCTGTCTGCCTCCCACACCAGCAGCGAGGTGGTGATCACCATCTCCGATGACGGGCAGGGTATGGATCCGGATAAGCTTTTGGCCAAAGCCAGAGAGCGGGGCATTCTCACCAAGCCGGAAAGCGAGTACTCCCGCAAGGAGGCCTTGGGACTGGTTATGCTGCCGGGCTTTTCCACCAACCAAACCGTGACCGAGTTCTCCGGCAGAGGTGTTGGCATGGATGTGGTCAAGAAAAATGTGGAGTCCGTGGGCGGCGCCGTTTCCCTCTCCAGCGAGCTGGGACAGGGAACCACATTCCTGATGAAGATTCCCCTGACCCTGGCAATCATGGACGGCATGCGGGTAACCGTAGGTTCCTCCATTTTCACTATCCCCATTGCCAATATCCGTCAGTCCTTCAAGATCATGACCGAGGAAATTCTCCACGATGAGAACGGCAGCGAGATGGTGGAACGCATGGGAAGCTTCTACCCCATCGTAAGGCTCCATCAGTTCTACGGCATTGACACACAGGTCACCAACTTAGAGGACGGTATTGTCATGTGGATTGAATCCAGCGACCGCTCTTTCTGCCTGTTTGTGGATGATCTGATCGGAGAACAGCAGGTGGTTGTCAAGCCTCTTCCGGCATTCTTAAGTTCCTTTGAGCTTAAGTCCTTCGGTATCGGCGGCTGTACGATCCTGGGTGATGGAAATATCAGCATTATTCTAGATGTCCCGAGCCTTCACTCAGCGGCTCTGGAAAACATGTAAAGAGGGGAGGAACCAAACATGTCTGAACAAATTAACGACCAGGAGCTCATGGATGTTTCTGACGCAGAAGATAATTCCACCGTGGAACGCTGCCTCACCTTTGAATCCGGAGACCTTATTTTATATATCAGCACCAAGCATGTGATTGAGATTATCAACAATCACTCCATCACCCCCCTGCCCCTGGTGGCCCCCTATATTAAGGGGATTATCAACCTGCGGGGTCAGATTCTCCCAGTGGTGGATCTGAAGCTGCGCATGGGACAGGGTGATGCGGCTTCCACCAACAGCACCTGCATTATTGTACTGGATATCAATTCTGTTTCTCTGGGAATCCTGGTAGACTCCGTGCGCCAGGTAGTAAATATCAACTTAAAAAATGTCCGTCCGATTCCTCTAAAGCGTCAGCAAAAGCTGCTGGACGGAATGGTGATTATGGAAGATGGAAGCGTCTTTATGTCCATCGACTGTCAGGCGCTCTCCAGAACCGATGACTGAGATTAAAGAGAAACAGGAGTAATCTGATGCTGACATTAACAGAGAATGATTTCCAGCGCCTATATACTTATATTAAGAAGAATTACGGCATCGATCTAAGCAAAAAAAAGCAGCTGATCGTCAGCCGCCTCTCCAATACCCTTTCGGCAAAGGGCTTTAAGGACTTTTCCGCCTATGTGGATGAGATCATCTCCGGCCGCGATCCGGAGATGGTCACGGCCATGCTCAATAAGCTGACCACCAATTACACCTATTTTCTCCGGGAGGAGGCCCACTTTAAATATTTTGAACAGGTGGTGCTTCCTGATCTTGCCAAGAAGCATGCCCGGGATAAGGTTCTCTCCATATGGAGTGCAGGCTGCTCCTCCGGGGAGGAGCCCTATACGATCTCCATCTACCTAAAGGAATTTTTCGGAGCCCAGGCCTCCCAGTGGGACACCAGGATTCTTGCCACGGATATTTCCCAGCAGATCCTCAACTCGGCCATCAGCGCCTCCTACAATGAGGAGAGCATTGCTCCTCTTCCCGATTCCTGGAAAAAGAAATATTTTGTAAAAACCGGACCGGGCCGTGTTACGGTATCTCCTGCCCTGAAGCAGAACGTGATTTTCCGGCCTTTTAACCTGATGGATCCCATTACCTTCAAAAAGAAATTTGATCTTATTTTCTGTCGGAATGTTATGATCTATTTTGACCAGGACACAAAGGACGCCCTGGTACGGCGCTTTTACAATGCCACCGTTCCCGGCGGCCATCTCTTCATCGGCCATTCCGAGGGACTGACCAAGGCAACCTGCCCTTATGAATATATCCAGCCTGCCATCTATTGCAAGACAGGAAAGCAGGCTTGATCAGAAAGAAGGTTTGATTACCATGCGCAAGATCCGCGTGATGATTGTAGATGATTCTATGCTGTTTCGGAACTGGATGGTTCAGAATATAGGGGCTGACCCCCGTTTTGAGGTGGTTGGATACGCAGTCAATGCCATAGAAGCCAGGGATAAGCTTCCCCAGCTCAAACCAGATATTTTGACTCTGGACATTGAAATGCCCGGCATGACCGGCATCGATTTTTTGAGAGAGGTTCTTCCTCTCCACCCGATTCCCATTATTCTGGTATCCTCCCTCAATGTGCGGGTGTTTGACGCGCTGGCCGCAGGGGCTGTCGATTTTGTCCGCAAGCCGGATATGAATATGAAAGGCGGAAAGGAGGCTTTCCTAAACACCCTCAAATCAAAGCTCTGCGCAGGCGCAGAGGCCCAGGTCCGGCTTCCTGCCGCTGCTCACGGACATAGCATCGGCAGCGTCCAGGCACAAGGACTGGGCGCTTCCAGATCGTCCTCCGGAGCTGCCACCACGGGGGCCCACACAGCCTCCTCCGGAGCTGCTGCCACTGCCGGGGCTCACACGACCGCCTCCCCGGCCTCCCATCACCTGCCGGCCAATTTTGGCAATATTGATGTGATCGCCATTGGTGCTTCCACCGGAGGGACCGAGGCTATTTTGGAGGTGGTACGCCAGTTTCCCGCCCGGATGCCGGGGATTGTGATCACCCAGCATATGCCTCCGGGCTTTACTTCCATGTATGCGGAACGGCTCAATCGCATATGTCAGCTTAAGGTAAAGGAAGCTGTCCACGGAGACAAGGTTCAGCCGGGTCAGATTCTTTTGGCCCCCGGAGGACTGCAGATGCGGGTAGTCCGGATGGGCTCCGGCTATTCTGTCAGCTGTACCAATGAGGGAAAGGTCAGCGGTCACCGTCCATCGGTGGATGTTCTTTTTGACTCTGTAGCTGCCAATGTAAAGGGCCGCGCTATCGGCGTGATTCTTACAGGCATGGGAGCCGATGGAGCGGCAGGTCTTTTGCGGATGCGCAAAGCCGGAGCCTACACCATCGGCCAGAACCGGGAGACCTGTGTGGTATATGGGATGCCTATGGAGGCATATCGGGCCGGAGCCGTCTGTGTCCAGTCCGCCTTAAGCTCCATTCCTCAGGTCGTCATGGCCCGCCTGTCAAAGGCATAGAGGATAAACATGCAAATTTATCAAACCCGCGGAGGGGATATTCCCCTTCCGCCTGCGAGAGAAAACAAAAATGTATCCAAAAAAAAGGCTGCAAAAACCGCAGCTTCCAGAAAACACCGAAAAAAAGGTTTGGCAGAATTGCTTGTGACCGGGGCTATCCTCATCACAGCCGCAGCCATTGCAGCCAGCCTTTTTTTCTATTTTCGTCCCTTTACTCCACAAGATGTGGTAAATGCAGGAAAGCATCTGGCTGCTTCGGTTTCCGGCCATATCACAGAGGGGCTTGACATCCTCTGGGAGCAGGGAATCGGGCGGCTTTTCTCCCGGACAGATGCCCCGTCCTCTGCCTCTTTGGCGGAGGGAAGCCCACGCTCTCCCGGCGGAGAAAAGGACCAGGACACGGGAAATATTGTCCCCTTCCTGGATCACACCACAGACTTAGGCCAGGCCTCTGATTTCAGCGCAGAGCCGGTGTATCGGGCCAAGGAGGATTCCATCTTCACCTTCATGCTGGACACGGCGCTGGGACCTATGCTCTACTACAGCCAGGGAGACATCCGCTGGAAGGATTATCTGTATGGCGGCCAGGATCCCATCAGCAGCTACGGTTGCGGCCCTGTCTGTGTGGCCATGATCATCAACAGCTTCTCTCCCACCGGTATCGACCCCATCGGCATGGCTGACTGGTCCGCTGCCAACGGCGGTTATGCCCGCCACGGCGGCTCCTACCACCGCCTGATTCCGGACAGCCTGTCGGCTTTCGGCCTGCAGGTGGAAAGTGTCACGGACCGGTCCGTGGAGCATGTATCCGAGCTTCTTCGCACCAATCACATTCTGGTGGCCCTGATGGGCCGGGGAAGCCTGACCCAGAACGGTCATTTCATCATCATTGCCCAGCTCTGTGCCAACGGGAATGTGTACATTGCCGACCCGGCCAACTACGAAAACTGCACAAAGGAATGGGAGCTGCAGCTGTTGATGGATGAGTTAAAGGATGCCGATGACAGCGGCGCTCCCCTGTGGGCGGTGTCTGTGCCTGCATTGACAAAATAGGAGGAAATTTCTCTGTGTGAGAAATTTCCTCCTGCTTTGTTTTTATCCAATGAGCACTTTTTTGCCCTCAAAGGCAAATCCATATTTTCTTATCCTCTCCGGAGGAATTCCTTTTTCTTCCAAAACTATACTGTACCTCTTTTTCTCAATTTGATCAAGAGCTGCCTTCACCGTGTCCTCCAATGATTTTTCATCATCCGGATCGTAAACCTTAAATTCCAGAATTATTCCGTCATCTCTTTTAGGATTTCTTGGTTCCAGCATCACATCATATCTCCCATATCCGCTTTCCCGATTTGAAATGATCATATAGAGTCTTGCCAGATCTACCATCAATCCCAGTACAAAACCGTGATAGAAGCAGTCACTTGCGTTTTGTTCTTCAAAACGCTTAGTGAGCGCTTCCACACCGTGAAAGCGCTCCGGTTCTATTTCCCCAGATGGCTTTTTACCTGTATCGAAATAGCTGAATGTAGCGGAGGACACCTTATTCATGTATTTATTCATACTCTTTACATCATCCTTTAGCAATGCCCGGATGAACCCATTATACTCTGTGGAAACCTTTTGTGAAAACCACCCCTCAATCAATCTTCTGAACATCATACAGACTTCTCTGTTTGTCAATATAAGTTCATATTCTTTTTCTTCTTCACCTTCCCATTCTTCCTGATTGTCCGGCTTCCATTGCTTTGCTTTCAAATATCCGCTTGTCCAAAACAGGCTCCAGATAGCAGTATCATTGTGTGGCAGCTGACCAAATATCAGCGACTGATCAATCCTTGTTTTCAGAAAATTAATAATAGACCAGGGATTATAAATATCTTTACATTTTCCAAACACGAAGCCATCATACCAATTCCAACATTTCTTGCCATAAACACACCTGCCTCCCCCTGCTGCCATTTTTATACTCTGGTACTGTCTTCCGTCTCCTGTACAGAGCTTTTCTCTGCCGCCAGAGCCTGATCCACCACTGCCAGCTCCTGAGGACTGAAGGTTCCCCGCATCACAGAAACCAGATTCTTGTAGCCGGCCTGCATGGCGGCCTTTAACACAAAGAGCCGATCCTTCATGGTATTGAAATCGTAGAGATTCTGCCCCAAAAACGCTGCCACTACCTCCGCCGATGCTGCTCCCTCCCGGCCGCTGACCTCATCCACACAGAAGGCAGTCAGCATCAGGAAAAACGGTTTTAAAAGATATCGGTCCGCTTTCAGCGCCATGGTAGAATAGCTGATGCACTCTGCCAGATTCCCATTGTTAAAGCAGCAGATAGTCAGCCACTCGTAAACCTGTTTGATATTTCCGGAGAGAAACATGGATTTAAACGCCAACCCGTTCTTCTCCAGCTGATCCAGGGCCCGTTTTAAATACTTCTGGGCCTGGGGATAATTGACCTGGCGCAAAAAATACTTTCCTGCAAAGTAATCAAAGTCTCCTTCCTTTGGAAGGCGGATCAATGCCTTGTCATAAATTTTGAAAAAAACCTCATCTGTTGTATCCGCATCAACCGAAAGAATATCCAGATACTTTCCAAAGGTCATGGCCGTTCTTATTGGGTCGATAAAATCCTCCGTAAAGGGCATCAGATCCACGGATCTTTGGTATGTGGCCTTGGCCTTTTCCAAATCATGCATCGAAAAATACTCATCTCCCAGATACCCCAGCATCCGGTAATCATCCGGATGCTCCGCAATCTCCTTCTCAATAATCCGCAGATTCCGGCCGCTTTTTATCTTTTCTGTGCTCTCCGCCTTTCCGTAGCCTGTGTGATAGATGGAAAGCTCGTTGACCGCGTCCACAAAATGAAAGCGGGTTCCATCGATGGATGTGATAAACTCATGGATTCTGCCCACATACCGAAGGCCCGGGGCGTTCCGAAACACCCGGGACTGGGTTCCCACCGCTGTGACATTTCCCTCATTGTCCAGATGGACCCAGGAGGCCAGAATAGCGTCATAGGCCTTATCCTGCAGCTCCCCCACATAGTAGAGAAGCTTCCTGGCATCCTCCTCCGAAAAATATTCGTCCGCATCCAACAGGGCTATCCACTCATACTTTGCCTTGTCAATGGCAAAATTCTTGGCAGCGGCAAAGTCATCAATCCACTCAAAATGGTAGATCTTCGCGCCCATCCGCTCGGCGATCTCCACTGTCCGGTCCGTGGATCCGGTGTCCACCACAATCTGCTCCGACACGATCCCCTTCCCCCAGGAGAGAGCCCTCTCAATATTTTTCTCCTCATTTTTTACAATCATGCATTGGGAAATCCTTGCTTTTCTGCGATTTCGTTTCATATTTTCCTCCATTCTGCGGTTGTTTCACAGTATATGGTACTCTGTGAATACTGCATCACCCTCCTTATCGGGTACATATACATATGAGTAAAATGTTTTTCTCATACTCTTTCCTGTTCCGGAACATGTTTTGCAATCATATGGATAAACCCAGCTGCGACCTCTCCTGTGGTGTAAAAGTATGGTCTAATATATAGGCAGAAAAGCTGTGGCTCCCTGCCCGCCGGGCCGTGGTCATGAGAAACAGCCGGTCTTTTAGATCCGAAAAGTCATAATATCTGGATAGGAATTCCAGAACTGTCTGATTTGTGCGGTTCTGATCTTCCCTCTTTTCCGGCACCAAAATCATCAGGAGACGGGATAAAACGGACATGGAATATTTGTCATACTGCAGATATACAGCCCCATAGTTGATACATTTCTGTGTCTCCCCCATCTCATAGCAGCACCGAACCAGCAGCTCGTAGGCATCCAGAAGATTTCCCGCCAATATCAGTGCCCGGTTGGAGCATCCATAAGTATTTAATTTCTCCAGGGCTTGTTCCAGGTGAAATACTGCCTTTTTTGCCTGTCCTGCAGAGGCGAAAAAACGGCCCGCAATATAGTCAAAGTCCGCCTCATGAGGCAAATGGCTCACCGCCCTGTCATAAATCTTCCCTGTCTCCTGCCAGTCAGCCCCTTCCTTTTCTGTCAAAATTATCAAAAGTCTGGTATAGGTAACTGCACTTCTCTGATCATTCTCTTCCACCTGTGGCGGCATGCCCTCCACGCTCCGGCGGTACCACTGCTCCGCTTCCCTTCGATCCCCACTGCAGAAACACTCGTCCCCCATATACCCCATCATCTCATGGTCGCCCGGGTTTTCATAAAGCTCCTTTAATATCAAACGCCGGTTCCGGTCGCTTCTCATCGTTTCCACAGAAACCTCCCCCTGATATCCCGTGTGAAAGATAGAAAGGGAGGCAACCACATCCCCCACCTTCAGCTCCCTGCCGGTTGTGGAAACCAGCTGCTCATGAATCCTTCTGCGATATCGGATATCCGGCAGATTTCTGAAAAAGCGGATCTGAGTGCCGGAGGCAAATATCTTCCCCTGTCCATCGATCTGCTGCCAGCCTGTGGAAATCCCGTCATAGGCCTTGGGTTCCAGCTCCTCCAACAGTTGTCCAAGCTTTTTCGCATCATCCATGGCCATGTACTCGTCCGCATCCAGAAAAGCAATCCAGTCTCCTCTTGCTTTCTCTATGGCAAAATTCTTGGCAGCGGCAAAATCATCCTGCCAGGGAAAGTAAAACACTTTTGCTCCCATCTTCTCCGCCAGCTTCACCGTCCTGTCCGTGGAGCCCGTATCCACCACAATCTGCTCCCACATGATATCCCTCCCCCAGGACAGAGCTCTCTCTATATTTTTTTCTTCGTTTTTTACGATCATACACTGAGATATGCGTATATGCTTTTCTGCTGACAAACCGATTCCTCCCTATGGAAATTGGTGATCTGAGCTGCTGTGTTCCATCTTATATTCATATCCTATATTTATATCTTCTGGCTTCTGCCTTCCCATTATTTTTGCAGAAGGTCTTGTACAACCGGTATCCGGTGTTCCCTGCCGGCATTGCTTTTCATCCAGGCCGCATACCGCTTATACAAAGCCTTCTGTAACCGTTCAAATGCCCCTTGGACTGTTACGACTTCCTTCATCTCTCTGAACATTCTTCATGTTCGGACTTTTTCACCCATCAGCGTGTCTCTTTGCCATAACGCAAAAAAGCCATTTTCCGGCTTTTCCGCTGAAAATGGCTTTTCGTTTTCCGCAACTCCGGCAGAATACAGCTTTTCCATATTCTGCCGAAAGCTTCTGCTTTGTTACTTTTTATTCCGGCCAAGGCCGGGATACAATCACAACCTGTCTTAGCTAACGATATTACTGCAACAGGCTCAGGATGCTCTGAGGTACGGAGTTGGACTGTGCCAGCATGGACTGGGAAGCCTGCAGAAGAATGTTGTTCTTCGTGAACGCCGTAATCTCATCAGCCATATCAGTATCACGGATACGGCTCTCAGCAGAGGTGATGTTCTCAGAAGTAACCTTCAAGTTGTTAACAGTATGCTCAAGTCTGTTCTGAGCAGCACCGAGTTTAGCGCGGTAGCTGGAAACAGCATTGATAGCAGCATTGATGGTGTCGATAGCGGCGTTAGCAACAACGGTGCTGGTACCGGAAATATCCATGGTTGCCAGCAATGCGGAAGCTGCCGTTGCCTTACTCATTGTAACTCCAGCAGGAGTCTGCAACTTCGTAGTTGATGCTTTTGCCAAATCTGTAGCATATGCAGATCCTACAGCTCCCGAAGCCTTAATATAGGAATTTGCACCGCCAGTCAGCGTCACCGTGGTATTACCAATTTTATAGGTATTCTGGTTTCTGTCTACCTTATCCTGCCAAATAGCAGCCTGGATACCAGAAGCCGTCATAGCCTGGCTGTTTACGGTAATCGTCTCAGCGGAGCTGGGACCGATCTGGAAAGTCATCTTTCCTGCACCATTACTGGCAGCCAAAGGCTTGATTCCGTTAAAGTCTGTGTTGTTAGCGATACGGTCGATCTCTTTAAGCAGCTCGTCAACCTCACTCTGCAGGTTGCCTCTTGCAACGGTGTTGTAGGTACCATTTGCAGACTGGGAAGCCAGAGTTGTCAGACGCTGCAACATGGAGTGAACCTCGGTCAGAGCACCTTCTGCTGTCTGGATAAGTCCGATAGCATCCTGGGCGTTCTTTGCAGCCTGGTTTAAGCCGTTGATCTGGGATCTCATGCTCTCAGAAATAGCCAGACCTGCTGCGTCATCACCGGCACGGTTGATCTTGTAACCGGATGACAGCTTCTCTAAGTTCTTGTTCAATCCACTCTGATTGATGCCTAAGTTTCTGTAAGAGTTAATCGCAGCTATATTGTGTTGAATAATCATAAAAATATCCTCCTATTCCATGATCACTGCCCCGAGAACCTCCCTGTCCCCGGACTTCTCCTCTGCGCGGGCCCTGCGCCAAAGAGAACTGTAAGTTTCATAACTCCCATGGAACTTATATAATTACCTTACTGTTTTTGTATATCGTCAATTTTTCTTGATTGATAAGGGCTTTTTTATTTTTTTCCGATTTTCTCATTTCTCCGTTTCCAGCTTGAACTGCTCAAGGCTTTTTGCTCTCGCAGCCATTATCAGCCATCTGCTTAAGACTTCCGAATCGTCTTCTTTTTGGATTCTTTCCGTCAATTTTTCCGAGACATGTCCTATCTCTGACAGCAGCAAAAGCACAGCTTCCGTTTTTCCTTCTGTTTTTCCTTCTATTTTTCCTTCTGCTTTCCCTCTCATCCATCCGTCCTCAATCAAATCATCAATTGCTTTGCACATCTCTTCCTTTTTACTCTCCTCTCCGTCCATTACCTGTATCAATCTTTTTTGTTCCCCCAACAGTGCCAATGCCGCCATCTGCTCCACTCGGTCCATCTGCTGTATTTCTTTGCGGTGGTCATTTATGTACTTGTAAAACTTCTTTTTATCTGAGTTATATTTTACCATATTGAAGATATGCTGTAAACAACCTTGAAACACCTGCATATCCTTCATTGTTCTTACATCCACCAGATTTATCCGATAATTTTGCAGAAATTCCCACAGATTTTCTCCGGGTCTTATGTTTCCTATTTTCTCCTCATTGATGTCCAGCATCTCATAAATACTTTTGCATCCGTCCCATCCCGGACCACAGTACAGGACGGTGGTAATCACAGGAGTAAGGCGGTCCTCCCTCATAATTCCTGACAGAAACGCATCCCCTGTCAGCTTTTCTCCTGCTTCTTTATGCTTTTTCTCCAAATCCTGCACCTGCTTTACATACTCCAATGCATCCTCAAGCATGACACGAACCGGCATGGCATAATGAACCTTGTCCTGCAGCTCATTTGTCAAAACCAGGGAATAGGTTCCCATATCCGCTTTCATGCGAATATCCGCTTCCCGCTCCAGAACCCGCTTCTTACCGTTTTCCTCATAAATCACTCCGCTGTGGCAGGACAGGCTCTCCAGCATATCTGCCCGCAGCACCTGTCTGCCTCCATAGATAACACCATTGATAAAATCTGCGAAATTCTCCTTTCGCTCCAACATCCGATTGACCAACAGATTCTGTTTCCCCATGCAATTCCTCCGTTTCGTATTTTCTCATCTAACGATGGGACTAAGGGCCGATACGGCCTGAACTTTGAACTATACAGGAAAGATTTTCCTGGAAGTAGATTTAGTATATCATTGAATTACAAAATAGGCAATAGATTTTTAGCAATGGTATCTCGTATACCACAAGAGCTGCTATACGTTATCCATACAACAGCTCTCTCCTCTTTTCTCAAAAACTCCAATCCTGTTACTGAAGCAGCTGCAGAATCATCCCCGGAATCGAGTTGGCTTGTGCCACCATGGAATTGGACGCCTGATACACAATGTTGTCCTTGGTGTAAAGAGTAAACTCCTCCGCCACATTGGTATCACGAATCTGGCTCTCGGCTGCGGTCATATTCTCGGACGTGACACTTAAGTTGTTGTGAGTGTGCTCCAAATGGTTCTGGGCCGCGCCAAAATCAGCCCGAATATCAGACACCGCCTCGATAGCATTCTCAATAATATCTACAGAATTATTTGCTGCATCCAGGCTGGTAAAATCCGTCTCGTCCAGCTTCAATGCATTACTGCTCATATAGTAACGGGGTACATCCAGTGTCTCCTTAACAGACGCGCCGATCTGAAGAGTAATCTCATCTCTTAACTCCGGTGGAGTAAATAATGTGCTTCCGTCCGGCTTCTCCTTAGAGGCATCAAACAGCGGGATCTCGTCAAAATCCGACATCTCTCCGATCCGGTCAATCTCTTCCATAAGCTGCAGACGCTCTGCATCCAGATTCTCCCGGGCCAGAGTTGTATAGGTGCCATTGGCTGACTGAATTGCCAGGGTCTTCATTCTCTCCAGCATGGAATGTACTTCCATCAGAGCCCCGTCCCCGGTAGATGTCATGCTGATACCGTCATTGACATTCCGCATGGCCTGATCCAAGGCAGTGATCTGATTCCTCATCCACTCGGAAATAGCCAGCCCCGCAGCATCGTCACCTGCCCGGTTGATCCGGTAGCCGGAGGACAGCTTTTCCAAAGATTTTCTCATCTTTCCTTCTGTAATTCCCTTATTCCTGGAAGCATTAAAACCTGCTATGTTATTCTGTATAACCATATATTGTCAACCACCTTCCGTTCATATGGTTTATATGACAGCCTTGATCATGTAAGACTGTTTCTTATACTTCTGTCTGTTGATTATAATATCGGCAGAATTTTCTGCTTTCATAAGGGTATCCTCTGACTTTTTTCAGTTTTCACTTTTTCTTCACACTTTGCCTGGAATCCGGCAAAAAGGGGCTCTTTGCCGCCTGAACTGCTGGAAAAAGGAACGTGCGCCTGGCAGAGGGGCGCACTATGAAAATGGCCCGGCAGTATAAGCCGGGCCTCTGTATTATCTGTATGTATTATCTGCCCCCTACTGGACAACTTTTCGGGGAGCTGTCTGGCGAAAGCATTGAAGCATCTTCTCATCCGGCTCAAAAAGAATCCGAATAGTCTCGGAGCCGGTCCGGACTATGGCTGTATACGTCTTTGCTCCCGGAAGCTGGGATGAAAAGTCCATTGTCCTGGGATTTAGCGACTTGTATTGATCAAGTACATGAGATTCGGACGGAGCAATCACCTGAATGTCCTCCATGGTTCCCTCCCAGGCTTTTTTTCGTTTGGTCTTGCCGAAAATCTTGTCTATGGAGAGTATCTTGTCTACATAGAGATATTCAAATTCCACCCGGGAATTGCGATGCAAAAGATAGGTGGCAAATCCGGCCACAAACATCAGAATCATTCCGATTATATTGGTGGTCAGAGCCAGAAAAACGCAGATCACTGTGATGACTCCCATTACAATGTTGATGATGTTGGAGTAAAATGGGATGCGGCGTCTTACCAGACATTCAGCGTAGGATTCGTTCATTGGTGTGGGCTCCTTTTTTGAGGTGGATATGAGAGGGGAATATTGCTCCGGGCTACCCGGGCAGAGCGCAGCGCTTTTCGCGCCGCACGCAACGATAGCTCGATTCCGCTTCGCTCCATCTCGCTATCGTTGCTCGCCAAGGTGAGAAACTGTCCCTCCCGGAAACAAGCAGCCGATAATGCTGGCTGTTTGTTTCCGGGAGGGTCAATTTCTCACCTTGGCTCTGCCTTACGTTACATCATCCCCATTCCCGGGCCGCCGGCGGGCATGGCGGGGGTTTCTTCCTTAATATTGGCAACTACAGACTCAGTGGTCAGAAGGGTGGATGCCACGCTGGTTGCGTTCTGCAGAGCGCTTCTGCTTACCTTTGCCGGATCAAGGATACCGGCCTTGATCATGTCCACATATTCTTCCTTGTATGCGTCAAAGCCCATGCCAATCTCGGACTCTTTTACCTTGTTGATGATCACAGAGCCTTCCAGGCCCGCGTTTGCAACAATGTGATACATGGGAGACTCCAGAGCCTTTAAGATAATCTTGGCGCCGGTCTTCTCATCGCCCTCTAAGCTGTCAACCACCTTCTGCACATCCTTGCAGGCGTGTACATAAGCGCTTCCGCCTCCGGCGATAATGCCCTCCTCCACGGCTGCTCTGGTGGCTGCCAAGGCATCCTCCATGCGGAGCTTAGCTTCCTTCATCTCGGTCTCAGTGGCTGCACCTACACGGATAACGGCTACGCCGCCTGCCATTTTGGCCAGTCTCTCCTGTAATTTTTCTTTGTCAAAGTCAGAGGTGGTCTCCTCGATCTGTGCACGGATCTGAGAGATTCTGGCGCTGATCTCCGCCTTGTCGCCGCAGCCGTCCACAATGATGGTGTTCTCCTTCTGTACCTTTACGGATTTGGCGCGGCCCAGCTGATCCATGGTGGCTTCCTTCAGATCCAGACCCAGCTCATCGGAAATCACCTGGCCGCCGGTCAGGACAGCGATATCCTTTAACATCTCTTTTCTTCTGTCGCCGTAACCCGGTGCCTTAACACCCACTACGGAGAAAGTTCCTCTCAGCTTATTGACAATCAGGGTAGTCAAAGCCTCGCCCTCAATATCCTCAGCAATGATCAAAAGCTTGGATCCGGACTGAACAATCTGCTCAAGGATCGGCAGAATCTCCTGAATGTTGGCAATCTTCTTATCTGTGATCAGGATATAGGGATCGTCTAAATTGGCCTCCATCTTATCCATGTCGGTGCACATATAGGCAGATACATAACCTCTGTCAAACTGCATGCCCTCTACCAGATCCAGCTCGGTCTTCATGGTCTTGGACTCCTCGATGGTGATAACACCGTCATTGGAAACCTTCTCCATAGCATCTGCAACCAGCTCGCCCACCTCGTCATCGGATGCGGAGATAGCGGCTACTCTGGCGATCTGAGCTTTGCCCTCGATGGGCTGGCTCATCCTGGCAATGGCCTCAACAGCGGCCTCGGTGGCTTTCTTCATGCCCTTGCGCAGCACAATGGGGTTGGCTCCGGCTGCTAAGTTCTTCATACCTTCATTGATCATGGACTGAGCCAGAACGGTTGCGGTGGTGGTTCCGTCACCTGCCACATCATTGGTCTTGGTGGCAACCTCCTTCACCAGCTGAGCGCCCATATTCTCAAATGCATCCTCCAGCTCGATCTCCTTGGCAATGGTCACACCGTCATTGGTAATCAGGGGTGCCCCAAAGGATTTGTCAAGAACTACGTTTCTGCCCTTCGGTCCTAAGGTCACCCGGACTGTATCTGCAAGCTGGTTGACACCGGACTCCAATGATTTTCTGGCCTCTACGCCATATTTAATCTGCTTTGCCATCGTTTTATTCCTCCTGAATTATCTGATCTTTTCTTATAGCTCTCTGCTTACTCAACTACAGCAAGAATGTCATTCTGCTTCACAACCACAAACTTCTCGTCTTCCACTTCCACCTCGGTTCCGGAGTACTTGGAGAAGATAACCTTGTCCCCAACCTTCACCTGCATGGTGACCTCCTTGCCGTCCACTACTCCCCCCGGTCCTACAGCGATAACCTCTGCCTGCTGGGGCTTCTCCTTAGCCTGTCCCGGAAGGACAATTCCTGACTTGGTAGTCTCCTCTGCCATCAGCTGCTTTAACACAACACGATCAAATAACGGTACTAATTTCATGGATGTTTCCTCCTTGTTGGATTCTTTTCTGATTCTATTTTTCCTTTATCAGGAACTGGTAAAAGGTTCCTTTCAATGTACATTACCATTTATACCACGAGTTGTTAGCACTGTCAAGAGCTGAGTGCTAATAATTTTATAATTTTTTGTGAAACCGTAATTTTTTTCACTTCCCTCTTTCTTTTTTCCCATTTTCATATTACAATATTCATAACCTAATAAAACCCGGTCAACACAATATTTTCTTTACTGTTCACAGGGTGCCTGTGAACGGTAACATATTTTTCCATGCCACGGGAAATAATAAAAAAATGGTTGACAGAAAGGAGTGCTGATTATGGCAAAAAAAGCTGGAAAGATCCTGGCGCTGGCCGCCGTTGCAGGCGCCGCTGCTGCCGGTATCTCCTATTTTACGAAATACCGTTCCTTCAATAAAGAGCTGGATGAGGATTTCCGCGATTTTGAGGAGGGTGATGAGGATAACCCGGTTCCCGACAGTACCATGAACCGCAATTATGTATCTCTCCACGCCGATAAAGACGAGTTCCTTGTGGCCGCCGGGGATGTGCTCAATGCAGTCAAGGATGCTGCCGGCGCGGCGAAGAATGTGGTAAAAGACGCCGCCGCCATTATGACTGACACGGCAAAGGAAGCGATGAATGCCGCCGTAGACACGGCTGCTGCCGCCAAGGCCACCTTCACCGGAGCAGCCGGAGAAGCTGAGGAGTCCCTTGAAGATGAGGCTGAGGAAATCAAAGAAGCGGTAGCCGAGACTGCCAAAGAGCTGTCGGAGGCCGCCTCAGATGCTGCCGACAGGGCCGAAGAAAAGCATAAGGAAGCTTCCACCATTATCACAGAAGAGGACACGGAGCCCACTGATATCTGATGTATGTACACATTGAGTGACGGTTCAGATATTCCTTGGGCTGTTACCACGTTCACACAACCTCCAACGCCATGACTTTTTCCATAGAGTCATGACGCCGGAGGCTGTTTTCTCGATTATACAGGCCAAAAAGCCTCATCTTTACCATCCATTGCCTCCCCATCCTTTCCTTAAAAGCTCTGCTCCCCGAAGGATTTCCTCCTCCGAAAGTCTGGCATACCCTGCCACGATGGTTGCCGGCCGTCCCTGATATTCTTCGATAAAATACTGGCTCAGTCCATAGACTTTCACTCCCGCCTGCCGGGCCTTTTCAATCAGCTCCGCCTCCGTCCGTCCTCTTCGGTCCGTCAGAAGTATGTGCAGCCCTGCATATTCCCCGCTTATTTGAAAATCCTTCTCCAAAAGCTTCGCCTCGTTTAAAAATGCATCGTGCTTGGCCTTATAGATCCCCCGCATCCTGTTTAAATGCCTTTCAAAATGGCCCTGCTCCAAAAACTGATAGAGAATATTCTGGTCAATGCGGGAAACCGTTGACGCATAAAATCCGGCCTGCTTTTTATATCGATCCAGCAGCCTCACGGGAAGCACCACATAACTGACACGAATCGCCGGAGCCACAGCTTTGGAGAAGGTTCCCAGATAAATGACATGCCCGCTTCTGTCCATTCCCTGAAGAGCAGGAATCGGCTTTCCCTTATACCGAAATTCACTGTCGTAGTCATCCTCGATCAGATAGCGCTCCTGTCCGCGCTCTGCATCCAGAGCCCATTTGAGCAGCTCCTGACGTCTCCCAACCGGCATCACAATCCCTGTAGGGAACTGATGGGAGGGCATCACATAGGCCACGTCTGCCCGGGTTCTGGTCAACCGTTTCACGCTCATTCCCGCCCCGTCCATCTCCACCGGACATACGGGATATCCGAGACTTGTAAGGACCCGGTAAGCCTGCTTGTAGGTGGGATTTTCCATGGCAATCCGGTGTCCCCTTCCCAAAATCTGAGACAAAAGCATCAGCAGATATTCGCTTCCCGCCCCGATAACAATCTGATCGGAGGTACAGTTCACCCCCCGGGCAGAGTGAAGATATCTGCGGATTGCCTCGCGAAATCCCGGCTCTCCCTGGGGATCTCCGGAGTGAAAATACTCTTTATTGTCGTCTACCAGAGTATTTCTGCTGAGCTTTCTCCACACATGAAAGGGAAAGCTGTCCAAGTCAATACCCCAGGGAGAAAAATCGATCATACCCAGGGGGCCGGATGACATTGGCTCTTTCTTTTCCATGCGCATCTCCCCGTTTCCCCGGACTTCCACCTCCAAAAGCTCTTCCAGCTTGGCCACAAAATATCCTCTGCATGGCACAGCCTCCAGATATCCTTCCGCCAAAAGCTGCTCATAGGCCATCTGGGTGGTGCTGCGGCTCACCTTCAAATGCTCTGCCAGCGCCCGGGTAGAAGGAAGGCGGTCTGAGGTTTTCAGACCGCCGTTTCGTATCTCTCTGCGGATGTGTTCATATATCTGTTCATACAGCGGTTTCCCTGACCGGGAATCCATTGGCACTAAAATCTCCATATCTTCTCCAACTTTTCCTTTAGCTCTTCCCCAAAAGCCTCCTTAAAACAGTTCTTTATTTGGGAAGCTTAAAGGAGCTCTTTAAGGACACAATCCGGTTAAACACCGGCGCCCCCGGCCTGCTGTCCTTACAGTCGGCACAAAAAAATCCGTTTCTCACAAACTGAAAGCTGTCATAGGCCTGTGCCTCTGCCAGTGCCGGCTCCACATAGCAATTTTTCAAAACCGTCAGAGAATTAGGATTTAAATTGAGGGTTCCGTCATCATTGAGCTTTCCCTTTTCCTCGTCTACAATATTCTCATACAGGCGACATTCCACAATCTTTGCCTTCTCGGCCAGCACCCAGTGAATCGTTCCCTTCACCTTCCGCTCATTAAAACCGGATCCGCTCTTTGTTGCCGGGTCATAGGTGGCATGAACCACCGTCACCCTGCCAAGCTCATCCTTCTCGCAGCCGGTGCAGGTGACAAAATAGGCGCTCATCAGGCGCACCTCATTGCCGGGAAACAGGCGGAAATATTTCTTAGGAGGCTCCTCCATAAAGTCCTCCCGCTCAATCCAAAGCTCTCTGCCAAAGGGCACCTCGCGGGAACCCAGCTCCGGATTCTCCAGATTATTGGGCACCTTTAGCATCTCCGTCTGTCCCTCCGGATAATTGTCAATAACCAGCTTAACCGGATCCAAAACAGCCATCATTCTGGACTTTTTCAGCTTTAAATCCTCCCGGATGCAATACTCTAACATGGCATAGTCCACCGAGCTGTTGGCCTTTGCCACACCCACCAGCTCCACAAACATCCGGATGGACTCCGGCGTGTAGCCTCTGCGGCGCAGGGCTGCAATGGACACCAGGCGGGGATCGTCCCATCCGTCCACAATACCGTCCTCCACCAGCTTCTTAATGTACCGTTTTCCTGTGACCACATTGGTCAGATACAGCTTGGCAAACTCGATCTGCCGGGGGGGATTCTCAAACTCGCACTCTTTTACCACCCAGTCATATAAAGGCCTGTGATCCTCAAACTCCAGCGTGCAGATAGAATGGGTAATATGCTCGATGGCGTCCTCTATTGGATGGGCAAAATCGTACATAGGATAAATACACCACTGATCCCCTGTATTGTGGTGGCTCATGTGGGCTACCCGGTAGAGAACCGGATCCCTCATATTGATATTGGGGCTTGCCATGTCAATCCGAGCCCGCAGAACCTTCTCCCCGTCCTTATATTTTCCTGCCCGCATCTCCTCAAACAGCTGTAAATTCTCCTCAATGGAGCGGTTTCTGTAAGGGCTCTCCTTGCCAGGGGTCTTAAAATCCCCCCGGTACTCCCGAATCTCCTCCGCGCTCAGATCACACACAAAGGCCTTGCCCTTCTTGATCAAAAGCACGGCACATTCATACATTTGCTCAAAATAATTGGACGCAAAAAACAGTCTGTCCTCATAATCTGCCCCCAGCCAGTGAATATCGTCCAAAATGGACTGGACAAATTCCGTTTTCTCCTTGGTGGGGTTGGTATCGTCAAAACGCATGTTGAACCTGCCGCCGTATTTTTTAGCCAGACCATAATTTAACAAAATGGATTTGGCATGTCCGATGTGCAGATAACCGTTAGGCTCCGGCGGAAAACGGGTCTGCACATGGTCATATACCCCCTCAGCCAGATCCTTCTCAATCTCCTGTTCAATAAAATTCCTGGAAGCCGCCTTCTCATCTGCCGCCTCAGGTACTGCAGCCGTATTTTCTTTTTCCATCTCTGTCCATCCTTTCCATCCCGACCCGGCAATCCTTCCGGCATTTTGATTGCCTCCGGCCATAGATTAAAAATTCTCTGAAAAGAAAAAGCGGGAAATCCTGATAAGATTTCCCGCTCTCCTCACCACAGCTGCTGACGGGAATCGGACCCGTGACCTCCGCACTACCAATGCGACGCTCTACCGACTGAGCCACAGCAGCAATTTTATTTCTGTCACTCTCGAGCGACCTTTGCTATCTTATCATGCCATACCAATTTTGTCAATAACATTTTTCATTTTTCGTCAGTCTTTTCGCAGTTCTTTTTAACCAGACATTTTTTAGCTGCCTGTTCACAAAGAGATCCTTCTGTTTTCACAAAAAGCTTCAAATCCCGGAACCTGGAAAAACCCTTCCACATACAGTAAATTAAAAACCCACAGAGGCATTTTTATGGCTGAAAATGATACTCACTATAACGGAACCCCAGACACGCAAAATATGGCAGCGGAGCCGGTCATACCGCTGCCCGGCATCGGCGAGGGCGGACCTGTCTACCCAGGAGATGGCGGCAATCCGGGGCAGATGCCGGTGATCCCTCTCCCCAATCCCGGTGAGGGCGGGCCTGTCTATCCAGGCAATAACAACGATCCGGGACAGATACCGGTGATTCCTCTCCCCAATCCCGGTGAGGGCGGACCCGTCTATCCGGGAAACGGCGGAGATTCAGGCCAGATTCCGGTGATCCCCCTCCCCAACCCCGGCGAAGGCGGACCCGTCTATCCGGGCGATGGCGGCGATCCGGGGCAGGTTCCGGTGATCCCCCTTCCCAACCCCGGCGAAGGCGGGCCCGTCTATCCCGGCGATAGCGGCGATCCGGGGCAGGTTCCGGTGATTC
>CAJUHR010000008.1 GCA_910586255.1 uncultured Lachnospiraceae bacterium | reverse complement strand
TGCTGTTCCTAAATCCTTGCTGTGATCAAGTGCATTTTGATGTGGCTGTGCCAACAGTGATAGACCGAACACTTCGACAGGCAATACCCCAACAGTTAGTGCCAATCTATGAACCACTGTTTAGGGACGGCAGTTATGGCTGCCGTCCGAACAGAAGCGCAAAAGACGCAATACTAAAAGTGAAGGAGTGTGCAGAGAAAGGCTATACATTTGCAGTAGTAATGGATTTATCGAAATACTTTGATACACTTAATCACGAAATCCTTATCAATCTCCTGCGGAAAAACGTGAAGGATGAACGAGTAGTACAGCTTATTAAACGCTATCTGAAAAGTGGGGTAATGGAAAACGGAATGGTCAGCGACACGGAGGAGGGTTCGCCCCAAGGCGGAAATCTGTCTCAACGAGTTCGACCAGGAGTTTCTAAGGAGAGGTTTTCCATGCATCAGATATGCGGATGACATCATGCTTCTTGCAAAGAGCAAACGGGCATCGGAGAGACTCTTGGAAAATAGTACGAAATATCTTGAAGAGAAACTGAAACTCACAGTAAACCGAGAGAAAAGTCGTACAGTCAGTGTGTTTGCAATCCGAAATTTTAAGTTCCTTGGCTTTGCATTGGGAAGAAATGGCAGTGGCATCTATGTTCGAGTTCATCCGAAGTCATGGAAGAAGTTTAAGTCAAGGCTAAAAGAATTGTCTTCCCGCAGGTCTGTGCAGATAATCAAGCCAAGCCTTGAAAGAATCAAGGTGTATGCAAGAGGATGGCTTAACTACTACAGCAAGTATGAAGAACAGCATCGATGACATCAACGGATGGCTCTATCACAGAATACGTATGTGCATATGGAAACAATGGAAGCACGGTGGTATGAGAGGACGGCGGTTAATCCCCGCCTCCTACTCTATTTAATAAAACTCACCTGCTTGCAGATCTCCTCAATGGCCTTCTCCTTGCGCTCATTAAAGATCACCTTGTTCTCCTCGAAAAGATTCCGTCCCTCCGTGTCAATGGACACAATCAGCGGTCCGAATTCCCTTACCCGACAATGCCACAAAGTCTCCGGCATACCCAGATCCCGCCACTGGGCGTCCACGATCTCCTCCACCTCCGTGGCCGCCACCACCGCATTTCCCGCGGGAAATACACAGTGGATGGCCTTATAATTCTTACAGGCATACTCCGTGTTCGGCCCCATGCCGCCCTTTCCGATGATCACCTTCACCCCAGTCTGCTCCACAAATTCCTTCTCAAATTTCTCCATCCGCATACTGGTGGTGGGTCCTACGGACACCATCTCAAATTTTTCATTTTCCAACGGACGGATAATGGGACCGGCGTGGAAAATTGCCGCATCCCGCACATCCACGGGAAGCTTCCGCCCGGCCTCTACCAGACGCCGGTGAGCTACATCCCGGCAGGTTGTCATGCTTCCGTTTAAGTACACGATATCTCCGATACGAATCTCCGCCAAATCCTCCGCAGATACGGGTGTTGTGAGAATTTTCTTTCCATCCTTGATTTCCAGCATTATAATGTCACCTCCGAATGTGTTGTGATCCTGTAGTTTAAATCCTTGTCAAAAATAATGTGCCCACGCCGGTGGGACCAGCACCCCACATTGACAGCCACACCGATAGTGGATGGATGTCTGGCCGTATTTTCAACATGTACGCCCATGACGGAATATTTTCCTCCCATGCCCTGAGGTCCCAGGCCGATCGCATTGATCCCGTCCTCCAAAAGCTTTTCCATCAGGGCAGCCCGCTCATTTTCATTGTGGCTGCCCAAGGGGCGCATCAGCGCCTTTTTGGAAAGCAAGGCAGCCGTCTCCACAGAGGTAGCCACCCCCACCCCCACCAGGAGGGGCGGGCAGGCATTCAGCCCGTAAGAGGTCATCACATCCATGACAAACCGGGTCACTCCCTCATAGCCGGCTCCCGGCATCAGCACCATGGCCTTTCCCGGCAGGGTACAGCCGCCGCCTGCCATATAGGTATAGATCTCGCACCCATCACTGTCCGGCACAATATCCCAGAACACGGTGGGCGTTCCCTTTCCCACATTTTTACCGGTATTGTACTCATCAAAGGTTTCCACACTGTTGTGGCGAAGAGGGGCCTGGAAGGTAGCCCTCACCACCGCTTCCTTTAAAAGTCCTTCCAGCTCTCCGATCAGCGGGAAGGAAGCCCCGCATTTTACCCAGAATTGCAGTACGCCTGTGTCCTGACAACTGGGCCGGTTCAGCTCCTTTGCCAGCTTCTGATTCCTCTTCATGGTACTGTAAATCACCCTGGAAAGAGGGCTGTCTTCCTTCTCCGCCAGCTCGTCCAGCTTTGCAATAATATCATCCGGCAGCACCTTTCCGATATGATCCACGAAATTGGCCATATATCTGGTAAGCTGCTCCATCTGTTCTCTCTTATCCATTTTCTGCCTCCTATTTTTCATTGAATGTATCGAATCCTTACGGTAGGTCTGTGCGCTTGCCGCGCTGACCATACAGCGCCAAAATGCCCGCTTTTAGCATTTTGTATGCATCCCCCGGAGGGTTCATAGTAAACTGTCCGTCCATCACGTTCACGGGAAAAAGGGAAATGCTATGGGAAGGATCACCATGCTCACTACGGTTGCCAGGACAATCAGCGGAAAACCAGCCTTCACATAATCCATAAACCGATAACCACCGGCGCCCACAACCATGGTATTGGCCGGCATCCCAATGGGGGTTGCATAGGCACAAGAGCCTCCGATTACACAGGCCATCAATACCGCCCTGGGATCCGCTCCCATTCCCTGTGCAATCGACAGACAGATGGGAACCATCAAAGCTGTCGTGGCCGTATTGGACATAAAATTGGTCAACACAGCGCACAGCACAAACACCACAAAGGTCAGGACCATGGGAGAAGGATTCTCCCCCAAAGCACCGATAACCTGACTGGCAATCATTTCCCCTGCCCCGGTAGAGGAGAGGGCCGATGCCAGAGAAAGAGTTCCTCCAAACAGAAAGATCGTTTTCAAATCAATGGATTTCAATGCATCCTTTTCCGAAATAACCCCGGTCAGAATCAATGCCAGCGCCCCCATACATCCGGAAATACTCAGCTTAATCCCGATCTTATCCTCAAAAATCATGGCAAGCAGCGTCAATACCAGAATCACCAGGGACAGCCATTGCTTCCATTCCGGCACATTGCTGAAATCCTTCCCCGTATCAAAGGCCCCGTCATCCTGTGTCTCATGGTTGGGAAGAAGGCGATAGCCGACAGTGGCATAAAACAGAATCCCCACAATCAGAATGGGAAAGCCTGCAATGGCGTACTCAAAAAAACCAAAGGAAAGGTTCATCTCCTGTAAGGCGCTCTGAGCGATCAGATTGCCCGGCGCCCCGATCAGGGAGAGATTTCCTCCCATAGCCGCCGCAAAAACCAGAGGCATAAGCAGACGAGACCTTTTGTAACCGGATTTGGCAGCGATCCCAATCACCACCGGAATGAGCACTGCCGCCGTGCCGGTGTTGGACAGCACCCCGCTCATCAGGCCCACAATAACCATGATCGCCACGATCAGCATTCTCTCCGTCCGGGCAAACCGGGTCACCAGACCGCCGATCCGATTGGCCATGCCTGTCTCAAACAATGCTCCTCCCACAATAAACATGGCCACAAACAAAATCACATTGCTGTCAATAAATCCGGAAAACGCGGTCTTAACATCAAGCACCCCTGTGACAACCAGGCCGATACAGACAATCATGGAAGTGACTCCCAGCGGTATCTTTTCAAACACAAACATCACTACCGCAAACAGGAGAAATAGTAAGGTAACGGTTGATAAGCTCATAGTCCTTTCCCCCCTCGTATATCATTTTCTGTTTTCTTGGTTCACGAGCGGTAATCCGGCCGGCTTACTGTTCTCTCGCTGTGATGTCATTGTACCAAAGACCGGCCGTTCTGTATATTTACTAAAAAAAATACCAGTATAAATTTTAATGATATTAAATGCACAACAGCTTTCGCCATTTTTCTGAAAATATGGTATACTTGGATTGCAATATCGACTGTTCCTTCAGATCTGTGCAGGGTCTGCCCCCATGAAGCGAGGATAACACAATGAAAATCATTCAGCTGGAATACTTCTGTGCCGTAAGCCAGTATCACAGCATCACCAAAGCCGCCCAGAAGCTTTTTGTCACTCAACCGGCCATTTCCAATGCCATCCGGGAGCTGGAAAAGGAATTTTCCGTCAACCTGTTTTCACGCTTTAACAACCACCTGACTCTCACCAGGGAAGGCGAACTGTTCTATCAAAAGGCTGATGCACTTTTACAGACGATTCGGCAGACCTCCTCCCAACTATACGATTTGGGGAAACAGGTCCTTCCTGTAAAGATCGGCATTCCCCCTCTGCTCAGCACCCTGTTTTTTCCGGAAATGCTTCTCTCCTTCAAGGAAAAACAGCCGGATATCCCGGTGGAGCTTTTTGAATACGGCTCAATCCGGGCCGCCGGTCTGGTCCAGGAGGAGCTTCTGGATCTGGCTCTCGTCAATATGAATTTTTATGATATTGATAAAATGAATTCCTGCCGGATTCTCACGGACCATATTATATTCTGCGTATCGCCAGAACACCATTTGGCCCGGGAAAAAGAAGTGTCCATAGAAATGTTGAGAAATGAACCGCTCATTATGTACAACACGGATTCGGTTCAAAATGCCACGCTCTGCAACCTGTTTGATAGTATGGGCATAAAGCCTAACGTCATTCTCCACGCCAGCCAGCTTTATACCATACAGAATTTTGTTTCTGCCTGTCTGGGCGGAGCCTGTCTGTATTCCTCTGTCCTGGCCGACTGTACCGACCTGGTAAGGATCCCCATCAAGCCCCTGATTCATCAGGATATCGGTCTGGTCTGGAAAAAGGGAAAATACATTAACAGCAGCGTGGAAAAGTTCATTTCCTTTACAAAAAAATATAAACAGAAAGGGTAAATCATATGTATACATGCGCAAATTGTAATCAATTAGCCTGTGCCGCCGGCACCCGGGAAAACCTGCCCTCCAACTGTCCCATGCGCCAGGAGCAAAAGCTGTGGGAGCTTTTCAATGAGTACCAGACCGATGACAATCACCGGTTTTATGTAACCAGCTCCTCCATGGAGGCAGCCGGCTACGGCCAGTGGCCCCGCCTGCGGGAAACAATAGAATTTTGCAAGGCTATGGGATACCAGCGGGTGGGCATCGCCTTCTGCAAGGGCCTGAGAAAAGAGGCACGGGTTGTGGCAGGCCTTCTTCAAAAGCATCATTTCCAGGTGGTCTCCGTCATCTGCAAGACCGGCGGCATCTCTAAGGAAGCGGCGGGTATCCCCGAGGAGAATAAGCTTCATCCCCATGAATTTGAAGCCATGTGCAATCCCATCGCACAGGCCGCTCTTCTCAATGAGCAGCAGACAGAGTTTAATATTGCCATTGGTCTCTGCGTGGGACATGATTCCTTGTTCTATCAATACTCAAAAGCTCCCGTCACCACTCTCATCGCCAAGGACCGGGTCTTGGCCCACAATCCCTGCGGAGCCATCTATTGCGCGGATGGGTATTTTAAAAACAAATTAGGGTAAAATGAAGGGCAGCCATTTCGGCTGCCCCCATTTTTCTTTACGGATATAATAAAACAACTCCCCTGTGACTTATCCCAGATTTTTTGCGCTTGCAATCAGATAATGCCTTGCATTGGCGGAGGTCATCTGCCTCGCCCGTCCAAGAAGAGCTTCTTTTTTCAGCTTTCTGCATTCCGTCTGCTCCCGGTCTTCCGCCTGTTTTTTACCCGCGTTACAAGCAGCCTGCTCTCCACCTCCTGCCTTCTCGTTGCCTGCTATCTCCAACAGCTGCAGCGCCAGCTGGTACTGCTCTGTCTCTATGCATGTCCGGATCTTCTCCATCAGCTTCTCCGTCCCAATCAGATCCCGCAGCACTGCCTGGTACTCCCTGTCACTGACCGGCATCAGGTTAGCGGCATTTCCGTCAAACCATCCTACATACCCGCAGTAAATGCCTTTCACCGACCATTCCACAGTGCCGTAATACTCTCCCAGATAATCCTTGTCCTGATATTTTTTCGGAAGCTTTACCCGCTCCACCGTTTCACTCATGGTCATTCCCTTGTCCATACAGTCCAAGGTTTCCAAAAGCACATATTCTATGGCGTCCCGGAAAGTCTTTATCTGTTCTCTTACCAGCTCTCTCCCGACCAATGGCCTGGTATGCCCTAGAAGCAGTGCCTCCGCCTCATAAGAAAGGATTGCATCCAATGTCTCCACCCAGGCGGCAATATCCCGGTACTGAGTTCCCCGGATGGCGTAAAGATTCGGCCAACATCCGTAGTAATTGTCGCCGGTACAGATCACCCTGTCATTCTCCAGCCACACAAAAATCTGATCGTCCGTCTCCCCAGGCGCGCTGACCATTTTTAGCTTCACCCCGTCAATGACCCGCTCCACCGCTTTCTCCCTGTAAAGAATCGTGGGCGGAATGGGGTCAAATCCCCCTTTTCCTACTGCGATTCCCTCACGGATACCGATTCCCTCACTGATGGCTTCCTCATCGGTCAGTTCATAGCCAAACTGATACGTTCCTCTCTGATTCAATACATGATTCAAACGGTCATAGTATTGTAACATCGGCTTTGCCGGTGCAAAAGCAATGACCTCCTCCACAGTGTCCCTGAAAGCCCCTGCCCCGCCCCGATGGTCAGGATGTCCATGGGTATAGATAATTGTTTTCACCGGCTTATCCGTCAGCTCTGCCAGCTCTCTCTTTAACTCTCTGGCATAGTCCGGACAATCCAGAGCGTCAATCAGGATCACAGACGTATCCCCAATAACCGCTATGGAATTGCTGATCCCATATCCCAGAAAATGATAAATATGATGGTTTACCTTTGTCAATGTTTTCTTATAGCTTGTCTCTGTAAATGCTTTCAGCCTCTGCTCACCTGTCATTACATCCATCCTCCTTAAAATCTGAAAATATCTCCTTCCTGTTCTGGCTTTCCCTCAGGGGACCTGACTTACAGATATATCATACCTTAGATGGAAGGAACCGTAAAGTAGGCACTTTTAAGTAACCTTGCAGTTCAACTTTATTACTTTTCATGGGGTGGGGTTCCGAAAGGTACGCTCTGGAAAAAAGGCTGCCTCATCTCCAAAACCACAAACTGCCATCCTCTCAGGCAAACCTCGCCGTCTGCCTCCCCGTCCAGGCAATCCAGATTATTGATCAGCACCTTTCCATACGCACCCGGAAGCTTCACCCTCTGGGGCGTTTCCTGAAAATTTCCCATCACCAGCAGGGTCTGTGAATCACCCTTGCGCAGATACGCCATCAGATTCTTCTGCTTCCTCAGCCAGGGAATGCAAGCCCCATAAATCAGGCTGTCCTCATATTCCGGGTTCTTGCGCAGGGCAATCAGGCCGCGGTAGAACTGAAAGACAGAATCCTTCCGTTCCCGCTGCTCCTCCACATTAATCTGAAGATAGTTGGGATTTTCCCGGATCCACGGCGTCCCTTTTGTAAATCCTCCGTGACTTTGCCTGCTCCACTGCATAGGCGTTCTGGCATTGTCACGGCTGTAGCGCTTCACCGCCTCCATTGCCTTTTTCTCCGAAACCCCTGCCTCCAGGGCCGCCTTGTATTCTGCTTTTGAGGATATGTCATCCACCTGGTCAATGGACGTAAAGTCCACATTCTCCATGCCGATTTCCTGCCCCTGATAGATAAAAGGAATGCCCCGCAGCATAAAATACAGTCCGGCCAGCATTTTCTTTGACGCCTGGCACACCTGTCCCTCTGGCAGATAATGGCTGACTCCCCTGGGTTCGTCATGATTCTCAATGATATTGGAGTAGAATCCTATCCCGGCGCTTCTCTCCTGAGACTCAAAGCACGCTGCCTTATACTCCTCCCCTGTCACCGGCCGGTTGTCATACCATCCTTTCGGGCTGCTGCCCATGACCGTCTCGCGAAAATCAAACATGCTGGAAAAATATCCTTCGTCCCCGATAAAAGCGGCCAACTCCTCCGGCTTATCATTAAATACCTCTCCCACAGTGAAGGCATGGTGCTTCTTGAAGGTTTCCTCTTTCATTTCCTTCAAAAACGCGCCGATTCCCTCCGCATGGGCCAGCATCACTGACGCGTCCGCTAAGCCGTCCGGCCGGTCTGCCGGATAGTCCTTTACCGGCAAGGCCTTTTTGATATTGATGATAGCGTCCAGGCGGAATCCGGCCACGCCCTTTTCCAGCCAAAAGTTGATCATCTTATAGATTTCCTGCCGCACCCTGGGATTTTCCCAGTTCAAATCCGGCTGCTTTTTGTGAAACATATGAAGGTACTGTTTATCCGTACCCGGCAGCGGTTCCCACACAGATCCTCCAAAATAGGAACGCCAGTTGCACGGCCTCCCGGCCTTCTGATCTGCCAGGTAAAAGAAGTTCCCGTACTCCCCCTCCGGATCCGCCATGGCCTTCTGAAACCACACATGTTCATCCGAACAATGGTTGATCACCAGATCCATCAGTATATACATCTGGCGCTTTTTTGCCTCCTCAATCAACGCTTCCATATCCTTCATGGTGCCAAAGCGAGGATCAATCTCATAGTAATCGGAGATATCATATCCCTGGTCCGCCAACGGCGACTGGTACACCGGAGAAATCCAGAGAATATCCACTCCCAGCTCCTTTAAATAATCTAATTTTTCCATAATGCCGGGAATATCTCCAATCCCGTCCCCATTAGAATCATAAAAGCTTTTCGGATAAATCTGATACGCAACCTTGTTATGCCACCATTGTCTCTCCATTGAAAATTATCTCCTTCACAAAAATATGCCTCTTACTTTTTAAACGACAGGAAACGACAAAGCTATTTGTCGCTTCCTGTAACAGTCACTTTACCGCGCTGTTTGCAACGCCGTTTAGAATCTGCTTCTGACAGAACAGACAGAAAATCAGAATCGGAATCAGCGACAAGGGCATTCCAGGACGCCAAGCAAGAAGATGAAGCAAACCGTCTTTTAATTCTGCTTTCTTTATATCAATTTCGCGCAGAACTTATATCAAAAAAATAACACAGGCAAGTGCCTGTGTCAATTGGTTTTGCGCATAACCGTCAATTCTAACAAGAAAAACTCCGTGAACTGTCATTCATTTATCACACCCGTCTCACAGACTCCCTCTGAATCAGTTCCACCGGAAGAACCCAGTCTCTCTTCTCGCCTCCCTCCATCAGACAAAACAAAGCATCCACCGTCATTCTTGCCTTCTGCTCAATATCCTGCCGGATGGTTGTCAGCTTCGGAGTCATAAGACCGGAACAAAACAGATCATCAAATCCCGCCAGAGACAATTCTTCCGGTATCTGAAACCCTGTCTCCCGTAAGGCAGAGCAGGCCTCAAGGGCGTAATAATCGGACGAGAAGAAAAGAGCCGTCTGCTTCCGGAACAGTTCCTTATACCGTTTATACTGAACCATCCGTTCCCCGGATATATTGGAAACAAGCAAATGCTGTTTGTCCGAAACCGGAACCTTCGCTTCCTCCAGCCCCTTTTTTAAACCCAGCCACCGCTGACGGTCCACCCCCTGATCATTATCCGATATCATTAAAACATTGCGGTGCCCCATGGCTGCCAGATACCGTCCCATCTGATATCCCCCTCCAAAATCATCAACCGCTATATTGATATAAGATTCCTTATTTTCCAGATAAGCGTCCAGAGACACTAATGGACTCGGATAAAGCGCATAAAGGTGCCGGATAACATCCGGCTGCAGATTGCAGGCGATTAAGCCATCCAGATTCCACGCCTTCGCCTGGCGAATGATCTCCTCCACATTGGACACCGTCAGCATCAGCATATAATGCTTCCTATCCCTAATGTACTGTTCCAGATATCCTACCAGAGAGCCATAGTAAGGGTCCGTCAGGGTCGGCTCATTCCTGCTGCCCTTATCAAACAAAATAACCCCGATTATGCTGGATTGTTCCTTGGCCAGCATCAGCGCCCCCATATTGGGAACGTATCCCATCTCCCGGATAGCCATCTCAATCTTTCTCCTGGTCTCCGGCGATACCCGCTGCTGCTTCCCGTGAAGTACATTGGATACGGTTGTGGCGCTTACCCCTACCTGGTCTGCAATGTCTTTAATGCGTATCATAGATTTCTCCTGTTATAACATTCTCTCACATAAACTACCTGCCTCGTGCCGGTTTTCATATAGGCTCTGTCAAAAGAGCTCATGCAAAACACCTCCCATTACCATACAGTTCCTTGAAATTGCCATTATTCTCGAATCAACTCATTGCCTGCAAAAAAGCGGCCACCTGCCCTTTGGGCCTGTAGCCGCCTTTTTCGTCCTTCAATCTGTCTACACAAAATCCTCCCGCATAGGTGTAAAAACATCCACTAAAATCCCGTCCTCCACACACACGCAGCCGTGAATCACTCCATCCTGCTTTAGCAGGGTATCCCCTGCCTTCACTGTGTGTACCTCCCCGTCAATGGTAAACTCAAACACCCCGGAAACCACATAGGTAATCTGAGTGTGAGGATGGGAATGCATGGCTCCGATGCTTCCCTTGACAAACCGGTTCTCCACGCACATCATGTCATCACAGTAAGCCAAAACTCTGCGTTCCACTCCCTCGCCGGCCGCCTGCCCCTCCGTCTCACCGTGAAATACCCATCTCTGATTCTTTTGGGGATAGTCCATCCTTCATTACCTCCTGTTAAAAATCCCTAAAAGCCGGCATTGATCACCAAATCCGGTATTTAGGGATTCACCTTAAACGGCTGATTTATTTCGTAACAATTTCTAAACGGAGACGGTGGGATTCGAACCCACGTACCGGTAATTAGCCGGTAAACGCATTTCGAGTGCGCCGCGTTACGACCACTTCGCTACATCTCCAAAATTACTGACTGAATCATTATACATGATAATTGCAGAATTGTAAATGGGGCGGCTTGAATTTTTGTACAGATTACTCATGGCCGGGTTGGCACTATGGCTGAATCATAACAATTTTTTGCCGCCCATATCTCTTATTAATTCTTAAAAAACATCTCCACTCCGTCCGCCAGTCCGTTTCCCAGCTTATCCAAAGCGGCAGACGAATGGTCGGAGGCCTTGTCTCCCAGCTCAATGTCCACAGACGGAATCGTGGAATAGGAGGTCTGTGTCAGATCCATCTCCATCTTTCCACCGGAAAAAATCTTTGCTCCCACTCCCTGAAGCCCGGCAATCAGGCTGTCTCCCAGGACATGATGCTGCTGCCAGCAGGAGGCCACCGGCTCCATGCTCCGGTAGGAGGCTACATTGGGCACACTCATATAAAAGGCGCCCTTATCCTTGGAGGTGGAATCATAGTGAATGGCAATATGACAGTCCGCCTTATTGTTGGCAATAACCGTCCGGGCAATATTGTCAAGCTGCACGTCATCGGACTCCCGAATCATCAGCACATCAAAGCCTCTGGCCAACAGCTTGTCCTTTAAAACCTTAGCCATTGCCAGAGTGACCTTAGCTTCCGGTGTTCCGTCTGAAAAGGTCATTCCTCCGCTGATGGCGGCGGCCGTGGTGGCTCCTGCCGCGGTGGTTCCCCCTGTCACCTTGGGCGTTCCATCAGGATGGCACTGGGTTTTTACGCTGGCTCCTCCGCTGGTTCCATGGCCTGCATTGACACAGACCACCTTGCCCTTGCGGTTGTCTCCCTGAGCCCGGTACAAGACCGCCTTGCCCGAGTTTATCTTGGAGTAGCCGGCGTATTTCCACTCGGCATTCAGTCCTACCTGATCCGCGTCTGAGGAAATGGACACCGCCGCGGTCGTCTCCTCTGTCGGCTTTGTGGTGGTCAGATACTGGGACGAAACATAGTATTCCTTATCCTGATAAATCACCCGGCTCCAGGCCTGGCTGTAGCCGGTCCGCCGAAGGGACGCTCCCCTGTTTAAGGTAGCCGCCACAGCTGCTCCGGATGAGGGGGCCACCCGCACATTAAGGTCCATGGCATCTACATAGACTATCTCATCTCTCGCCTCCATCTCCGGGGCGGTTTCTTGTGTGAGCTCCGCCTCCACAGGGCTTAAACCTGGTTCCGGCTGACCGGTCTGGGAGACGCCTGCTCCCCCTCCATTTCCGTATGCTTCCGCGCCGGCTCCCTCCGCGCTCCCGGATGCTCCTGCACCGGCTTCCCCGGGATTGTCCGCAGTGCTTCCCGCCTGGTTTTTGGCGTTTTCCATCTCGGTCAGATCAATTTTTTCATACTTCTTTCCCTGGCAGCCTGTTCCAAGCAGGGAAAAAGCCGCCAACACTCCTGCCGCTGCCAATATTTTGCTTATCCTTTTTCTATGATTTTTATAGAACAGCTCTTTTCTCACCGGATCGTTCCTCCTCCAATCACATAATCTCCCTCATAGAACACCACAGCCTGTCCCGGCGTCACCGCCCGGACAGGCTCCTCAAAGCGACATTCCACCTGTCCGGTTCCTGTCTCCCGAATCCGGCAGAACGCCCCCCTATGGCTGTAGCGGATCTTTGCCAATACCCGCTGCTCCTGTCCGTGAAGGCCGTCAATGGCCATCCAGTTAAGTTTATCACAAACCAGCCGGTCCGTAAATACCTCTTTTCCAGTCCCGATGACCACCTCATTGGTATCCGGCCGGATTGCCACCACAAATGCCGGCCTTCCCAGAGAAAGGTTCAGCCCCTTGCGCTGACCTACCGTGTAATGGATAATCCCTCTGTGCCGGCCCAGCACATTTCCCTCTGTGTCCACAAAATCTCCCGGCCCCGGTACCTGTCCCCGCTCCCGGCGGATAAATCCGGCATAATCGTGATCCGGAATAAAACAGATCTCCTGGCTGTCCGCCTTGTGAGCCACCGGAAGCTCCAGCCGCTGTGCCAGCTTCCGGATCTCCTCCTTTGTGTAAGCGCCCACCGGCATCAGTGTGCGGGACAGCTGCTCTTGGGTAAGGCTGTATAAGGCATAGGTCTGGTCCTTGGCAGCTGTGGCCGACACCCGCAGGGCAAACCGCCCGCTCTTTAGCCGTTCTGTCCGGGCATAGTGACCTGTGGCAATAAAATCCGCCCCCAGCCCCATACTCCGCGTCAAAAGGGCCTCCCATTTCACGAACCGGTTGCAGGCAATACAAGGGTTGGGAGTTCTGCCGCAGACATATTCCTCCACAAAATAGTCCATGACCTTTTCCTTAAATTCCTTTTTAAAGTTCATCACATAATAGGGAATCCCCAGCTTCCCGGCTACCTTGCGGGCGTCCTCCACAGCCCTTAAGCCGCAACAGCCGCCATTTTCCTCCAACTGCTCCGGCTCCTCATCCTGCCATATCTGCATGGTAACACCGATCACATCATGGCCCTGCTGCTGCAAAAGCCAGGCAGCGACCGAAGAATCCACGCCGCCTGACATACCTACCACCACTTTGCCCATCAGTACACCTCGTCCTCGTCATGCTCACTGATATCGCTCTTTGGCTGCACCAATCCTTTTATCTGAATCCCGTTTTTCTGGGCGTAATCCCAGAGCGCCGCATGAATCGCCTCCTCTGCCAGCAGAGAGCAATGGACCTTCACCGGCGGCAGCCCGTCAAGGGCTTCCATCACGGCCTTGTTGGTAACCTCCATGGCCTCCTGAACGGTTTTTCCCTTGACCATCTCCGTAGCCATGCTGCTGGTGGCAACGGCAGCACCGCAGCCAAAGGTCTTAAACTTTACATCCCGAATCACCTGGTTCTCATCAATATCAAGATAAATCCGCATAATGTCTCCGCACTTGGCGTTTCCCACCGTACCCATGCCGCTGGGATTCTCAATCTCACCCACATTTCTCGGGTGCTCAAAATGATCCATGACTTTTTCTGTATACATTATTCTTTTCTCCTGTCTTTGTATTATTATCTGTTACTATTATTTTCCCTGAGCCTTAACAAAATCCTCATAAAGCGGCGACATGTTTCGCAGCCGCTCCACAATCTCCTTTATACTCTCCACCACAAAATCCATCTCCTCCCTGGTATTCTCCTCACTCATGGTCAGCCGCAAGGAGCCGTGGGCGATCTCATGGGGCAGCCCGATGGCCAAAAGCACATGGGACGGATCCAGGGAACCGGAGGTGCAGGCCGACCCGCTGGAGCCGCAGATGCCCTTGCTGTCCAACATAATCAAAAGGGATTCTCCCTCAATAAACTGAAAAGCAAAATTGGCATTGTTGGGCAGCCGGTTTACCCGGTCCCCGTTTATCCGGGTGTAAGGAATCTCCTCCATAACCCGCTCCATCAGGTAATCCCGAAGCTCTGTCTCATGGCGGATTCGCTCCTCCATAGTATCCATGGCGATCCGCGCCGCCTTGCCAAGGCCCACAATCCCCGGCACATTCTCCGTACCGGCCCGCCGCTTGCGCTCCTGGGCTCCGCCGTGCATAAAGGAGCGGATCTTCACCCCCGTGCGGATATAGAGGAATCCCACCCCCTTGGGCCCGTTGATCTTGTGGCCGCTGGCACTCATCATATCAATGTGAAGCTCATCCACATGGATAGGCAGATGCCCATATGCCTGCACCGCGTCCGTGTGGAACAAAATATTGTTCTCCTTTGCAATCTCCCCGATCTGGCCAATCGGCTGAATGGTGCCGATCTCATTGTTGGCAAACATAATGGAAATCAGGATAGTGGTGGGACGAATCGCCTTTTTAAGCTCCTCCAATTTCACAATCCCATTCTCATCCACATCCAGATACGTCACCTCAAAACCCTGCTTTTCCAGATACTGACAGGTATGCAAAACTGCATGATGTTCAATACGGCTGGTAATGATATGATTCCCCTTTTCCCTGTATGCATCCGCTGTGGCCTTGATTGCCCAGTTGTCCGCCTCCGTGCCGCACCCGGTGAAGTAAATCTCCCTGGCCTGGGCCCCCATGGAACCGGCAATGATCTCCCGCGCCTCCTGCACCGCCTGCTTGGCCGGCGAGGAAAAATCATAGACGGAGGAGGGATTCCCGTAATGCTCCGTAAAATAAGGCATCATTGCCTCTGCAACCTCCGGCTTCACCCTGGTTGTCGCAGCATTGTCCAGATAAATTATATTTTTCATCTATAAAATCCACCTTTCCCGGATATTATTTCCGGATATATTTTTCCTGAATATTACCATCACCATTATATCACTTAATTCATACTATTTCAATATGAAATAATCCGTTGCCAAAATCAAAAACCTAAGCTCTCCCATAATCACATTCTATGGTGTCCGCGCTCAAAACGTCCGTTCCTCTGCTGCTTTTCCTTCTAATATATACCAAACTCTCCGAAAATGGCAAGCAGTTTATCTGTAATTCGTCATCCAAACCATTAAACCGGTTACTGTTCACAGTATCCTGTGATCATAACAGCATATGCCCGGCACCAGCGCTAAACTCCCCTCCCAACACGCCGATATATAGAAAAAAAGGAAAAATTATGAACATTCAATCAACCAACGGCCTTCGCCCGAGTCAATCCGCCTCTCCTGCCCGGGAAACATCCAAAAAGAAAGCCTCCGGCACCGGGGATTCATCTCCTGCCTCCCTCTTCGGAGCCCGGATGATGAACGGCTCTGAACGGGACATGTATCTGAAAGGCGAGCTTCCCTCCCCGAAGCCCCTGCAGATCACAGACCCTGCCGTATTTGAAAAAGACGGAATCGACTGGGACTCTATTGAACGCTGCTATGCAAATCCGGTTACACTCCAGAATGCAGACCGGCTGGAAGCATCTGCAGATCATATTGCCTCAATCTACATTGCCGCCAAACACACCATACAGAAAAAGTATGACTCCCAGGAAGATAAGCTGGCTGAAAATATGAACCGGCTGGACACTTTGCTGGCCCAGGCTAAAGCCAGAATGGCATCCTCTTACAAAAATACAGTGGGACGTTTTCTTGACAGCACAGGAAACAAAGGTCTGGGAGAAGCCATGGGCGACAGTCTGCCTTCCATTATTGACCAAAAGATTGAGGATATGGAAACCTACGGACAGGAGAAGGGATTCTTTGACAAGGATATGGATTACAGCTTTTTAGAGCTCGCTCTCCAGGTTGGCGCCCTGAATGCCAGAGAAAAAGGAGAGGCTCTCATAAGCCGTAAAGAAGAGGAAAATGACACCCAAAGGGAGCAGAACGGATACACCATCAAGGATCTTGAGGCCGCCGGCTTTATGGCCAAGGCCGCATCAAAAATGAATCCCAATGAGCTTCTTTTGATGGATGACGGCCAGTTGGGTATCCATCTGGCCATCCGCTATATGAAAATGGCTCAGGTGATGAACCATTCCAAAATCAGCGAGGAATTATCCGCCAAACTTCTTGGTTCCTTTGAAACCTTTTTAAGTCAATATTCCGGCGGAAGGCTGGCAGGTGAAAAAAGCATCTCCGCACCTTTTTCCTGCGCCATTAAGCAGTATCAATCCACAAAGGATATCCAAAAAGCCATGGCGCAAAGTGCCGCAAAATATCTGGGCGACAGCTTTTTTTCAGATTTTCTCACCTACAGAAACGGCAACCGTATGAGCATGTCCACCCGTTACAATTTGGAGCTCAGTCAGTTTGCGGCCGCTTTACAGGACAACAACACACCGGAACTTCTGGCATCCATTGCAGGGACCGGAACCCATTTTACCGCATCCTGTTATGCGTGATTGTTTAAAAAGGTTTGCCTGGCAGTCAGTTTGGTCCGGCAAACCTTTTTCGTTGTGGCTCTGGCGCCTTCACTCCAATCATCAAAGTCCATGACAGTCCCCGTTCTACATCCGTATTTCTCCCATATATTGTAATAATTTCCCCTTTTCGGAGCTGCCATGATTTCTATTTCCCAACTTTCCCCTAAAAAGCGAGCCTTTCTCACTGGCACCATCCTCCTTACAGGAACTGGCTTTGCCTGTCGGGTTCTGGGCTTTTTCTACCGGATTTTCCTGTCCCGAACCATTGGTGCAGAAGGGCTGGGCGTTTACAATATGGTACATCCGATCTTCGGAATCTGTTTTGCCCTCTGTGCCGGTTCCATCCAGACGGCCCTCTCCCAGTATATTGCCTCCCACATAGCCAGAGGCCGCTCCATCTTCCGCACCGGCATGGTGATCTCCATGACCATGTCCTTTGTTCTTGCCTTTTTGATCTGTCGCCATGCCCAGTTTCTTGCCGCAATGGTACTTATGGAGCCCCGCTGCGCCCCCTACCTGCCGGTCATGGGAATCTCCGTGCCCTTTGCCGCCTTTCACGCCTGCATCAACGGCTATTACTACGGGATGCAAAAATCCCATGTGCCTGCATTCTCCCAGGTGGCAGAACAGGTAGTCCGTATGACTGTGGTGTTTTTTATTGCCGGATCCTGGCTTCAGTCCGGGCAGACCATCACGGTCATGCTGGCCGCCTACGGTCACCTGATCGGCGAAGCTTCTTCTGCCCTTTTTACCCTGATATGTCTGTATCTGTTTCCTCCCCAGAAAAAGGACATTGCCGCCGGCTTCCTTGCCCCGGGCACCGCTGCCCCTCTGATGTCCCTGGCCCTTCCTCTTATGGGAAACCGGCTGGTGCTCAATCTCCTGTCTGGCGCAGAAGCCATCTGGATTCCCAGCCGCCTGCAGATGTCCGGGCTTAAAAGCGATCAGGCCTTTGCGGTTTACGGCGTGCTGACCGGGATGGCCCTGCCCTTCATCCTCTTCCCCTCCGCCATCACAAATTCCCTGGCGGTTCTGCTGCTTCCCAGCGTAGCCAAGGACCAGGCAGAAGGCCGCAAGGGCAGCATTGCAGCCAGCATGTCCCTGTCTTTGCGCTACAGCCTTTATATGGGAATCCTATGTATTGGTATCTTTACCTTGTTTGGAGAAAATCTGGGCACCAGTGTGTTTCATGACCCGGATGCGGGAAGATTCATCCGGATTCTGGCATGGCTCTGCCCCTTCTTGTACCTTGCCACCACTATGGGAAGCATCTTAAACGGGCTGGGAAAAACCCGAACTACCTTCCTGCAGAACACAGCTTCCCTGCTGCTGCGCATCGGCTTTGTGCTTTTTGGCATCCCCTGGTTCGGGATCATGGCCTATCTGTGGGGTATGCTGATCAGTGAGATTTTACTCTCCCTTCTTCATTTATGGTCCCTGAAAAAAATGATCGCCTTTACATGGAATGCCTGGGATATGATCGTCAAGCCTTCCCTGCTTTTAATGGTTTCCATCGGGATCTTTTACTTTACTGACGGTCTTTATCCGTTTTTCGGCTCTCTGCCCATATTTTTTGAGACAGCAATGGAGATTTTGTTCTTATGCTTTTGCTATGGGGGGCTTTTATTGGTTTTTCATTTTACCCGAAGAGGAAGGGATCAGCTGGCCCGCTGTCTGAAACACTCCATAGAAAAATCCAGGTAATAAAAGGGAGAGGCTTTTCAACCTCTCCTAAACATTTCTTTCTTATGATTCTCACGCCTTGTAACATCTCACATCCCGGATATGCCAGAATATTTCTGCAAACAGCTTACTATAACCGAACCCTTGATTCTCCTCAGGAATATATCCCCTGCCTAACCCAGGGCCTGTTCAAAAATCTTAAGCAGCTGCTCCTTGTGAAAAGGCTTATCCACAAAGCCTCTCACACCGATGGCCTTGGCCCGCTCAAAGGTATCGTCATATGCCAGAGAAGAAACCATCACAATCCTGGCATCCGGATGTTGTTTCAGAATAATCTCGGAGGCATCTAGTCCGTCCATCCCCGTCATGATAATATCCATGGTCACCAGATCCGGCTTTATCTCATCAAACTGGGCAATGGCATCCTCCCCGCTTCGGCAGTATGCAATGATCTCATAATCTGTGCCCTCCAAAACATCACCCAGCTGAACCCGCACCAATCGGGAATCATCTACTACCATAACTCGTATACTCATTTCCTATACTCCCTTCTCTTAGTCTTCCTCAGAAATGTTTTCATCCTCACCGGAATACAGCACATGGTGAATCAGCTGCGCGCCTCCGTTGTGTCCATCTGAATAGGTAAGCATAAATTGTATCTCACGCCCCTCAGGGTCATAGCGCCCCCGATAAAACACCGGCGGAGCGAAATGAGCCGGAACCTGTGTGGCCTGAAACATAGCCACGGCAATCCTGCCGCAGAGTACATTGAAATACTCTTTGCTGAATTCCTCTAAATCCTCGGCACTGACTGACTCCTCGTGGAAGGAATTGCTTGCCATACGATACAAAAGTCCTGTATCGGCGCAGAGTGTCAGGCTGGTGCGGAACCCTCTGTCAAAGGTTATCTGAACCGTGCAGAGATCCTCCCCAGGCGACTGGCCGCCCTGACGGAGACGCACTCCCGCAGTGCGCTCCGTCACATCCTGGACCGCCTGATCCAATATTTTCTCAAGTTCTTCTTTTGACATGGCACTATTCATCTCATAATCCTCCTTATCCAATTTTCTTTTTCCTTATTCAGGGTTTTGACATGCGCTGCACTCCGTCACCTGGCTCATTGTTGGAACACATTCCTATTGTGAAGCTTCGTTTCGTAAGCCTTCCTCCCCCTGCTCCAAAACCCGGTTAACCCTTTTTAGCAGCTCGATGGAAGAAAAAGGTTTTAACAGATAATCACAGATTCCCAGCTTGGCGCTCTCCATCACGATATCCTTATTCTCCACACCGGTAAGCATGATCACCGGTATATCCTTACATTCCTCCATCTTGCGGATTTCCCGCAGCGTCTCGATGCCGTCCTGCTGGGCCATCCGAATATCCAGCAATATAAGATCCGGACACTCCTGCTTCAGATATCTCAAAGCCCTCATCCCGGAATTGACCGTGACCAACTCATAATCATTTCGCAGGATTGAGGAAATCCGAGTTAAGATAATCACATCGTCATCCACAGCCAAAATCCGCTTTTTTAAATGCTCCCCTGTCTGATTCATTTTCCTTTTTCCTCCTTATCAAATATACTCAGCAGCTGGTCAAGCAGCTCTTCCGCCTTGTCGTCCTCATATAGCTTCAACTGTTCCTGTATCTCCAAAAGCCGCTCCGCCGCGTGTCCGGGCAGCTCATGATCCAGCATGGCTTCCACCCTTTCCGCACACTTTTGAGAGCGAAAATGCTTCAGCTCCTCCAGCGCTGCTGCCGTCTCTCCCTTAAGCTCCTCTAGCGTCAGACAGGGAAGCTTTTCCTTCCCTCCTCTTTCCCGCCTGCGCTGTTCCAGAAACTGTTGGATATTGGCCAGCAGATTCTCATATTCCGCCAGCAGAAGGGGAAATTGACTGCGGATTGATTCCCTGTCCCCCTGTATGGCGGCATTCTCCTGTCCACGGGCCATGGCAGACACCTCCATAGCCCCGATATTGGCGGATGCGCTCTTAAGCCCGTGTACCTCGATCTGATAACGCAATATGTCGGATTCCACAACCTCACAAAGGAGCTTTATCTTGCGCTTGCCGTCTATACAGTAAAGCTCCAGCAGCTCCACAAACCCCTCCTCATCGCCGGAATAATATTTCATCACCGCATCCATATCCACCCCGTTGATCCGAAAGGCCTTTGGATCCAGCGGCTTGGATTCCGCTTTTTCGCCCTCTGTCTGCCGGTATTTCTCCGGCACCCAGCGGAGCAGAAGCTGGTTTAACTCCGCGCGGTCAAGAGGCTTGGCAATAAAATCCTGGAAATTATTTTCCAGAAACCGTTCCCGCATGCCTTCCATGGCATTGGCCGTCAATGCGATCATAACCGGAGAGGTCCCGTTTTCGCCACAGTCCCTGCGGATAATCTCGGCCGCCTCCACCCCGTCCATATCCGGCATCATGTGATCCATAAAGATGAGATCGTACCGGTTCTCGCGCACCCGCTCAATGGCCTCCGGCCCGCTCTCCGCCTCTGTCAGATCAAAACCGTAGTTTTTCAGAAAGCCTCTGGCCACCTTACGGTTGATCACGTTGTCATCCACAATCAGTACCTTCACTCCGGGTGCCGTAAACATATCCGTAGGCTTCTGCTCCGTTTGCGGCAGCTCCTGCATCTCGGAAATCGGCTGTCTGTCCACAATCTTCTGGGGAATGGTGATGGTAAAGGTGGTTCCCTTCCCGTAGATACTTTCCACCTGGATGGTGCCCTTCATCAGTTCCACCAGATGCTTTACAATGGCAAGTCCCAGCCCCGTGCCCTCCACACTCCGGTTTCGCTTGGAATCCACCTGCCGGAAATCCTCGAAAATCTTCGGAAGATCCTCCTCCCGAATGCCACAGCCTGTATCCTCCACACAGAAGGTAAGCAGCTCCTCATCCTCGTTCCTTCCCGGCTTCCCGGTAATATAGGCCCGCACATATCCCTTTTTCGTGAATTTTATGGCATTGCTGAGTATATTAAGCAGGATCTGCTTGATTCTGCCGTCATCGCCGCTGTAGCGGCAAGGTATGGTCTGATCGCACTCATACTTTAAGATCAGCCCCCTCTGAGATGCCGCCATATCC
Source organism: uncultured Lachnospiraceae bacterium (assembly GCA_910586255.1). Taxonomy (GTDB): domain Bacteria; phylum Bacillota; class Clostridia; order Lachnospirales; family Lachnospiraceae; genus Brotaphodocola. Next base: position 90,491 of record CAJUHR010000008.1, on the reverse strand, counting down.
ATGATCCCGATAATCTCGTCCGCCATATCTTTTATGTAGTAATTCACAATCACCAGTTCCATCTTGCCCGCTTCTACCTTGGACAAATCCAGAATGTCATTGATGATAGTCAGAAGATTTTTGGCCGCGGACTGCACATCCTTGGCATAGGCGTAGATCTCTGTGTCCCCACATTCCTCCATGATAATATCATTCAGCCCGATAATGGCATTCATGGGAGTCCGTATCTCGTGGGACATGTTTGCAAGAAATTCACTTTTAGCAATGCTGGCCTTCTCTGCCTGACGCCGCACCCGCTTGATCTCATTGATATAGGACTTGATATCCGTCATATCCAGAATCAAAATCACACAGCCCTGTATCTTGCCGTTCTCATCTACAATGTGCTTGCTGTGGCTTTCATAGTGCTGTCCGCTGATGGAAAAGCTCTGAGGGATATCATTGTTCAGCATTTCTTCCCGAAAGCCCTCCACTGCCCGGATATTCTCTCCCCGCTTATGAGCCGGCAGACAGGTAAAGATATTGGCCGCCGCCCGGTTATAACTGACCAGCCGGTCATGGTCGTCCAGCGCGATCACGCCGTCACCCATACTCTCCAGAACCTTTTCCGCTGCCAGATGACGGAAATCATAATTGCGGCGTCCCCAAATTATGATGACTACCAGGGACATGGAAATCGTCAATGTCACCGGCGTAAGGTCAAATATATTCACGATTTTAAAAATATATGCAATCATCACAATGACCGGCACGACAGAAATCACCAGGATCGTCCAATACTGATGATTGAGCTGCCAGTCCGGAAGCTCACGAATCGCTCTCACCAATGTGCAGATACAAAGGGCATAAGGAATAATGGTAGTAGTGATTAGAAAAAACACATACAACGGACCATAGACAAGGTTCACATAATAGAATCCGCCCCCACCGGCCACCCACTGAATTTCCTGATAAAAAAGCCCGTGCCAGTTAAAAATCACCGTTGGAAGGGATAAAAAACTGACCGCAGCAAGAAATCGTAAAAGGGTTTTGGGCGGAGTAACCGAACAATAGATATAAATAAACCAACAATAACACAGGGGCGTAAAAGCAGACCCCACTTTTTCCACAATCACCGCCGTCATGGCCGCTTCCACCGTAGGCGCAATCAATTCCAGTAAATAACCTACATTCTGTACCAGGGAGCCGCACAGAATCATAATCAACAGCTTCTTCTCCCTGGCTCCGTCCCCATTGAGAAGAAGGAATAATGCAGCAGCCGTCAGGCATATACCAAAGCTCTCCAATACAAAGACAAAATTTACCATACTATTTTCCTTTTGCTCACGGCCCAACCTGCTGTCATGACGGTTTTCCGCTTGTTTATCATAGAAATACAATATTACAAATTCCTGGTTCTGTCAAGAAATACCTGTATCTAACAAAGCCTGTGGTTTATAATGGCCACTGTTTACAGACAATGTCATTTGAGGATTGCGGGAACACAAAGTGCGAAGCAATCCGGTATCAGAGGGGTCAAAAGACCTTTTGACCCCAACATCATGTCATTGCAGCACCTTGATAACCAAAAAAGCCAGACCCCCTTCATTTATCAGGAGATCTGGCCTGCAATCTGTTACTGTCTCATTGGTCCCAATACCCTCTTTTTATTGCAAAAGCCATGGAAGCGCCCTTATATCCCCTTCCTTCACATATGCCTGTCCGCAAAATCCATAAAGCAGTTCCAGTCATATTCGTCCAAATCATGATTCCCAGTCTTATGGTGATGACCGATATGCCCCTCATGAATCGGATGCTCCGGCAGCGGTTTCTGCCTTTCCTCCATTCCTTTTACCCCCAGAAGCCGGTAAACGGGATCTGCCTGAACACAGGATTCAAACTGCCCCTCCGGATCCGCCCAGCTGTCAAAGGTTTTCGATGTGGTGTACACCAGCCTGGGGGCAATAAGGGCCAGAAGCATATGCTGGTCAAAGGGAAGGGCCTCCTCATTATTTTTATATTTCTGATAATTACGGCAGAACCAGTAGGGGAACCGGTCAGCAATGTCTTTTACCGTCTCGCCCTTTGAGCCTCTGGAGATGGCATCACCGCTGTTGCCCGCGCAGCTGCTTACCGCCATGGCAAACCTTTCATCCTGAGCCGTACACCAGAGGGCCGTCTTTCCTCCCCTGGAATGGCCCGCTACAGCCACACGCTTTTCATCGATCAGCGGTTCTGTCTCAAAGTAATCCATGATCCGGCTGGCCGCCCACGCCCACACCGTAATGGCCCCCCAGGCATCCTCCGGCCGGTTCTCTACATAATCGGGAAACAGCTTATGAAAGCATGTGGTAAATCCCTCGTCATAGTCCGGCGCTACCTCCTGTGTCCTGAAAGCCGCACAGGCATACCCTCTGGAGATGATGGTTTCCGCCGGATAAAAGGGGCTTAAGAAATGACGGGCCGGATCGCAGTCTCTGATTCCCCGGTTGCAGATGGTAATAAATGCCGGCGCCGGACAGGAGAGCCCTGCGGGGATAAACACGACAAAATTAAAGCTGAAATGAATGCCACGCCGGACGGCCTCCACCTCCACCGTCTTTCTCACGGCCCGGCCTTCCATAATCCGCTCCGACTGTCTGGAATCAGCGACCCGAAAACGAATCTCCACCTCTGACATATCCGGCAATTTTCCGTACTCCTCTTTCCTGAAAAGCTCTAAAATCTCTGGTCTCCGTTTCCGAAACCAGGTTTCCTTATCCTCCACCTCTGTTTTATCCAGGCAGGTGAAAGGAGACGGCACGTTCCTTTTATTCTCCGGCATCTGAATCATGTTCCTTATCCTCCTTATCTTTTTTTGCATTTGCTTTTATGTCACTGGGCGCATAGCCGAATTGCTTTTTAAACACCTGAAAAAAATATGCGTAATCGCTGTAGCCCAGCATCCGGGCCACCTCATTTACCCGATTCTTGGGATTTTTAAGAAGAATCCTGGCATTTTCCATTTTTACCATGGTCACATAGGCGGCAAAGCCGGCGCCTGTCTCCCGCTTAAAGCATTTGCTGAAATGTCCTGTGGACACTAAAAGCTCACTGCATATATCTCCCAGGGTAATGTTTTTCTGAAAATTTCTGTCTACATAGTCAATAGCGCCAGACACCATGGCCGAGTATTCTGCTTTCCCGGAACGAATCGTGTGCAGCCGGGTCTCCAGCTTATCCATAGACTCTGTGGACGAATCCGTCTCCTGCCGCTTTAACAGCGCGGTAACACGGAGCAGCGCCTGCTCCATCTCATCTGTCATAATCGGCTTTAACAGATAGTCATTGACACCGTAGCGAATGGCTTGGCGGGCATATTCAAACTGACTGTATCCAGATATGATAATAAAACGAATATCTCTGTTTTCGTCTTTAATCTTCTTTATTATATCCAGACCGTTAAATCCCGGCATCTGGATATCTATGATCACAATGGCAGGGGATACATCCTGTATCAGCTTCAGTCCTGTAATTCCGTCAAAAGCAGTTCCCACAACTTCGCAGCCGCACTTTTCCCAGTCCGTCACCTTGGCAATGGCTTCCACCGCAATTTTATTGTCATCGATAATAACTACGGAATACACCTTTTATTCCCCCTTCCTCTGTCACGCCAGAGGCAGCGTAATTTTTACCTCCGTAAATGTATGGTATTCGGAATCAACAGACAGACCGTATGCACTTCCATAGATGATCTGTATCCGGTTCTGAACATTTTTCAGTCCTACACGTTTTGATTTTCCCTCCCCCTTCTTAAGTTCCTCAAGCCTCCCCGGCTCTATGCCGTTGCCGTTGTCCCACACCGTAAGTATGAGACAGTCCCCTTCCCGGTACACGCTGATTTTTACCGTGCAGGTTCCCACCATAGGTTCCATTCCGTGTACCATGGAATTTTCTGCAACAGGCTGAAGGATATAGGTGGGCACCTCGGCGTTTAGAAGTTCTCCGTCCACCTCCCACCGAATCTCCAGACGCCCGGGATAAATCTCCTTGTAAAGCTCCAGATAATTTCTGACATATTCCAATTCTTCCTTAAGTTGACAGGATCGGTGCTGCCTGTCAATATTTCCCCGGAAAAATTTGGACAGCATGCAGATGAGCCGGCTCACCTGCATATCCCCGTTCAACTGAGCGATTCCATTGATGGACTGAAGAATATTGAAAAGAAAATGAGGATTCACCTGAGCCTGCAGTTCCTGGTAGCGGGCCTCCAAAAGAGCATAGCGTCCCTGCTGCTGAAGCTCCTCATTTTTCACCACCTGCTCCATAAGGCTCTTAATCTGTACCGATGTTTCCATAATGTTAAGGGCCAGCACATCCAGCTCATCCCCCCTTGCAAACAGGGTCGGTTCCAGCTCAAACTCCCCTCTTGACACCCGGTGCAGGTTTTCAAGGAGAATCTTTAAGTTCTTGGCCATTTTGCCGAACATCATCCAGAGAAATAAAATGACCGCCACAAATACCGCCAATCCCATACCGAACACAAGCTGGAGAAGATCAGAAAGTCTCTGATTTTTCTCTTTTAAGTTTACCACATGGACCAGCTTTAGCTTTCCCTGGCTGATGGGATACTCCGTCCAAAGGACCTGGCCCCGTTTCTGCATTTCCTCCGTCTCTTTCTCCTTGTCCTTCGGATTCATATCCCACCAGGAATCGTAAGTGGAGTAGAGAAAACTGCCGTTTCTGTCATACAAGGTGAAATCTCCCGTCTTTTTGTGATCAATGCTCTCAAAAATTTTTTTGATGGAAGTATTACGCACCTCCGCTATGATACAGCCGCAAAACTTCATGGAATCGGAATCAAACAGGGACCGCATAAGGATAATGCCGTCCGGGTTAAAGCTGCCCAGCCATACCGTATTGCCTGGCTTTTTTCCCAGGTTTTCCCGGTTGGCCTGGTAGAGCCGCAAAAGCTGTTCCTTGCCAGGCGTAAAATTTGAGGGACGGGCCACGGGCTGGTTAAAAAAGACCTCCTCCTTGCCGGTTATGACAGCCATCCAGTTTATGTCATAATTCATATTCAGCAGTTCATCCAGGTTGTACTGGATCCTGGAGCGAAGAAAGGCATCTTCCTTTTTCTCTTCCCGGCCCATCTGAGCCAGAATAGGTCCCAGCCTTTCATTTGTCGCCGTAAGAGGGGCCGTCTCCTCCGAGAGCTCCTTTAAAGTGACCTCCACATTGCGGCATACCTGTTCGGTCAGGGTGTCCGAATGGTAAGCCAGCTCATCCTCAAACCAGACGCGGCTCATTCCATAGACGCTGAGGAGTGCCCCGAAAAACACCACTTCCAGAAACAGAATCAGCAAACTCATTTTAAAATAAAGGGTTTTTCTGAAATGAATTTTGTTGTCCTGCCGGTTCATGGCCCTGCCTCCATATGCATGTTTTTATGTCCCCATCCTTTTGCCTATCCTTTTACCGCCCCGGATGTAATGCCGCCTATAATATATTTCTGCAGGGTCAGATATAAAATCAGAATCGGAATCATGGAAAGGATAAACAACGCAAATGCCAGCCCCAGTTCGATACTGTTCTCCCCGAAAAAGAAGTACTGGGTCAGCGGCACATTCCGCACCGTTTTCTTCTGAAGAAGGGTCAAAGACATCTGGAAATCATTCCATACATTCAAGGTATTTAACACAACGGATGTAAGTATGATCGGCTTCATTAAGGGAAATACAATCCGGAAGAAAACAGAATAAAGCCCCGCCCCGTCAATGGCCGCAGCCTCCTCCAGTTCTCTGGGAATGCTTTTTACAAATCCTGAGACTAAGAGCACCGTAAAGGCGATCTGAAATCCGATCTTTGCCATGACAAAGCCGTGAAGGGTATTCAAAAGCTTCCATCGGCTCATGTCGATGTACAAAGGGGTCATGATCGACTGAAAGGGAATGATCATCGCGCCTACAAATATATAATAAATAGTATTATAAAACCGATTGTTCTTTCTTGCAATGATATAAGCCGCCATGGTGCAGATCAACGTGATAATGAGCACTGCCCATACCGTAGTCACAAGGCTGTTTTTCATGGCAAGGCCGAAATTAGAGGTCTCTATGGCTCTGGTAAAGTTGTCCCAGTGAAACTTTGTGGGAAAAGCCAGGCGGTTGCTCACCATCTCCGGCTTTGATTTTACGGAATAGATAATGGCAATGTAAAAAGGACTGATGACCAGAAGCGTCACCAATATTTTCATTACTAAAAACAGATATTTTTTCATCCCGCGTGTCATTAGATCTCCACCTCCCTGGCTCTTAACGTCCTGGAAACTACGGTACTGACCACAAAAATCGCAATGGTAAACACCACTGCAATCGCCTGTCCATAGCCTGCCCTGAAATAAGTAAATAAATTATTGTATATCAGCATAGCCACTGTTTCCGATGACCTTCCCGGTCCCCCTCCCGTAGCTGCCATGGGATAATCAAAGACCTTCATCCCCCATGCCAGAAGCAGGGTAAAGTTGGCGGTCACTGCCGGCGCGATCATGGGAAATGTTATGTGCCGGAATTTCTGCAGGGCAGTGGCTCCCTCCAGATCCGCCGCCTCATAGTAATCACTGGAAACTCCCTGAATGGCGGCAATATACACAACCATACAGTATCCTGCGTCTCTCCACACGGAGATAACTGCCAGTCCCAGCATGACCCAGGTGGTGCTTCCCAAGGGGCTGGGAATCCCAAATATATCATAAAACACATCGCTGTACACATAACGCCATATATAGGAAGAGAGCACCAGGCTTAAACAATAGGGCATAAAAATACATGTCCGCAGAACATTGTTAAGCTTCGAGACCCGGGCAATCATCAGCGCGAAAAGCAGCCCTAAAAGGTTGGAAAACACCATGGTAAGAGCCGTAAATATCAGCGTGTTTTTGGTGGCGTTAATCACATTGACGTCCTGAAAAATGCGAAGATAGTTGTCAAACCCCACAAATACCTTGTCGGGACTCATTCCGTCCCATTTGGTAAAGGAAATAGGAAATCCCTGCAAAAAAGGATATGCCACAAATATGGCAAACATAATGATTGCAGGCAGGATAAAGGTAAACTCCTGGATACGCTTTTTTGTTTTCTGGTTCATTCCCAACCTCCATTCTTCATAATATACGGCCCCGGATCATCTCTGGATTACCGTATGAAAAAAAGTCAGAGCGGAGGCAGCCTAAGCATACTGTGCTTTGAGGCTCATTGCCGCCCTGACTTTTCTAATACTTTTTCTGATTCATCTTTAGGAACAGTTCCCGCCCGTCCACTACTGCCGGATGGACCCGATCTCCGTATCGATCTCCTGAATCAGCTTTGCCACATCGCGCTGGCTGTCATCCAATGTCACAAACTCCTGAAGCTTTGTGCGGAATGCAGTGGAAAATTCCGATGTATAATCCGGCACAAGAGCCTTGGACACGATTCTGTCATTGTCAATATAGCTCTTGATCTCTTTAATAAAGGCATCTGCGTTATCCGTAGGCACGGTCACATTGCTGGTCATAAGCTTCGCTGTATCCATCCATGTCTTAGAGCAATCCTCATTGGCAAAGAACTCAACAAGGGTCATTACCTCATCCTTATGCTCGGTCTGAGAGGACACGATAAATACATCGTCAATGCCAACCCAAAGCTTGTTGTCATCCGCGTTGTCAGACCAGGGTGTGGGGAACATGCCGAACTCTCCCTCCGGATTGGCGGCAATCACATCGCCCATCAGCCAGCCGCCGTTCATGTACATCGGTCTCTGTCCTGCCGCAAAGTTCTGAATACCCTGGGTCTGGTCTACCGCCGTATCCCCTGCGTCCTTATAGGAAGCAAATTTGGAGAACATCTCCATGGCGTCTGTGATAACCTGGTTTCCGCCAAGATCCTTAACGCCGTTCTGGGAATCCATCCATACGTTCTCATTGCCTGTGGAAGCCGCCATGCTGGTGAAGAAAGAATCTAACTCATGAAATACGCCGTGAATAAAATTGTAGGGATGTACAAAGGGATAGATACCCTGATCCATAAAGGCGTCACATACCTTGAAAAATTCATCCTTTGTCTGGGGTACCTCCAAGTTTGCCTCCTCAAACATCTTCTTATTGTAGAAGCAGGCCTTTACCTGGGCGTCAATGGGGAAGCCGTATACACCTCCGTTGACGGTACATTCATCCACTAACATGGGAAGCACGTTTTCCAGGCACTTCTCCCCTGTCAGATCCATGAAATATCCGCCTTCCACAAACTCCGTCATATTCTGGGGCTTGCCGAACATAATATCCGGCGCCTCCCCGGCCGCAATATAGTTTTTGTAGGTGGCAATGTAGGAGGAAGACGCCACTACCTCCACGTCCACTTTGATATTGGGGTAGCTTTCCCCGAATGCTGTCAGCATGGCATCCAGCGCGTCCCTTTTTGCCTGCTCTCCCATGTAATGTACAAGGCGGATGGTAACCTCCTCGCCGCCGGCTTTTGAAGCTTCGGCTTCTTCCTTTTTGGCCTCTGTCTCTCCGGCCGCGTCTGTCTGGGCCTCTGTCACTGCCGCCGTAGTCTCATTGGTGCTGCCGCCTCCGGAACATCCTGCAAGAGCCATGGAAGCCATAGCTGCCGCCAATGCCAGAGCAGACATCCGCTTGCATAAATTTTTTCTCACAACAATCTCCTCCTCTGCTTTTTCGTGTGCACTAAAACAATCAACATGGTAACAGTTCAGCTTTGAGCTGTTACTTAAAATTTTAACAAATTCAACCTGGAAAACATATAGTAAATTCCGGATAAAATATTATAATTTTGGTTGTTTTTCAAAATATATGGTATATTTTATACAATATTTTGTGATTTATTATGCAGAAATTGTGATTTTGGAGAAAAATCTGATAAAAACTGTTTTTGAACCTAAGACTATCGAAACGGCGAAGGGACTGACAAAGCTTAGTCCCCCCGCCCCCCAAGAAATCTCCGGATCCGCTCCGGATTGGAGCCATAATACAAATGAGGAAAGCCTGCCATCATTTCCTCTGTCACAACCATGCAATCCCAGCTCCGGGTGCCAAAAGGCTTCATTGCCTTCCAATCCTTCCCCGGCAGGGTACTGTCCCAATAATGAAATTCATGGGCCCGGAATGTCCTCTCTCCCTGGCTGTCAAACAAGATAATATATCCGAACCGGGACAGTCTCTCTGTCCGGTATCCCTTCGCCTTGATCAAGCCCGCCATGGGATAATGGATCCCGTCCTCCCCCTCCAAAGTTTCATGAAGGTAGAGAAATCCTCCACATTCAGCCAAAAACTTTATCCCCTGCCGCTTTGCTGCCCGAAGCTCCCGAAGCATGGACTGGTTTTCTGATAGTTCCTTTGCATATACCTCCGGATATCCGCCCCCAAGAAGAATGGCCGAAATACCGGCACAGGGCAGGCAAGTATGATGAAGCGGGCTGAAGTAAACCAGCTCCCATCCATCCCTCTCCAGCAGATCCAGATTTTCCTGATAGTAAAAGCAAAAAGCCTCATCCTTTGCAACGGCAATGCGTTTAAGCCTCTTTTTGCTGTCTTGTGGCTTTTCTTCCTGTTTTCGGACTTTTCCTATAGGCAATGCGCTGCCTGCCAGCTCTAAAAGCCCTTCTATATCCAGACAGGGCTCCATCCTGTCCGCCAAAGCGCTTATCTTCTGTAAAAGCCTCTCCTGTTCCCCGGGCAGTGTCAGCCCCAAATGGCGGCTTTCCCACCGGGCCTCCTCACAGTCCAAAACTGCCCCAAAAAGGCGAATTCCCAATTCTTCCAGACACGGGCGGAGCCTCTCAGCCATCGCGGCCGATGTCCTGTTTAAGATTACCCCACATATATGGCTGTCCGTTTTGTATTCTAAAAAACCTTTCACCAGGGCCGCCAGGGACAGGCTGCTCTTTTTCCCGTCCACTATGAGAACCACCGGTGTGTCTGTGATCCGGGCGATCTCATAGGCGCTGGCATGAACGGTATTTCCACCAACCCCGTCATAAAAGCCCATGACCCCCTCGATAACAGCCACATCCGCCTTTCCCGATTTCTCCTCAAACAAGCTTCTCACCTGCTCCGGGGACAGAAAAAAGCTGTCCAGATTATACCCCGGGATTCCAAGAACATATTGATGGAACAAAGGGTCAATAAAATCCGGCCCGCATTTATAGGACACGCACCCAAGCCCGCGTCTCTTTAAAATTTCCAGTATACCGCAGGTGATAACGGTTTTTCCACTGCCGCTTTGGGGGGCGGCAAATAAAATTCTCGGGAGGCGTTTCATTCTTTCTCTTTCCATTCTTCGTCAGATTTTCCTTTTATTGGTCCGCTTTTTTGGTTTCGGCTCCGGAAGTTGTTCACAGGTCACCTTCACCAGTTTTGTCAGCAGTTTCCAGTCGTCCACATCCTCCACAAGCAGATAATTTTTCGCTCCCTTATAGGGCGGCGCCTCAGACAATGCCGGAACCAGCTCCTTTCCCTTCTCTGTAATCTTGACAAACAGCCGGTCGTCACAAATCACGGCAAATATCTTTCTGTCACAGTATAGACCGTACTCACCGAACATTTTTTTATAGACAATATTTCCCGCGCCTTCCAGCTGATCTGCAACATATTTAACAATTTCTATCCTGGATGCCATATTTCTTCTCCCCCACAATTTTAATATTGTTGCTGTTCACAGGTACCCTCTGAATGTAACAGTATTTGCCCATAGACCTCTATGAATCCAGCTTTATCCCGGAAAGCATCTGGGCCAGGGCATTATTGAGGGGCTCTTCTGACTCCTTCTTCTGCTGGTTCATATACCTTGCCACATTCTCTTTGGAGACCCCGGCTCCTTCCTTCTTCCTGCGCTCCTGAAAGGCCTTCAGCTTCTCCTTATACCCGCAGGCGCAGACAAAGATCTGCCCGTCCCCTTTCCTTTAAGCAGCATCTCGCTGTTTTTTCCCTTTACCGCCAGCATCCTTTTGCCGCAGACCGGGCAGCGGGTATTGGTCAGATTGTCATGGCGAAAGCTTCCTTCCCCTGCCTTGATCTGGCTGGTCAGCTCTTTTGAATACTCCCGGATGGCCTTGTCTGTCACGGAGGAAATCCACAGACGGCGGATGGGCTTTTTGCAGCTCGCCTTTTTCAGAATCAGACGGGCCACCAGCTCCCCTTCCCTGCCTGCATCTGTGGCAATAATCACATCCGACACATCCTTCCTGGCAAGCCGGGCCTTCACCGCCGCGTACTGCCTGGCCGTCTGTGGAATCACTCTCAGCTTAAAGGGCTCCGGCAGCATGGGAAGATCCTCCATCTTCCACTGCTTATATCCGGGATCATACTCCTCCGGGTCCGCCAGCTCCACCAGATGCCCCAGGCCCCAGGTGACGATATACTGTCCGCCCTCCAGATATCCGTTTCCGGCCTTCCCACATTTCATCACCCGGGCAATATCCCTGGCCACGGAAGGTTTTTCTGCGATAATCAATGATTTCATTATTTTCTCCATTCCTCCGCCCTGTCCTCAGTGGACAAGGCGATATCTGTCCCACGTGCCGCCTGATAGCGGCAGACGGAACAAATTCCCATTAATCATACCACATTTCCTTCCTCTGTTCCACCACCAGCTTTAACCTTCCTCATCATCCATGCCGCTGAACTTCAATCAAATGACACAAATGAATCATCAAATACAGCTGCTCCTGTTTTAAAATCTCCATCCCTGTCTTTGCCTTCACATAAACTCCAATATTTTGTATACACACATACTCCTCTGGATACTGGGCTATCAACTGTGTAAGCAAGTCATTTGTATCGTCATAATCCGTGTATTGCTCTGAGAGGAGGCGCTGGGCAAACCGGCGCAGGTGTGCTACCAAACGCACATATGCCGTACATTCCTCTTGAAACTGTATCCGGCACTGATACTTAATCAGATTCAAAATATCAATAACTATTTCTTCTATCTCTCGTTTTTGCTTTTGATAAGGGTCATTTTTCTGTGCGTTTATAAAATGAAAAGCAATATTGCTGATCTCCCCGTCAGGCAGTACAATCCCGAATCTCTCCTGAAACAGCCGGACACCATAACGTCCCACATCGTACTCATGGGGATTAAATCTTTTTAAATCTGCCGTATAAAAATTCTGCACCACAATCTTCTGGGTGGCCCTCTGCCTCGCAAAAGCAAAGTGATCGGTGAGTGCAAGATAAATGTGCTCCTGTAGCTCCATATGATAAGTCTTTACAGCATAATCGATAACACTTTGGGTCAAATTAAAATATTCCTCCCCGATTTCAGCGGCAATACGGATAATGCTTCTGGTGACTACACGGTCTTTCAACACATAAATCTGCGAAATCTCCTCTTTTCTCAACCGATTTCCAATCGATTGTTTGTACCCGATCCCCTTTCCTCCCAGGATTACTTCTTCTCCATTGTCGTCCAGAGCCATCAGCAAAGAGTTGTTTAATACTTTTACTATTTTCATTTCACACCTGCCCCATGTCCTCGCTCAAATCCTTATTTCCGGATCCGTATTATATCCTGATTTATCTGGCAATGCTCTTCATACACGCCGGATATGGCCTGAAACTCTGGGGTATTGCTGACAATCACAGCAATAGTAGGGTCATATCCGGCATTTTTGATCTCCTCAATATCAAAGGAAACAAGCTCTGCCCCACGTTTCACATGAGTTTTTTCCTTTGATATAATATGAAAATACTTTCCCTTAAGCTCCACTGTATCAATGCCTATGTGGATCAACAGCTCTACCCCTGTGTCCAGTTTCAGCCCCAGGGCATGCCCGGTCTCATAGATTACGCTGACCTCGCAGTCGTCCGGTGCGCAAATCAGGCCCTTTTTGGGATATATGGCAACTCCCTTTCCCAAGGCTCCGGAAGAAAACACCTGGTCATTCATCTGCTCGATGGGAAGCACCCTTCCTTCCGCCGGGGCACCAATGGAAATGTCCGCATTGTCTGGTGCTATTTCCCTTATCCTTGCATCATCTTCCTTTTTTGTCTCCCTGTTCTCTGTCTCCGGGTCATCTTCAAAACCCACAATATAGGTAAGCGCGGCTGCTCCGAAAAACGCAATTCCACATCCGAGCATATAAATCAGGAATTTTCCGCCTCCTCCTGCCGCATAGGCCACTGCCGTCAACAGGCAGCCATTTACATGAGACTCTGCATAAACGCCGCCCCATCCAATGATCGCTCCGCCTAAGGCTCCGCTGGCCATTGCGCAGAACATAGGCTTTTTCAGACGAAGGTTACAGCCATAGAGGGCCGGTTCCGTAATGCCTGCAAGAGCAGCAGTCAGGGAAGTGGATGCTGCTACGCTTCTCAGCTCTTTGTTTTTCGTTTTAAGCATCACTCCTAAGGCAGCCCCGCCCTGAGCAAAGTTTGCCGGGGAGGACATTGCCATCAATGTCTGCCTGCCTGCCACAGCCACATCATTGATCGATATGGGCACCAATGCTCTGTGGGCTCCGAAGGCAACGAATGCACACCAAAAGCCTCCGATAACCGCCCCGCCCAGAATCTGATTAAAGCCAATGATCCCATTATACACAACCTGGATTCCATTGCCAATATAAATTCCCACAGGGCCTAAAACCGTATAGGTAAGAGGCACCATCACAATCAGGGATAAGCCTGGTACCAGAATAACCTGCACCACCTCCGGTATTGCCTTTTTCAGGAATTTCTCCAGATATTTCAGCACAACCACAACCAAAAGAATCGGTATCACTGATTCCGTGTAACTAAAAACCCTTGTGGCGTCCCCGATCTGCCAGGAACCCTTGATCACCGGAAAGATGAAAATAGATGTTTTCTCCGCCACATTCTGTACAATGGCATCCATCTGTGGATATACCAGCAGACCTCCGATAACCATGGCTGAAAACGGACTGGTTTTCATCGCCTTAGCAGCCGTGCAGGCCAAAAAAATCGGCATATAATAGAAGATAATCTGGCTGGCTGCAAACAGAATTGTGTAGGTGTCTGTTCCTGTAATGTCAATTCCCCTGCTTTTGGCAATCAGGTTTGCAGCTGTCAAAATGCCTTTTAACAAACCGGAGGCAGCAATCGCCGGCACCAAAGGAGTAAAACTGGCCGAGAGCACCTGAAAAACAGCACTGACCCAGGGCTTTTTGTCCCCGTCTGTTGTATCTGGCAATGCCGTGCCCACCAGCTTTATGACCTCATCATATACACTTTCCACCTTATTGCCAATGACGATTTGCAACTGTCCCCCGCCTTCCACTACAGAAATCACTCCCTCTGTCCTCTCTAGGGCCTTTTTCTCTGCCTTTGATTTATCTCTCAGCACAAAACGCAGTCTTGTAAAGCAATGGGTCACTTCCTTTACATTTTCCCTGCCGCCTACATAATCCAGGATTTCCCGGGCCACTTTTATGTAATTCATAAGCTCCTCCAATCTCCATTTAAATCCACCAGCCTTGCCATCCATGCAAAGCTGTCCTTCTTTATCCGTTCTAATGATCCGTTTCCTTCATTATCTTTATCGATATAGACAAAGCCATATCGCTTCTCCATCTCCCCTGTTCCCGCACTGACAATGTCAAACGGCCCCCAGTATGCATATCCCATAACCTCAATCCCATCTGCTATGGCCTCCTCAATGGCACGGATATGCCTGTGAATATAATCAATCCGGTAGTTGTCATGAATCCGCTTTTCTCCCTGTTCCATTACAACCTCATCTCTGGCTCCCAACCCGTTTTCCGCGATAAACAGCTTTTTTCCATAGCGGTCGTACAGTTTTTCTAAAACAATCCGAAGTCCGGTAGGGTCAATTTGCCACCCCCAGGGAGTTGTATCCAAATATGGGTTATCAATCCCCTTCACGCCGCCGGTATGGCCGGTGGTCATCACTCCATCCTTGATGGTTGTGCTCCGATAATAACTAAAGGATAAAAAATCATTCGTATTTTCCCGTATCAGTTCCAGATCCTTTTGTTCCATCCTAAGTTGGACTCCCTGTCTTTCCATCAGCTTCCTGGTATACCAGGGGTAGGCTCCCCTCATCATCACATCACTGAAAAAATAGGATCTTTCTTCAATTTCCATGGTGGCATGAACGTCCTCCGGACGGCTGCTGTTAGGATACACGCCGCTAAAAGATAACATACATCCCATCAATGCCTCTGGAAGCATCTCATGGCACATCTTCACAGCCTTTGCATTGGCCACAAACATATTGTGGGCGGCCTGGTAGATCATCTGCTGCTCCTCGGCTTTGTTAGAGGCCCGGTCAATGCGGATCCCTGCCGCCGCATAGGGCATGGTATGTACATTGTTGATCTCATTAAAGGTCAGCCAATATTTCACCTTTTTTCCAAAACGTGTAAGAACCGTTCTGCAATATTTTTCAAACAAGGGAATCAGTTCCCTGCTCTCCCAACCGTTATATCTCTCTGACAGATACAAGGGCATCTCAAAATGAGAAATTGTCACCAATGGCTCCATTCCCCGGGAATGGATCTCGTCAAACAGATTGTCATAAAACCGAAGTCCTTCCTCGTTTGGCTCTTTTTCCATACCTGTGGGATAAATCCGGCTCCACCCAATAGATGTACGGAAAACCTTAAAATTCAATTCCTCCATCAATTTCAGATCTTCTCTGTAGCGGTGATAGAAATCCACTGACTCGTGGCTTGGATAGTACAGGCCTGGCTGGATTCCTTCTGTGGGAAGCGAATGGACACCATGCTGCAAAACATCCATAATACTGGGCCCTTTTCCCCCTTCTCTCCACGCACCCTCGCACTGATTGGCTGCAACCGCACCGCCCCACAAAAAATTCTCTGGAAACCCCATTCTTTTTCTCCTCTCTGGTTTCTTGTAACTGCTCTCTTATCAATGGCCAGTTGATCAGAGAAACAAAAAAAGACCAAACTTCTAAGAAAGCTGTCAGCTTCCTTTCCATTTGATCTTGCCCGCATAACCGGTAACACGTCAATATTAATATTCTGTAATGATTGTAATGGATGTTTTGCGGTTTGTCAACACCTATTTATGAATTTATTGATTACTGTTTTTTCTCCCTGTTCACCACATAGATTCCTAGGCAGACTAAAACAAGAGCCGCCAAAGTATTCCAAGTCAGGGCCTGTCCGCTCTCCCCCAAAAAGATAGCAGAAAGTATCACACCAAACACAGGATTCATAAATCCAAAAACCGTCACACGGCTCACCGGATTATATTTCAAAAGTACCCCCCACAGAGTATAGGCCACGGCTGACAGGACCCCCAGATACATAAGAAGTGCAAAAGCGGAAAATCCCACCGCCCCGGACAAGGTACCGCCGCTGACACTGCCAATAACAAATAAAAGCATTCCTCCCGCCATAAACTGATAACCGGACAAGGTAACCACATCAAACAGCCGGGAATGTTTCTTAATCAGAGAACCGGAAATGGCATAAAAAATCTGGGCCATCAGCACAAAACCTTCCCCTAAAAAGGAAATGGAAAGCCCTCCCTCCGGTCCGGATCCCGCCAGATTCACAATAACAATTCCCAGAAATCCCAAAATACAGCCCACAATCTTATGGGCATCCAGCTTTTCATACCGAAATACCAGACTGGCGCACAGCATGGAAAAGAACACATTGGTTCCTGTAATAATGGCGCTGTTGACGCCGCTGGCATGGGACAGCCCTATGTAATAAAACAGGTACTGTAAAACTGTCTGGGTCAGGGCCAGGCTTATGATGGCCATTCCCGAGCCCTTCGGCGGCATAATCCAGCGTCCGCTAGTCACACTGTGATACAGCACCACCAAAAATCCGGCCAGGGCAAAACGGATTCCTGCAAACATGAGAATCGAGGCCGTATCGGCAGAATCAATCTGAAACAGTCTGTATCCGATCTTGATGGCCGGAGCGGCGCTGCCCCACAAAAAGCAGCAAAGGCCTGCTGCCAGCAGCACTACTCTCATATTCGTTAAGTCAATCTTTGTTTTCATATGTCTGTCTGCCCTCGGAGAAAACATCCGGGACATCTCCTTTTTCCCAATATTCACCATCTCTATTATACTCAAACCCCCTAAAAAGTCCACATGTAATTCCAAAAAACAGCCGAAGGCTTGCATTTTTTTCTCCCATATATTATAATGTATCAAGCTTTTATATTTTAAAGCGTTGAATTATTAAATTATCATATCTGGGAGGATTTACGCTATGGCAGCAAAAACTGAACCAAAGAAAAAGCTGAATTTGTTTCAGTCCTTCATCCTGCTTCTTCTGATTGTTCTATCCGTGGCAGTGTGCATCCGGTTAAAAACAGGAGGACCTATGATTGGCCTGTTTGCAAGCTGGATCATTGTCTATCTCTTCTGCAAGGCTTTCCGCATTGAGTTTGACCCTGTAATAAGCGGCGCCTATGACGCTATCCGGGTGGTAGTTCCCACCTTGTGCCTCTTAATGGCCATCGGAGTCATGATCGGCACATGGCTGCAGAGCGGGACCATTGCCACTATCATCGTAGGCGGCCTTCAGATGATTAACCCCACCTGGCTGCTTCCCCTGACCCTGATTTTCTGCGCTGTCCTAAGCCTGGTGACCGGAACCTCCTACGGCTCTGTGGGAAGCGCCGGGGTAGCCATGATGGCAATCGGAAATGCCATGGGAATCCATCCGGGAATGGTGGCAGGAGCCGTCATCTGCGGCGCCATGTTCGGGGACAAGCTAAGCCCTCTGTCCGATACCACCAATCTGGCTCCGGCAGCGGCGGGAGCCAGATTAGGGGATCATATTCGCTCTATGCTGTGGACCACCATTCCCACCTTCCTGGTCACTCTGGTGCTTTTCACGGTTCTGGGCATCTGGCAAACCAGCGGGGAATACTCCATGGGAGATTTAAGTACCTATGTGACCGCGTTAAACAGTGAGTTTAAGCTGGGTCTTGTGACCCTGATCCCGGCTGTCTTTATTATTGTTCTGCTTCTGTGCAAGGTCAATGCGGTGGTTTCCCTGGGACTTTCCGGCATGGCAGCCGGGGCTGTCTCCTGGTTCTATCAGGGGATTACCCTCCAGCAGATCATCCGGGTGGCCTACAATGGCTACACCACTGCCATTGAGGAGCCGATTCTGACCACCATCCTGAACCGGGGCGGTATGAGCAGTATGATGCAGTATGTGGCCATTATCAGCTTTGCCGTAGGCATGGGCGGCATGTTAGACAAGCTTGGCGTATTGGATAATATTCTGGATGCCATTGTGGGCCATATCAAAAGCGATGGCTCCCTGATCTTTTTCACCCTGCTGACCGGCTATGTGACCAGCTTAATCAGCTGTTCCCAGCCCATGGCCCACGTGCTGACCGGAAGACTGATGGCACCCATCTTCCGCCAGAGAAACATTGCACCGGAGATCCTCTCCCGAAGCCTGGAGGATTCCGGCACTCTGGCCGGGCCCATGATTCCCTGGCACGGCTATTGTGTCTATATGTCGGGAACCTTAGGGGTTGCCTGGGCCTCCTTCTTTCCGTTTTTATTTATGCTTTATCTGACCCCCTTTGTCAGTATTTTCTATGGATTTACGGGAATTTCCATTAAGAGGATTTCAAAGAATCAGGTAGGATAAAATCAAGTCAGAACAGGGTACGTCTAATGCCGTACCCTGTTTACTTATGTTTTTCTAGCACAACTCCTCCAGCGGACGCAGCCCGATTCCCGCCTGCCCAAGGGCCTGCCGGATTCGCTCCACAAAGGCCAGGGCCTTCTCCCCGTCCCCGTGAACGCACACGGAATCAGCCCGGATGGGAATATCCTTTCCGGTGATTGCCGTGACGGTCTGCTCTTTTACCATGCGAATCACCCGGGCAATGGCTTCCTCCTCATCGGTAATCATGGCCCCCGGCTTCCCCCGGCTCACCAGAGTGCCGTCCTCCTCATAGGCCCGGTCGGCGAACACCTCCTGAGCAGTGCGAAGTCCCATATCCTTTGCCGCGCGGGCCAGCTCTCCGCCGCTTAAGGCCAGCACAATGAGATTCTTGTCAAACTCCTTAATGGCCTGACATATCCCCTTTGACAGTTCATAGTCCTTTGCGGCCATATTGTACAGGGCCCCGTGGGGCTTTACATGCTGCATCCGGATTCCCCCGGACCGGCAAAAGCCCTCAAGGGCGCCTAGCTGGTACAGCACATAGGCCCTGGCCTCCCCGGGGGTCACGGCCATATTTCTCCGGCCGAAGCCCATCAGATCCGGAAATCCCGGATGAGCGCCCACCCGGATGCCTGCCTCCTTTGCCATGGCAACCGTCTTTTCCATCACCACCGGATCCGAGGCATGATAGCCGCAGGCCACATTGGCAGAGGTAATCAGAGGAATCACACGGTCATCCATCCCCAGAGTGTACCTGCCAAAGCTTTCTCCCAAATCACTGTTCAGATCTACACAAACCATATTTCCGCCTCATTTCTTTCGTTTAATGGAACCGCTTAATCTTATACCTCCGGCACATCAGGCACCGGCTGCTTTAAATTCATAAATTTCTCAATAAATCCCGTGTCCGCCCTTCCTTCCCGGAATACCTTGCTCCGCATGATCTGGAACTGAAAGTCGAGATTCGTATCCACTCCGGTTATAACCATCTCATCTAAGGCAGTCAGCATTTTGCGGATGGCCGCCGGCCGGTCCGGCCCGTGGACAATCACCTTGGCAATCATGGAATCATACTCTGCCGGAATCCGGTAGCCGGCATACAGGGCCGTGTCCACCCGGACTCCGTTGCCTGCCGGAAGGTGGATATTCTGAACCACCCCGGGGCTGGGCATAAAGTTAAGCCCCGGCACCTCCGCGTTGATCCGACACTCAATGGCATGGCCATTAAGATGTATATCCTCCTGAGAAAAGCTTAAGGGCTCTCCCATAGCCACCCGGATCTGCTCGATGATCAGATCAGTTCCTGTCACCATCTCCGTGACCCCATGCTCCACCTGAATCCGGGTATTCATCTCCATGAAATAAAATTCCCCGTCAGGACTTACGATATATTCAATGGTTCCTGCATTGGTGTAGCCAACGGTCTTTGCCGCCAGCACCGCGTACTCGTTCATCCTCCTTCGGGTGGCACCATCAATAGCCGGGGAGGGCGATTCCTCAATCAGCTTCTGGTGATTTCTCTGAACCGAGCAGTCCCTCTCTCCCAAAGCCACCACATTGCCATGGGTATCTGCCATGATCTGGATCTCCACATGGCGGGGATTTTCAATAAAACGTTCCAGATACATGGTATCGTCCCCAAAGGCATTGGCAGATTCCCGCTGGGCCAGATTAAACTGAAATTCAAACTCCTCCTCATTGGCCGCCACTCTCATTCCTTTGCCGCCTCCGCCGGAGGAGGCCTTGATCATAATCGGATATCCCACAGCCGCTGCCAGCTTCTTTCCTTCCTCCCCGTCATATACCGGCTCCCTGGTTCCCGGAACAACCGGAACTCCTGCATCCATCATGGTCTGACGGGCCTGGGACTTGTTTCCCATACGGTCAATCACATCCGGCTCCGGCCCGATGAAAATCAGCTCATTCTCCCGGCATTTCCGGGCAAAAGCGCTGTTCTCAGAGAGAAATCCGAACCCGGGATGAATGGCATCCGCATCCACGTTTAAGGCGGCGCTGATAATCCGGTCCATATTCAGATAACTGTCCCTGGCAGGCCCTTCCCCGATGCAGACACGCTGATCTGCCAGCTGGGTGTGGAGGCTGTTCTCATCCTCCTTGGAATAGATGGCCACGCTGTAGATCCCCATATTCCGGCAGGCACGTATGATCCGCACGGCAATCTCACCGCGGTTGGCAATCAAAACCTTTTTTATCATTCTATAAACCTCCTGGACAATCAGATTTTCTTTACGCGGAACAAGGGCTGTCCGTATTCCACCTTCTGTTCATTGCTGACCAAAACCGCCTCAATCTCACAGTCATACTCGCACTGGATCTCATTCATCAGCTTCATGGCTTCCAGAATGCAGACGGTCTGCCCCTCCTTTACCCGGTCTCCGACCCGCACAAAGGCAGGCACATCGGGAGCCGCCGCCGAATAGAAGGTTCCCACAATCGGTGAGGTAATAAACAGAGCCTCCTCCTCCGCTTCGTCAGCCTTGTCCTGAACAGGCACAACTGCTCCGGACATTCCCATGGCGGGCATAGATGGAACACCTGCCGTCACAATCGGCGGATGTTCCCGTTTACTCATCGTGATCTTGATCTCTCCCTCTTTATAGGAAAATTCTTTCAGAGAAGAATCCTCGATTATTTTCACTAAACCTGCAATTTTTTCCAAATCCATATTGTTTTCTTCCTTTCCTGTCACCATATAGCAGCCCGGACAAGCCAAACTGCCGCACCTCTGTTCCAAGCCCATAAGACCTTTTCAGCATTGCTTAAATTGTAACAGTTCAGACGGGTATATTCTTGCCCGTCTACGCCGGACAAGAATCATCGGATGTTCATCCGATGTGGAATTTGACATAAATTTTGGCTTACAAGCAAGCTTGACGCCCAAAATTCATATCAAATTTCCCGCCGTCTGAACTGTTACCATAAATTCCGGTGAATAAATCACTTGATATTGGCGCCGTCTCAGGGAAACAGCCTCCGGATCCGCCGGGACACCTGGCGGCACTCCAGCACCTCCTTACATGGCTGGTGAATCTGTTTTCTCATCTGGTTTAACTCCTCCAGCTCCTTTAGATAGAGCCTCTGAGCCTCCTGCACACTGACAGCCTTAAACCGCACCTTGTGGTCGGTTTTTCGCTGAACCAGCCAGGGAATGTCCACAGATGCCACCGTGGCAATCTTGGGGTATCCCCCGGTGGTCTGCCGGTCGGCCAGAAGGATAATGGGCTTACCATGAGAAGGCACCTGGATGGAGCCAAAGGCGATTCCGTCAGAAATCATATCCGTGGTTTCCTTTCTGGCAATAAAGGGCCCCTCCAGCCGGCATCCCATCCGGTCAAAATCACTGGTCACCGTGTATTCACTGTTTAAAAATGTATCAATGCCCTGCTTGCCAAACCGGTCATCCTGAGGTCCCATGACCACCCGCAGAGTCACATTATCCTGGTTAAATTCATCCAGCTCCAGGGTTCGGGAAAGGAAAAACGGCAGATATCTCCGTTTGATGCGGAAACCGATATAATCCCCGTCCTGCAGCTTTCTCCCCTTAAATCCTCCGATGGAGCTCTTCATGTTGGTACAGCGGCTTCCCATCACCACCGGAATCTTTAAATAGCTGGAAAATGCAATGTATCCCCGGCTTCCCGTCCGGGCGCTGCCGAATTTTAAAACATCTCCCTTGTGGATGTCAATGGCCGTGTACATAGGCGCCGGTTCTCCGTTGATGGTGGGCTGAAAATCACCGCCGGTAATGGCAATCAGGGTCCCTGCGGTAAATTCTAAGGTGGGGCCGATCAGGGCAAACTCCAGCACCGCTTCATTTTCCGGATTGTCCAGAAGAAGATTTGCAATCTTAAATGAACGCACATCCATCACTCCGGCCACGGAAAAGCCCTGGCTCTGATAACCGGTACGTCCCAGATCCTGCACGGTTGTCATCATGCCGGCCTTTATAATGCGAATTCCCATGCTACACCTCCTCGTGAATGACACACTGATAGCTGCCGTTTTCAACCTGCTCTTCAATGTGCCGGTACTCTGCCTCATCCACCGGAACAAACCGGATATAATTTCCCGCCTCCACCAGAATGGGGATATCCCGCTCCGGATCGTAGGTTTTTACCGGCGTCATTCCCATCAGCTGCCATCCTCCCGGCGAATCTAAGGGGTAGATGCCCGTCTGGGAACCGCCGATTCCCACGCTTCCCGCCCGGATCTTTAAGCGGGGATTAGAAAGCCTGGGGGTGTGGATCCGTTCATCCAGTCCTCCCAGATAGCAAAATCCCGGCAAAAATCCCAGCATATAGATCAGATAATCCCGGGAGCTGTGGATCCTTATGACCTCCTCCTCGCTGATGCCCGCATGCTCCGCGATGGCGCCCAGATCCGGGCCATACTCTCCTCCGTACAACACAGGAATCTCAAAGATCTTCCGTTTTCCTTCTCCCAGCTTAATATCCATCCGCACCATGCTTTCCATCCGCTTTTTCAGCTTCTCATAGCGGATCACCCGCGGGTCATAATTGACCAGCAAAGAACAGAAGGCCGGAATCACGTCCACCACGCCCTCAATATGCTGTTCCCGCATCAGCTCCACCGTAGCCGCAATCCTGCGGTTAATGTCCGGGCTGATCTCATCTCCAAATTCTATCAGCAGAGATGAATCTCCCGCTGTCAAAATTCTTATGTTCTGCATAATATTTTCCCTTTCAGCTCCTTTCTCATGGGACAAGCCCTACAGAATTATACCCAAAAAGGCGCAATCATGGTTTTGATTACACCTTTGTAGGACAGAATACCAATATAGTTTTCCAATTCTTTAGAAAAGCTTCCCCATGTTAGACATAAATGTGGTGATTCCCAGATATGCGGAGATAACCACCACGATGACTCCCAGCACCAGAAGAACGGTGGGATGGGAATACTTCTCACCCATAATGGATTTCTTCTTTGCTGCAATCAGGCAGATTCCCAGGGTAATGGGCAGGATCAGACCGTTTAAGGCCCCTGCCAGCACCAAAAGCTTAGCCGGCTGTCCCAAAAGAATCATAATAACCGTGGACACGGCGATAAATCCGATAATCACCCAGTTCTCATTCTTGTCAATGGCCGGATGGAAGGTTTTTAAAAAGGATACAGAGGTGTAAGCGGCGCCGATGATGGAGGTAATGGCTGCACATAAAAGCACCAGTCCCGCAAAACGGTAACCAAGCTCTCCGGCCCCTAAGCGGAAGGCATCTGCCGCCGGGTTGCCTGCATCCAGCGTCACTCCCTCAGCCAGCTTTGTAACCACGCCCAACACTGCCAGGAAAAGGAAAATACGGACAATAGTCGCAATCCCCATTCCCATGAGAGAGCTCCTGTTGATCTCCTTTAAATTCTCCTCCCCGGTAACGCCGCCGTCAATCAGCCGGTGAGCGCCGGAAAAGGTAATGTATCCTCCCACGGTCCCTCCAAGCAGGGTGATAATCGCCGGAACCAGATTGGGAGCTCCCGCTGAGGGCACAAAGGTATTTTTAAGCGCATCCCCCATCGGCGGCCTTACCACGATGATAATCCCGAAAATAACCACAATCATAACACCGCCCAGCACCTTTGCCAGCGTATCCATGGCTGACTTGGCGTTCTTTACAAGGAATACCGCGATTGCGATAACACCGGCCAGAGCACAGCCAACCTGGGTCGGTATGCCAAGAAGGGTGTTAAAGCCCAGGGCGCCGCCACCCACGTTGCCGATGTTAAATGCCAAGCCGCCCAAAGCCACCATAAACGCCACAAAATATCCCAGGCCCGGAAGCACCTTGTTGGCCACATCCTGTCCCCGCATGCCTGACACGCAGAGAACCCGCCAAATATTTACCTGGGCGATAGCCGCCAGGATAATGGACACCAGAATGACAAATCCAAAACTGCCTTTATGTGTACCTGTGAACTGAGCCGTCTGTGTAAGAAATCCCGGTCCGATAGCTGAGGTGGCCATCAGAAAGGCTGCTCCCAACAGTGCTCCACCACTTTTTTTCTCTTTCATAGGAAATACCTCCTTTTGTTCAGATGTTTCGTGTTATTATAAACGCCCCTATCTGAATTGTCAATGATTTTCACAGCTTTTTTATTGTTTTGTCCACAGTTTTTTAGTTGTGATTGTATTTCCTTACAAATTCCGGATGCCATACAGGGGGAGATTTATCATCCATTCCTCCTTCCGGTAATTTGCCATGGAGGTCCGCACAGCACAGGACGGTTTTTACTTTTCACAGTAAGCCTTCAGGCTTTTTGCATGAAGATTTTCCTCTGCTTTTACCTCTATGGGAACAATATCCCCCTCCTTTTTGTGTAAAACAGACATACGAAATGGCATCGACATCTTTATGGAGGATTATACATATATTTTATGCATTTTTTTAAACGAAATCCTAAAACTCCATCCTTCTCACAATATCATTCCAGGCTTCCTCATCAATCTCCTCACTGCCAAACAGCTTCCTTTTATCCTCATCCGAAATATTCTTTATGACACGGCAGGGGGTTCCCACTGCCACCGTCCAGTCGGGAATGTCTCTTGTGACCACGCTTCCGGCGCCGATCACCACATTGCTGCCGATATGAACCCCCGGACAGATCACCGTGTTTCCTCCGATCCACACATTATCCCCGATTGTTATCTCCTTCCCGTACTCGTACATGGAGTTGCGGCTGACTGGATGAATGGGATGGCCTGCCGTATAAATCGCCACATTGGGAGCCATCTGACAGTTATCGCCGATCTTTACCTTGGCCACATCGATAATCATACAGTTATAGT
This sequence comes from uncultured Lachnospiraceae bacterium, assembly GCA_910586255.1. GTDB lineage: Bacteria > Bacillota > Clostridia > Lachnospirales > Lachnospiraceae > Brotaphodocola. The sequence continues at coordinate 65,056 of CAJUHR010000008.1, read as the reverse complement.
TGGCAAAAAAATTCTTTCCCACCTCAATATGTGTCCCGTAATCACAATAAAAAGGCGGATTCACAAAGGCTCCCTCCGATTTCCCAAACAGGTCCTTCACCACCTTCTCAATGCCGGCAAAGTCCGATCGGTCCATAAAATTTAGCACCTGCAGCTTTCTCCGGCATATCTTCTGCTCTTCCATCACGCTGTCATCGGAAATATAGGCCATCTGCGCGTCTCTGCGCTCAATATTTGTCATAATTTTCTCCTTTTCTTACCCCTGGCGAACAAAGACACATCCTTTTTCTTGTCCGCCAGGAATATCTATAAAGCATGAAATACCGGCTTCATCCTCTCATAAGTGCAAAACTCTCTAAATCCTATAGATTTTAACAGCTCTCTTGCCTCCTCCATATAAGTCCCCAGATGCTCCGGTTTGTGGCTGTCGCTTCCTATGGTGATGACTCTGCCTCCCAACTGATGGTACAGCTTGAGAATCTCCTTTGAGGGCGTGGCGTCTTTCAGTCCGTACCGATGGGAGGAGGTATTTACCTCAATACCCTTTCCGTCCAGAATCACCTGCTTTAAAATCTCCCGCACATAGGGCTCCACCTGGGAAAACGGATAGACCCCCATCTTATCATACCTTACAATCAAATCCAGATGACCCAGAACGCTGTAATTTTTGTAATGCTTCACCAGCCTTTGCATCTCCTCATAATAGCGCTCATTATACTCCTTCTGTGTGCGCCCTTTCTGAAAATCCTGGGTCCAGAACTCCTTATCCTCCACCTGATGAACCGACAGGATAATAAAGTCAAAGGAATATTTCTCATACAGAGCCTCAAACTGAGGGATTGTGTGCATCTGCATGCCAAATTCCATCCCCAGCTTTACGGCAATCCGGTCTCCATACAATTTTTGCATTTCCCGGATCTGCTTTACATACCTTGGATAGTCCACATTGGCCAGCGGCTCCCCGTTCCGGTATATCACCCCTTTTCCACTGTCCCGGTCATCCTTCACCCCATAATCCACATGATCCGTAAAGCATATCTCATCCAATCCAAGCTTTATGGCATCTTTTACCACATCCTCCATAGGATACACAGAGTCATCACTGAACGATGAATGCACATGGTAATCTGCTAACATGTTATTCTTCTCTCTTTCAATCCTGAATTTATTCTCCCCCGCGCCGCCTATCAGATATGGGCTGTCACGATACTGATATTTCCCTCAATCCTGGCCTCTTTATACCCGCAGGGAAGAATCATACAGTCGCCCTTCTTTGCCGGCATCCCGTCTATGTACCCTTCCCCGTCAATCACATTGACAATCATAAATGGCTGGTCCTGGGGCAGCACGAAAGATCCCCGGATATCGTATTTCTCCACCGTGTAGAAAGGACAGGATACCAGAAATGTCCGGTCATAGCTCTCCTCATGAAACACCTGTCTCCGGACACCTGTCTCCCTGTGGGGGCACTCAACCACATCCAGTCCCTGACGGATATGGAGCTCTCTTGGCTTTCCTCCGGGCATACGCCCATAGTCGTAGAGCCGGTAGGTAATGGCAGAATTTTGCTGAATTTCTATGAGCAATGTTCCCTTCCGAATGGCATGGACTGTGCCCGGCGGGATCTGGAAGAAATCTCCCGGATGAATGGGACGCACTTGAAGGAAATCCTCCCAGCGGCCCTCATCAATCATCTGCTTCATCTCCTCCTTGGTCCCTGCCTTATGTCCCACAATAATATCGGAATTTTCCTCACAGTCCAGAATATACCAGCACTCGGTCTTTCCCCTGGCTCCGTTTTCATGAACCTGGGCATAGGCGTCATCTGGGTGTACCTGGATGCTTAAATCCTCCCTTGCATCGATGAACTTTACCAGCAAAGGAAACTCCTTTCCCTTAGCGTTTCCAAACAGCTCCCTATGATTGTCCCACAGCCAGGATAAGGTCTTTCCCGCAAAGGTTCCCTCTGCAATCAGACAGTCTCCCTCTTGATGAGCGCTGACCACCCACGCTTCCCCGGTGTCATCTCCCGGAATCGGATATCCGAAATGTTCCCGAAGCTTATTTCCTCCCCAGACCATTTCCTTAAAAACCGGCGTAAGCCTTATGATTTCCCTCATTTTCTTTCCTCTTCCTCCCTGTTTTTCAGAGCTTCTATCCCCAGCTTCAATGCCCCCATAATCCCCTGATTGTCATTCAGGGAAGGCAAGACAATGTAGGAATCCATATCTGCAAGCTCCTTTGTCTTGAGATAACCGGCCAGCATCTCCTTCACCTTGTCCCGCACCATGGGAAGAAGCTGCTCCTGGTGCATGACCCCACCGCCCAAAATGATTTTCTTAGGAGACAGAACCAGAATGTAATTGGTAATCGCATAGGCTAAGTAGTGAGCCTCCAGCTCCCACACCTCCGGTCTGTCTGCCAGATCCTTTCCCTTAGCCCCCCACCGCTCCTCGATGGCCGGGCCGGCGGCCAGCCCCTCCAGGCAGTGTTCGTGACAGGGGCACTTTCCGCCATAGGAGTCATCCTGCCTGGGCGGAATCAGCATATGGCCCGCCTCCGGATGCTGCATCCCGTGAAGCAGCCTGCCCCCGGCAATCACTCCCACACCCACACCGGTTCCCACCGTAATATAAATAGCCGTATCCAGCCCCTTTGCACACCCCCAGGTGCTCTCCCCCAACATGGAGCCGTTGACATCCGTGTCAAAGCCCACCGGAATATTTAAGCTTTTCCGGAAATATCCGCAGATATCGTAGCCTCTCCAGGGCAGCTTGGGTGTCATAAGAATATGGCCGTAGGTATCGGAGCTTTTGTCTAAATCAATGGGGCCGAAGCAGCCAATCCCCAGCGCGGCAATCTCCTTGTCCCCAAAATACTCCAAAAGCTTAGGCATGGTGATTTCCGGTGTCTCTGTATGAATGGATACCCGTTCCAGAATCCTTCCGTCCTCTGTCCCCACCGCGCAGACCATCTTCGTCCCGCCTGCCTCCAGCGCTCCAAATCTCATATTATCTCCTCCTTTAGCACAAACGCCTGCAAAAGGCAGGCGTTTGTTCCGAACAAATATAGGCATCATAACATCTGCCCTGCTATCTTCTACAGTATAGCACAAAATCCTTCAAAAGAGCAGAGAAAATCTGTCGTGTTTTTCTTTTAGCCCTGTCTGCCCTGATACACCTCAATCAGCTCTCTGGGCAGAACCTTTGCCATCTCCGTACTGGCCATTTGATCCTCCGCATGCATCAGAATCAAGGCAAACTCCACCGGCTCTCCTGAAGCCTCCTTTTGAAGCAGGCTGCCGTGCACCTCATGGGCCTGGGAATAAAAATCATCTCCCTCCTGCATCAGCCGTTTTGCCTCCTCCTTCTCTCCTGCCTTGGCCTTCTGCAGCGCCTCAATATAGCAGGATTTGGCACTTCCGCTGTTGGATATCATCTGTACACAAGTTATTGCAAAATCCTCGCTGATCATGCCCCCATTACCTCCATAGCGTGCTCTAACACCTTTTTGCCGTTCATCATGCCATAGTCCTTCATGTCAATGGCCTCCACCGGAGTGCTTCCTGCCATCTTCTTTACATTTGCCAGCTCATAGCGAATCTGAGGTCCGAGAAGCACAATATCCACATTTTCAATCTCCTTTTTTGCCTCTGAGAGCGATTTAGCTTCAATCTCCACATCCGCATGATTCTCCTCGGCGGCCTTTTTCATCTTTGCCACCAGCATGCTTGTTGACATCCCCGCATTGCAAACCAACAGAATCTTCTTCATTTCTTTCTTCTCCTTTTCTGCTTTTTACTGCACGCCCGGCAGCTTTTCCTGCTCCGGCGTTTAGTGTCTTTTAGTTATCTGACGCCATGGTCTTTTCCATGACAATGTCATTCATTTTTACGAAGGGGATATACAGAAGAATCCCCAACACCAGGATAACCAACTGAACGATAATTGCTCTCCAGTCCCCGGCTGTAGCCAGATATCCGCTAAGCAGCGGTGGTGTGGTCCAGGGAATATATACTACGCACTCGTTCATAAAATGCATGGCCGTTGCCGCATATCCGATTATCAGTCCGATTGCCGGAGTCAGCACAAAGGGAATCAGCATGCAGACATTATACACAATGGAATATCCGAAAATCACAGGCTCATTGATGTTAAAAAGTCCCGGGATAAAGGCCATCTGAGAGACTCCTCTTGTAGCTTTATTTTTGCTTACAAGCAGAGTCGCAATCAGAAGACAGATAGTTGAGCCGGATCCCCCCCCCCCCATCATTCCGAAGGCCGGAACAAAGGCCACATTGATAATGTTGGGAATCGCCTCTCCTGCTGCATAAGCCGCCATGTTCTGTGTCATATTTACAATCAGAAGCGGTTCCAGAATCGAGCTGTAAATGACTGACTGATGGATCCCCAAAAGCCAGAGAAAATTTCCCAGGCTGTACAAAAGGACACATCCAAGAAGGCCGGTGGTTGCCGTGCGCAGAGGCTCCTGAATCATCATTGTTATGATATGTACCAGATCTGTATGGAACAGGTTATTCAGCACTGTGCTGACCAGTGCAAAGCCTGACATAACGATTATAAACGGAATCAGTACATTAAACGATTTCCCCACAGCCGGAGGAATACTGTCGCCCAAATTGATCTTCAGCCTTTTTATGCTGCTGATCCAGACAAATACTTCCGTGGCCGCCAGACCGATAATAACTCCTGCAAACATGGCGCCTGTGCCAATGTTTGCAAAGCTTAATACTCCCTGTGCCAAAACCTCCCCGTTTCCCTCCAGAGGTGTAATTGCAACAGCATTAGGCATCATCACTACCAGAGCGGCCAGGGATATAACAGCGGCTGCCAGAGGATTATCATAACCCTTATTCTGAGACAGCATGTATCCGATCACCGGAGCAATCAGAAGAGAACTGATATTCAAAGTTCCGTTGACAATCAGTGTGCCCCAATATTGGGCTCCTGTTAATGTGTCTCCTGACAAAAGCCATTGAAATACCGTGTTGTTAATCAAAACCGCCAGTCCGGCAAGAATGTACAAAGGCATAATCGTTGCAAATGCATCTCTCAGAGACCGCAAATGAATCTCATTGCCCAGCTTTGAAGCAAACATGGTAAACTTTTCTACAAATTTGGAATCTCCCATTTTTTCCTCCTATAATTTTTTTGCATTTTTGTACATTTCCAGTTTCTTCAAAATACCAAAACTCTTATTTCTCTCTGTTATTGATCACCTCCCGTATCCATCCTGCCGACTTTTTGAATCTTCGCTGATAATTCTCTGCCAGATCCACCTCAATCATGCCGTAACGGTTTTTAAAAGCATTGTTCCAGGACCAGTTGTCGATCAGAGCCCAGTAATGATACCCCATACACTGCGCTCCATCTTCGATTGCCTTCATAATCCATTCCAAATGCTCTTTTACAAATTCAATCCGATAATCATCCTGTATCTCCCCATTCTCACCTCTGAACCGCTCCTCATGCTCCACTCCCATACCGTTTTCCGAGATGAAAAATTTAAGATCAGGGTATTCCTCCCTCATCTTCATTCCGAAATCATAGACCCCTTTGGGGTAAATCTCCCATCCCCGGTAAATATTCATTCTTGCTTTTGGCCACACATAAGGATCTGAGTATTTTGGATCCCCATTTTCATCCGTCCTTTTCTCCGGCGCCTGAACCCGGGACGGATGGTAATAATTGAATCCCAGCCAGTCTACCTTTCCCTCAGCCAGTATCTCCTTGTCTCCCGGCCTGATCTCCGGCATAATGCCGTCTGCTTCCAGCCTTTTTACAATATCCTCCGGAAGCCTTCCTTCTGCCACCAGATCCAGCCACCAGCGATTCCTGATCCCATCCTCCATACGAAGCGCCTCCAGATCTTTGGGGGAAGGATCCTCCCTGGTATATGGCGGAGCAAAGCAATTGATAAGCCCTATCCGGGCATCCTCTGGCAGATATCCTTCCTCCTTTGCCCTTTTAAACTCCCTCACTGCCAGGCTGTGAGCAAGGGAAAGATGATACTGTACTGCCATTCCTCTTTTGGCGTCCCGCACAAAAGGATACCAAATTCCGTCACGATATCGCTGATCCGGCTCCACAATCGGCTCATTGAAAGTAAACCAGTAGCAGATCTCTTTTCCAAATTCCCGAAAAGCGGTTCTGGCATAAGTAACATAGGCCTCCACTACCTCTCTGTTCTCCCATCCTCCTCTCCTGAATAGGTATGAGGGCATGTCAAAATGGTACAGATTCATAAACAGCTCAATCCCTTGTTCCCTTGCACAGCTACATACCTTATGGTAAAAGCCGGCCCCTTCCTTATTTAGCTTCTGATCTGGATCCATCAGACGGCTCCATTGAATCGATGTCCGGAATGAATCCAGCCCCAAATCCTTCATCAGCCGGATATCCTCCTCATACCTCTCATAAAAATTGTTTCCTACATAGCTCCCAACCTTATTATAAAAATCAGATATGGAACAGTCGGACCAGGTATCCCAGATATTCTCCAGCTTTCCCCCGATCTTATAAGCCCCCTCTGTCTGCGGCCCGGACATGGCCGCCCCCATAAAAAAATGTTTCGGTAAATGAATTTCCATTTTCCCCTCCTGCTTTTGAAAAAAAGATTCATCCTATATTTGTTACGTCTTAAAATATATTTGTTATGACATATTTTTTATTATATTATGTTTTTATGATTTGCCAATAGGGTTTCAGGAATTTTTTAGATAATTTTATTATTTTTTATGGTAAGCTCTTCCGCGAATATAGTGAATATGTAATTTCCAAAAGCATTTTATACTGCCAAAGTATATTTTGAAATTAAAATAAGGCCATGGGCTGCCTGATCGCAGCTCCATGGCCTTTTTCACCATCTAATCTGTTTTCCTTATCCGGCCGACAAAATATCTGCCGGCACATAATTTCAATATGTTACCGCACACTGACTGTACGCAAGGCAAACCGATCTGCCCTGTGACGGGATTTTGAATATTCAAAAATCCTGCCGTCATCTAAATACGCCGTTTGTTCCACCTCCAGCACGGGCATCATTCCTTCCCTTATCTGCAGCCATTCCCGCTCCTCATCGGTGGGCATGTCGGCCCGGACTGTCCGGTGGGCGCTTTTGATCTTAAATTTCAGAGTATGCTCAATATATTCGTAGATGGAATTCTGTACTACCTCCTCCGTAATCCCTGTAATAAAATCTATGGGCATATAGGTGTACTCCACCACATAGGGATCTCCGTCCACATACCGGGTGCGGCAAATATAGCAGACAAAGGCTGTCCTGGGGATCTGAAGCTTTTGCGATACCTCCCCGGGAGCCTTCAACAGAGAAAACTCATGTACCTTAGAGCGGACCTTCCTCCCCTTCATATCCCCGCTGAAGCCGCCGAACTGCTGGGATTTTGCAAAGTCCTCTGCCTCTGACCCTTTCCCGGTCATAGCCTTTACATAAGTACCGTCTCCCCGCCTTCTGGTAATCAGTCCCCGGTATACCAGCAGATCCAATGCCTGACGAATCGTGATCCGGGAAGCGTCATACTGCTTGCACAGCTCCAGCTCCTGAGGAAGCTTCTCATCCGCCTGATACTCTTTGGACTGTATCTTTTTCTGAATATCTTCTGCTATGATCTCATATTTAAACATATTGCCTATCCTTCTGTCCGTGTTTGTTATAAATTCTTCTCTTAATGTTATATCATTTTATGGAAAGAAAGTCAAAGCAAACATTTCAAAAACCTCTCCCCGTATTTTTCAAACTTAAACTCTCCCACCCCGGACACGCCAAGCATCTCCTCCTTTGTCTTAGGCTTTACCACACACATATGAGCCAGGGTCTTATCAGAGAACACAATGTAGGGAGGCACCTTTTCCTCCCTTGCAATCTCCAGCCTGAGAGTCCGCAGCTTTTCAAACAGACCTTCCTCCTTCTCCGTAAACAAATCCTGACTGAAGGAGCTCTTCTTCCTTTTCTTGTCCCTATCCCGCGCTTCCCTTGCCTGTCTGCCCGTTTCCTTCGCCAGCTTCATGAGGATCTGTCCGCCGTCCTCCATAACCTGGCCGGATTTGGCCGTCAGCTTCACAACCGCATAATCGTCACTTGTCACCAGCAGATACTCCTCCATCTGCAGGTGGTTGAGCACCTGTCGGATTCGGTATGCGGGCACCTTGCTTAACAGGCCGTAATAAGGATTTTCATTCATCCGGTAATTTTTGATTTTGGCCGTGTTTGCCCCGTGAAGCGTATCAATGATCACGGTTGTCCCATACCTTTGCCTGCTGCTTTTCACACACCCGATCAATGCCCGGGCAATCTCCGTCACGTCCGCCTGCTCAAACTGGGTAAGACAGTTGGAGCAATTTCCGCAGTAATTACTGCCGTATTCCCCGAAATATTTTAATATGTAATCTCTCAGGCACTCATTGGTAAAGCAGTAAAAGGTCATTTTCTTCAATCGCTCTTTGTCCCTCTCCCTGACAATGGCTCTGGTCACCTCGTCTAGCTCCCTATTGTCCTGATTGTTGTCAATAAACAATTGGTTGGTAATCACATCCCTGCTGCTGTAATACAGAATACACTCTGCCGGCTCCCCGTCACGGCCGGCCCTGCCGGCCTCCTGATAATAGGATTCTATATTTTTGGGCATGCCGTAATGTAAGACAAACCGCACGCTGTTTTTGTCAATCCCCATTCCAAAGGCCGATGTGGCCACTATTATCGGCACCCTGTCATAGATAAAATTATCCTGATTTTTCCGCCTCTCCTCATCGCTTAAGCCCGCGTGATATCTGGTCACCGAAAACCCGTCCTTTATGAGCCGCTCACAGACCTCCTCCACCTGCTTTCTGGTCAGACAGTAAATAATACCGCTGTCTCTTCTGTGTGTTTCCAGATAATTCCTTATGGCCCCATACCGATCCTTAGCGTTCATAACGCCAAAATACAGATTATTCCGGTCAAAGCCTGTGGTAATTACCATAGGACTGTGCAGCTGCAAAATATCAATGATATCATCCCTGACCTCCTTTGTGGCCGTGGCCGTAAAGGCGCTTACAATGGGCCGTCTGGGCAGCTTTTCAATAAAATCCATGATTTTTAAGTAGCTGGGCCTGAAATCCTGTCCCCACTGGGAAACGCAGTGGGCTTCGTCCACAGCCACCATGGCAATATTGACGTGAAGGGCAAAGTCAAGAAATTCCTTCGTCACCAGCCGCTCCGGCGCCACATAGATGATGGGATACCGCCCCTGTCCGGCGAAGGCAAGGGCCTTATAATATTGGTTCACAGTCAGAGAGCTGTTCAAAAAGGCAGCGTGAATCCCCGCCTGATTTAAGCTCCCCACCTGATCCTTCATCAGAGAAATAAGGGGGGAGATCACCAGGGTAATCCCCTCCATCATGAGAGCCGGTATCTGATAGCACAGGGATTTCCCGGCGCCGGTGGGCATGATACCCAGTGTATCCTTTCCTTCCAGAATATTGTCAATGAGTGCCTCCTGCGCATTCCGAAAGGTATCGTATCCAAAATATTTCTTCAAAATCTCATGTTTATTCACATTGCTTCCTTTCCCTACACCGCCCTCACCATGGGCAGCTCATTATTTACCCCCTTAGACAGGAGAATCTGGTGCAGATCCACCACCCCGTTTTGAAAGGAGGCGGCGCAGGACGCCAGATACAGCTCCCACATCCGGGCAAACTCCTCCCCGTGCCGGGCCTCAATCTCCTCTCTGTGCCCTGTGAAATTCTCCCTCCAGCACAGCAAGGTTCTGGTATAATGGCGCCGCAGGCTCTCCACATCCAACGTATAAAAATCATACTCCGGCAGCAAATCCACCACTTCCCGCAGACTGGGAATCACCCCGCCGGGAAAGATATATTTCCGCATAAACGGGTCCCCTCCGTGCTCCTTTAGCGCACTGATAAAATGCAGCAAAAAAAGGCCTCCCGGCTCCAGCACATCCGCCACATTTCTCAAAAACCCGTCATAGTTTCCCCGCCCCACATGCTCCATCATCCCGACACTGACCACCCGGTCAAACTTCATTTTGCTGTCAGCCAGCTCCCGGTAATCCATCCTTTTAACCTCAATCCGGTCCTCCATATGCTGATCTTTGATCTCCCGGGAAAACTGCCGGTACTGCTCCTCGCTGAGAGTGATGCCCACACCCTTCACCCCGTAACGCCGCGCTGCCCGCATCAAAAGGAATCCCCAGCCGCAGCCAATGTCCAAAAGTGTCATACCCATTTCCAGCTGCAGCTTCTTTAAAATATGATCCGTCTTTGCCACCTGAGCCTCAAAAAGGGTACTCCCTGTTTTTTTGAAATACCCGCAGGAATAGCTCATAGTCTCATCCAGCCACAGCCGGTAAAAATCATTTCCGATATCATAGTGAGAGCAGACCTCCTTTTTCTGCTTCTCCTTCTCCAAAGAGCCGCCCTTAAGGCCATGAAGGGCCGCCGGGCTTGTCCGAAAACGGTCCATTCTTCCCAAAAGCATCTCCAAAACCTCATAGAGATCCCGGTTTACCTCAAGATCTCCCCGCATATAGGCCTCCCCCAGAGCCAGCGAGGTGCTCCTCATCAGCTCTCTTTTGGGAATCTGCTTTTTCAGCTTCACCTTAAACTGGGCCGGTCCTGTGCCAAACACCGTAAATTCACTGGCCGTCTCCAGCTCAAAAGCCACCGGTATCAAGTCCTCAAGATAACGGCTGATATAATTTTTTCCGCGCATACTGTCACCTGCAGCCGGCCCCATATAGAACCATTGCTGCTGCCCTTCCTTCCAAGATTTCTATTGGCAGTTCCCCCAACCAAAACCGCAACGGCCAATATCCTTTTTATGACAGTATTGCCTCATAAAAAAACTTTAAACCTCGCTCTCTCACTGGAAGGCGCTTTCACCTGCCGGACCCCTTCCCATGGGTCCATGAGCCTCAGAGTCCTTCTAAACAAATGTCCCTGGCCATCAGCTCCTGGCACACCCGCCCCACCGGCAGACCCACCACATTGTTATAATCTCCCTCAATCCCGCGGATATAGGCAGCAAAGACCCCCTGTATCCCATAGGCCCCGGCCTTATCCATCGGCTCCCCTGTATCCACATACGCTCCGATCTGATTTCTGCTCATGGGATACACAAAAACATCGGTTTTCTCCGAAAAAACCACCCTCTCCCCCGTATCCCCAAAAATCATAGCCACCCCTGTATAAACCTGATGCTCCCGTCCCTGCAAAAGCCCGATCATCTCCTCTGCCTCTCTCCTGCTCCCCGGCTTTCCCAAAATCCGCCCATCCACAGCCACCACCGTATCCGCCCCAATCACCACCACTCTCTCTGACCCTTTTGTGTCATCCTTCTCTTTCTCTTTTTTCCCCGGCTTCTCCTTCTCCCTTCCATCATAAAGCCCCTCGACTCCCTCCCCATCCACTTCCAGCCTTTCCCCCGCCATCCATCTCCCTGCCACATCCTCCGCCTTCCTGGAAGATAAATCCCTCACCACCACATCCGGCTCCCTGCTCTTTACCACTTCCTCCACATGGCTGGGCATGACCACCGGCTCAAACCCAACCTGCATCAAAAGCTCCCTCCTCCTGGGCGATGCTGATGCCAAAACAACCCGGACTCCTCTCATCCTACTCCTCCTTATCTCAACTCCCCCATTATATTCCACCCCACCCCATCTGTCCACCCCATCCCCACAATATCACGGTAAACGCAAGCTTTTTGTAATCCAATAGGTACGCCATGGAAGAGGGGAGGGAGGCGTACCTTTTTGAAAAACCCCCCGTATTACCCAACACTCATATTTTTCAGAAACCTGGAAACCCTAACCTCATCAAACAAAAAAATACAGGAGGTACATCACATGTGGGGATTCCTAATCGCTCTCCTCTCTGGCGCCCTGATGAGCATCCAGGGTGTCTTAAACACGGAGGCCACCAAGCAAACCGGCATCTGGGTTGCCGCCGGCTGGGTTCAGCTGACTGCATTTCTCACCTGCATTGTTCTCTGGTTCTTCGCTGACAAAAGTCCCATCGGCGCCATCCTTGAGGTGCGCCCCTGGTATATGCTGTTAGGGGGACTGATTGGCGCTTTTATAACCTTTACTGTCATAAAAAGCATGGACGGGCTTGGTCCTGCCAAGGCAACACTTTTGATCGTGGTTACCCAGATCCTTGTAGCCTACGTAATTGAACTTTTCGGGATCTTCGGCGTAGAAAAATCGCCGTTTGAATGGAAAAAACTGATCGGTGCTGCTATCGCTATAGCCGGAATCATCGTATTCCGCTGGGGCTCCTGACCTGCACATGCCCTCCAACCGGGAAAAGGCCTCCTTGAAAGAGGCCTTTTCCCGTAAAAATCCTTACCGAACAGGCGCCTTCACCGCAGAGGCCAAAATCCTCCGCTTTCCCGGACAGCCTCACTTTTCCTCTGCCAGATTGACTCCTGCAATCTTAATATTCACATCCAGCACGGTCAGTCCGGTCATGTTCTCTATGGCGGCTCTCACCTTTTCCTGAACCTTCTCGCTGACCTGCGGAATGTTATATCCATACTTAATGTTCAGAGACAGATCCACAGACACATGCTCCTCTGTCACATCCACCTTGACTCCCTTTGACAGGTTTTTCATTCCCAGCTTTCCGACCAGCTCATTGGTAATATTGCCTGCCATGGAATCCACACCATCTACCTCTGTGGCTGCCAGTCCTGCAATGATCGCCACCACCTCGTCTGCGATCTTCACCTCTCCTGCCAAATTTTTCTCATATATCCTTCCGGTATTTTTCTCTTCCTTGCTTTTTTGCTCTGCCACCGTAACTACCTCCTAACGTATTTCTTCTTCGCTTCTATTGCTGCTCTTAACAGCCCGGCAGTCTGTTCACCCAGACGCTCCTTTTGCCGGGCGCTTACTGTTATTATAACAAATGAAGCTGTTTTTGCATAGGGAATCTTTGGGTTTTCTTGTTTGCTGCTTGTATGTGGCAAAGCTGCTGTTACGTTCACAGGGTATCTGTGAACAGTAAGTAACAACCTACTGCAAATTTAACAGAGTAATCACAATCCCGTCAGCCGAAACCTCTGTCTTTCTCTTGACAATATCCTCGATCTGAGCCCGCTGCTGATCACTGATGGTGGTTGCATTGATCACCACGTCCACCTTGCCATCCGTAAGACTTACCACCGGATCCGAAAAGCCCTTTGCCTGCAGCAATGTCTCCGCCGCGTTTTCCTTTTCCGCCACAGCTGTCATTGCAATCATATTCTGAATCGCTTCCTGCTTGGCAGACTCCTCAATATTGGTATTATTTATAATATTATTGAGCGTCTCTTTATTTTTGGCCCGAATCTGCTCCCGGTTTAACTGTACATTGGCTATGTAATCCGAGACCGTCATCCCGCTGGTAAGCACTGCCTCTCCCGGATTTTCCATTCCCGCGTCCTCTCCCGCGTCCCAGCTGTCAATCTCCGCGTACTGCTCCCCTGCGGCATACCCGCCCGCCTCGGTCTGTCCATCTGCCGAAACCGGGTACTCTTCCTCTGCCAGGGATTCCGCCTCCTCAATCTCCCCGGTATATCCGGCCGCCTGATTTTCCCGCAAGAGATCTTCATCGGAAATTTCCATCAGACCTGCCTCATACACCATGTCGTCACTGCTGGCCTCCAGCTCCTTCTTTCCCGCATAATTCAGATACCCTGCCGCTGCAATCATAATGGCAAGTGTTGTGATAATGATCTGATTTCTGCGGAACAGCTTTTTCATGTTTCCATCCTTTGACTTAGATTCCTTAAGCTTCATTCCTAATTTTCGTTCTCTCATAATCTAACACTCCTTTACTCCACCCGCTTTAGTACTTTTATCTTATGTGCGGGCAGGCCAAATAATGCTTCCATGGCAGTAGAAATTTCTGACTGAACCTGTGGACTGTCTCCTCCCTGGGCACTGATAATGATACCGGACAGCTCCGGATACAATTCCTTTTCTATAATGGGAGACGTTTCCCCGCTGCCGGATATCATGACCGTACTCTGTTCCTGCTCCTGGTTTTCGATTTTCCGGGTTCCCCCGCCGCTGTCCTGCTCCTCTGTCAGGGAATGAGAGCTGCTGCCATCTACATGGACCACCTTCTCCGATGATGATTTCAGAACAATCATCACGTCCACCGCTCCGACTCCGTCCACATTTTTCAGAATTTCCCGCACCCGTCTCTCTAACGCCGCCTCATAGCTGTCCCCGGCCTTAGCCGATACTGGCCGCAAATCATCCTCCCCGCCGTTTTTTGTTTCCTGTCCCTCCTGCCCTGGATCCGCGTCAAAGTAAGCGTCAGTCCTTCCCTTTTCCTCCTCACTCCTTCGGCCTATCCTGTCGGCCGGAAATGCCAGAATACACAAAATCACCCCAATGGTGGCCAAAAACAGCCATTTATCCTTCCCCTTCAATGACTTGAATTTCCACATAAGCCTCCTCCAGACCATAATAGGCTCCTATCTTTCTGCGGAGCTTCCCCACTGCCCCCTTTTCTGCTGCCTGCTGCCTTCTGCGGTTTTCCCGGGAGCTTTCCTGAGATATTTCCTCCCGCTTCGCCCCATTCTTTTCTCCTATCACCACCGGTTCTACCGGCTCTGCCGATCCGATTGACACTGGCTCGCTCCACTCCTTTCCGGCCTCACTCCGTTCTCTCCCTGTCTCATTCCACTCTTCCCCCGCCCCATCCTCCCCCCGGTTTTCAAATCTCACCTTCATCCGTATCCGCACCACTTTTCCAAACTGTTCATCCTTCTCCTCCTTTCCGATCTCCGCCTGACATTCATAAACCGTAAATCCCGTATCCTCTGCCATCTGCCGGATATCCTCCGCCACCGCCCGCTCATATTGACTGATTATCTCTCCCAATCTCTTCTGCTCCATCCCCAGAATCTCCTTTTTAAGTTCCTTTGCCTCATACTGAAAGGTCAATGTCTCATAAAAACGGGCAATCCTCTCCTCCAGCCTCACACCCCCTGTAAGAGGTCCAAGAATCAGAAGAATGGCCACCATTCCCGCAAACAGCCGGATATACTTTTGATAGCTCTTTTTGGGAATCAGATTGTCAAGCACTGCCAGAAATAAAAAATACCCGGTTATATTTCTGACCCATCCATATAACTCCTCCAAAGCTTCCCGCCTCCCCGCTCTGTCTCTCCCGTCCTCACCCACATAAGCATTCCCTCAGCCATATCTCCCGTCACATTCCCACATAAGCCCCATTTGTGCCCAGGCAAATCAAGGCAATGGTCACAGAGAACAAAAAAAGTCCCGATGCGGCCAGATTCAAAAGCAGCTTCTGTCCGTCTGCCACGCTTCCCACACAGGACACTAGCCTTTTGTCCCCCACAGGCTGAAGAATCCCTGACACAAACCGGTACAAAAGCATAAGAACTGTCAGCTTTAACAGAGGCAGAAGGCTCAAAATCACCAAAACCACCACCGCTGCCGCCCCCATGGTGTTTTTCACCAGAACCCCGGTGCCAAAAACCATCTTTGTCACCACTCCCGCCCCATTCCCCACTCCCGGGATTGCCTGAAGCAGTTTGTGAATCCCGGCTGTCTGGAGAGAATCCGCATAGGGCAGCACCAATCCCTGCACCAGCTGAAATCCCAGAACCAGCCCCATTAAGGACCGGATTCCCCACAAAATCACTGACTGCAAAAGTCCGGTGAGCCGGGAAAGCATGTCCTCCCTCACCATATTCCCGGCCATGACAAGCAATATATATACCCGGGTCATAGGCAAAAGCAGGTTCAGATACAGCCATTGGACGGCCCCTATCAAAAATAAAAGAAATTCCATCCACGCCGTTGAGGAAAGGCTCCCCCCCGCCCAGGCCGCCGCGGGAAAATAGCAGGGCAGAAGCACCTTGATAAACTCTGTCTGAGACATAAGCACGTCCTTTGTGATGGCCATACTGTCAGAAAAAGCCGCTGCCAGCACCGTAAACACAAGCAGATAGGTCATGAAAAATCCTGTCTCCGAAATCTGGCTTCCGGAAAAAACATTGGAAAAATTGGCAAATATCGCCCCGATGAGGCCCAGCGCCAAAAGCTCTCCCGCCAGGCGGCTGCCATGGGAAATCTCCCCAAGAAGAGCCTCGTAAAGCCCTTTTACAATCAGCTGTCCCACCCGGCTCCCGTTTCCTGCCATAAGAGCCTTAACCAATTCCTCAAAGGAAAATCCGGTCTTAAGGCTCTCCTTCTGCCCAAGAAACTGCTCGATTGCGCTTAAATCTCCCAGAAAAATCCCATCGTCCTCCTTTTTTTCTCTTTCCGCTGCCTGAGCTTTCATCCCCGTTCCTCCAAACGCCAGACAGACAGCAAACAGGAGCATAACCACAACCCACAAAAATGCCGGCCAACCGTTCTTTTTCACTTCTTCTCCTCCCCCTCATGCCAAAAGTCCCTGCAGTGCCTCCAAAAGAGCCAGAACAATGGGCATGCTCATTGCCAGTATAGACAGCTTTCCAAAAATCTCAATCTGATTTGCAATGGACCCATACCCGGCATCCTTACAGATTCCCGAAGCAAATTCCGCAATATAGGTGACTCCTGTAATCTTTAAAAGCGTTGTCAGATATACCCTGTTTATCCGCACCATCTCCTGAATCCGCCTGACGGCATCCAGTATGGTCTCCATCCTGCTTATCCCGTAAAAAAAGATAACGCAGCCGGCCGCTGCCGCCAGATATGTAGCGTACTCTCCTTTTACTGTCTTTAACTGCACTGCCAGCATCACTGCCACAATCCCTGCCACGGCCACTGTGATCATTGTCAAACTTGCCTCCTCCTACAATGCAAACAGGCTTTTTATGGTTTCAAATAACTCATAGATATAAGGGACCATCCAGAACAGCACCAGAATCAGTCCCGCCAGACTGGTGAGAAATGCCTGCTCCTCCCGCCCGCTGTGCTTTAATACCTGGCAGATTACTGACACCAAAATTCCTACCGCCGCGATTTTAAAAATCAGATTGACTCCCATCGATCACTCCCCCTTCCTCAATCCTAAGAGCACGTGTCCTGTCACGGACCTACGCCCGTCAATGATCCGTAATCACAGCAGCAGCACTGCCAGAAATAATCCCCCCATTACTCCAAGACTTGTATACAGACGGCACCGTTCCTCCTTATGGCCTCTCAGCTCCCCGATAGTCAAATCCAATTGCTCCAGATAAAGCAGAAGATTCCGCTCCTGCATATCCCTGTCCAAAAATCCCAGATGCTCTCCAAAGGCTGCCAGACACTGCCTGTCCTTCTTTGTCAATCCCCCTGCCTCTGAAAGCTTTTCCACCTCCTCCTGCCAAATGTGAAATAAGGGCTCTCCCTGCTGCCCCTCAAGCCGTTCTGCCACCCGGACAAAAAGCTCTGCCAAAATCCCTTTTGTCCTCCTTCCCACTGCCTCAAAGGCTTCCGGAAGAGGAGCATTGGCATAGACAATCTGTCCCTTCAAAAGAAAGATCATCTGTCTTAACTGCTCCAAAAGGGCCAGCCGGCTTTTGTAATTTCCTGCCAGACAGGCTCCATATCCAGAGGTTCCCATCACTACCATCCCGCAGCCTGCCGTCTTCATAAAAAGTCCGATCACCACACTTCCTCCTTCCTAAAAAGCCTGGTTCCTCTCCCGTCATAGATCTCTGCCGCCTTCCCCGGCCTGCCCCCTCCGTCAAGTACCACATACCGCTCAAACCATCTCTCCTTCACCATTCTTCCAAGTACCGGCTTCTGGCGTATATCATCCATAGAGGCACCGTGAATGGTGGCAATCAGCCGGCATCCGCAATTCATCGCGTATTCCATAGCCTCCAAATCCTCCCGGCTTCCGATCTCATCCACGGCAATCACCCGGGGGGACATGGTGCGGATCAGCATCATCATTCCCAGCGCCTTGGGACAGCAGTCCAGAATGTCCGTGCGGATTCCCAGATCATTCTGGGGAACTCCCTGACAGCAGGCTCCGATTTCCGACCGCTCGTCCACGACCCCCACGGTCATTCCGGGCCTTTGCCCGGTTCCGTCCGACACCTGCCGGATTATATCCCGCAGAAGAGTAGTCTTTCCGCACCGAGGAGCCGAGACAATCAGCGTGTGAAGGATCTGCCCCTTATCATACAGATAGGGGATCACCTGGTCTGCGCATCCCCGGATCTGATGAGCCAAGCGCACATTGATAAAGGAGATAAATTTCATGGCTCGGATCCCGTTTCTGTCCACAATGGTTTTCCCTGCAATCCCGATCCTGTGGCCGCCCTGGATGGTAATAAAGCCCTGCCGCACCTCCTCTTCAAAGGCATACAGAGAGTAATCGCTCATATATTCCAGAGTTTCCTTCAGATCCTTTTTTGTAACCGAATATGCATTTTCCTGCGCCCTGCATAATTTTCCTTCGGGAGTAATGTAAAATTCACGATTGTTATGAATCATAAGAAGTGGGGCCTGTACCCGCATCCGAAGCTCCTGGACCTCTTCAAAGTCCACGGGTACCTGCCTGAGAATATTTCTGATATCTTTAGAAAAAATTTTGACAAGCTCATCCCGCTTATCGATAGAAAATCCCTCCCTCCATAAAGTATCTTTCCGCTTCTAATACAATATATGAAGGGAGGGACAAATTATACACATGAGCACGCTCATTTGGCAAATCATTTGGCTCAGAGTATATATCCGCTCAATAAGCTGTCTTTAATTCTCAGAGAGAGCTTTATCCGGCAAAATAACGTCTTCCTTCGCTGCTCCCGAATCATCAAAATGGTATAAAATCCCGTCAATGGTCAGCTCTCCTGTCACCATGGCGCCGGAAGGGCTTCCTGCCTCGTCACAGTAATAGTACTTTCCTTCCCACACAACCCAGCCGGTTTGCATATAACCCCGGGCGTCAAACATGTAGTATTTTCCATCGGCCGGATCCTGAAACCATCCGTTTACCGGGTAGGTCCCGTCCGCCTTGCGGTACCACCAGCCGGTATAATCCTGCTGCCATACTCCCGCTGGCGCCGGTGCAAAACCACTGCCCGCATTCTGGCTGTCCGCAGCCTGTCCTGTCTCCTCCTTCTGAGGTGTGCCGGGGCCTCCTAAGCTGGTGTCAATGGTCTTTCCGCTTTTGTTAAGCTCGGCCCGGGCCTCGGTGATATAAATCCCATCGGAATAATCGGACCAGGAGCCGTTGGAGAATTTCTTATCCTTCTCCTTGGCCAGAGCCCGCACCCGGAAGGTATATTCCCCTTCCTTGTCCATCTTTCTCTTAAGATTGTAGCTGGA
Source organism: uncultured Lachnospiraceae bacterium (assembly GCA_910586255.1). Taxonomy (GTDB): domain Bacteria; phylum Bacillota; class Clostridia; order Lachnospirales; family Lachnospiraceae; genus Brotaphodocola. The sequence goes on along the minus strand of CAJUHR010000008.1, from coordinate 45,744 downwards.
TTTGTTCTTGCTTACCTTTACAGAGCCCACTCTGCTCTCATCCCGGTACAAAGCAATCTCATACTGATATGCATCCTCCACCGGTTCCCACACAGCCTCGGTCATCTTGTTGTCATTGTCATCATCATCGTTCCAGTACACCTCCGAAACCGTATCCAATCTGGTCGCCGCCCACCCGGTCATAACCGCTGCCGCTGACAGAATAACGGCTGTTGAGAAAAGCGCCAGCTTCCTCCCCATGTTCTGCAGTCTCATAAAAAATCCTCCTTAAGCTTTTGAAATGCAACACCCTTTAATATCTACAGATATTGTTTAGTATAAATCAGAGAGGATGCAAATTCAACTGTTTCTCAAAACTTAATTCTTATATTTTTGTAAATTTTGTTATAACTATTCCGCCTTCACTTGTGATATGGTTCCCCCGTCATAATCCGGTAGCCGCGGTAGATTTGCTCCAAAAGAATCACCCGCATCAGTTGATGAGGAAAAGTCATTTTGGAAAAGCTTAAGCTTTCATCGGCCCGTTTCATCACCACCTCTGAAAGACCTAAGGATCCTCCAATCACAAACACCACCTGGCTCTTTCCCTGAATCCCCAATGTTTCCAGCTTAGCCGCCAGCTCCAGAGAATCCGGCATTTTCCCCTCAATGGCAAGGGCAATCACATAATCCCCTTCCCGGATCCGGGAGAGAATCCGCTCCCCCTCCTTCTCCTTAATCTGCTTTTCCTGGACAGGGCTGGCCCCGTCCGGCGTCTTCTCATCCGCCACCTGGACAAGCTCCAGCTTACAGTACCGGCTCAGCCGTTTCCCATATTCGGCAATAGCATCCTCGTAAAATCTCTCCTTAACCTTTCCTACTGCCACCACCCTGATTTTCATCTGCCTGCCCCTGTCTCCTTCCCGATTTGACCCGTTTTACCACCTTCCCCTCCGGCTTTCGGCGGATTCCATAGATGATCTGCAAAAAGGCCTCAACCTCCTCCCACGCCTCCCGGCTCTCAGGAATCAATCGCAGAGCCATCTGAAATTCATGAAACATCCCGTCATAGACAGACACCCTCAGCTTGCTGCGAGAGGCACGAAGCTTGTCTGCCACCGTCAGCGTATCGCTTAACAGGACCTCCTCGCTGCCCACCTGCATGAGGATCGGAGGCATTTTTTCAAAGCTTCCAAACGCCGGAGACAGATAGGGATCCTTAGGATTAGCCTCCCCGATATAAGGACTGTTGTGAAGCATATTATCCGTAGTTCCGCCAAACTGGGGATCTCTGTGAAAATTAGTCTCATGACTCTCTCCGCTGCAGGTTAAATCCGTCCAGGGGGACATGAGAACCATTCCGGCCGGCATTGCCATACCGTGATCCTGCAGATAAAGAGCCAGGGCCAGAGCCAGACCGCCTCCCGCCGAATCCCCTGCCACCACAATCTTGTCCGGCGCGTATTTCTTCTCCTCCAAAAGCCACTGATAGGCGTCAATGGCATCTAAAAGAGCTGCCGGAAAGGGATACTCCGGCGCCACCCGGTAATCAATGGACAGTACATCTCCTCCCATGCTTTTTTTTGAGTAGCAGACGGCAAAATCCCGATAAATATTCTTTATGGGCCCGATATAACCGCCTCCATGAAGCTGCAAAATCACACGGCCGGTATTTACCTGGGCCGGACGCAGATATTCCATGGAAAAATTTTCCAGCTCTATAATCTCATAATCATAGCCTGCCGGGCAGATCCAGGCCGGCTCCACCGGATTTTTCCGAAGCTCTCCTGTCTGAATCCGATGACCCATAGCGGAATCCATCATATTCTTCATCATGTCCCGCATCATCTTGCCCCGCAGGCTCACCTTGTCCGTCCTCATAAGTCCTCCTGTCTGGCCGGCATTCTCACCGGACATTTATGCACGCCACTGCCTTTTTGCTGCCTCTTCTCTTTACACATGCAGCCTTTTGTGGAGCTCCTCCTTTATATTTCTCTCTCCCGCCAGATAATTTTTAATCTCCTTTGCAGCCTCACCGCCGGTCTGACCTACCTGCTGCACCATCCGGGAGGCCTTGGCCTCGCCGCCCTTTTGGAGAATCAAAACCTTCCGGATCCGGGGATACATATCTCTCTTTCTGGCCGAGGAAGGCTCATTGCCCTCTAACTGAACCCGCGCCCCGTCCTCCTTCAGCTTATCAAAAAAACGCCGCTGCAAATGGCTGTCCGCAAACACGGAGGTAAATGTGATGACAACCTCCTCCCCATAGGCGCAGACCGCGCATTTGACCGGCTGTCTTCTGGAAACGCCGATCATGAGATGAAAACGTTCAATTTGGTTTTCCTGCCCTGGATCCACCTTAATGACCCCGATGTTAGATAAGGTCATTGTGTATGCCCGGTCCTTCAGCCGAAACACCAGATCAAGAGCCAGCTTCTTAAGCACCAGAGGGATCACACGCAGATACCATTTCTTCTCCCGGGACACATTGTAGGAAATGCTCTCCTCCAATCGCTTCTTATCAATCTTTTTATCCATTTGCCGGGAAATCTTCAAAAGCAGCGCCTCAAAGGTTATATCCGGATTTCTAAAGAGATGGCCGATCATAGTCACTGCAAAAAAGTTCGCCATGGTCTCCGAATCAAAAAACGCCCGCAGATTGATGGGCAGATTCAAAACCACCGGCTCTGCCCAGGGCTTTCCGTCCAGATATTCCTGCCAGATGGACCAGATCAGTACAGTTGCCAGATATTTGGTGATACTGACCCCGTACCCGTGACAGATTTTCTTTAACTCCACCGTATTCACATAGCCGTGAAGCACCTGCCCTGTACCCAGGGGAAGATAATTGCCCTCCAGACGGAAAGCCGGGTGGGAGCTGTATTTGCGCCGGGGGACCTCCCTGTAATTTTCCAGATAGCTGTCCACCACGGAAAACTCCTGCTCCTTTTGGGTTTTTTCGTCCTCAGGCCTCCAAAAATCCTCCTCCCCCCTGACCAGCTGCAGATATCTCCCGGTCAGGTCCTTTAGCATCATCACTGCCCCCAGTCCGTCTGTCAGGGCGTGAAACACCTCCAGATTGATTCTGTTCTCATAGTAAGTGACCCGGAACAAAAATTTCCGGTTGCTTCCCGGGTCAATATAGCGGCAGGGATAGGAAGACTCCCTCTGCACCTGGGGAATCCTTTTATTCTCCTCAAAATAGTACCAAAAAAGCCCCTTCCGGAGCCTTACCCGAAAATTTTTGATGTGAGGCAGTATATCCTCCAGGGCCTGCTGCAGCAAATCCGGATTCACCGGTTCTTTCAATGTGACGGAGATCCGAAACACCTGACTCATATTCTCATTGGCAATTACCGGAAAAATCTTTGCCGTGTTGTCAAGTCTTCTCCACTGCCCGTCAAACGCTTTCTTTTTCATAAAATTCCTCTCTTTCCTGCCACCCTGCCGCCGTTTGAGGCAAGCTTCACCGAAGGTCCAGAATCATATCATACCAGACTGCCCCGCCGTGGACCGACTGGGAAATCCCCTTGCTTTTATATCCAAACCCTTCATAATACCGGATCAGCCGGTCCTTACAGGTCAAAATCACCCCTCTGCGCCCCTTTGCGCGGGCATCCTCAATCAAATGCCTCATGAGCCTGGCCGCCACTCCCTGCTTTCGGTGCTCCGGTATCACATCCAGCCCAAAAATGCTCTGATATATTCCGTCTCTCTTGTGACAGCCTGCATCCTCAAACATCTCATCGCTGATCACCGGACTGTCCGTTGCACACCCGTTGATAAACCCTATGATTTCTCCTTCCCGTTCTGCCACAAAAAAACATTCGGGAAACATCCGGATCCTCTGTGCAAAAGAAACCCGGGACGCGGCCTCTGCTTTCGGAAAGCAGACGGCTTCCACCCGGGCCACGGCATCCAGATCCTCCGGCATCACCTGCCTGATGATAATATCCATGCCATTAAACTCCTTTATCCTTATCCAATCTCAAAACAGCCTCAGGCCCGGAAATAATACCCGACACCCCATTTGGTATGGACGTACTTGGGATCGCTGGGGCTGGGCTCCACCTTTTCTCTCAGACGCCGCACATGGACATCCACTGTGCGCACATCTCCTGACTCGGTGGCCTTGTTTCCCCACACCAGAGATAAGAGCGTCTCCCGGCTGTAAACCTTATTGGGATTGCAGGCAAACAGCTCTAAAAGATCAAACTCCTTTGCCGTCAGATTGATCTCCTTCTCCCCGATAAACACCCGTCTCCCTTCTCTGTCCAGCTTCAGATCCCCCACTGTGATCACGTGGTTCTCCTTTTTGCCGTCCCTTCCCTTGCGCAAATTGCGCCGCATAATCGCCTTGATTCTGGCCTTCACCTCAAGAATATTAAAGGGCTTTGTTATATAGTCGTCTGCTCCGAACTCCAGCCCCAGGATCTTATCCATGTCGCCGCCCTTGGCAGTGAGCATGATAATCGGCATCTCCGAAAATTCCCGGATGGCCTGGCACACCTCAAAGCCGTCAAATTTAGGAAGCATTACATCCAGAAGCACCACGTCATACTCAGTGTTTTTTGCCAGTTCAATGGCCTCCTCCCCGTCATAGGCGCAATCCACCTCCATTCCGTCCTGTTCCAGGCTGAAACGGATGCCCTTAACAATCAATTTTTCATCATCCACCACCAAAATCCTTGCCATTGTCTGCCTCTCCCTCTCTATATGCCGGCTGCTGTCATACCGTGATGTCATCTTTGATTTTCTGAAAAGCCGCGTCCTTGATTCCGGATATCTCCATAATATCCTCTATCTGTTTAAAACCGCCCCGCTCCTGCCGAAAACGGATAATATCCTCTGCCCTGGCCTCCCCGATTCCCCGCAGCCCCATCAGCTCTTCCTTTGTGGCTGTGTTGAGATTCACCTTGTTCAAAGAAGCCGACATCCCGGGCCCGCCCTTAGAAAAAGCTTCTGCTGCGGGCCAGCTTTTCTCCGGCTCTGTCCACTCCGTCTTCGGCGCCTGATCCCGGTTCGGGACCTCAAGCTTCATTCCGTCCCACACCGGCTCTGCCAGATTCAGATAATTCTCTGCCGCCTGCTCCGTAAAACCTCCCGCCAAAGAGATGGCCTCATAGACCCTCTGCCCTGGAAAAAGCTCATAGACCCCCGGATCGTTCACCTCTCCGCACACGTGGACAAAGCAGGAAGCCTCTTTCGCCTCCTCCGCCGTCCCCTCGAATGTCTCAGTGGGCAAATCCCCGCCTTCCAAAACCTCTACCGGCAAATCCCCGTTCTGCCGGGACCCATCCCCAGCCACCAGGCTCTCCTTTGCCTCCTCCGACAAAATCACCTCCGGCTCATGAGCACTACAGCTGTAGCTGCACCCTGCCACGCCCGCCAGAACCGCCAAAATCATCCACCTGCAGTATTTCCTATTTCGTTTTTTCATGTTCATCTCTCCTGTCCCGAGAGAATCCCTGATTCAGCCTAATACTATTCTACCGAAAGAAAGGTTTAAATACAAGGCCAAATTTTCAAAAAATCTCCTCTGCATAATTCACCGAGGCCATGGCATCCTTACAGTAACGGTCAGCTCCCATGGAATCCGCGTATTCCCTTGTCAGCACGGCGCCGCCCACCATCACTCTTACCCAGGGGGCCTTTTGACGCAGCTGCCGGATCGTCTCCTCCATGCTGGGAACCGTGGTGGTCATCAGAGCGCTTAGCCCCACCAGCGGCACCTTTTTTTCCACCGCCGTATCTACAATTTTTTCCGGCGGCACATCCTTCCCCAGATCCAACACGTCATACCCGTAGTTTTCCAGAAGAACCTTCACAATATTCTTTCCGATATCATGAATGTCCCCCTTTACCGTTGCCAGGATAATGGTTCCCTTTTTCTCCTGCTCATGGCCCGAGCCCTGCATCTGCTCTCTGACAATCTCAAAGGCCGCCTTAGCCGCCTCCGCGCTCATGAGAAGCTGAGGCAGGAAAATGGTTCCGGCCTCAAAGCCCTTCCCCACCCGGTCCAGAGCCGGAATCATCTCCCGATTGATAATATCCATGGAATCCCGGCTTTTTAAAAGCTCCCGGACCGCGCAGGCAGCCTGCTCCCGCAACCCCCGCTCAATGCTTGCAGCCAGACTCTGACCGCCTTTTTTGTCCGTAGCCTCTTTTCCTCCCGCTTCCGACAGCGGATGGACCGTGACGGTTTGTGCCGGCCCAAGACCCTCCTTCCGGCCGGATACACCGGATGCCGCTGCCCCGGCCGCCTTCCTTCTGGCCGCCTCCTCTGCATACGCACGGATGTAATCCCCGCACCTGTCATCTAACCCTGTCAGGGCCCGGTAGCTGTGATACGCCCTCATCATCACATCGGAGCCGGGATTGATGATCGCCGCGTTTAACCCGTTTTGAAGAGCCATGGTAAAAAATGTCCCGTTAATATTCTCCCGCACCGGAAGTCCGAAGGAGATATTGGACACGCCGAGAATCGTCTTTCCTCCCAGCTCATCCCGCACTCTTCTCACAGTCTCCAAGGTGGTAACGGCCCCCTTGCTGTCGGAGCTGATGGTCAGACACAGAGCGTCAATCAGAATGTTCTCCGGCCCGATGCCGTACTCTCTGGCAGTGCGGTAAATCTTTCTGGCAATGGCAACGCGCCCGTCCGGTCTCTCCGGTATCCCGTCCTCATCCAGGGCCAGAGCCACCACCACTCCTCCGTACTTTTTCACCAGAGGAAATACCACTCTCATGGACTCCTCCTTGCCGTTGACCGAATTGATCAGAGGCTTTCCGTTGTAGACACGCATGGCCCGTTCCATGGCCTCCGGGCTGGAGGTGTCAATCTGCAGGGGCAAATCAATGATGCTCTGCAGCTCCTTCACCACCTCCTCCATCATGGAGGGCTCATCGATCTCCGGCAGCCCCACATTCACGTCCAGCACATGCGCCCCCTTGTCCAGCTGAGCCACTCCCTCCTGGAGAATATACTCTAAGTTGTGATCCCGCAGGGCCTGTTTGAATTTTGCCTTTCCCGTAGGATTGATCCGCTCCCCGATAATCACCGGATCTGCCCCGATCTCCACCGCCCTGGCAAAGGAGGAGATAAACGTCCTGCCCTTTGGCCTTACCGGCACCGGCTTTTCTCCCCTGCACAGCCTGGTCATTTTTTTAATATGGTCCGGGGTGGTCCCGCAGCAGCCTCCCGCCACCTTAGCGCCCATCCGGACAATCTCAAGCATCTCCCGGGCAAACTCGTCCGCATCAATATCATATACAGTACGCCCGTTCTCACTGCGGGGCAGGCCTGCATTGGGGTTGACAATCACGGGCACGGAGGCCAAGTCCAAAATCTCCTTTACAATAGGCTTTAGCTGTATCGGTCCCAGACCGCAGTTGACTCCCAGCGCGTCCACTCCCAGTCCCTCTAACATAGCCACCACGGAGGCAGGGCTTCCGCCGGTCAAAAGCTTTCCCTTCTCGTCAAAGGTCACTGTCACAAAAATCGGAAGATCACAGCTTTCCCTGGCTCCCAACACGGCCGCCTTCGCCTCATAGCTGTCGCTCATGGTCTCAATCAGCACCAGATCGGCCCCGTTTCGGGCTCCCACAGAAGCCACCTGTCCAAACAGTCGGACCGCATCTTCAAAACCCAAATCTCCCAGAGGCTTTAAAAGCTTTCCCGTAGGCCCTATATCCAGGGCCACAAAGGCCTCCTTTCCCGCCAGCCGGATAGCCTTTCTGGCATTGCAGATGGCGGCAGCCACCGTCTCCTCCACCAAAAATCCGGCGCGCTCATTATATTTTAGTCCATCCACCCCGAAGGTATTGGTAGTCACAATGTCTGCTCCTGCCTCCAGATATCTCCGGTGGATCTCCACCAGCACCTCCGGATGGGTGACATTCCATGTTCCCGGAAGCTCCCCCGGCTTTAAGCCCTCTGCCTGGAGCAGGCTTCCCATACCTCCGTCACAGAATAAAATCCGTTCCTCCATTGCCTTCAATATATCCATGGTCTTTTCCTCCCTCCTGTACCAACGCAGCCTTCCATTTCTGACAGCTCTTTACCTTCGGTACTGGCAATCCTTCTTGCCGCAGGCCTCGCATCCGTGAACCGTACAGGCCCGGGGCTTCCTGCTAAGACCCATAACCGCTGTCACTGACTTGGACGGCACCATCAAAAGGCTGTCAGTCAGAGTGACGCCGATTCGCTTCCCCAGCTCTAAAGCCCTGTCCACGCCCCGCTGACATTCCAACGGAAAGTCTCCGTATCCCGGGCTGAATCTGGGCCGCATATACCATCCCTTTTCCTGAAATTCCCGGCGCAAAAGCTCGTTTTTCCAGTCGCACCAGCTCTCTAGCATTGTCACGGAAGCGGCCTCAAGCACCACCGCCTTGCTCATCTGCAGCCGCCCATACCGCTGCAAAAGCACATCCACCCGACTGCCTAAGGTAGCTCCAAACAAGAGGATCCTCTCACAGTCCTTCAAATTCCGTTCCAGACTTTTGCTTGTCGTCTGAAGACACGTCATATCCACCACGTGTTCCCGAATGGCCATGGGAAACTCCCTCCAGCAAGCCTTAGGAGCCGCCATATCCTCCAGCTCCCTCTCGCACTGCCGGATCAGCTCTGCCACATTCTCCTCAGGCTTCTGTCTCCCATATCCCAGATACCGCAAAATTTCCCCCTCATCCCAGGGAAAACGCTCCCCCGTCCTCATCCATTCTTCCATTGGCTCCATCAAATCCGCCATCCTGCCCATCTGCTTTGCCGCTTTCTCCTTTTTCCCGCTACCCGACCGCTGCCACCTTACCGCTTCCCGTCATCCAGTCAATCCATTCCCGAAGCCCTTCCCGTTGTCCAGCCCGGTTTCTCACCGCAAAATCTCGCACAAGCTCTCCTGAATCCTGGCAGCCACATCCGGCTTATTCATGGAATACACATGAATCCCGTTGACCCCATTGGCAATCAGGTCAATGATCTGCTCCGTGGCGTAGGCGATCCCCGCCTGCTTCATAGCCGCCGGATTGTCCCCGAACCGATCCACAATCGCCTTAAAGCGGGACGGAAGATAAGTGCCTGACATGGCGCAGATCCGCTTAATCTGTGCAGCGCTGGTCACCGGCATGATGCCCGCAATCACCGGGACCGTCACTCCGGCCTCCCGGATCCGGTAAAGATAATTGTAAAGAATATTATTGTCAAAAAACATCTGGGTAGTCACAAAATCGCAGCCCGCCTCCACCTTTTCCTTGAGATAATGAATATCCGCCGCCTTGTTGACTGACTCCACATGTCCCTCCGGATAGCAGGCAGCCCCGATACAGAAATCTCCTGCTTTGCGGATCTCCCCGATAAGCTGGGATGCATACTGATAATCCTTCTCCACCCTTTTGTCAGCAGGAATATCCCCCCGCAGGGCAAGCACATTCTCAATTCCCCGCTCCTTAAGCTCACAAAGCACAGACTGCACCTTTTCTCTGGTGGAGGATACGCAGGTCAGATGGGCCAGAGGAGTCACCTGCTGCTTTTGTATCTTTGACGCAATGTCCACCGTATACCGGCTGGTTCCTCCCCCTGCCCCGTAGGTCACACTCATAAACGCCGGCTTAAGCCTGGCAATCTCCAGGGCCGCGTGCTCCACGGAATCATATTTGTCCTCCGTCTTGGGAGGAAACACCTCAAAGGAAAGGGTCGGTTTTCCCTTGGAAAGTATATCTCGAATCTTCATCTGTCTGTCTCCTTTTTGCTATTTTTGTAACAATTCAGACGGGTATCTTCCTGCCCGTCTGCGCCGGACAAAAAGCATCGCTTGTCCCGGATTATTCGGCCGCATCCAGAGTGAATGTGTAATAATCCCCGTAATAATACCCCCAGAGCCATATATCCTCTGTCATATAATCATATCCGTCATCCTTCTCAATATCCACAGGCAGCCTGCCTCTCACATCCACTATCCAATCCTCCCACGGCAGGTCACACTCCTCCCCCAGAATCTCAATGATCCCTTCCAGGATTTTCACCAGCTTCTCCTCATCCTCCATGACCAGATGCACACCATGCAGCTCACCGGTCACCGTATCACAGTCCAGCTCCACATACTCGTAAGCATCTTCACCTTCCAGATAGAGCGCCGTGTATGTGGAAAAATATGTTCTTACGGCATTTCCCCTGTCATCACAATACTGGCTGTTATAGGAATACTCTTCCACATCTTCAATCCGAAACCCCTGCTCCTCCAAAAACCGGCAGATTAACTTTTCCATTTCCTCACCGGAAATGTCAAAATGCTCATCCCCGGAACACCGAACCCCGGTTGCCAGGGCCTCCTCATCTGTCAGCTCATTATAGTCGCTGTTCTCCCAAAAATCATCATAATTCCAATCCTCATCCTCCTCATAATCCCATTCCAGCTGGGAAGGATCCACCTCCTCTGCAAAATCAAACATCTGGTTCATGGCAGATTGATACCGTAAGCCTTTTTCGATGGCATTGATCCCCATCTTAAGGAAAGAGCCCGCCGTCACCATCAAGACAATGGCGACAGCCACCCAGATCACTCCCCGGCTGCTTTTCGACTGCCCGTTTTCTGACCAGACATTTCCCGTCCGCTCCCCATAGCCGCCCTGTCCGTTATCCATGCCTTCCAGGCCTTGTCCCTGAAAAACCCATCCTGCCGTATTGCCTGTATTCCCCGGCTGTGCCGGCTTTTTTTCTGTTTTTGACACACTTTGGGGGGGCTCCCCTCTGCCGGAAGCATCCCTTCCCCCTGCCGGATAACTGCCGTGATACACACAGCCTGTCTCCTTCTGGGGATGCCGCTCATTTAAATAATAATTAACCTCCCTGACATAGGGATGCTTCACCCAGCTTCTGCAGTTTCTGCAATAGTGAGATCCCTTCATCACCTGATCGCAAATCGGACAAATCTTTCGTACCATAAAAAGCTCCCTTCCCCTGAACACCCAAAACTGCCTCTGCTCATAAACTGTAAACCAGTATACCACATTTCTTCAAATTTTTCCACGTCACCGCAATAATATATTGATATCTTTTTAACAATCTTTCGCGAATTTTCTATTTTCGCTTGCTTTTTTCAAATCCAGCTGATAATATAACAGACAACTGCTTTGACACGGGACGTCAAATGTGTGCCTCTTTCCCACCGCGGCGGATTGCGCCGGTTTTTTGCCGCATCCCCGCCTCGGCTTTTTTGCCGGAATCAATACTCAAAAAGGAGAGCTTCATTATGGCACACACAACCGTAAAAGAATTTCTGAAAAAAAAGAACGTCAACATCACTGTCCGAACCTATCTCATTGACGCAATGGGGGCCATGGCCTTCGGCCTTTTCGCTTCCCTGCTCATCGGAACCATCTTCGGAACCCTGGGAGAAAAGACCCAGATCACCATTTTCAATACCATAGCCGAATACTGCAAAAGCGCCACCGGCGCTGCCCTTGGCGTATCCATCGCCTATGCCCTTCACGCTCCTCAGCTGGTGCTTTTCTCCGCTGCCACCGTTGGCATTGCAGGAAATGCCTTAGGCGGCCCTGTGGGCGCTTTGGTATCCACCATCATTGCCACAGAGGCCGGAAAGCTGATTTCCAAGGAAACCCGGGTGGATATTCTGGTCACTCCCGGTGTAACCATCATTTCCGGCGTTTTGATGGCCCAGTTTGTAGGCCCCGGCGTATCTGCCTTTATGAACGCCTTCGGCAATCTGGTGAAAACCGCCACGGAGATGCAGCCCTTCTTTATGGGAATCCTGGTGTCCGCCCTGATCGGAATCGCCCTTACCCTGCCCATCAGCAGCGCCGCCATCTGTATTATGCTGAGCCTGGACGGTCTTGCAGGCGGCGCCGCCACAGCCGGCTGCTGCGCCCAGATGATCGGCTTTGCCGTCTTAAGCTTTAGCGAAAACGGTGTGGGCGGTTTGCTGGCCCAGGGCCTTGGCACATCCATGCTGCAGATGGGAAATATTGTCAAAAATCCCCGCACCTGGATACCTCCCACCTTAGCCTCCATGGTCACCGGCCCCATTGCCACCTGTATTTTCCACATGGAAAACATCCCTGCCGGCTCCGGCATGGGCACCTGCGGTCTGGTTGGACCCATTGGCGTCTATACAGCCATGGACGGCTCCCCCGCAATGTGGCTTGCCATCCTTCTAGTCTGCTTTGTCCTGCCTGCCGTCCTCACCTGGATCTTCGGAGAAATCCTTCGCAGGCTTCACTGGATCAATCCAGGCGACTTAAAGCTGGATCTGTAGTCCGCTAAAAGCAGCTCTGCCGGGTCCGTTAGAGCGTGTACTCGCCGGGCAATCGGGTGGGAGGCGGTGACTACCCGCCGTACTCTCATACCATCTGAAAAGGCAGGCGCAACATGCGCCTGCCTTTTCTTTGTCAAAGCTTCAATAAGCTTCCTTAAGCACCTCCATGGCCTTCTTCACCTGATTATCCCTCTCCAGAGGAATCTCAAAGGCTCCCTTTAAATCCTCAGGAATCTCCTGCTCTACCTCCACATCCGGCTCCAATCCCTTCTTGTGAAGGTCCACCCCGCCCGGGGTGTAATAGTGAGAGGTAGTCATCTTGATAGCCGACCCGTCCTCCAGCTGGATCACACTCTGGACAATCCCCTTTCCAAAGGAGGTGGTTCCCACCAGTTTGGCGCTTCCATAATCTCTAAGAGCCCCGGCAAGTACCTCGGAGGCGCTGGCCGAATTGCCGTTCATCAATACCACAATCGGTATATCCACCTGGTGTCCGTCCCTTTTGGGATATCTGGGATCTGCCTGGCCGGAGGCGGACTTAAAGCAGATTTTTCCGCCTTTACTGTAATACCTGTCTCCGGAGCCGTTTTTGTCGGAGGTAGACACAATCGTCCCATCCAGCTTATCCTCCGGAAGAATATAAGCTGCCATCTCGATCACCGCGTCTAAAACTCCCCCCGGATTGTCTCTCAGATCAATGATAAGGCCCTTCATGCCCTGTTCCAAAAGCTCATCCACCGCGGTTTTGAACTGCTCTCCGGTCACCAGCTCAAACTGGGTCACCATGATATAGCCCGTCTCATCCTCTAGCATCCGGGATTCCACGGTGGTCACCTCCACGATTCTCCTCTGAATATGCAGGTCAACCATCTCCCCGTCTCTGAGAACCGTAATGTCCACATAGGTGCCCTCCTCGCCCCGGATCTCCTGCTGCACCAGCACATCCAGCTCCGTCTCGGCGGTCTCCACATCCCCTACCTTGTAGAGAATATCGCCCTTTTTCATACCGGCCTCCTCCGCCGGGGAGCCCTCAAATACCCGGATAGCGGTGATGAGCCCGGAGGAAATATTCTGGCTTACCAGCACGCCGATGCCGCAGTAAACTCCTTCCGTCTCCTCTGTGAGCGATTCGTACTCCTCTCTGGTGTAATATACGGTGTACGGATCCTCAAGACCGGACAACATGCCCTGATAGATTCCGGCCTCCATCTGTTCTTGGTCTATATTCTCATCAAACAGAAAATACCTGTCCACCAGCTGTTCTAAGGTCTCCAGCTTTTGATTCACCTTTCCCAAATCCAGCTTTTCCGGCTCTTTTTTGTCCTCCGTAACCTGAATCGGCGCCTGATTGTCCATCACCGTCTGGCCGATCAGATTGATTCCCGCAGCAATCCCTACGATAATCAGCCCGGCAAAGGCTGTAACCAGCGAGCCCACCAGTACACCCTTCCAAAATTTGCTCTTGGCTCTCACTTCGTTTTCCACAATAAACTCCTACTCTCTGTATTATTTTAGTGTTTCTTTTTATGGACTGACATACTTGCCAGGGTTTACATACTTTCCGTCTGCCCGGATGCCAAAATGAAGGTGCGGGCCGGTGGAATACCCGGTGGATCCCACCTTGGCAATGGTCTGTCCCTGAATGACAGACTGTCCCTCCGAAACCAGCAGCTGAGAACAATGCATGTACACCGTGTAAATCCCGCCGCCATGATTGATCATAACATAATTCCCTGCCGAGTAGCTGTATGTAGCAATCACTACCGTACCGGAAGCAGCAGCCAAAATCCCGCTGCCGGAGGCCGCGCCAATATCAATGCCCTGATGGTTGGTGGAGGCGCCTTCTATTGGTGAAGTGCGGGAACCGAATCCGGATGTGATCCGGCCGCTGGCAGGACAGGGCCATATAAACCTAATATTCCCAAGACTGACCGTATTATACGTCTTTCCCGCCGCTTCTGCCGCCCTCCTGGCTTCCTCCTCCTTCCGCTTTATCTCAGCCTCCAGCTGCTTTACCTTGTTCTCCTGGGCCTGAATATCCCTCTCATACTCACTGATCTGCCCCTGAGCCCTGTCAATCTGGCTCTCAAAATTCTTCAGCTCCTGATTCTTTTTGTCAAGAAGCACCTCGACCGACTGATGCTTCGCCTCTGTCTGCTCCTTAAACCCCAAAAGCTCTTCATGCTCTTTGTTCAGCCGGGCCTCCCAGGCCTCCACTGCCTCCTTTGCCAGTACATACTCATCCATTTTCTTCCGGTCGTACTGGGAAATTTTCTGAATATACTCTGCCCGGTTCATCAGCTGCACCATATTCTCCGACTGAAACAGCATGTCAATATAACTGGTTTTTCCCTGCTCATACATATATTTTATGCGGAGCTTCATGGCCTCATACTGCTCTGCCTCCACCTTCTTTGCCAGGTCAAGCTCCTGCCCTGCCGCCTGGATATCCTCCTCCTTGGCGGTGATCTGTTCTCCTAACTCCTCCAGCTCTTCCTCCAGTATATTGAGACTGGCATCCAGCTCCTTTACATAGGCAACCGCGTCCTGCTTTAATCCCTCCAGCTTTTTCAAGGCGGCCTCCACCTTCTTCTTTTCCTCTGCCAGGCTGCTGGCCTTTTTTTTGGCGTCCTCCACATCCTTTTTGGTGGCATAAGCCGGGCTTACCGCCAACACAAAGAGGCTTGCCGCCAGAAGGCAGATTATCCAAAACCGTCCCTTTTTCCCTTCCAGACACCTGGCGCCTGTAATTTTCCCTGTCATATGCCGCCACCTACACCTTCAGATATTTGCGAATGGTAAAAAAGCTTCCGAAAAATCCGATTCCCACTCCCAGGCCCATGGCCACGGCCGTCATCGCCGGATAGAGCTCTTCCATGGGAAGGAACTTAACAACACCGGATAAGATGGAAAAACGCTCGGTCAGGTAAATCACACAGCGGGTATACAGCACATAAATCCCTGCCAGAGGAATCCCTGCTCCGATCAGACCAATCACCACTCCCTCCACAATAAAAGGCGCCCGGATCATAAAATTCGTGGCCCCGATCAGGCGCATGATCTGGCTTTCCTGCCTGCGGAACGCCGCAGCCACGGAGATGGTATTACTGATCAGGAACATAGCCACCAAAAGCAGGACTCCGGTGATCACCAGGGACAAAAGCCCCACCACCCGGTTAAAGCTCAAAAATCCCTCCACAATCGTGTTGGAATAGTTCACCTGACGCACGCCCTCCAGCCCCTGCAGCCACGTTACAATCTCGTTCTGGGAGGATATATCCCAGAGATGAATCTCGTAGCTTGCAGAGCCGGCCAGAGGATTGTCCTGGGCAAAGCCGGCTGCCAGCTCCTCATGGCCGGCGAAATAATCCGACTGAAAGGAATCCCAGGCTTCCTGAGGAGATATGTAAGTCATCTCCCGAATCTCACCGCGCCCGCCGATAGCTGCTCCCAGGGCCAAAATATCCGTCTCGCCAAGCCCCTCATCAAACAATACGGTGATTCCCACCGTACTTTCCATATTTTTCACCATAAACTGTATATTGGTAAGTATAGAAAAAAACAGGCAAAACAAAAAAACACTGGCGGAAATTGTTGCCACCGATGCCAGGGAAAACCAAATATTTTTGAATATATTTTTTATTCCCTGCTTCAAACAGTACCAAAACACACTAATCCTCATTCCTGAATCCGTCCCTTATCTTGCCGTCCGCGGCTGTAATCATCACTGACAATCTGTCCTCTGTCCAGGGTAATCACCCGGCCGCCCGTTAAATTGACCAGCTCCTGACTGTGGGTGACCACCACCACCGTGGTCCCCATCTGATTGATATCCCATAAAAGCTCCATGATCTCAACCGCGTTCTGATAATCCAGATTGCCTGTAGGCTCATCCGCCAAAAGCACCTCCGGGCGGTTAATCAGCGCCCGGGCAATAGCCACCCGCTGCTGCTCCCCTCCGGACAGATGCTGAGGCAGGGATTTATACTTGGCAGACAATCCCACCAGCTTTAGGATCTCCGGAACCGACTCCCGGATAGCCCGGGAGGAAGCCCCCACCACTCTCTGGGCAAAGGCCACATTTTCAAACACATTTCTGTCCTTTAACAGCCGGAAATCCTGAAACACGATTCCCAGGGTCCTGCGGTATCTGGGAACATGCCTTCGGGGCATTCTCCACAGCTCTTGTCCGTTTACAATAATCTCCCCTGAGGTCGGCTCTTCCTCCTTGACCAAAAGTCTGAGGAGTGTGGTCTTACCCGAACCGCTGCGCCCCATAATAAACACAAATTCCCCGTCCTCAATGGTAATGTCTATATCCCTCAGAGCCTTGTTTCCCGTTCCATATGTCTTACAAACATCCAATATTTCTATCATGATTATCCTCTGAATACGATCCAGACACTTGTTCCTGAACCGCTT
Organism: uncultured Lachnospiraceae bacterium; assembly: GCA_910586255.1. GTDB lineage: Bacteria > Bacillota > Clostridia > Lachnospirales > Lachnospiraceae > Brotaphodocola. The sequence goes on along the minus strand of CAJUHR010000008.1, from coordinate 29,077 downwards.
AAGGGCAAGATAGCCCGGGGAGAACCATCCTTCCCGGACTATCCAAACTGTTACACCCTTAGATCATCTTCTCCTAAAAATCTTGATTTTCCATGTACTTCATATATTTTACCACCATGAGCGCAATTTTAAATGTGATGGCATCCTCAAACACCCTCAGATCCAGACCCGTGCTCTTTTGCAGCTTGTCCAGCCGGTACACCAGGGTATTCCGGTGGATGTAAAGCTGTCTGGAGGTCTCTGACACATTCAGGCTGTTCTCGAAAAATTTGTTGATGGTGGCCAGCGTCTCCTCATCAAAATCATCGGGAGACTTGTTCTCAAACACCTCCCGGATAAACATCCGGCAAAGGGGCAACGGAAGCTGATAGATCAGGCGGCCAATTCCCAAATTGCTGTAGGCCACCACATTCTTGCCGCTGTAGAAAATCTTGCCCACATCCAGGGCCATCTTGGCTTCCTTGTAGGACCGGGACACCTCCTTGATATCACCGACAATGGTGCCAAAGGACACATGCACTTTAGTCATGGCCTCCGTGTTCAGCATATCCAGAATCATATTGGCAGTCTTTTCCAGATCTCCGTAATCCTCTGTGGGCTTTAACTCCTTCACCAGAATGATATTCTTCTCATCCACAGCAGTGATAAAGTCCTTGGTCTTGGCGGCGAACAGGCTGCGCACGGTCTCCAACGCGTTCACATCCTTCTCGTGCTTGGTCTCAATGAGGAATACCACCCGCCGCACATTGGTCTCAATATGAAGCTTCTTTGCCCGGTTGTAGATATCTACCAGCAGCAGATTGTCAAGAAGCAGGTTCTTGATAAAATTGTCTTTATCAAACCTCTCCTTATAAGCCACCAACAAATTCTGAACCTGAAATGCCGCCAGCTTCCCTACCATATATACATCATCGCTACCGCCTCTGGCCAACAAAATGTATTCCAACTGATGCTCATCAAACACCTTAAAAAACTGATATCCCTGAATCACCTGGCTGTCTGCCGGTGAGTCCACAAAAGACAGGATGGAGCTTTCATATTCTTCCGCCTCCGGAAATGTCGAGGCGAGCACCTTTCCTTCTGTATCACAGATACAAAGGTCAATTCTGGTAATTCCCTTCAAACCCTCAATGGTTGTCTGAAGAATCTGATTTGATATCATGTCACACGCTCCTTCTTCGATTATTCGTCATTACCCAACTGTCCCTTCCGATTGTGGCTATCCGGATATTTAAATTACCTTTTCAACGAATCAGAAAGACAGCTATCAATCACCTTATCATATATCTTAATGCAAAGTGAAAAAAAAAGCAAGCGAGTAGTGATACTCGCTTGCATAAATTTACAATAATTGTTAGTATTCACGGGGGACATCTTCTAGTTTGTGATGATCTGCTCGGTCTCCTTGTCAAACACATGAACCTTGCTCAGATCCATAGCCAGCTTGATGGTGTCGCCGGGTCTTGCAGTTGTCCGCGGATTCACGCGAGCGGTGCAGTTGGTCTCCTGCAAATCAAAGTACAGATATACCTCAGCGCCCAGCAGCTCGTATACACGAACCGTAGCAGAGAACACACTGTCCGGAGAAGCCTTCAAATAAGCTTCCTCATCATGCAGATCCTCGGGACGAATACCCAGAGTAACAACCTTGCCCACATATCCCTTGGCCTCCAGAACCTTTGCCTTCTCCTCCGGCAGGGTAATGGTATTGCCGTCAAAGGTCAGGGTAATGCCGCCGCCGGCCTTGCCTACGGTAGCGTCTACCAGGTTCATCTGAGGAGCGCCGATAAATCCGGCAACGAACTTATTGCAGGGCTTGTCGTACAGATTCTGGGGAGAATCCACCTGCTGAACGATACCGTCCTTCATAACAACGATTCTGGTACCCAGAGTCATAGCCTCGGTCTGATCATGAGTTACGTAGATAATGGTGGCCTGCAGTCTCTGATGAAGCTTGGAGATCTCAATACGCATCTGTCCTCTCAGCTTTGCATCCAGGTTGGACAGCGGCTCGTCCATCAAAAATACCTTGGGGTTACGCACGATAGCACGGCCCATAGCCACACGCTGTCTCTGACCACCGGACAGAGCCTTGGGCTTACGGTCTAACAGATGAGACAAGTCAAGGATTCTTGCAGCCTCCTGAACCAGCTTATCGATCTCATCCTTGGGAACCTTTCTCAGCTTCAGTCCAAATGCCATATTGTCATATACAGACATATGAGGATACAGAGCGTAGTTCTGGAATACCATGGCGATATCTCTGTCCTTAGGCTCCACATCATTAACCAGCTTTCCGTCAATATACAGCTCACCAGAGGAAATATCCTCCAGGCCAGCTACCATACGAAGGGTGGTAGACTTACCGCATCCGGACGGTCCTACAAAAATGATAAACTCTTTATCTGCGATCTCCAGGTTGAAATCCTTTACCGCTACGAAACCGTTAGGATACGATTTTGTTACATTTCTCAGTGACAGACTAGCCATACTTTCTTTCCTCCTGATCAATTAAGTTCTTATGTTTAATATGGGAGATGGCCGGACATTCCCTACCGGTCCCGCTCCTGTTACTTAGGTTATCATACAATAACCGGAATCATTTCGCCATATGGCAAATCACCAAAAACACTTTTTTGATTTTGTCACTTCTGCCTATCTGTAAAAAAAAGTGCTTAAAATTACAAAAGCGGGTTCACATGCCCCCGCTTTTTCTGTTCAACTTTATAAATCTTCACAAAAATCTGACTTCTGCTGATTTGTTAAAATAAAAACTTGTGAATCATGCCCAACAAGATATGGGGTTTCTTGTATATATTCCTCCGAAAACAACACAATTTCTCCTGTATCTGCCGGAAATCGAAAGGAGTTTCCTCATGATATCTTCTTTGCCAGAACATTTACCCAGGAATCATCCGTATTGCGGCTTTGGCCGGCCCCGGTCCAAAGCTTCTTTACCTCAAGACGCCCGGTCTCCTTAAGGATCCTCTCCAGCTTTTCTTCCGTATAGTCGCAGAAATACTGCTCTCCCTGAAAGCCCTCAAAGTCTCCCTCCCTAAAAGACAAGAACAGAATCCCTCCCTGGCACATGGCATCAATGACCCGCTCCAAAATGTCCTCCAGCTCCTTCTCAGGCACATGGATCAGGGCCCCACAGCCCCAGACACCATCGAACACCTCGTCAAACTCCATGTCCTCATAGGACATATGCAGTACCTCAATACCCGTATGTATCTCTGCCAGCTTACACATCTCCTCGGAAGCATCTAAGGGGGTCACATCATAGCCCTGCTCATAAAATGCCAGACTGTCCCTGCCGGATCCGCATCCCAGATCCAGAATGGTGTCGCCCTCTTCCAGGTATTTTAAGAATTTCTGGCGCAGCTTTTCCATATCCAGCTCTGCCGTATCCTCAAAAATCTTTGCTGCATACTTATTATAATATTCGATCGTGTCCAAAACAATCCTCCTGTTATATCCGTTCAATGGTCTTTTCCGTAATCCGGATTCTGCCTTCCTTCAAAAGCCGCCCTACAGCGCGCTTGAACGCATTCTTGCTCATCTTCATCTCCCGCAAAATCGTCTCCGGCCTGGCCTTGTCATTGAAGGGCAGAACACCGTCAAACTCCTCCACTGCCTTCATAACCAGCTCCGCGTCCGTATCCATCTGCATATAGGCCTTCTGGCGGGGACTTAAATCCAGCTTGCCGTCTTCTCTTACCTTGACAACCCGCGCCTCCACAATGTCTCCGGGGTGAAAGTCCCCGTACATCTCTCTTTTGGGGATCAATCCGTAATATTGGTTATCGACTGCCACAAAGGCTCCCAGATTTTCATTGATTTCATAGATCGTACCCGTAATACGGTCATCTTTCTTATAAGGAGATTCGGCACTCATATAGGAATATACATTCATGGTGGCAGCCAGACGCCGGCTCTTGTCCACATACAAGGCCACCAGGCACATCTCTCCTTCCTGAACCTTATGATTCTGTTCTTTAAAAGGGAGCAGTAAATCCTTCTCCAGACCCATGTCCAAAAACGCCCCCACCTTTGCCACATCCTTCACCTGCAGGACTGCTACCTGACCTACCTCAAGCTTCGGGGTTCCAGTAGTTGCTATCAGCCGGTCCTCCGAATCCTTGTAGATAAAAACCTGTAATGTATCACCAAGCTTTGTTCCCTCCGGAACCTGCTTTTTGGGAAGGAGCACCGAGCTTGTCTCGTCTCCCGCCTCCCCCAGATACACACCAAAACTCTTTTCTCTCTGGACCACCAGCTTTTGAATCTTCCCTAACTCAATCATGAAACTCTCACTTTCCCAATCTATCCGCAGCACAACAGCTCAGATATCCCTGCCGCTGCCAATATCTGTATAAAACAGCTTGCTTTTCACTTTATCCTGCCATCCGCCTGGCGGTTCTATCTTCCTCCCCGCTCTCTGTCATTCGCAACCGCTTAAGTTTACACTTGAGCCGTTGCGGCATCTGCCATCTGCATCCATACAACGGCATACACCGTGCCCTCCGGGCTGCAAAGCGCAACCGTACAGGCACCCTTTTCCCGGCTGATTCTGGGAACCATCACATCCCCCATCACCGCCGCCTTTTTGTACTCTGCCCGTATCTGCCGGACCTTTAAGCTTTCCGGCAAAGCCTCCCTTGCCACCGCCACATATTGCGCGTTGTTTACATGACGGTTGGTGTCTATATGATGCCGGGCCACCGTTACCGGATCTCCCTCCTCATATTCCGAAGGCATCAAAATATGTCTGGGCGCGTACTCCATGTCCAGTTTTTCATCCTCCCCTGCTCCATACCCCCGAATGTCCTCCTTCTCTGCCTTTACAGGACGTCCGGCCTCGGTATCAAACAGAAACCACACAGAATTTGCCTTGACCAGATAAGTACCTTGTTTATCCCGAATCACAAAATTCCGGTATCCATATATTCCCTTAAAATCATAGGGCCAGGTACTGACTACAATCTCCTCCCCCAGCCGCGGATACCTTTCAATCACGATCTGCCATGATGAAAGCCACCACGCCCGCCGGTTTTTCTCCAGATAGTCGATTCCCATCTTTAAGTCCTCTGACTGAAAGGTGGAACAATCCTGCAGATAATTAACAATTCCCGGCACCGACAGCTTCCGGTCTCCTCCCACTTCACTGTAACGTATCCGGGCATTAAACGAATACATGCCCATCCCTCTTTTCAGACAAAAAATTCAAAATTATTATATAGTATTTCCAGACAGTTGTCCAGATATTACGAAATATTTCCTATATAAAAACTGTAACCAAAAACCGCTCCGGTCTGACCATAGCCTTCGCCAGAGCGGCCGTCTGCCGGATATTTTATTTTTCAAGGATCTTGACAACTACCTTCTTCACAAAAGAGGGACTTCCATTTGCAGCCTTAGGCTTATGACCGTCCCAGGGGAAAAAGATCATAAAATCCCCCGCATTGCAGACTATTTGCAAGCCTGGATTGCTGTTGTCAAATTTGATTACATCCTTCTGGGCATTATACTCTCCGTCAGGAGTCAGAGCCTCCACAGGGGCATAAGTCATGACTTCGGTTCCATCGATCACATACTGGATATCCGTATAATTCTCATGAGCCTCATATTTGGCCTCCTCCCAGGGAAGGGTGGTGTAGGTCATCACATTGGCATAAACATTCTTTCCGTCAATCTCATATTTACCGTTCTCCATGGCAGCTAAATCATTGGCCTTTAACCACTCTACAGCCTTGGCGTAGCGCCCATCGATCCCAAGATTCTTGTAAAAATCCAGATTCCTTGCCTGATCCAAAATCATAGGTTTGTCCTCCTTTTTGTAAATCGCTTAATTTCGCCTGTTACCGAAGCTGTGTGGTCGGTATGGTATCCATGTCGTCAAATGCCTGATTTTCCCCGCCCATAGCCCAGATAAAGGTGTAATTGCTGGTGCCGGCGCCGGCGTGGATGCTCCAGGACGGGCTGATCACTGCCTGCTCGTTCTGCATCACAATATGACGGGTCTCATTTCCCTCACCCATCATATGAAATACCACATTGTCCTCTGGAATCTCAAAATACATATATACCTCCATGCGCCGCTCATGGGTATGAGCCGGCATGGTATTCCATACGCTGCCCGGATCAAGCACGGTCATTCCCATGGAAAGCTGGCATGTCTCCAGAACGTCCGGATGGATAAACTGATTGATCACCCGCTTGTTGGAGGTCTCCATGGCGCCCAAAGGCTTCTTGGCCGCCTTATCAATGGGAATGAAAGTGGTCTTGCAGGCCTTGTGGGCCGGCGCGCTTACCATATAGAACTTGGCCGGCTTTGCCGAATCATCGCTGGCAAAGATTACTTCCTTTGTGCCCTTCGTAATATACAGGCAATCCTTATATCCCATATGAAAAGCCTCTCCGTCAGCAGTGATGGTTCCCGCCCCGCCGATATTGAAAATGCCGATTTCCCTTCTCTCCAAAAAGTAATGAGTTCCGAAATTTTTCCAGATATCGATCCCCTTGTCTATGGAAACCGCCTCTGTGGTCGGCATGCAGCCTAGTGTAACCATACGGTCCACATGGGAATACACTGCTACCACCTCATTGGCCACATAGAGATTCTCAATGAGAAATTCCTTTCTGGTCTCCTCAGTGGTATAACGCTTAAAATCTTTCTGATTTGCGGAATAACGAATATCCATTTCTTACCTCCTCCAAATTGAGCTTTTATATAGCTGTCAATATTTATTATAATGGTTTTCCAGAAATATGCAAGGGTTTTGGGTAACAGTTCGGTAACCTGTTAGTTACTGGGTTACTGTTCACGGGGTTTGTACTGCACAGACAAAATCATTTCCCTTTGTCCTAAAATATTCTGTGCTGTCATTCAGCCCTGCCTTGTAGGTCTCTCTTGTGGACGGATCGTAGACCGTCACATTGTACTGGTCAAAGCCGCACAAAAGCAGGTAAGATCCTTCGTTCGTGTAACCGATCACCGGAAAGCCCTGGTCCACAAAATACAACATCTGCTGCATTGTACAGCCCCGGGCATCCAAAAGGGCGATTCCGTCATTATAATTTCTGCTGGAGGAAAAGCTGTCTAAATGGCGTTCCATTGTGGCAAAAACAGCCAGCGGATCCCGGATGTCCTTAGCAGTGCTCCGGTTCACCCTTCCCCACAGAATCCGATGGTTTAAATCAGTCACGATCCCCATTCGCTCATAGGCAAGGCTTATAGCCTGGGAGAGCTCGGAGGTGATCCCCAAAAGCTGACCTCCGCCATAGGCACAAAATCTCACCTCCTGAAGCTGGGAATTGGACTTTAGTTCCAGTATTCCGGAGCTGTCGGTTCCTATCTTCTTGGGTGCTCCTGCCCGGATTCCCCGTCCGCCCCGGATTTCCTGGCTCAGCTGGACGAAATAGACGCGCCCCCTTTCCTGGGAGGCAAACCATCCGATCCCCTCAAGCCTTCCCGGCCCCACCTCCACATTGCAGACGATGGTGTCCTCTTGGGCTGCCACATAGCTGTGTTCTTTCGCCTTTGTCATCCGGTTTAAATGGATCCGGCTTTCCTCCACTGAAACTTTGTCCACATAATATCCGTCCTTCTCGTATCGGGTCTCCACCTGCATCTCATCATTGATAATCTCCACCGCGTACATGGGAAAGCCTTCCATGCGGCCGTTGGTAATCCACTCATCGCCTGCCCTTGATATGCCGTAAACCAGATCTCTTCCCACAAATCCCAAAGTCTGAACGTATTCCCCGTCCCCGCCCCGGATATCGTATTTCTCTCCTGTCTCCAGATCCATCAGATACAGGATGGACGCGCCATAGTGCTTTCCTCCCTCCTGCCATGCAATCCGCGCCTTGTCCGTGCTGACCCCATAGCTTCCCTCCTCCAAGGCGTCTGCCACCACCATGGTCTCATTGCTTTTCAAATCAATCCCATAGATCGCGTGATTCAAATAGAAATACAGCATGTCCGAGGAGGACTGATAGACCAGCTGCTCCAAATCAGCCTTCAGCTGTCCGAAGGAAACAGAAGCCGGGATAAAAAACAACTCCGAAAGCGCATTGTCCTCTTTCTGAAAACGGTAGCCTGTGATGCCGAATCTTCCTTCGTGATTCCCCCGGTTCTGATAGCCATACACCAAGAATTCCATATCGCCGGTGTTCTCCACCTTGAGAATCTGAATCTCATGCTGCCCGAAATGATTTCTCATGTCCAGGCTGTCATGGCCCCGGAAGGAAAATACTTGAATCCCATAGCGTTCCTTTTGGTCATAGCTCCAAAGATCCCGGTTCACCTCATAGGCAATCACATTGCCGTCAGGACTTTTCCTGGCCTCCACCCTCTCGTCATTGGTGATGCCCAGCAAAATTCTTTTGCCCGAATAGTCTTCCCTGTTTCCCTCGAAAATCTGGTTCACGCTTCTCTCATAATCCATCAGATAGGTGCGGGTCTCATTCCACTTCATTGTGAAGCACTCCTCCACCTGATACAGCTCCGTGCCATGGGGTCCCTGTCTGGATGCCAGATAGGTAAGGCTTACACAGCCCATGATCCCGTCTAGCTCCTTTAATGTCACCTGCACCTCGCCGGTCTGCTCCATGTCCATTTCCCCCCATGTCAGATGGGAAAAGCTGGAATGGATGCAGGTATGGCCGTAGGAGCTGTTGTCCTCACTGTCATTGGGCTCCATATAGGTGGTCAGCTCCTGGGCCTGATTATAATCAAAGGTCTTGGATGAGAAATCCACTGCCAGATCAATCATGGACTGAGCCTTCATGTCCTCCATCCATATAATGCGGGTGTAGTAGCAGACAACGCCCATGCTCTTTGTGTCCAGATCCAGCCTCAGCAGATACTGCCTGTTCTCGGCCAGAAGATTCTGAATCGGCAGCTTCACCCGAATCCCATCCTCCCCATCCTCCCAGTCTTCCACCCTTGTATTCTCCACCAGACGCTCAAGGTCCAGGCTGCGGATCTCATAGCGGATCCCCGTCACGTCTTCTCTTCCTCCCGTAATGTGCACGGAAAGGGCCCGATCCTCAGGCAAAACCGTCAGCCTGTCCTCGGAAGGCCCATTGCCCATATCCTGCCGGAAGCCGTACATGGGATTCATCTCCCGCCCGTACATGTCCACATAAACCACCGGAAGGCGTGCCTCCTCAAAGGCAGTGTATACGGCCTCCCGCTGCATCAGCCACTCCCGGTTTCCCACAATATACGCGATCAAAGCTACCGCAAAGATTCCAAAAAGAATACCTGTTTTTTTTATTATACGATTCATAAATCGGTTCCTTATCTGTATGGATTGTGATTTCCTTGTTTGCTTTTCTGTTTTTTATTTTATCTGTTTTTCCGGCAAACTACAACCGATTCTTTCCGGTTTTTGCAAATTTTCATTTTTTATTTATTTTCTCTTGTCAAACTCCTCCAAATCCGTTATAATTAACCTTACCGTTTCTGGTATTCTGACATTATCAGTTCTATTATTCCCACCGGAATCATTTTTCTGAAGCGATGTCTGGTATTTCACTTTCACACAATTTAGGAGGTATTTTTAGATGAGTTACGCAAAATTTCTTGAAACTGTAAGGCAGGCGCTGAAGAAAAGGCTGGGAAATAACCAGGAGCTGTTTGTGCGCCCTGTTCCCAAGAACAACGGCGTTCTGTTAGATGGCCTCAGCATTTGCACCCCCGGTTCTCTGTTGGCTCCCACCGTTTATCTGAACCCTTATTATGAGCAGTATCAGAACGGTATGTCCATCCGGGAAATCTGTGAGGACATTCTGAACCTGTTTTGCTGCACCCCATCCTCCGGCCAGATCCGCGAGGACAATGTAAACGATTTTGAAGCCATGAAATCCCGGATCATGATGCGGCTCATTCATTCCGATTCCAACAGGAAGCTTCTTTTGGATGTTCCGCATGTTACCTATCTGGATCTTTCTATTGTGTTTTATCTTTTTTTGGAGCGCAATGCCGCCGGACAGATTACCGCGCTGGTACATAATGATTTTATGGAAAAATGGCAGGTAGATGAAAAAACTCTTTTCCGAATGGCCCTCATTAACACTCCGTCAATATACCCGGCTCAAATCCGGAGTATGACTGAAATCTTAAAGGATATTGCCCGTCAGAATCTGGGCCGCAATTATGATGAAGAATATCTGGACCAGCTTTTGGGAGAGGAGGAGTATTACTCTCCGCTTTATGTCCTTTCCAACCAGACCGGAGTTTACGGTGCCTGTTGTATGCTTTATAAAGACACATTAAAAAACTTCGCAGATTCTCTGGGGAATGATCTGCTTATCATTCCTTCCAGCATCCACGAAGTTCTTCTGACTCCCAATGAAAACGGGCTTTCTTATGAATATTTAAATTCCATGGTGATAAACATTAACCGCTCTGAGGTGCCGGCGGAGGATCAGCTCTCCAACCATATCTATCTCTATACCCGGGCCGATGACCGGATTCGTATTATTGCACCGTAACTCTTTCCCCTTTATTCCCGCGGGCAACAAGTCCAATGTGCATGCTCCCATGCACATTGGACTTGTGTCAGAACAGCCGGCCGCCAATCTGGAACACCAGCACCGCGGCCGTCCATGCCATCAATATCTGAAATCCCATCATACATAAGGTGAATTTCCAGGAATTGGTCTCCCTGCGAATGGCCCCGATTGCAGCCACGCAGGGAGTATACATCAGGCAGAACACCATCAGGGCATAAGCGCTGACCCCGCCAAATCCCACGGCTGCCAGATTTGCCGACAACTGGCTCATACCGGCATCGGAGTTAATATTGCTGATTCCATACAACACGGAGAAGCTGGACACTACCACCTCCTTAGCTGAAAGCCCGGAGATCAGCGCCACCCCAATCTGCCAGGAGCCCAGACCTGCAGGCCTTAAAAGCGGCACCAGCGCTCTGCCAAACATGGCGGCAAAGCTTTCGGTCACATCCCGAACATAGCCGACTGTACCAAAATTCAAGACAAACCACAAAACAATGGATGCCACAAAGATGGTGGTGCCGGCCTTTGACAGATAATCCTTTACCTTGTCCCACACATAGATCCACACGGTCCGTGCATTGGGCGTCTTGTACTCCGGCAGCTCAATCAAAAGCGTGTCCTCCGCCCCTGTCCGATCCAGCTTATTTGCCACATAGGCAATGGCAATAGCGGCCCCCAGGCCGATCAGATAGAGAGAATAGGCCACAAGAAGGGCATGCTCCGGAAAAAACATGTCTGCAAACAGCACATAAATGGGAAGCCGCGCGGAGCAGGACATGAAGGGAGTGATCAGAATGGTCCTTCGCCGATCCCCCTCACTGGGAAGAGCCCGGGACGCCATCACCGCAGGAACCGTACATCCAAAGCCCAAAAGCATAGGGAGAAAGGCCTTGCCGGAAAGCCCCACCTTTCCCATAATCTCATTCATCACATAGGCGACCCGGGCCATATAGCCGCTGTCCTCCAAAAATGCCAGGGCCAGAAACAAAATAAATATGTTTGGGAGAAATGTAAGAATCCCCCCCACTCCTGCCACGATTCCGTCTACCACCAGGGAGATAATCCACCCGGATGCGTGAATATGCGTCAGGAAGGCCAAAATCGCCTCCGAGAGCCAGTCCAGACCGATCTCAAAATATCCTTTCAAAAAATCTCCCACAGTAAATGTTAAAAAGAACACCACTGCCATAATTCCCAGAAAGAGAGGGATTCCCCAGACCGGGTGTGTCAGCCAGCCGTCAATCCGGTCCGTGTCGGCCGCCCTCTCCTGCTTGTTGAAAAGGCACTCCTCAATCACTTCCTCTATATAGTCATACTTCTGATTGATAATCTTTTTCTCCAACCCGCTGCCCACAATGTGCTCCACATCAACCGGGTGATCGTTTTGTACCTCCGCATCTTTTTCAAGCATTTTGACCGCATGCCAGCGCATGTTGTCCATCTGCCCGTACTTGACCTCCAAAATCCCCTCAATTTGGCGAATTTTCTCCTCAATTCTCTGGTCATAGTGAACCACCACTCCCTGAGGTTCCTCCTCATAGTGGTGGACCACCGCATGCATCAGCACATCCAGGCCGGTTCTTTTGCGGGCAGACACCGGCACCACCGGAATATGGCCCAGCATCTCCGGAAGCCGGTGTAAATCGATCTCCATGCCCCTCTCCTCCACAATATCCATCATGTTGAGAGCCAGGATCACCGGCTTTTTCAGTTCAAGAAGCTGTAAGGTCAAATACAGATTCCTCTCTAAGGAGGAGGCATCCACCACGTTGATGATGACGTCCACCTCTCCCTCCTCGATGCACCGCCTGGTCACAATCTCCTCAATGGTGTAGGAGGTCAGACTGTAGATTCCGGGCAGATCGATCACGCGGATCGGTCTTCCCTTGTAATTTGTACGGCCCTCCACCCGCTCTACTGTCACACCTGGCCAGTTGGCCACCTTTAAGCTGGCGCCGGTAAAAGCGTTAAACAAAGTGGTTTTTCCGCAGTTGGGATTGCCCACAAAGCCCACGCAAATCTCATTGGTGCTCTTGTTACCTGCCATCCTTTTCACCTCCCTGCTCTTTAAAAGCTCTCCCGTCTTTTTCTTTCTCACAGGAAGGCATTTCCTCCATAAGAATTCCATCGCTGATCCGCCGTCCCACTGCCAACCGGGTACCGCGAACCTTAAAAATCACAGAACCACTTCCCTTTTTGTTCAGCACAGTCACAGGCGTCATCTCATTCACTCCCAGGGCTTCCAGCCGCCGGGTAACTGCCGCATCGATTGCAACGCTTTTCACCAAATAAGTTTGGCCGATTTCTCCTTCATTCAGTTTCATCTTTATTCCCGCCTCCCCACAGACAAACATTCATAAGCTGTATCCGTGAACACTATACTCTTATTGAGAATGTTTGTCAATAAGGATTACAGTTCCAAAGACTCCCCGTCTCGGCACGCCATGGTAAATTTCCCCTCTGCAATCCGGTATGCATTTCCATACAGGGTCTCCCTGCCGCCCCGGCACAGAATATAGCTTCCGTCCTCCAAAGCATAAAATTCCCGGCCCACACTGTCCGGATAAGTTATCTCCTCCATCAACCGCAGACCATCCAGGGTATAGTCCTTCACCATCTGATAATGAGGAAGGATCTGACGGCCTGTCAGCCCCAGTCCTACAAGAAATCTCTGATATCCTCCATCCGCTGCCTCCCCGGCAAGCTCCGGCTGGGCATAGACTACATCGGCACAGTTCATGCTGCCGGCGCTTATTCCCATAATCACCCCGCCAAAATCCTTCAAACACTCCCGCAGGCCAAGCTCATGAAAAAAACGGTTCTGTGTAGGTACATGTCCCCCTCCTAATATCATCACCTGGCTGCCGTCCATCCACTTAGACAGCCTCCCGGCTGTCCTCCTCTCCAAAAGATGCATCGTCTTTACCGGCATATTGCTGGCCTCAAATACCCGGGTGAAATACTCTCTCATCTCCTTATTTTTCTCCTCTTCATCCGGCGTGGCCGTCACCAAAAGCACCTGCGGATTGGCGGGACAGGCACTCTTAAACCGCTCAAGAAATCCGTTTTTTGCCGTAAACGGGCCAGTTACCCATTTACCGTCCACCTGATAGGAGGTATCAGGACTGCTGGTGAGAAATATTGTCTTTTCTGTTTTTTTGTGATTCATAGGTAATCCCCCTGCCCTTTAGGCTCCAGCACCATATTATATCTTCCATAACCGCTTTCCCGGTTTGATGTGATCACATACCTCTCTGACAGATCCTCTGTCAATTCTGTCCCTATCCCAAACTCTCCATCCCCACCCTAAGCTTCTCCACCGCCTTCTTCTCAATCCTACTCACATAAGACCGGGAAATCCCCAATGCGGCCGCAATCTCCCGCTGGGTCCGGGGCTGTCTCCCAAATAACCCGTACCGCATACCGATCACCTCTTTTTCCTGCTCTTTCAGACAGGACCAGTATGCCTCATAGAGCTCCTGAACATCCTGAGCCAGGATCAGATCCTCCAACACCTCTTTATTCTCCATCTCGATCACGTCCACCAGACTGACAGCCTCCCCATCCTTGTCTACCCCAATGGGTTCATACAGAGAAACCTCCTTGGTATATTTCTTGCTGGCTCTCAGAAGCATCAGAATCTCATTCTCTATACATTTCGCTGCATAGGTTGCCAGACGGGAACCCCGGTCTATGTGAAAGCTGTTGACAGCCTTAATAAGTCCGATGGTTCCTACTGACAAAAGATCTTCCATATCATAATCCGTATTCTGATATTTTTTGGCCACATGGGCCACCAGCCTCATATTGCGCTCAATCAAAATATTACGGGCTTCCTGGTCACCTTTCCGGCATCGTTCCAGCCAGATTTTCTCCTCCCCAGGCGACAGGGGCTTTGGAAATGTCTTCAAAGAAAGCCACCTCAAAGCTTACTTACTATCAATGTATGCTTTGGCGGCTTGCCCGGTGCTGTGGTCAGATTTGTACTATTTTCGACAGGACTATGCCAATGGTTATCCGAACTGGACAACCTCCTCAATGGGCGCGGCAGGGACTACGCTTTCTGCATAGAGCACCGGCCCTTCTCCCTGATAATCCTTCCAATATTCTACCTCCACCCGGGCCTGTACCCTGACCCATTGGCCTGTCTCCAGGCGGCGGGCCTCCTTTGACTTGCATATATACCCCAGAAAAGTCATATCCTCCGCGCAGCAGGTCATTGCCATCCGGCCCGGCACAAAATAATTTTTCGGAAACTCCGGAGATTTTAACGCCATGGCCGTAAACTCTACCGTCTTTCCTCTGTATCGCTCCGGCTTATCCATACAGTCAATATACCAGATTCCGTAGGCCTCCGGTCCGATCTCCACCACATCCCTGCTCAGATCATAAGGAAGATCCTCCTCAGAAATCTCGTCAATCTCCCCGTTCTCATCCTCAAACACAATATCGCACTTAGTGTTCATGGATTTCAACATTCGCTTATATCGCTCCAAATCCTCTATTCCGTCACAGCGGTTGCAGATGATCAGCTCCGAATTCCGCACCATAGCAGCCAGCAGCGACTTCATATTTTTTACATACAACTCAAAGGTTGACATATCCACAATCGTAATCTGCTGATAAATGGTCCAGTCTGACGGAAGCTTTAAATCATCCTGGTTCCACATTCCGTTCCACTCAATCAGCACTCTCTCCGGGTTATACAAAAGCTCCAGCTCTGTGAGTCGTTCCGGAGAAATCTGGCCCATATCATCCACAGAAACCACAGAAGTCCGGGACTTCTTTAAAAGCCCCTCATCATATTCTGTATCTCCCTCCTCGCAGACAATTAAAAGAGTCTTTCCCTCGGTCTGAAAATACTCCTGTTCCATGGTAACGGACAAAAATTCCGTTTTTCCGGCCTCCAAAAATCCGTTGATCAAAAACACCGGCATAATATCATCATCAATCATAGGTCCCATTGATTTTCACGACCCTTCCTTTTATTGATTTCCAAAGGCCTGATTCAGCTTTTCCTCATTGATATTGGCGCCAATCACACACACTCTCCCTGTGTAATCCGGAGCTCCCGTCCGGATCTCAAACTCCTCCGGCACCAGATCAAAATAATACCACTCTCCCGGATTTTCCCCGGATAACATCCCCTTGGCACGCAGCACATCCCCATACTGATTGCCGTAGGCCAGCTCCTCCAATATCTCCTCCAGCACCTTCCTGCTGCAAGATGCGGTAGTCTCCATTCCCCAGCTGGTAAATACCTCATCTGCATGATGATGGTGATGATCATGGCAGCCGCAGTCACAGTCCGGACCATGGTCGTGATGATGCTCATGACCCGGCTCCTCGTGGTCATGATGACGCTCATGGCATGGCTCCTCATGGTCGTGGTAATGCTCATGACCGGACTCCCCGCATCCGCAGGCTTCCCTCTCATGGTGGTGATGGTGATGATGGTGCTCGTATTCTTCCTTTGCCTGGGCCAGCAACTCCTCCATCATCCGATCCGGCTTCTCAATCAGCTCCAAAAGCTGCTCTCCTGCCAGCTGGTCAATGGGGGTTGTCACAATGGTTGCGCCACAATTGCGCTCCCGAAGCATTTCCACCGCTTTCTGCACCTTTCCCGGAGCTGTCACATCTGTCCGGCTCAGCACAATCGTACCTGCATTCTCCACCTGATTGTTGAAAAACTCACCGAAATTCTTCATATACATCCGGCACTTATTGGCATCCACCACCGTCACCGCGCTGTTTAACCGGACATCTGCATCCTTTGCCGCATTGCGCACCGCATTCATTACATCTGACAGCTTACCCACACCGGACGGCTCGATGATCACCCGATCCGGCTGATACCGGGTCAGAACCTCCTCAAGGGATTTTCCGAAATCTCCTACCAGAGAACAGCAGATACACCCGGAATTCATCTCCCGTATCTCAATCCCCGAATCTTTCAAAAATCCGCCGTCAATGCCAATCTCGCCAAATTCATTTTCAATCAGCACCACCTGCTCACCTGCAATGGCTTCCTTCAAAAGCTTTTTAATAAATGTGGTCTTTCCGGCTCCAAGAAAGCCGGAAATAATGTCAATCTTTGTCATTATCGCTCTACCTTCTTTTCTATAAAGTTGTCATGCTTTCATGGAGGCAGAAAAACATAAGCCTCCGTTTTGTCTGCTTAAAATGCATGGCTCTGATTAAAATAATTGTGTATCCGCTCAGATAGCCTGGGCTATTACAATTGTGTCACAAAACCCCCGGAAAGTCAACGAAAAACCGATGTTTCAGGCAGTGTTTTATTTTCGGCTTACTGTTCACACCCAATGTCAGTAAGTTAAGAGTTCGCGAAACACAGCCAGGGAAACGGGGAGAGCAGCCACCGGAAAGGGTCTGCAGATTTTGACTTTGCAGAGATTTAGAAGTCCTTGAATTTTCGTTTCATTTTTAGCAAAATTCAGAAATTTCAGGAATTCTTGATCTCGAAACCGGAAAAAGCAGCAGACCCTTTCCGGTGGCTGCTCTCCCCGTTTCCCTGGCGTACCTTTTGGAACAGCTTAACTTACTGGCATTGGTTCACACCATGACTGACACTTTGCTGATTAGTCATGAGCCAGTACAGTTATAGGGCCAAAACATATGCCCCATCGCCACAGGCGATTTCAAATGTGCATATGCCGTTACGTTCACAGGGTACCTGTGAACAGTAACATTTTCGGCAGAACTTCAAGTTCAAAATACCGACTTTCTTTGCCTCCCCATATATCCGCTGATCCCGTCCACCACCTCCTGGTCCAGAATATGCTCCATGCGGCAGGCATTGCGCTCTGCCATCTCCTCTGTCACCCCGGCCACATCCTTCAAAAAAGCAGTCAAAAGCCGATGTCTCCCATAGATTTCCTCCGCCCGCTCCCTTCCCTTATCCGTCAGATGAATCTCCCCCGAAGGCTCCATAACTATATACCCGCTCTCCCGCAATATTCCCATAGCCCTGCTGACGCTGGGCTTGCTAAAACTCAGCTCCCGGGCAATGTCAATGGAGCGGACTGTTCCCTTTCTTTCCTTTATTACCAATATGGTTTCCAGATAATTCTCACCTGATTCGTGCATGTAACCCTCCTGACAGTACACTGAATAATCTTTTCACACAACGGTTTAAAAGTCATCCCGGCTGTTACCCTTTCGTAACTATCATATCTGAGTTTTCGTTTTCCGTCCAGTCCTTTCTCCCTGCAATCAGACAAAAGATATTGCGTTACTGTTCATATCTGACCCGGGTACAAAAGCGGGACTTTGCCCCTTCTCTGCAAAAGTCCCGCTTTTTCCCCATCGGTCCGGTTATAAATTTCTGTTTTTTCCCTCACTTTTTTGCCTGACCTGCCGTCTTTTCAGGCGCCGGAAGCCAGAGCCTCACAGTCAATCCGGTACATATTTTTTCTCTGAATCATCCCTGTCTCCTCCAGGGTCTTTACCAGCCGGTATACCGTTGCCATTCCAATGGAGGAATCTGTCTTGCTGGCCCGGTAATAGATCTCCTTACAACAGCTACATTCATCCTGCAGAATAATATCAATCAAAAGCTGCCTTTGGCTTGTGATCCTACATCCGTTCTTTCTTAACGCTTCAATTATATAACTTTTTTTTCTCTCCATCGACATAATTCCCATTCTCCCCTAATAAATCATAAAGCTTCCCACCACATTAATCAAAAGAGCCACAACATATGCTGTCAGCATCTGAAATCCTATGGCGCGAAAGGTCCATTTCCAGGAACCCATTTCCCGCCGTATAGCCCCCACAGCGGCAAAACAAGGCATACAGAGCAGGTTAAAAGCCATGTAAGAATAAGCCGAAGCCTTGTTAAACACTTCCCCGATAGCCGGCAGTGCTTCCTCACCTGCCATAACCGCCTCCACAACCTCGTCACTTACACCGCCGAACAGCTGCCCAAAGGTTGCCACAATATTCTCCTTGGCAATCCATCCGGTCACCACACCCACAGAAGCCCGCCAGTCTGCCCATCCAAGAGGTGCAAAAATCCATTTAATTCCGTTTCCAATGGTAGCCAAAAGGCTTTCCTCCATATCGCACATCCCGCTGAAATTAAAATTGGAAAGAAACCATATGAGAACCGTGGAGGCAAAAATCACCGTGCCCGCCTTGACGGCAAATCCCTTTACCTTCTCCCAGCCATGAATCAGAACACTTTTTAAAGTGGGCACCCGGTACTGAGGCAGCTCCATAATAAAATTGGAGGTATCACTTTTAAACGCAAATTTGTTGAGAACCAATGCTCCTGCAATGGCCACAACAATACCCAGCATATATACCGAGAACACGATCATGGTCTGATCGCTGTCTGAAAACAGAGTGGCGGCAAACATGGCATAGATAGGCAGCTTGGCCCCGCAGGACATAAAGGGCGTGATCATCATGGTAATCTTCCGATCCTTATCACTCTCCAAGGCGCGGGAAGCCATCAAAGCCGGAACCGAGCATCCAAATCCCATCAGCATAGGAATAAAGGAGCGTCCGCTCAAACCCAAATGGCGGAAAATACGATCCATGACAAAGGCCACCCGGGCCATATAGCCGCTGTCCTCCAAAAAAGACAAGAGAAGGAAGAGCACCAACACCAGAGGCAAAAAGCCTGCCACTGCTCCGATGCCGTCCAGACAGCTCTGCACCAGCCCCACGGCCCACTCCGATGCCCCTGCACTCTCCGCTGCACTGACCACCCCGTCAGCAATCAGCCCCCACAGGGTCTCCACAATCCCGGCCAGCCATACACCCGGACTGGGCAGCCCTTTTACAAACAGGAAATTTTCACTGAAAGTACAGGCAAACATCACATACATTACCACGGCGAAAATCGGCAGCGCCAGAATCCTGTTGGTCAAAAGCTTATCCAGCTTGTCAGATTTTGTCTCCACATGGCTCTGGCGGCTTTTTTTCACACATTCCCTTACAATTTTTCCTATGTACTGGTAACGGCAATCAACTATTTTCGTCTCTCCGTCTCCCCCTGCATTTTGGGCAGCCTCCTCCATCAACGCTCCTATGGCAGATGCCTTAGCCGGATCTATGGTTTTTTCCACCGCCTCGTCCTTTTCCACCAGCTTGACGGCCTTCCACCAGCCCTCATCCGGGTCACTGTCTCCCAGCACATCGGCAAGTCTGCCAATGACAGCTTCCAATTCCTGACCGTACATCGGAATTCTCTCTGGTCTTTTTCTTTCTTCCGCCACCCGGGCAGCCGCGTCCATCAGCTCATTTAACCCCCTGCCGCTTCTGGCCACAATGGGAATCACCGGTACTCCAAGCAGCTTTGACAGCTTCTCACAGTCAATCTGATCCCCTCTGGCTTTCACCTCATCCATCATGTTCATTGCAATAACCATGGGGATCCGGGTCTCCATGATCTGAAGAGACAAATACAGGTTTCTCTCAATGCAGGTTCCGTCTACAATGTCAATTACCGCGTCCGGTTTCTCATTCACAATATAATCTCTTGCCACAATCTCCTCGGCAGAATATGGGGACAAAGAATAAGTGCCCGGAAGATCCAAAAGCTTTATCTCCTTGTTTCTTTTGTAGATTCCCTCCTTTCTGTCTACGGTAACTCCCGGCCAGTTTCCCACATGCTGCTTAGAACCGGTCAGCTCATTGAATACTGTGGTCTTCCCGCAGTTGGGATTCCCCGCCAGTGCAATTGTAATACTCATAGCTTTTCTCCTCTATACTTTTTCTCTTCCTCAAAAAACTATCTGCGCTCACAAACAAAGATGTTGTGCAGCCGCTTCTCCTTACATACATATGAATTAGCTTTAGCTAACTAATCCCGAAAAGAAAATGAACATAACAGATAAAATATCCTATCTGATCTCTATCTGCCGCGCTTCCTCTTTGCGAAGACTCAGCTCATAGCCTCTGACATTTACCTCAACCGGATCTCCAAGAGGAGCCACTTTGATCACCCGTATCTCCACCCCCGGTGTAATACCCATATCCATAATCCTGCGTTTTACTGTTCCGGCACTGGCAAGGGAAACCACAGTCCCCGCCTGTCCCGGTTTTAAGTCTCTAAGTGTCATAGTCAATCCTCCCTGTCATATAATGCACCTTTTCGCTTCACCTGCCAAACAGGTTCTTCTCTCACGGCTGATCCGCCACCATAATCCTGTTTGCCAGAACATAGTTTAAGGCCAACCTTACACCCTTAATCATCAGGATCATTCCACTGGAATTCTCTCCCACCACCTGCACCTTCTCTCCCCTGATAAATCCCAAATTCTGCAGGTGGCGCTTCATTCCCTCTTCTCCCCGGAATTCGGTGATTACTTTGACATCTCCCTTTTCCATCATAGATAATGGCATAAAGCACTCTTCCTTTCCGGACACATGTACATTTGTCCTAACCGTTTAAGAATTTTGAAACTGATTATCATTTTCGTGTATTATCATATGCCGAATCTTCGGAAATGTCAAGCTTTGCAATTGAGAATTTTTCTCAATTAAATTCTCTGTAAACTCCATAAAACTTTGCAAAATTTTTAACAATTTTGTTCCGTCAAAATTTTATGTGTTTTACATAAAACTAAAATATTTTTCTTGTAGATTATGTCAAAAACAGATAATTACTTGTAGGAATATTGGATAAAATGTCAATGGATTTTTCTCAGGCTTTCACTTATAATGGACAATACCGTCAATATTTTAACATTTATGTTATTTTATTGACAATAACCTATCACAATTCTATATTAGGAGGGTAAGTATGAGCAAGAAAACTACAACTGTCACTCCGGCACCTGTCAATGATGATGTGGTGGTTGCCGAAAAATTCCACCTGTCAGACATGCTGCACAAGGAAGACTGGCTGTCTATCTGGGGCGCTTTTATCATCATTGCAATCGCGTCCTTTGGAGTGATCAGCGGTGCCTTTGCATTTAAGGCTGGCACCTTTGGCAAATGGGGCAGTGAAGAAAGCGGCTCCATCCTGAAATTCTTCAATGGCAGTGATGCCTGTCTATCCACATGGAGCGGAATCCTTTTAACTCTTATTGCACTGATTCTTATTTTCGCAGTTTCCAATCAACTGATGGGGAAAAACATTGCAAAGTATGCCATTTCTTTCCTGGCTCTGTTTGCACTGACCTGCCTGGTTCGACTGATTTCTTCCCAGGTCACCTTCAGCAAATATCTGGAATACGCGTTCTGGGCATTGATCTTAGGTCTGGTCATCTCCAATTTGCTAAAGGTGCCTGAATGGTTAAAGCCTGCCATCCAGACTGAGTTCTACATAAAAACCGGATTGGTGCTTATGGGCGCCTCCGTTCTATTTTCCAACATCCAGAAGTTTGGTCTTTACGGGCTGGGCATTGCCTGGGCTGTAACTCCCGTAGTCATTATCTTTATGTGGCTTTTAGGCACAAAATATTTGAAAATGGAAAATAAGAGAATGGTCATGACCATCGCTGCTGCCACCTCTGTCTGCGGTACCTCTGCTGCCATTGCAACAGCTGCTGCCTGTAAAGCAAAAAAGACAGACTTAACCTTTGCTGTGGGCATCTCTCTGATCTTCACCGTTCTGATGATGGTAGGTATGCCCCTGTTCTGCAAGGTAGTTGCCTTAGATCCCATGGTGGGCGGTGCATGGATCGGCGGCACCGTTGACTCCACCGGTGCTGTGGTTCTTGCCGGAAACGCCCTGGGTGAGCTTGCCGGCCAGGTAGCCGCCCTGGTAAAAATGATCCAGAATATTCTGATCGGCTTTGTGGCTTTTGCTGTTGCTGTATTCTTCACCACCAAGGTGGATAAAAGCGCGGATCAGACTGTGGGCGCTTCCGAGATCTGGCATCGCTTCCCCAAGTTTATCCTGGGATTTTTAGGCGCTTCCCTGTTTTTCTCCTTTGTATTCCAGAATACCATCGGTGTGGAAGCCACTGCAAAGATTCTGTCCGACATCAAGGAATTCCAGACCTGGTGCTTCGCCCTGGCATTCACCTGCATTGGTCTGGAGACCAACTTTAAGGAAATGGCCGAACAGTTCCAGGGCGGCAAACCGTTCGTTCTCTACATTGTAGGACAGATATTCAATCTGGTGCTGACCTTTGTTGTGGCCTGGCTGCTGCTGTCGGGACGGATTTTCCCGATTCCAAACATCACCGTGTAATCTCATAAAAACGCGACTACTGGCTGCTTTAAGAAAGGATACGGCCATGAAAAAAAATCAAAAGAATTTTCTGATTCCCCACACGCCCATGGGCATCATCTGCGCCATCGGCACTCTGATTTTTTTGATCTCCTGTGGTATTGCCATCTACATAATGGCAGGCAATATAGGGCAGGTTCCGGGAATCGATTTTGGTCCGGGTCAATACTACTACACCGACATTCCAGGATGGCAGAAATACTTCCTGCCAAACCCCTACAGCAACCAGGTTCCCTTAAGCATCCTGATCCTTCTTTTTTTCGCCTGGGGCTTACTTATGTACCGTCTGTGGACCTACCTGGACAAAAAGCTTAAATAAATTTTTCTGTTAAAAAAAGAGACGGACCGCTTTTTTGCTGTCCGTCTCCTTTTTCGCTTCCGTTGCTCCACTGTCTCTCTACTTCAAAAGCTTTAAAATGCCATCCACATCCTCATTCTTCCCAATCACCATCAGATGCTCATCCGCCCGGATCACATAATCTGCCGGGGGCATCAGCTTCGCCTTCTCCCCCTCCTTGGTGGCCAAAATACTGATATGGTACTTATTCCGGATGCTCAGATCAATAATGCTCTTTCCAATCCACTCCGGCAGGGGCGGTATCTCATAGATGGAAAACTCCTCTGTCAGCTCAATATAATCAAATACATGGTTGGCGCTGTAGCGTACCGCCAGCTTCTCTGCAATATCCCGGTCCGGATAGATCACCTCATCCGCCCCATTGCGCAAAAGGAATTTGGCATGAATATCCCGGTTGGCCTTGCTGACTACATACCGTCCTCCCATCTCTTTCACCATGCTGGTGATTTCCAGGCTGCTCTGAAAATTGGTGCCAATACAGATAAAGCAGATATCAAAATTATCCACTCCAAGGCTTTTTAACACTGCTTCGTTGGTGCAGTCCCCGATCTTGGCACTGACCACATAGTCCAGCATATCTTCGAGAGTCTCCTCATTTTCATCCACTGCCATGATCTGATTCCCCAATTTTGCCAGATTCGTACACAAATGACGCCCGAACCGCCCCATTCCGATAATCAAAATAGATTTCATCCCACACTCTCCTTTTCTTTGATTCCACTATTATTATCCGATGGTAATTCTTCCCACCGGCTGTTTCACCCTCGCCACCTTTTTGTGCTGAGTAAAGGACAGGGCAAAGGACAAGCTGCCCACCCGCCCGCAGTACATCAAAAACGTAATTGCCAGCCGGGAGCCCGAGCTAAGCCCTCTCGTGATTCCGGTTGTCATGCCAACTGTCCCGATAGCCGAAAACGTCTCAAAAAGCACATCCATAACCGGAAAGTTCTGGGTGGCCATAATAAACAGACAAGCCCCCAGTGCCAGGGTAAGATTCACCATAAAAATGGCGCTGGCTCTTTTAAGTACATCATCCTCCAGCCGTCTCCCAAAAGCATTGACCCCGTATGTCCTTTGAATGGATGACCAGAGATGAAGGTACAGCACAATAATTGTGGTGGTTTTCACTCCTCCTGCCGTTGACCCGGGACTTCCTCCGATAAACATCAAAATCACGGTCAGCATTTTGCTGGCATCCGTAAGCGCCGCCGTATCCACCGTATTAAATCCTGCCGTTCTGGCTGTCACCGCAGAAAAAAGAGAGGTCAGAACCCTTCCGCTTCCATCCATTCCCGTCAAAAGATTCTGAGATTCAAACCGGTAAAACAGCCATGCGCTGCCTGTAAGTAAAACAGCGGTAGTCAGAAGCACAATCTTTGTGTGAAGCATATAGCGGTGAAAGTGAAATCCGTTTCTGCTCAAGTCGTCCCACACAATAAAACCGATTCCGCCAATTACGATCAATGACATGATTACCAGATTGACCAGCCAATCGTTGTAATAATTTACCAGGGAGTTGTAGGGCCCCTGACAGCCCATCAGGTCAAATCCCGCATTACAAAAAGCGGATATGGAATGAAAAATCCCATAATAACTTCCCCTCAAAAGGCCATATTCCGGTATAAACCGGATAGCTAAAAGCAGCGCTCCTGTGCCCTCAAAAATCGCTGTGCCAACAATAATCTTCCTAGCAAGCCGTACTACGCCGCCAATCTCCAGAGTATTGACACTCTCCTGCATCAGCCCCCGCTCCTTAAGGCCGATTCTGCGGCGCAGAATAATGGACAAAAACACACCGATCGTCACAAATCCCAGACCGCCGATCTGTATCAGCGTCAAAATCACCAGCTGGCCAAACAAGGACCAGTGAGTCCATGTATCGTATACCACCAGACCCGTCACACAGGACGCGCTGGTGGCCGTAAACAGGCAATTTAAAAAGCTGCTCGCCTCCCCTGTCCTGCTGGAAACAGGCAGCATCAAAAGCAGCGCCCCCGTCAGAATCATTCCCAAAAAGCCGTAGGCAATAAACTGGGTCTGGGTCAGATGATTCCTGACCTGATACAATCTGCCAAACAAACCCTTTTTCAATGCCTGCATATTTTTACACCTCCTCTTTTCCCTATGTCTTCATCCGATGTAACTGTCTGGCGCCTGCACGATTACTGTATGATTACTTCCTTAGCCGGGCAAAGCCTGTAAACAGCAGGAAAACTGCCAGATTCACCAAAACCACGCTGGCCCCTGCCGGTGTGGACAGACCATAGGACAAAACCATTCCCGCAAAAAAACATGCCACAGACAAAATTCCGGAACAGATCACCACTCCCCGAAAGCTTTTTAAAACCTGCATGGAGGTCAGAGCCGGAAAAATAATCAGGCTGGAAATCAGCATGGCCCCCATCATCCGCATTCCCAGAACAATGGTAATCGCAGTGAGAACCGCGATCAGAACATTATAAAATGCCACCCGGACCCCGGCAGCCCTGGCAAAGCTTTCATCAAAGGTTATGGCAAAAATCTTATTATAGCAAAGCACATACAGACAAAGCACCACCGCGGACAGCAAAATCGCAAGCCTGACATCCTGCCGGCTCATAGCCAAAATACTGCCAAACATATAGCTGCTCACATCCGTGGTCATGCCTGTGGTCAAAGATGTGACCACAATCCCTGCCGCCAGGGCCGAGGCGGAGATTATGGCAATGGCTGCATCGCTTTTCAGCCTGCTGTTCTCTGTCAGCCGCAGAAGGAAGAAGGCAGCCAGTGTCACCACCGGAATGGATATGGTCAGAGGCGACCACCCTGCCGCCACGGCAATGGACAAGGCTCCAAAAGACACATGAGACAGTCCGTCTCCGATCATGGAGTACCGCTTAAGGACAAGGCTCACTCCCAAAAGGGCGGCGCACAGAGACACCAGGGCCCCTCCCACCAGAGCGCGCGCCAGAAACGGATAGGACAGCATCTCTCCAATCATTCCCACTCCTCCTCTGTCTCCGCTCCCAGAAACACTTTTCCTGCCGCGGTTTTTTTGTACTCCTTTGGCGTTCCCGAAAACAGTATATGCTGCTGCATGTGAAGAATCCTGTCCGCATGCAAAATTACGTTGCGAATGTCATGGGAGACCATGACAATGGTAATGTTATCCTTTCGGTTCAGCTCCCGAACCAGCCGGTAGAAATCCTGGATGGTGGAAGGGTCCAGCCCGGTGGTGGGCTCGTCCAGAATCAGCATGTGCTTTGTAGCGCACAAGGCCCGGGCAATCAATACCCGCTGTTTTTGTCCTCCGGACAGCTCCCGGTAGCATTTTTTCTCAAGTCCCAGAACTCCCAGACGATCCATACTCCTTAAGGCCAGCTCCTTCTCCTTCCTGGAATAAAAGGGAAGATTTCCCCGGCGGCTTAGAGCGCCGGACAGCACCACCTCCCCCACGGTTGCCGGAAAATCCTGCTGAGCGGCAGTCTGCTGGGGAAGATAACCGATTCCGCCCTTTTTAAGTTCCCCCGCCACTGTCATGGTTCCCGCCGTGGGGGTAAGAAGCCCCAAAAGTCCCTTGATCAGAGTACTTTTTCCGGAGCCGTTGGCGCCTACAATACACAGATAATCCCCCGGATAAATGGCAAGGCTTAAGTCAATGACCGCATCCTGGTTCTCATATCCAAAATCCACATGCTCGCATACAATAAACGGCTTCATTCATCCAACCCTTTTCTCAGATTCTCTATATTCTGCTCCATCAGCTCCACATAGGTGATGCCCTCCTCAAACTGTCTTCGGGTGACTGTGTGACAGGAGTGAAGAAGAAGGGGCTTAGCCCCGGTCTCCTCCCCGATAATCCGCGCCACCCGCTGACTTCCTGTCTCCAGAAAATAGACCACCGGAATCTTATCTGTGCTCACCTTGTCAATCAGATATGCAATGGTACGGGCACTGGGCTCTGTGTCTGTGCTGCAGCCAGAAAAGGCCGCCCGGTAATCTATGCCGTACTCCTCTGCCAGATACCGGAATGGAAACTTGTCCCCCACCACAATCAGATTTCGCCTGCGGCTTTCCGACACCTGACGAAAACCCTGGTCAATTCTCTCAAGCTCCATTTTTAAAATCCCTGCATTTTCCTTATACCAAAAAGCATGGGCCGGATCCTGCTCTGCCAGCACCTTCTCGATGACCCCAATGAGCTTTATGGCATTGATAGGAGAAGTCCAGATGTGCTCATCATATTCGATTTCCACGTGATGCCCGTCATCGTCCACATAGGGGCCGTCTTCGGCCGGCACATTTTTCGTCCTTGTGCCCCATGCTCCCGGCTCATATCCCTCATCATGGCGGTCTGATTCTCCGTGGAAATGGTCATGGGCTTCCTCCTCCATCCCCTCCACAAGCTCTTCCTCCACCACATCCACATAGTCCATCATGGTCACCACCTCCATATGAGAGGTGTCTATGGCATCTAAAACTTCCGTCAGCCAGTGCTCCATGGAGCCTCCGTTGCAGATCAGTATATCCCCGTTCTGAATGGCGCGCATATCCGCCGGTGTGGGCTCAAAGGAATGGCTGTCCATCCCGGCCGGCACCACCAGAGTCAGCTCCACATGGTCTCCGGCAATCTGACGGACAAAATCATAGTAGGGAAATACGGTAGTCACCACCTTCTTTTTATGCTCCCGGGCAAAATCTCCGCCCTCTGCCTGCTTATCCTCCGTCCCGGAGCCTGCCCTCAAACCTTTACAGCCCATAAGCGCCACCGCCCATATGAGAATCCACAGAACCAGGCTCCTTTTCCGAATCCAAGTCATATTTATCCCGCTTTCTGCCGGCTTGTTTTTCCTGCCGGTATACTGACCTAACACACTCCTGTCATTATATGCCACCTTCCCGCCTATTTCAAGTGTTTTTCATTCTCTCTTCCCGCGCTCCCCCCAGACGGTTACTGTTCACAGGTACCCTGTGAACGTAACGGCATATGCTCATCTGAAATCGCCTGTGGCGATGGGGCATATGCTTTGGCCCCATAACTGTACTGACTCATGACTAATCAGCAAAGTGTTAGTCATGAGTCAGTACAGTAACCCCAGAAGTAACAGTTCAGACGGGCATCTTCTTGCCCGTCTGAACTGTTCTTTGATATTTTGCTAAATGGCTACCTGACACAGAGAGAAGCCCTGAACGATCTCCCACATTGCTTTCTCCCTGACCTCATCATACAAGTGAAATATCCGCTCCGCCTCCTTTCTGTCGTGATACACCTTCCAGTACCGGGATGTGAGACTGTTCTTTCCCTGATTGGCTATAAACCCCTCCACATCCTCCACCGGATACTCCAAAAGCACACCCAGCTCATGAGGAAACGGTCCGTTCTGCTCTCCATACTGCCTGTATCTCCCCCCCAAACGCCGCAGCACCGCTACAACCTCGTACTCCTCATAGCCAAAGCAACGAAGAAGCCTGCGGACCCGGCTTCTTTTCAAATGGCTTTCCAACTGGGCGTACCGATACAAAAACAAGATCTCTCTGGCCTCATCTGCATAGAGGGGAATACAGACAATCCGGCTTTTTTCCAGCTCAATAAGTATCTGGTACCAGCTTCCCGGCCTGGCTGCCATCAAATTGGATATTTTTACATTTTTTAATACCGGGCCGCACTGGGCCGCCACCTGAAATCCCAGCCGCCCATTCGGGCCGCAGGTTTTAAGAAATGAAAGCATGATTTCTGCGGACATATGGATGCCTCCTTAAAGGGTCGTGCAATTTTTATTCTTTGTTTTAATGTAACAGTTCAGATTGCGGGGAATTTGAACTGTTACGTTTTAATATTCCCGCAGACAGAAAATCTATATTGATGAGAGTTTTCCTCATTTGGAAAATCCATTATTCCTTTACAATTGTATGCCGCCATCAAAAATGGCAAAAAACGGCATTTAAAATGGCAAATTCATTTTCTTTGAAAAAAACTTATAATCATTGACTTTTTTTAT